>JAGCMB010000033.1 GCA_017646665.1 Bacteroidaceae bacterium
AAGCAAGAACTGAAGAAGTACATCCATTACTACAACAATGACAGAATAAAACTGAGACTAAAAGGAAAGAGTCCGGTGCAATACCGAACTCTTTACCAATAATACTTTTATTAATCCGTCCAACTTTTTGGGGTCAGATCATCGGGGTTACTCCTTTTTAATTACTTCATACACATTCCATCTATTGAAAAACCACGGAGCAGGTCGGCTACCGGCATACGTTTCTTACCGGCAAGCTGTACTTCGTCAAGTTGGATATATCCACCATCTACAGCAACCTTGATATAGGTCTTACAATCAGTGAGGAGTGTTCCCGCAACCCTGTTGTGCTGTGTATATTCCCTTGTCACAGCATAAACCTTGAGAGCAACAGCCTCATTGTTCTCATTTATGAGTTCACACCATGCTGCCGGATATGGCGACATACCGCGCACGAAGTTATATATGCCATCCACGCTACCCTGCCAATTTATGCGGCAAGTATCACGGAAAATCTTTGGCGCAGGGCGTAGCTCACCGGCACTGATTTTATCCTGAGCTACCGCCTCGACATTGCCGCTTACGATAGCCTCGACAGTTCGAAGCACTGTCTCGCCACCCTGAAGCATCAATTTGTCGTGCAGTGTGCCGGCATTGTCACAATCGTCAATGGCAACGACATCGCGGAAGATAATATCGCCGGTATCAATTTCGTGTTTCAGGAAAAAGGTGGTCACACCACTCTCCTTGTCACCATTTATTATAGCCCAATTGATGGGGGCTGCACCACGATATTGTGGCAGCAACGAGGCGTGCAGATTGAATGTTCCCAAACGTGGCATATTCCAGACACTCTCGGGGAGCATACGGAAAGCGACAACAATCTGTAAATCGGCACCCCAGGCACGCAATTCATTCTGAAAAGCCTCATCCTTCAACGATTCAGGCTGTAACACCGGCAATCCCTGCTCCACCGCATACTGCTTTACCGGGCTCATAAGAAGCTGGTTACCACGTTTGTTTATCATCTTGTCGGGCATTGTAACAACACCAACAATCTCATAGCCACAGCTATCACAAGAGCGTTGCTTCTCGAGCAGACGACGTAGAGGCTCAACCGCGAAATCGGGTGTACCTAAATATACTATTCTCAAATTCTGCATAATCAATCTGATGTAAATTCCAACAATGTATTACGGTAAGCGGTAAATATCGCCGATTTTGAGATAAAACCGATGTATTCGCCCGTCACATCCTCAACCGGCAAATTCCACGCTCCAGTCTCCTCGAACTTGCGCATCACCACCTCCATTGGCTCTTCAATGCTCAAGCGTTCGGGAACCTCACGCATGAGTGATGCTACCGAATAGCGGTGATAAAGCTCCTGACGGAACATTATATGCCTTACATCATCGAGATAAATAATACCTACAAGATGTCTGGCTGCATTCAAGACAGGGAAAATATTGCGTTTTGTCTTTGCGACAACCGAAGTTAAAGCACCCAAATCCATTTCGGGACTGACTGTCATAAAATTCTTCTCAACGACATCGGTCACCTTCAACGTCGTAAGCACAGCGTGGTCTTTATGATGAGTGATTAGTTCGCCACGTTGTGCAAGACGCACCGCATATATATTGTTGCTATCAAAGACCCTCACTGTCAGATATGATGACACTGAAACCATCATCAACGGTAGGAACAGGTCGTAACCGCCTGTCAATTCAGCAATGAGGAAGACACCTGTCAACGGTGCGTGAAAAACGCCCGACATCAGTGCCGCCATTCCAAAGAGAGCAAAGTTCTCTTCAATGACCATAACCCCAAACCCGGTCATATTGCACAGACTGGCAAATAGATAACCGGTAACACAACCCAAGAAAAGGCTTGGAGCGAATATACCTCCACAACCACCTGCACAGTTGGTCACGGTTGATGCAAAAGCCTTGAAAACCACAACAAGGAACATAAACAGCAGCAACAGGTGTGAATGGTCGAAGAAGAGGGATTTTTCAAGAATCATCTCCGATGTTTCAGACGAGCCGTCAATCAATTGCTTGATAGTATCATAACCCTCACCATAGAGCGGCGGAAACAGAAAAATCAACACGCTAAGGACACTGCCGCCAATCAAAAGCCTTGTATAAGGGCTCTTGAATCTCTTGAAAAATTTTTCTATGCCGACTGTAACCTTTGTAAAATAGAGCGAAACCAGACCACATACAATGCCAAGCAATAATACATAAGGAACACGAGCCAAGTCAAAGGCTTCGGACATATTGAACTTGAACATTGTTTCGGTTCCCATCAGAATGTATGAGAGCGTAGCAGCCGTCACGCTTGATATGAGCAATGGCAACAATGACGACATGGTCAAGTCAATCATCAACACCTCAATCACAAAGGCCAGACCCGTTATAGGAGCCTTGAAGATTCCCGACACTGCACCGGCAGCACCGCAACCGATGAGCAACAGCATCACCTTCTTCTCCATCTTGAACAGGCTACCAAGATTAGAGCCTATGGCAGAGCCGGTCATCACAATAGGCGACTCAGCTCCCACTGAACCACCAAAGCCAATGGTTATTCCACTGGCAATCAATGACGACCAGGTGTTATGGCGACGTATCTTGCCCTTACGGCACGAAATTGCATAAAGAACCTTGGTTACACCGTGGCTGATATCGTCACGCACCACCTTGCGTATGAAAAGGCCTGTTATTAAAATACCGATAACGGGATACAGCAAATATAACCAGTTGAACGTGTGAGCATCAAAACCGCCAGTAAGCAGATGCTGGATGAAATGTATCAGATGATGCAATAGATAGGCAGCAAGCGCAGAGAGCACACCCACAAAAAGGCTAAGCATAAGCACGAACTGCCTATGCGATATATGCTTTTCCCGCCAACTGTTAAAACGGTCTATAAGCCCCTGCTCCTGTTTCTTACCCATCATTGTCTGATTATGGTTACTGTTCCGTTCTCGGTCAACTTTATTATGCTTGATGATTTTGCCTTGCCCTTTTCGAGCTGCTTGTAATTAACTACGTAGTCAACGGCAGATATAATCTCAGGGCTTATTTCGCTATAATTATTCGGCGTAGGCTCACCACTTATGTTTGCCGAAGTCGAAACAACGGCTTTCTGGAAACGGTAGCAAAGTTCCTTTGAGAACATCTCAGACGTCACTCTTATTCCCACACTACCATCCTCTGCAATGAGATTGGGAGCCAAATTACGTGCTCCGTCGTATATAATTGTCAGTGGTTTGTCACTCAATTCAATCAAGTCCCACGCAACGGCTGGCACATTGCCGACATAGCGTGCAAGACGATCAGCACTATCGACAAGCAGCAGCATCGCTTTACTATCGCAACGTTTCTTTATCTCAAAAACCTTCTTGACAGCATCGGCATTAGTAGCATCGCAACCAAGCCCCCAAACTGTATCTGTGGGGTAAAGAATGACACCACCCTGGCGCATTACCTCGATACATTTCTTTACTTCATCGGCTATTGTACCCATTTTTGCTTTTTTTTAGAATTCGCTGGTAAAGTGGAAACGTATTGACTTGAAATCGTTCTGTGCCATCTGCAATACATATCCGCTGTCGGCCAGGAAAACATCACGTCCTTCAATGTCCTTTGCCATATACTGATATTTGCGTTTCTTGAATGCCTCAAGTTCTGCAGCGTCGTCGCTCTCAATCCAACAAGCCTTGTAGAGGCTTACGGGCTCCCATCGGCACTTGGCGTTATACTCGTTCTCAAGACGGTATTGGATTACCTCGAACTGGAGCTGTCCAACTGTACCTATGAGCTTACGGCCATTATGCTGGTTCACGAACAACTGTGCAACACCCTCGCCCATAAGCTGGTCGATACCCTTTGCAAGCTGTTTTGTCTTCATCGGGTCGGCATTCTCAATGTATTTGAACATCTCAGGCGAGAAACTTGGCAAACCTTTGAAATGGAGGATTTCGCCTTCGGTCAAGGTGTCACCAATCTTGAAGTTGCCGGTATCGGGCAAACCGATGATGTCACCGGGATATGCCTCTTCAATAGTACTTTTGCGTTGCGCCATAAACTGCGTTGGTGACGAGAAGCGGAGCTCCTTACCCAAGCGGATGTGACGATATGGGGTATTGCGCACAAACTTGCCTGAACAAATTTTACAGAATGCGACACAAGAACGGTGATTAGGGTCGATATTTGCTGTTATCTTAAAGATGAAGCCTGTAAATTTAGAATCCTCGGGATTTACAACACGTTCCAAAGCCTGCACCGGACGCGGGCTAGGAGCAATTTTCACAAAACAATCGAGCAGTTCCTGAACACCAAAATTGTTAAGGGCAGAACCAAAAAACACCGGTGCTACTTTTGCATCAAGATAGTCCTGGACATTGAATTCAGGATATACACCCTCTACAAGTTCCAGGTCGGTACGTAGTTTCAATGCCAAATCCTCACCGATATTCTTATCCAGTTCTTCGCTGTCAATATCAACTTCAACCTTTTCTGTCACACGCTGTTTGTTGGGAGTGAAGAGGTCCAGTTTTTGCTCATATATATTGTATACACCCTTGAAACGCGCTCCTTGGTCTATTGGCCAACTGAGCGGACGAACAGCAATCTGCAACTCACTTTCAAGTTCATCGAGCAACTCAAATGGGTCACGTCCTTCGCGGTCCATCTTGTTGACATAGACTATCACAGGTGTATTACGCATACGACACACCGACATAAGTTTACGTGTCTGTGTTTCCACACCCTTGGCACTGTCAACGACAATAATTACACTGTCAACAGCTGTCAATGTCCTGAAGGTATCCTCGGCAAAATCCTGGTGACCAGGGGTATCAAGGATATTGATTTTGTATCCGGCATAATCAAACTCCATAACAGATGTTGTCACAGAGATACCACGCTGCTTCTCAATCTCCATCCAGTCGGACGTAGCTGTTTTCTTAATCTTGTTTGACTTTACAGCACCGGCAACCTGTATCTGGCCACCGAAAAGCAACAGTTTTTCGGTAAGTGTTGTCTTACCGGCGTCAGGGTGCGATATAATCGCAAACGTTCTTCTACGTCCAATCTCTTCCTGTATATTACTCATTTGAATTATGTTTTTCGTGTTTTAATTACTCTTCGCTCTCCAGGTCCAGTTTTCCCTCTTCATCCTCCTTGAAATAGAGCGAGAGCATTGATATGAATTTACCTATTTCAGCTGTAGCCTTAAGCGTTTCTTCATTTATCACGCGCTTCTGCAGTTTCATCATCCACACCATATAAAGCGCATCGAAACAATTCTCGAGTTCTGTCTTCTCCCTTCCCTCGCTCTTTGTCCTGAACTCAACGATAAATGGCAGAGCCTTGTAGTAGGCAGCCGAATAGAATGGAACCTTGGGCGACTTCAAAAGTCGCAGATGAAGGTCGGTGAGATTTATTATAACATTCCTGTTTATCTGCAGGTGCCCATTTTCCTTGACATCCTCCTGGTGCATCATATCAATGAGATTGGCGTACCATTGCAGAAGTTCGCCCGACTGTTCATCGGGCAAGGCATAAGGTTCTACAATATTTCTTTTCACGTTGTCGAGTGACAATTCATTTGCACGCAGCAAATCCTCGACTTGCCACATATATAGCAGATACTCCGCTATATTTTTTTTTCGAAGTTCCCTTGAAACAAGCAAAACAAAAAAGATTTTAATGTAACGACAATGTACCGGTGGCAATGAGCACTGCGCCCACCAATGAGCCAATCATCACAGCACCACCAATCACTCTATTGATTATCCAAATGCCACGCACATCGAAACGTGTCCTCAACTTGTTCACCACGAATGTAATGAACAGCCACCATAGCATTGCTCCTCCAAAGATAGACAGATAACCGATGAACTGATAGAACATAGGTTCTTCTATCATTACAAAATTGAACGGAGTGAAAAGCGCAAGGAAAAGCAGGATAATCATCGGATTCGCAAGAGTTATAAAGAATCCGGTTACACCGTTACGGAGCAGACTGCTCTTGTTACGGCTGACATTTCTTGTATTACGGACAGGATTGGTGCGGTAAGTATGCAATCCAAATATGAACATTATCACAGCACCGATGAGCTGCATCCAATAGATAGTTGTTGGATTACTTATCACGTCATAGAGCAAGCTCAATCCATAACCGGTTATCAACGCATAAAGGATATCGCTCAATGCAGCACCGACACCTGTTACAAGGCCGTATGCACGACCCTTGTTCAGTGTGCGTTGAATACACAGAACACCTACCGGTCCCATTGGAGCAGAAGCTACTATTCCAATGACAACACCCTTTACAATTATCTCCAATAAAACAACCTGTGACAACAAATCATTCATAATGCAAAGTTGTCATTTTTTTATTGAAAAACATATATAATCGTAATATTTTTTTCACAATCATATCAAAAAAATGCCGAATACATCGAAAAAAACTAAAATTCACCAAGAAAATCTTTCAAGACCTTTTCACGACATCTGTCCCGGGTGTTTCTTTACCCTTTCTCAACTTCAACAATATTATCAAATCCGAGACACCCGAAACAACGGCAGCAATTCCAAACACCACCGACAATGTTTCCAAAGGCTTGAACGATGATGTAAAAAGCACGACAGATGCAATGACAAGCAAAAGCGGAGCTATATACATCCATATTGGAATAGAACGACGCCTATGCGCCATAGCAAGCACCGATACTTGGTACACGGCAAACAACAGCAATAACAGCGCAAGGATTTTGACAAACAGAGTTTCAAAACTTGCAGGAGCTGCCATAAGCCACAAACCAAAGGCCATACTACCCACATCAATGATAGATATGAGAACCTTAGGAAGCATTTCACCCTGAGCACGGGTGATATAAATATTTATTGCAGACACCAATGCCGGCAAAAAGAATGCGACACCGACAATACGGATCAACCACCCGACAACACTATCACTACAGAAAATGAGCAAAAGCCCAGTCAGCATTACAACTATACTACGTACCAAACCATTAGTCATATATTCACAATTTAATGTACAACCTAAAGTCAATCACCGGCCTGCCGAGCCATGCGATTCAGCGATTCAGCGGTTCATCTGCGGCACAAGACAACAAGCAGGTCATCCAGCACCAAGAAATCAGCCACAAAGCGTCTGCAACCATAAAAATCAAGACCGACAAGCTCTACCGGAACTGTTCCACGTTCTCCGGGTTCAAACAATCCAACAGAAATATTATCCTTAAAGTTTCCACCCAGGTCACCAACTATTTTATACAAAGCCTCCTTGGCACACCAATGGAAAAGTGCAACACTATTCCTTTCACCCAAAGGCACTTTTTCAAGAAGCTCGGCCGGCATATAACGGTCGGCAACATCTGCAACGTTACGGGACATCAATTCGACATCCACTCCAATTTCCGACACGCGCGAGAACGCCACAACCGCATAGCCTTTTGTATGCGAAATGCTCACATAGCCACAAGCCGCATCAAGCATCGGTTTTCCGGCCACATCATACACAATATCCACCCCTTTGCCAAACTGTTGTACCACAATTGCACGCACAGCCAACCATTCGGCACGACGCTTTCTCGAAGCGAACTTTTCAAGAGCCAACGAAGCACTCGCGGCCGGCACCATTGCCGACAATTCATCAACCGTTTCGGTTATCTTCCACACCCAAACGTCCGAATCAGCCAATTTATATCGCCCGAGCAGTGGCATTATTCCTCCTGAGAATCAACAGGCTCAGCCTGATTAGACGGCAATACCGCCTTTATTTTAACAATACGGTGTTTATCCTTCTGCACCACCTCAAATGCAACGTCATTACAAACTATAACCTCGTGCAGTTGTGGAAATTCTCCCTTCACCTCAAGAAGCAGGCCTGCAAGAGTATCCGCTTCGCCCGAGAACTCCTCAAAGCCTTCACTGTCCAGCGACACAATCTTGTAGAAATCGGACAAAGAGGTGCGTCCATCAAAGAGATAGGTATTGTCATCAAGCTTCTCGTATGAAGAGTCCGGCTCGTCGAACTCGTCATTTATCTCACCGACAATCTCCTCAATAATATCTTCGAGTGTTATCAAACCCGACACACCACCAAATTCATCGACAACAACCGCCATATGCACCTTCACAGTCTGGAAATCACACAACAGGTCGTCAATCTTCTTGGTTTCGGGAACAAAGAAGGGCTGACGAATAAGCGACTGCCAACGGAAGTTGCCTCCACGGTTCAAATGCGGAATCAAATCCTTTATATATAATATTCCACGGATATCGTCTTGCGTTTTACCGAAAACCGGTATTCGCGAATAGGCATTCTCTGCCGCGCATTTTAGCACCTCGGAGTATGGGGCACGCATATCAAGCATTACCATATCAAGTCGCGAAGTCATAATATTCTTGACGGTTTCGTCGCCAAAGCGGATTATCCCCTCAAGCATATTCTTTTGTTCGCCAATTTCTTTTGTGTCAGTTAGTTCCAACGCCTGTTCAAGTTCATCGACCGAGAGCATACGGTTCTGTTTCGACACTATGCGTTGCGTAAACGCAGTCGAACGCACCAGCATTTTCGAGAATGGCGACAAGGCTTTTGAAAGAAGATAGAGCGCACCCGAGGTAAAGCGTGCAAACTTGACAACATTGCTCTTTGAATATATCTTAGGCATAACCTCGCCAAAGAGCAACAGAAGAAATGTCAGCACCACTGTCAACAGCAAGAACTTGAGCCACTCTGCCCCATCGGCAAAATGAAGCACGTCCATAAAGAAGTAGTTGAGCAGCATAACGACGCCTACATTGACAAAGTCGTTGACAATAAGTATTGTAGCCAACAAACGTTCAGGCTCTTTCAGCAATTCAATAACACGCCTGTCCTTTGCCGACTTGCTCTCGGCCATTTCATTCAGTTTCTCCCTTGTCAACGAGAAAAAGGCTATTTCAGAACCCGAGGCAAATGCCGAACACAGCAACAGGAATGCTGCCACACAAGCAGCAACAATAGCACCCACCGAAGGCATTGTAACACTGACATCGGCGGATGAAAACATATAAACCTGTAAGAATACAGTTGTGAATATATCCAAAACTATAAGATTAAATTAAAACGATGTTCCCGGAACCGGACCTTCGGGAGCTGTAGTGCCAGTAGCTCTTGACGAAAGCATATCCATTGTTTCGGCAAGAATCTCGGTTCTATAACGGCGTATACCGTTCTGGTCTTCATAAGTATTTGTCCTTATCTTGCCCTCGATATATATGCGGTCACCTTTGTGCACATAACGCTCGGCCACCTCGGCAAGACCGCCCCACAGAACAACATTATGCCACTCGGTGCGTTCGGGCACTTGAGTACCGTTCTGCAATGTATATGAGCGTTCAGTTGTTGCCAGAACCAAATTGGCAACTACTACATTACGGTCGAGATGACGAACATCGGGTTCCTTGCCGACATTACCTATTAGAATAACTTTGTTTACAGACATAATACATTTATTATTTTATGTTGCAAAAATATAAAAAATACACACCTATTTCAAATATTAAGCCCGGTATTTGAGTACACGTGGCAAAAAAAGCGCAAAAGCACAAAAAAAAGAACAAAACAAAAGGCCAGTTTAACTTATCCAATGCCAAAATATTACGTTTCGCAAAAAAAACATTGTATAAATTTCGGTAAAAGTAAAAATTGATATATATTTGTAACCCGAAAATTATAAACCAAAGCGTTGAATAATAAAAATCATAGAAAGATGACAAAAGCAGAGATTGTTAATGAGATTGCAAAGAAGACAGGAATTGAGAAATCAGTGGTTTTGACAACGGTTGAGTCGTTTATGGAAGCAGTAAAGACCTCTTTGGTCAACCAGGAACCAGTTTACCTTCGTGGTTTCGGTAGCTTCATAATCAAGCACAGAGCAGAGAAGACCGCACGCGATATACATAAGGAAAAGACAATTACTATTCCAGCGCACAACATTCCGGCCTTCAAGCCCGCAAAGACATTTATGAATGAAGTAAAAAAATAAGAGTGATTAATTAATAAAATTTTAACTTATGCCAAGCGGAAAGAAGAAAAAAAGACATAAAATGTCTACGCACAAGCGTAAAAAAAGACTGAGAAAGAACAGACATAAGAGCAAGTAAGTAAACGTCTGTCAAAGCACAAAAAACAAACTTGTAAGGATAGCAAAAGGACCTCAAGTTTGTTTTTTGTTTTAAAGAAACAAGGAAATGCGCTCCGCCTTGAAGTAATGGAGCGCACAAAAAAGCGACAGTATTGTGACAAGTGAACTATTTGTAGATGTTCATTCCCAAGAAGTTTCCATTGCAATCACCGAAGAGAAGCAACTGGTGGAATTTCAGAAGGAAGAACAGACAGAAACATTTTCGGTAGGCAATATTTACCACGGGCGCGTAAAGAAAATTATGCCCGGGCTGAACGCCTGCTTTGTTGATGTCGGTTCCGAGAAGGAGGCATTCCTGCACTATACTGATTTAGGCGCACAATTTTACTCTCTTCAGAAGTATCTGAAACAAATCACAAGCGACCGCAAAAAGAGTTTCCCCATCGCCAAGGCATCAATAATGCCCGAAAAGAAGAAAGAGGGCAACATCAGCGAAGCCTTGCAGACAGGACAGGAAATTCTAGTACAGATAACCAAAGAACCTATCAACACCAAAGGTCCAAGGTTGACTTGCGAGCTATCGTTTGCCGGACGCTTTTTGATACTTATACCATTTGAAGACAAGGTATCGGTATCTTCAAAAATCAAGTCCCCCGAGGAACGCACACGCCTCAAGCAACTGCTACAGAGCATCAAGCCAAAGAACTTTGGCATAATAGTACGCACTGCAGCCGAAGGCAAGAAGGTTGCCGAGCTTGACGGCGAACTGCGCTCACTAATCAACAATTGGGAGTCACTCGTGGGCAAGGTGCAAAAGAGCACCAAACCACCGACAATGGTGCACGAAGAGTCCGACAGGACCCTTGCACTCCTCCGCGACCTATTCAACCCGTCGTACGAAAGCATACACGTCAACGACGTAGAGGTTTACAAGCGTATCAGGGATTACGTTTCGGTCATTGCACCCGAAAGCGTAAACATAATAAAGCTGTACCGCGGAGAGCTGCCCATTTTCGACCATTTTGGAATAACGAAACAGATAAAATCCTCTTTTGGAAGAATCGTTTCATTCAAGAGCGGCGCCTACTTGGTCATCGAGCACACCGAAGCATTGCACGTCGTTGATGTAAACAGCGGCAACAGAGCACGCAACAACGCAAGCAATCAGGAGGAAAATGCGCTCGAGGTAAACCTTGGAGCCGCCGACGAACTGGCACGCCAGCTACGCCTTCGCGATATGGGAGGTATCATTGTGGTCGACTTCATTGACATGGACAAAGCCGAGAACCGCCAGAAGCTCTATGAGAGAATGACGGAGAATATGAGCCGTGACAGAGCAAAGCACAATATCCTGCCACTGAGCAAGTTCGGTCTGATGCAGATAACACGTCAGAGAGTCCGCCCTGCGACATCGATGCAGGTTGAAGAATGTTGTCCCGTATGCCACGGTAAAGGCAAAATACAGCCATCGGTACTGTTTACCGACACACTTGAGAGTAAAATAGAAACCCTGGTGAAGACCATCGGTATCAAGCGATTTAAATTGTATGTGCATCCATTTGTAAATGCCTACATCAAGAAAGGATTCATATCACTCTACCGTAAATGGCAGATGAAATACGGATTCGGAATCAGCGTCGTACCCGACCAGAAACTGGCATATCTTGAATACCATTTCCACGACAGGAATGGCAACGAAATAGATATGAAGGAAACGACAGACATCAAGTAATTGAGACAAGGACACAAGAGGCTCACCCAGCCTCTTCACGAGCAATCTCCCTGCCGGTTGGCAGGGAGATTGCTCGTTTATGGGAACTGCAATAGATTGCTGAAGTCCAAAAAACATTTGCAAATTGTTGTTATTCCGTTTTTAAGTATTATCTTCGCATTAGCGAGAAACAGGAAAGCACCAATGGGTGTGTCATAAATGAACAATACAAACATCGCATTATGAAAATTTCCAAAATAGAGCATTTGGGCATTGCCGTAAAAAGCATTGAAGAGGCATTGCCATATTACGAACAGGTTTTAGGCTTCAAATGCTACAACATCGAGACAGTCGAAGAGCAGAAGGTGCGCACTGCGTTCCTGAAAGTCGGTGACACAAAAATAGAACTTCTTGAAGCGACATCGCCCGATAGTACAATAGCAAAATTCATTGAAAACCGTGGCGAAGGAATACATCACATAGCCTACAAGGTAGAAGATGGTGTTGCCAAAGCCCTGGCCGAATGTGAGCAAAAGGAGATACGCACCATTGACAAGACACCAAGAAAGGGAGCCGAGGGACTGCACATAGCATTCCTGCACCCGAAATCGACACAAGGTGTGCTTACCGAACTTTGTGAGGAGTAATACAAGAAACACATACAATATTAAACAATATATTATGAGCAAGCAATTTGAAAAAATCAAAGAGCTGGTAGCCCTGCGCGCCAAAGCGCGTCTTGGTGGCGGAGAAAAAGCTATTGAAAAACAGCACGAACGCGGAAAATACACAGCACGCGAACGTATAGATATGTTACTCGACAAAGGCAGCTTTGAAGAGATGGATATGTTTGTCACCCATAGATGTACCAACTTTGGCCAGGAGAAAAAACAGTATCTTGGCGACGGTGTGGTTGTCGGTAGTGGAACAATAGAAGGACGACTCGTCTACATATTCGCACAAGACTTCACCGTGACAGGTGGTTCGCTGAGCGAAACGATGGCACAGAAGATATGCAAGGTTATGGATATGGCCATGAAGGTTGGCGCACCTGTAATTGGCATCAATGACAGTGGTGGTGCACGCATACAGGAAGGCATCAATGCCCTTGCCGGCTATGCCGAGATTTTCCAGCGCAACATTATGGCATCGGGTGTGGTTCCTCAGATTTCGGGAATTTTCGGCCCCTGCGCAGGTGGCGCGGTCTATTCTCCAGCCCTGACAGACTTCACCATCATGATGGAAGGCACAGCATATATGTTCCTCACCGGTCCCAAGGTTGTAAAGACCGTACTCGGCGAGGTTGTCACTCAAGAGGAGCTTGGCGGCGCAAGCGTGCACGCAAGCAAATCGGGAGTAACGCACTTTACAGCACAGACCGAGGAAGAGGGCTTGGCTCTTATCCGTAAATTGATGAGCTACATACCGCAGAACAACATGGAGAGCGTTCCCGAAGTACCATGTACCGACCCTATCAACCGTACAAGTGATGTACTGAACACAATAATCCCCGACAATCCAAACCAAGCATACGATATGTACCGCGTAATTGCCGAAATTGTCGACAACGGCGAATTCCTTGAAGTGCATCGCGACTACGCACAAAACATCATTGTCGGTTTCGCAAGGATGAACGGCAAGTCCGTGGGTATAGTAGCCAACCAGCCCTGCAAATATGCAGGAGTGCTCGACTGCAACTCATCGCGCAAGGGTGCACGCTTCGTACGATTCTGCGACGCATTCAACATCCCACTTGTAACCCTCGTTGACGTTCCGGGATTCCTGCCTGGCACAGCACAGGAATACAATGCAGTAATCCTGCACGGAGCAAAGCTTCTCTATGCATACGGAGAGGCCACTGTACCAAAAGTAACCGTAACACTACGCAAATCATACGGAGGTTCGCACATCGTCATGGCCTGCAAACAGTTGCGCGCCGACCTCAATTATGCTTGGCCAAGTGCCGAGATTCCCGTTATGGGTGCAGCAGGAGCAGCCGAAGTCCTGTATGCAAAGGAGGCAAAGGAGGCCGAAGACCCCAAGGCATTCATCGCAGAGAAGGAGGCCGAATACAACCGTCTGTTTGCCAACCCCTATCAGGCAGCGAAATATGGTTATATCGACGATGTCATTGAGCCACGCAACACACGTTTCCGTGTGATACGCGCCCTTGCACAGCTCGAGAGCAAGCGTCAGGATTTGCCAAAGAAGAAACACGGAAATATTCCTCTATAAAAACTCTCATTATGGAAAACAACAAGATTGACGGCGCAGTGATAGCAGCCATATCAATGGCTCTGTCAGCATATATGGGCGACAACGTCCACGACAACGAGAGCGGTGTGCTCACCATAACATACACAAACAAACATTGGAATAACCTAAACAAATAAATCGATGAAAGAGTATAAATATACAATAGAGGGCAACAAATACAATGTTACCATAAATGAAGTTTGCGACACAGTTGCAAAGGTAACAGTCAATGGCACAGAGTACACTGTCGAGTGGGAAAAGCCTGTTGAGGAAAAACCCGTTATAAAAGTCCAGCCGGCAGCAGCACCTGCACCGGCAGCAAAACCGGCACCGGCAGCAAAACCGGCCACAGCCGCAGCACCGGTAGGCGGTTACAGTATCAAGACTCCGCTGCCAGGCGTAATAATTGACGTAAAAGTAAATGTCGGCGACACTGTTGCAAAAGGCCAGACAGTAGTAGTACTCGAAGCTATGAAGATGGAGAACAACATCAACACCGACCGCGATGGAAAAGTCATTGCCGTACAGGTAGCAAAGGGCGACACCGTAGCCGACGGCGCAGTACTTGTGGTGCTTGAGTAATCATACAGACACGACAATAAACAGACGAGGGCAACCAACGGTTGCCCTCGTCTGTTTATAAGAACATATAAATATTATATTCTATTGTGTCTATCCGGTATCACGACCTTTGGCTTGAACACGGCAGCCTCCTCGGGTGTCATTGTAGCATACGCCATGATAATGGCCACATCACCCGGCTGGAACTTATGCGCAGCTGCACCGTTCAGGCAAATGACGCCCGAGCCACGCTCACCCTTGATTGTATATGTAACAATGCGCTCACCATTACTGTTATTCACAACGTGAACCTGTTCACCCTCGAGCAACCCTACAGCATCCATCAGAGCTTCATCGATAGTAATGCTTCCCATATAATGAAGATTAGCTTCTGTAACAGTAGCACAATGGATTTTGGATTTTAGCATCTGAAGCAACATTTTACTTTACCTCCTTATATTTTATATTGTCAATCAATCTTATCTTACCGCAGAACAGCGCGATACACCCCACGACATAGTCGCTGTCGCCCCACTCCTCTATCTGTTGCAATGTATTACCGTCTACAATCTGATAATACTCCAATTCAAGTCCGGGAGTATCGTTTATCATATCCTCAACAAAAGCCTTTGTCGCCGCAAGGGTGTTGACCTTTGCAAAGTCGGCACTTGCAAAAAGAGTGCTTGATAGCGTCAATGCACGCTCACGCTCATCATCGGTAAGCAAGGTGTTACGGCTACTCATAGCCAGACCATCCTCTTCGCGCACAATGGGACACCCGACAATCTCAATATCAAAAGCGAGCTGGCGCACCATCTCACGTATAATCGCAAGCTGTTGAAAATCCTTCTCGCCAAAATAGGCCTTATGAGGCTCTACGGCATAGAAAAGTTTACTCACAATCTGTGCAACTCCGTTAAAATGGCCAGGACGGCAAGCACCCTCCATCACAGTGTCGAGCGGAGCAAAAGAGAACTGGCGAGTATCTTCTGTGGGATACATCTCCTCAACAGTCGGAGCAAAAACCACCGATGCTCCCACCTTCTCGAGCAAGGCACAATCAGCATCAAGAGTACGGGGATAGTTCTTAAGGTCATTCTTATCATTAAACTGAGTAGGATTAACAAAGACACTGACTACTGTAACATCATTCTCACCCACTGAACGTTCAACAAGAGAAGCGTGTCCATTGTGCAACGCTCCCATAGTAGGAACAAAACCAATAGTTTCCCCTTTTGTGCGAAAATCATCAAGAAGACTTTTCAACTCCTTTATAGTACTTACAACCTTCATTTCTCAATGAATTTTTGATATCTGACACCTGTTTTCATTTGCGACTGCAAAGTAACAAACAAATAAGCATAAAAAGAAATAATAAAATAAAAATATTCCACCCCGGCTACAACAATTAGAAACATTCCGGGTGCCATCACAAACATCCGCCATTATAATTCATAGACAAAACGGCATAAATCAGTTACTATTTGTCACAAAAACCATTAAAACAGAGTTTTAATCTTGCCTGTTTGGCATTTTTTTTGTAATTTTGCAATGTACGAACTACACTCGTGATTGATTAAAGATGAAAGCAAACAAGATTTTATTTATTTCTCAGGAAATCACACCATTTGTACCTGAATCACCAATGGCTACCATTGGTCGCAACTTGCCACAGGCCACACAGGACTTAGGTAAGGAAATCAGGATTTTCACACCCAAATGGGGTAACATAAACGAAAGACGTAATCAGTTGCACGAAGTAATACGTCTGTCAGGAATGAACCTTATCATCAACGACACCGACCACCCGCTTATCATAAAGGTCGCATCGTTGCAGGCAGCACGTATGCAGGTATATTTCATTGACAACGATGACTACTTCCACAACAGACTAATGACAAGTGACAGCGACGGCAATGACTATTGTGACAATGACGAGCGAGCTATTTTCTTTGCGCGCGGTGTTCTTGAAACAGTAAAGAAATTACGTTGGTGCCCCGAAGTCATACACTGCCACGGTTGGATTTCGGCACTGGTACCATTGTATATAAAGAGCATATACAAGGAAGAGCCATCATTCCGCGATTCCAAGATTGTCATTTCGCTCTACGACGAGAATTTCAAGACCAATTTCCCCGACAATTTCCCTGAAAAGATTTTCAACAACGACTTACAGGAGGATTTGACCGGAGAAATCAAAGCCCCAATTTCATACACAGAGCTTGCAAAATTGGCTATCAGACACTGCGACGGTGTGATAGTAAACGGCGATAACATACCTCAGGAAATCATTGATTACGCAGAATCGCTTGGCAAACCAATACAGCCACGATGCGGCGAAGAGATGTATGCAACAGCCTGCAACGACTTCTATGACAAAGTTATGGGATAACAACACACCATCAAGCAATGCCACAAAAGGTGTTGCTTGATTAATAAATGCACCTCACGTTAACCTTTATTTGTAATCCTTAACAAGAAATATGAAAAAACTGACATACATATTATCGGCAATATTCACACTGCTCACATTTGTACAGTGCGACGACAATACAGAGTCTGTCGGCAGCAGCATCATCCCCGAAAAGGACATAATCACAGCCGAGACAAAGACCTTCAATGCCACCAGCAAGACAATAATGGCAAACGACTCCATTCTTGCAAACACCAACGAGGTATATCTTGGACGTTACACCGATGAAGAGTCAGGAACTGTTTTTACATCAGATTTCATCACACAATTCGGCTGCAACGAAGACTATGGCTTCCCCGAAGGCGGTGTAGTAGGCGACTCTGCCACATACACCAAACTACGCCTCTACTTTGAGGAATTCTATGGTGACTCACTCAATTCAATGCAATGCGAAGTCTATGAACTCGACTACACACTTGAGGAGGGAACACCATATTACACCAATCTCACCCCGGAGCAGTTCTACAACCCTGACGATGAGCCTTTGGCAAAAAAGACATACAACGTCGTGGACTACACTCTCCACGATACAATCCTCAATGGTGACAACTATTCAAGACATATCGAGATTACTTTGCCAAACCGCATCGGTAACAATTTCATAAGCAAATATTACGAAAAGGACAGCGAAGGGAACCACATCGGTAAGGAGTATTTCGCAAATTCAGAGGTCTTCATCAAGGAAATCTTCAAAGGACTATATGTAAAGTGTACACAAGGTGACGGAACAGTTCTCAAAATCTACCGTGCACGTCTTGACATTGGCTTCAAGCATTATATAGAGAGCAGTTCGGGCCAGAAAGACTCCATACAGGCACTATCTGCACCATTCTATTCAGGAAAAGAGGTTTTACAGGTCAACAACTTCGACAACGACGACCTCACACCGCTTGCAAACGAACAGGTGCACACATATTTGAAGACACCGGCCGGCCTGTACACCGAGGTAACTTTGCCAATCACTGAAATTGTAGAAAATTGCGATACAATCAACTCGGCAAAGATAACCTTCACACGCTACAACGAAACAGCAGGCTATACAAGAACTCCACACAAAACACTGCTGATGGTTAGAAAGTGCGATATGTACAAATTCTTCTTGAAGAATAAAATTGCAGACAACAAGACATCATATATAACAAGTTTTGCATCCAGCACAAACGAATACACATTCAGCAACGTTGCCAGCCTTATCAAGGTATGTTATAAGGAGTACATGGATGGTACTGCCAGCAACAGCAATTGGGAAGCTGAAAACCCTGACTGGAACAAGATTGTCCTCATTCCTGTGAGCACGACATCCGATTCAAACGGCACATTAGTAAAGATAAGCCACGACATCAGCATAAGCAGCATACGCCTGCGTGGTGGAACGCAGCACAATATTCCAATCGAAATCATAACAAGTAAATTCAACGATTGATTATAAACAAAAATGGCGGCTCAAGCCGCCATTTTTGTTTTATCATTACGTGATATATCAATATAAAAAAAATCATCGGCGGAACAACTGTTCTGCCGATGATTTTTGATAAGTATCAAGTCTATTATTCTGCCTTTGGCTTTCTAACACACTTTCTCTTTGGTTTCTCCTCAGCAACAGGCTCTTCTGCAACAGCTGCTTTCTTTGCTGCTTTCTTCTCCTTTGCTGCAAGTTTGGTCTTCAACTGCTCAACCTCGGCCTCGAGCTGAATGATTTCAACCTCCTGGTTGTCAATCATCTGCTGCAATGCACCAAGCTCCTCATTGTCCATATCGGGATATTGTGCACGCACACGAGCAAGGAAGTCACCCAAGATATTCATATAGTTAGTGAACGCATCGTATGGCGATTCATAGATACAACGTTCTGTGATAATACCATTCTGCTTTGTAGTCATAAAACGAAGGTTCTCGGCAGCCTGCAGATAGTCGAAATCCTGCTTCAACTTCTTATCGTCGGTGAGCATAATACGCTCTGCCACACTATATAGCTTGCTGAAAGCCTCACGCTGCAAAGTATTACCCAACCAAGAACTTGCGTCGCGCTCCTCGTCCATCCAAGAGAGTGGATATGGTACTTCGAGTGGACCAACAGACTTGTGGTTGTCGATAACCTCTGACGGTGTAGAGAATGTTATGCCTTTATCGGCTGCACAAGCAGGCAATGCCTTGAGGAAGTCAAGGATATGCGACTCCAATGGCTGAGCCATACCGATAGCAGAAAGGTTCATGAAGATGTTGATAACCTTCTCCTCCTCGGGGAACTGTGAAATCCAATCGATATATGTTTCAGCGAACAAAGGATACTCGCTCCACTCAGGGTTAGAGAAACGCAATGAAATATCGTCAGATAGCTTATAGTCACGAAGCAACAACTTCAAGTTTGAAGCCAACGCGCAGTTGTAGACAAAGTGTGGGCTCTTCCAAGCGAGGATGTGCTTTGCACCCTCTGACAACATACCCTTGAAGCCCATCTGTGATGCCATCTCACCGATTTCGTCAGAATAGATAAGACCAGAATTACGCAATACTTTTGGTTTTTTACCAAAAAGCTCCTTAATCTTGCGGTTCTGACGCATAACCTCTTCCATAAATACCTCTTTCGATGCCAATGAAGAGAGACCGTGTGAGTAAGGCTCGCAAAGGAATTCGCAGCAACCGGTCTTGTTGATTTCGTGCAACAACTCAATAACCTGTGGAGCATACAACTCAAGCATCTCAAGACCAACACCCGATACAGAGAAAGCAACCTTAAAAGCACCGTTACTCTCACGTATCATCTCAAGCATTGTCTGCAATGCCGGAACATAAGATTTCTCGGCAAGCTCCATTGTCATACTCTCGTTAGCATAATCATCATAGTAGTAGTGGTCACTACCTATATCGAAGAAACGATAGCGTTTCAACTGTCTGATTTGATGCAATTCGAAATAGAAACAAATTGTTTTCATATTATTTCTTTGATTTTAATTATTACCAACCCAATACTTTTTCATACATTCTTCTCAGCTTCAACGCCACATCTTCCCAAGTGATGCTGTCAACCTCCTTGCGTCCCTCTACCTTCAGATATTCATAGAGCGACTCGTTGTTGCATATTGAATAGATGGCATCGGCCATAGCGTTTATATCCCAATAATCGGTCTTGATACACTTGTCAAGAATCTCGGCACAACCCGACTGTTTAGAGATTATAGTAGGAACGTCGCACTGCATAGCCTCGAGCGGAGAAATACCGAACGGTTCACTAACCGATGGCATAATATACACATCACTGGCTTTGAGGCACTCATACACCTGACGACCACGCATAAAACCGGGGAAGTGGAATCTATCGGAGATACCGCGTTGTGCCACAAGACGTATCATATCGTTCATCATATCACCGCTACCGGCCATACAGAAACGGATATTTTTTGTCTTTTTCAGCACCTGTGCAGCTGCCTCAACAAAGTATTCCGGACCCTTCTGCATTGTAATACGTCCAAGGAATGTAACCACCTTCTCGTTTGGAATCTTCTTTGGCACGATGTCAAGAATTTCCTGCTCAAGCGGAGTAACGGCATTGTGCAATGTCGATACCTTGCTTGGGTGCTGATGATACTTGTGAATGACAGTCTGGCGTGTGAGCTCACTCACGCAGAAGATGTGGTCGGCATTGTCCATACCATTCTTCTCAATTGCATACACAGTAGGGTTCACATTACCACGACTACGGTCAAAGTCGGTAGCGTGCACGTGAATCACAAGTTTCTTACCTGATACCTGCTTTGCGTGTATGCCGGCAGGATAGGTCAACCAGTCGTGCGAGTGAATAATATCAAACTCTTCTGTACGTGCAACTACACCTGCAATTATCGAGTAGTTATTGATCTCGTCGTGAAGATTGTCGGGATAACCGCCTGCAAACTCCATACAACCGAGGTCATTGGTGTGCATATAGCTAAAATCGCTATATATGTGTTCCCTGTAGCGGTAATACTCCTCGGGAGTCATCACCTTACCGATGCGGGCATCGACATAGTCCCTATTGACATCCTTCCACACTATGGGCACAGAGTTCATTGCCACAATCCTCAGGAAGCTGTTGTCTTCATCGCCGTATGGTTTGGGAATACAGAACTTAATCTCGACATCGCCCTGCTGGACGAAACCCTTTGTAAGTCCATAGCTTGCCGTACCGAGTCCACCCGAAATATGAGGGGGGAACTCCCAACCGAACATTAATACTTTCATATATATTATCCCTCCATTTTAGATTCGTACTGTTTTAGTATCTGGCTTGTTCTGAGGATTGCGGCCACGTTCATAGCGAAAGCCACCGCACCACGTCCTTTGAAAGGCGGGTTACCATCGAACACCTCGGGTATTGAACCGATACAGTGCTGAACAATCTCATCCTCGTATCCAATCATCTGACGTTGGACAAAAGAAACGCCGCTCAACTTGTATATCTTGAGGTAAGCCTCGTAGTAGAAACCACCGAGCCAAGGCCAAGCAGTACCCTGATGATATGCATAATCACGCTGTATCTGAGGGCCTACATAGTTAGGATTGTAACCTACACTCTTTGGTGAGAGCGAGCGCAATCCGCGAGGAGTGAGAAGCTCCTTTGTTACAGTGTCAAGGACTTTCTTCTTCTGCTTTGAGTCAAGTGGCGAGTGGTCGAGCGCAACGGCAAAAATCATATTCGGACGAACACTCCAGTCAACATAGTCACCATCGACATAGTCATACAAATAGCCATATTCATTGACAAACACATCAACAAAAGCCTTGCCCGAGAGCGCGATAAGACGAACAAGCGAATTCTGTACATCGACATTGTTCATCAGCACAGCCATCTCCTCAATGAACTTCAAGGCATTATACCACAAAGCATTGATTTCCACAACATAGCCAGTGCGCTGAACAACAGGACGGCCGTTCGCTGTAGAGTTCATCCAAGTCACCGCCTTGTCGCGACCGTTTGTAGCGAGCAAGCCATTCTGGGCAACACGCAAGTTGCTATGTTTGTTGTTACGGACATAGTCGTATATACGCATCAACAAATCGCCATACTTGTCGCGACAAGCCTCGATGCTGCACTCCTTGGCATACTGTTGGAGAGCCCATACACACCACAAGAGTACATCGGGATGTTCCATCTCATATATCTTGCAATCACTTACCTTGCCATTGATAAAATCATTGATGGCTATGGTAGCGGTCTTCATTACCCTTTCAAACTCATCAACGTGTCCTTGCGAGAGTGTAAGACCGGGAAGTGACACAAAGAGGTCACGTGCACGGCACTTGAACCAAGGATAACCTGCGAGGATATATGTATGCTCGCCCTGTACGTTGAAGAACTGGTTTCCGGCACACTGCATACAGTGCATGAAGTTATCACGTGGGTCACGGATTGCCTCTTCGTGCTCAAACGCAGCCTTCATTGTGCGTGATGTCATTGGAGATACACCGCCCGAGAAGACAATGCTCTCACCGGCTTTCATCTTGACCTCGAAATAACCAGGAACGTACAGATCCTCGTTAAAGTCGTAGCCGCGCTCAAGTTCTTTTACATACTCAATTCCACGATACCAATCGGGCTGGTAGACAAATTCATTCTTCTTGTTGAGCTGCATATAGAGGTTAGGGTAATCGGCATACATCTTCATACTGATACCATTCTCAACCTCCTTGTAGCTACGGTCGGCAATGTTGTTCTCGTGTGTATATTCACGAACACTGCGGAACGCACAGAACGGGCGCAGACGCAATGTAACAGCAGTGTTTGCCTTCAACAAGGTGTAACGAATAAGAATTCTGTTCTCGTGATGCACAAAGGCTTTCTCTTTTTTAAGCCAAACACCACCCACATTATATATTGTGGTTGGTACTCGCTCCCAGGCGAACTCACGGATATACTTGTTGCCGCGTGGAGCGAAATTGTCGGCATTGTACTTGTGCAGGCCAAGATTGAACTCTGCACCGTGCAAAACAACAGTTTCATCAAGCGACGACAACAGCACGTGGTTTTCATCGTCGAGTTCGGGGATTGGAACAACCAACAATCCGTGGTACTTACGGGTATTACAGTCGACAATTGTCGAGCAATGGTATGCACCCGAGCGGTTTGTTCTCAAAATCTCCTTCTGCAACGACTCCTCCAAGTTCGTCATCAGCGTTTTTTCGAATCGCAAATAACTCATCTCGTACTATTTATATGATTATAACTAAATTTCTTATCACACCCCCAAATATAAGTATTATTAAATTCAGTTACAAGTTGAAAGAGGGTTTTTTAATAAAAAACATAAAAAAATGCAAAAAGGCTTACAAATACCCATAAAAATAGCCAAAAAGCAATGGCAGATACCTTGAAATCAGATGAGCGCATAAAAAAACCTCCGCAATTTTGCGGAGGCAATATGATGGAAAAAGCTCGTTTATCTCACGGCTTCTCTAACCCTTATGAGTTTATCGAGCAGACCTTCAAGCAGGTCAAGACGAAGCATATTGGCACCATCACTCTTTGCGACAGCCGGATTCTCGTGAGTTTCAATAAATAAGCCATCAGCACCAACAGCAATGGCCGCCTTTGCAATCGTTTCTATCATTTCGGGCATACCGCCTGTAACACCGGCTGTCTGATTAGGTTGCTGCAACGAATGTGTTATGTCCATCACCACCGGATATCCGAATTTTCGCATCTGTGGAATACCCCGGAAATCAACCACCAGATCCTGATAGCCGAATGTCGTTCCGCGCTCTGTAAGCATCACGTTTCCTGCGCCACCTTCTGAAACCACCTTCTCGGCAGCGTATTTCATAGCTTCGGGCGAAAGGAACTGACCTTTCTTGATATTTACAATACGTCCGGTCTTTGCAGCAGCCGTCAGCAAATCGGTCTGTCGGCAAAGGAATGCCGGAATCTGCAATATATCAACATATTCGGCAGCCATCTCAGCCTCCTCGGCCGAATGGATATCCGTCACGACAGGAATATTGAATGTTTCGCGCACGCGGCGCAACACACGCAAAGCGTTCTCATCACCGATACCGGTAAACGAATCAAGACGGGAGCGATTGGCCTTGCGGTATGAACCCTTGAAAACATAAGGAATATTTCTTTCCGATGTCAAGGAAACAACACGTTCAGCAATTCTCATCGCCATATCCTCACCCTCAATGACACAAGGGCCGGCAAGCAAGAAAAAATTCTCGGTAGATGTCAAATCTCTTATTGTCATAACCGTTTCTTTATTTTAGTTGGTATTATTAAATTCAATTTTTCAGGTTCCACAGTCACCAGCAACGGGAATGTGGGAGCAAAAGGACGGCCGTCAATTCCAAGGCCGGCACCACCTACTGACTCTATCTCAATCTCGGTGGTTCTAAAAGGTTCTACCAGCTCAAAATTAAGGATGCGTCGCCGGGTCACCATCTGCAGCCCCTTCAACACGCCGAGGAACGGCGACATCCTTATCGCAGACACGTCCATCCAACCATTATAGGGAACCGCACTCGGTGTCATTCCGTAGCCTGTGGAATTTCCTATACATAGCATCATAAACTTCCTGTCCACAAGTTGATTGTTGAGTCTGAACTTCATATTGAAATTCTGCCTACGAAACAACAGGTGCAACAATGCCCTGAAGCGATATATAATCTTTGCAAAGATAGTACTTTTTTTATTGGCGAGGGCAACAATATTCGCCGACAAACCGACATTGAGGACATTGATAAAATAGCGTTTTACTTCAACACCGTCCTTATAATAACAACAGCAGCCCACGTCGACCTTGCGGACACGCCCTGCAATGATACTATCCACCGCCATCTTATAATCCTTGAACGACAGTCCCCAATATGATGCAAAATCGTTTTCAATTCCGTTGGGAACAATGCCAAGAGCAACCTCGTTTGCTCTACCCGATGCCAACAGTCCATTCAAAGCATCTTGCAGAGCACCATCGCCACCGATAACAACGACAGTATCAAAGCCATTATTTGCATATTTGAGTGCCTGACATTCCACATCATTGGCCGAGCCTGCGCAAAAGAAGTCATACGCGACCTCCTTTTCTGCAAGATATTCGCTGATTTCCTTCCAGCGCCCCATTGGCCTGGTTGCACCAATCTTTGGAGAATATATTATTCCCCAACGACGCCTATTTCTATTTCTGGCCTCACTCATACATCATTGTTTTTATCTGCTCCACCATCTCATCAACAGAGCGGGAGGCATCAATCCAATGTATCTGCACTCCACGTTTCTCCATACCGCGGAACCAAGTCATTTGTCGTTTGGCAAACTGATGGATTGCAATCTCCAGCCCACTCACCATTTCGTCATACCCCATCTTGCCGGTAAGGTATAGTGTCAGATACTTATATTCCAAACCATAATATATCAACTGCTCAGGTTCGAGCCCACTATCAAGCAAACGCCTAACCTCTTCAACCATTCCGCAATCAAGGCGTTCACGCAGACGACGGCTAATCCTTTCACGACGCACCTCTCTATCAACCTGCACGCCTATCGTCAAAGCATTTATCTGCGGAAAATATCTCTCCTCAACAGGACAAGTCCTATAATACTCCTCAATCTCAATAGCCCGTATTGCACGTTTCTTGTTATCGGTGTCGGTATTGTTATGCAACTGCTTGTATGTAGCCAACAGAGCTGTGAGTTCTTCAAGAGTTTTTTCCTCAAGGGCAGCACGCAAAGCCGGATTCTCGGGTACCGGCAAAAGGCGATACCCTTTCAGCACAGATTCCACATAAAGTCCACTGCCACCGCACATAATAGGGAAACCGCCACGATGCCTTATATCCTCATAGGATTGTAGAAAGTCGCGTTGAAATTCAAAGAGATTGTACTTTTCACCGGCATCGACAATATCAAGCAGATGCGATGGAACAGTGACGCCATCACAGGTATATTCGGCTATATCCTTTCCGGTACCTATATCCATACCGCGATAGACCTGTCGACTGTCGGCACTGATTATTTCCGCACCGGGAACAGCCAAAGCCAGTTTCACCGCCAAAGAGGTCTTGCCACAAGCAGTTGGCCCCACAACCGACACTAAATCATATTTCTCCTTGCGTTCCTGCATCTGCAACAAACAAATCGTTATAGAGTGCGAAGTTAATGCAAGTTAACGGCAATAGCAAAAGATGGAGAGTTTTTTTATCCACAACATACCCACACACGCGCGTACCTTAAATAATACAGCAGGAGGGTGGTTCAAGAACCACCCTCCATATCTCTTTTATAAGTAAATGAATAAAAAGACTATACTATTCGCTTTTCAGTCATTTACTTCTTTATTTTGAATGAGCGCACTGCTACACCCTCCTTCATAATCACCACTACATATACACCAGGCTCAGCCGATGCAAGCGAAATCTCGCGGAGTTCACCTGCACGAACTTCAAAGGCATCGTTTGCAACCAACTTGCCATCGGCAGCAAATACAGCAACCTCAAACAAGCCATCCTCGGCAAACAGCACATTGGCTGTACCCTCGAAAGGTTTCGGATAAACCATATAACCGGCCTCGGCATTTACATCCTCAATAGAGGTTACAACCATATAGTCGGTGATGGTCTTTGTTGCAGAGCCCCAAGAGTTGGTAGCAACAACTGTGATTGGAAACTTGCCGTCGCCGCTGTTGTATGTTGCACTTGCAGTTGTATCTGTCGAAGCGTTCACACGTGCGCCCTCAATCATCCACTTCGTAGACTCATAATTAACAGGATAACTACCTGTGAGCATTGGCACACCTGGAGCTGTAATCAATTGGTTCTGCTTGTAGTCTGTAGTAAAGCCGTTCTCTTCCTTGCCGGTTGTCATATAACCGCCGGGAACAGCAGCTGCATTCTGACCCTTATTGGGGAAGTAGATATTTCCCTCGCCATCGGTCATTGTCTCCTCGAATGTGAAGTAGCCCTCAAGGTTTGTTGGAGCGGTTGCATAACCTCTCATCGCACGCTTGACCTCATCGGCTGTGAGCGCCTTGCTCCATATCTGCACCTCATCTACCCAACCTGTCAAGCTTGCAAGGTTAGTCATTGAACCGCCCACATAGAACTTGGCACCACGCCAGTTCTTTGGACCTGCACCGCGTGATGTTCCGTTTGCAATCTCCTTACCGTTAAGATATAGTGTCAGATTTCGACCCGACTTCACTGCACAAACGTGATACCATACACCCGGCATAAGGCTATATCCGTTAGAGAGAATATCGACATCATTATTATGCTCATAGTTGCCGGTTCCTGCAGGAGGAGCATCAGCACAGAGCGACAACTCGTTCTCGGCATTGTCGCGGCCGATATTGTTGTTCTTGGCATAGCCGGCAGGACGGATGGCAGTCCACATCTCACCCCATACATTCTCGGTCCAGGTATTGTTATAGTTACGGTTAACCTTTGTCATAAGCAAAGTACCCAAAGATGCGTGCTCAAACTTCTCTACCTTGAACCAAAGAGCAAATGATGTATTATTATATTCGTTCATCACTGCAGCATCAACCGTAAACTGGTATGGCTCGTACATATGCAATGATCTTGAAACGCTACAAGGAGCACCGTCATACTCAGTACCTGTTGCTATATCGGCAGTAAAATTCACCTCCTGGTCGGGGCCGGAAACTTCGGTGACATCGGATGCGATATCATTAATCTGTGGAAGACGACCGGTCTCCTCGGGAGTAACAAGGATAAGTGAACGGTTTGTAAGTACAGTTCCGCCGGTTTTCACCTTGACATCATAGCTGCCCACACTTGGCAACGATGTTGTAAAGGTAAGTACACCGCTTTCTGACTGAGCCACTCTCTGGTCTGTGAGCGCATCATAGATTGCGAATGTAGCTGTTGCGTGGTTAGGATCCTCGAAACCGATAGTAAACTCCTCGCCCGGCTTGATAATCGCCTTGTCGACAGTGAGGGTTTCAATCATTGTCAAAGGCTCCTGAATCTCCTGGCTCCACACAATGTCACTCATTGCACGGCCATCCTTACCCACGGCACGCACACCAATCTGCAACTTGTCAACTTTTGGAATCAAGGTTGCATCAACAACGTATGCAGCCCAAGAAGTGGTTGTTGTAAGCAGAGTCTCCTGACCCTCCTGCTTTACATATATTTCATAGTACCAAGCACCAACCTCCTCGTTGTATACAGGGCAGCCATCATACTCGGCAGGACGTGTAGCAGGTGTAGGCATTGACCACACAAGCTTTATGTCGGCACGGTTGTAGTAGCGTTTCATCACCTCAGCGTGAGTGATTGTAGGAGTCTGTGGCTGCTCATTGAAGCTTGCAGGAACGAAAGCGAACTCACCAAGAAGAACCTCGTATGCAGCGTTGGTATCCTTTACCGAGAGACCAACACAACCAATTACATCACCGGCAGCAAGACCGACCTCGGAAGCCTTGATTACAACCTCGTTCCACTCACCGGCCTTGATATCACCTGCAACAGGGATATATACAAAGTTGTTCTCGCCATTCTCTTTCGCAACCATCAGTTCAAGATTAGTTGCAGCACTCTTTGGTTTGAATACAAGGCGGAACTCATCGTCTGCAGCCTCAACATTCCACTTTGTTGCAAAGAGGCGAACATCAGAACGCTGTGTAGCGCCGTGAATTTTCAAGCAAGAACCTGCGAACCAAGCGTCGTCGTAGCAGAAGTCGAGGTTTACAGCATCGGCAGGCACTGTCTTGCCGTCACCATTGTCAACCCACCAACGCCAGGTCGGGAGCAAATCCTGCATACCATAGTTGTACCACTTGTGATTCCAGGTTGTAACACCCTCCTTGTTGAAGAAACGGCCGTTACCCAAGTTGAAGCGTGTCACAAAAGGAAGTTCGTCAAGTGTAGAACGCTCTATGACAGCTGTTGCATAACCGTGCCAATCCTTGAGGGCACTATAAGATGAAGTCACATTGGCATCGGTCAACCCGGGCATATTGAGCACATTGCGGTTACCGCCCGAGAAGAGCATCTCCTGCTTCTTCTGGTACTCGTTCTGCACAGCATAGTCGCTCTGACCACCCTCGGTTGAAGAGATGTAAAGAGCATTACGGTCGTGGGCACCCCAAACGACAACGCTCACAGGCTGACGCATCAAAGCAGTCCAACCCGCATTGCCGTTCTTTCCGTAGCCACGGCCCTGCATATCAAAGCCGGCGTATACGTCAAATGTAGAACGGCCAAGATTCTTTGCAGTCTGGGCGCTCTCGGCCAAACCACCCTCGGTCCAGTTGTAGTTAAGGAAGTAGACATCTGTTACAGGCTGGTCGGTAGATGTATGGTGGAACCAGTTCTGGTTGTTGCTGTTCAGTTTACAGCCGTTGTCGCTCAAACTACCGTTATTGGTAACGAAGGCATACCAATCCACGTGGAAAGGATGGTTCAGTTCCTTGGCAATCTTGTGACACTCGGCAAGGAAAGGAATGAAGCGGTTGTACACCTGTAATCCCCAATAACCCTCGGGGTTGAAGCAGAGACCATCGATACCATAGTATTTGAGGAACTGGATGAGCTTACGAGAATACTTGTACTTGTCGCCGTATGAGTTGCTACCTGTTGCAGCCAAGTCATAGAGAGTCTTTCCCGGCTCACTGGTATTGTTCACCGCAGTACCCCAGTCAATGAAGTAGGTACAACCGGTCTTTACACCGTTCTTGTGCGCAACATCGTTGAACGCACCGGGCACACGCCAAAAACCGTTTGTCCAGTTCGAGTGGATGTCGACATACTGCCACATGTTGAAGTTGTCGCCATCGAAATTGTAACGTGGCAGAGCACCCCACTTCTTTGTCATCTCACCGGTGGGAGCCATCCAGCAGAAGTTCTTGTTGTTCTCGTCGTTGAGAGCATCGTTTGCCTGGTCGCCCGGACGGAAACGGTTTTTCAAGGGTACACGTGAAATCCAGAAATTCTCGTCGACGTAGCTTGCATCGCCGTTCCACGGTTTGCCAGGTTCCCATTTGCTAAGGGCAGTCACGATGTTGTCGGGTGTGCCATTATCCACGTACATAGCGTGTGTAGGCACACTCTGAGCCATTGCTCCTATCGAAAAAAGCGCAACAGCTACGGATAGTAAATGTCTTTTCATATTAAGGTATATTTAAATGAGTTCAAATTCTAAAGAACAATGCGAATATACGATATTTTTGTTATAAAAATACTTTTTTCACAAATTATGTTACAAAAAGGCTGTACAATGCAAAGCAAAAGAAACACGTCTTTTGTAATATAATGGTTAAAAAATACAAAAAGATATGCCATAAATGTACTATTTACCTAACTTAGCAGTTAAATAAAAAAACACCGCAAAAGAATGTATGAATCACTTTTACGCCTACCTTATTTTCAAGGTATGAGCAAGGACGATATAACAGCAATCCTAGGCAAGGTAACTTTCGATTTCAAACGATATGGCGACGGCGATGTCATTTTCCGTAAAGGAGAAAAATGCGACAAATTCATAATCCTTATACAAGGAAGGCTCTCAAGTTTTGCCAATGCACCGGACAGGACATATTCCATAACCGAAGAACTTTTTGCCCCAACACCAATAGAGGCCCATTCCACATTCGGTTACGACACCAAGTACCAAAGAGATTACATAGCAAAAGACAACTGCACAATACTGTTGATAGACAAGCAACATCTTTTTGGCGAATTGTCCAAGCATAGCATTTTCACAATAAATCTACTGAACATCATCTGCCGCAGGACGCAACTGATTGAGCAGAATATATGGAATTACAACAGTACCAACCTGGCCGGACGAATTACCCAATTCATTGCTGCGCGCTGCGAAACACAAAAGGGCGAAAAGCATATATCCATTAAAATGGAACGCCTGGCCACACTCCTGTGCGAAACAAGACTAAACATTTCAAAAGCCCTCAACGAGATGCAGGACGCAGGCCACCTCACGCTTCACCGTGGCGGCATAACACTGCACGCTATAGAGAAAACGCTCAAGGAATTTGAGTAGAAGCGGGCTAACACTTGCATAAGGCGATAAAATCAGCTGCCATTTGACAAGGCAGATAAAAAAATGCAAAAAAATCTTTGGTTCAAAAAAATAAACGCACTATCTTTGCAAACGCAAATGAGCAAACGCTCTATTTGTACATAGGTAGGTTCCGTAGCTCAGCTGGATAGAGCAACGCCCTTCTAAGGCGTGGGTCAAGCGTTCGAATCGCTTCGGAATCACAAAAAGAGGAAAAATCGAATCGATTTTTCCTCTTTTTGTGATTATATAGTTTGCTCGCTCTCTAGCATATACCTATATAAAAAAACAATAACCCTGAAGTATGCTTTTCAGCAGGGACAGCAGGGTCTTACGGCACAAAGATAAGAACAAGTTTGAAATAAACAAAGAGATATTACTACTTTTATTTATTCCATACTCAAATTAACCTTTTTAGCATTATCTTTGTCATCGTTAAGAACATCAGGAACAGCAATAATGAAATACGAAGAATTAGTATCTATATTATCACAAGCACGAATAGGCAAATATTTTCGTGTTGCAAAAGGTAATAAACAAAGGACTTTACAACTATATCATCATAACCTTAAGTTAAGCCAACGTTTATTCGGTGTTATTGGAATGTTTGAAATAGCACTGCGAAATGCAATACACAATCACTATTCACAACAATTCAATGACAAAGATTGGATAGTAAACTCAACTGCACCCGGAAAGCTGCTCGCGTATGATGCTAAAGAAATTGCAGAAGCACAGAATGAATACATCAAAAAAGGCATATACAGTGCAGACAAGATGGTTGCCACCTTTAATTTTGGATTTTGGACTTACCTCTTCACAAAAAACAATTATAGGATAGGCGGTAAAACGCTATTGCAGATATTCCCAAATAAGAAAAAAGGATTAACGCAGAAAGAGGTATATAATGACCTATGTGCCATACGAGAACTGCGTAACCGTATAGCACATCACGAGCCAATCTGTTTTGACAAATCGAAGAATTTAAGTACTCAATATATTGTTAAGCACTATGATTTAATCAAAACATATTTCAACTATATGGGATATGATGCAGACAAACTGCTGAAAATAGTAGAAAAGCCTGATAGTGTAATTAAAGAGATAAATACGCTGTGATTTTCTCTGTAATTGAACTTTATAAAAACGATAATAAGCTTGGATTATGAAAGAAAAGAATGGACGTTTACTTTCACTTGATGTTCTGCGTGGCTTTGATATGTCCTTTATAATGGGCGGTGAGGTTGTGCTCATTTGCCTTGCATCACTTTTCCCAAATCTTAAATTTCTTGGTGAGCAGATGGGGCACTCGCAGTGGGATGGTTTTACTTTCTATGACCTGATTTTCCCTTTGTTCCTTTTTCTTGCGGGTATTTCGTTTCCTTTTTCAATGTCTAAGCAGTTGTCACTTGGTAAGTCCAAGAGTGCTATTTCTTTGAAAGTGTTGAAACGTGGTCTGGTACTTGTATTGCTGGGTGTGGTGTATAATGGATTGTTGCAGTTCGATTTTGAAACGCTACGCTATGCGAGTGTACTTGGGCGAATTGGCCTTGCTTGGATGTTTGCATCATTGCTATATATATGGTTGAAGCGTAAGTGGCTGATGTTGCTTTCTGCTATAATTCTGCTTGGGTATTGGGCTTTACTTGCATTGGTGTTGGCACCTGATGCACCGGAAGGGGCTTCATCTTTCTCTATGGAGGGCAGTTTTATTGGTTATATTGACCGTTGCCTGTTGCCCGGTACTTTGCATAATGGAATACACGACCCTGAAGGTTTACTCTCTACCTTGCCAGCGATTGTAACAGCATTATTGGGCATTTTTACAGGTGAATTTGTGCGTTCAAAGAGTGTATCAAGTGAATACAAAAAGGTTGCGGTGATGTTTGGCGTATCAGTTGTATTGCTTGCAATCGGTTATATTTGGAATATCGTACTTCCAATAAACAAGAATCTCTGGAACAGTTCTTTTGTATGCTGTACCGCAGGTTGGTCTTTGTTGCTTTTCGCACTTTTTTATCTTGTGGTGGATGTTGTTGGATGTCGCAAGTGGGCTTTCGCTTTTCGTGTGATAGGAATGAACTCTATAACAATATATCTTGCACAGCAGTTTATTGACTTTTCAAAACCTGTCAATACCTTGTTCGGTGGAATACTAAAATTCCTGCCTGAGGATTATTATACGCTTGGCTGGTGGTGTTGCTATATGCTTGTTTGTTGGTGCCTTCTTTATTTTCTTTATAGAAATAAAGTCTTCCTAAAAGTCTGATGTAAGAACAATTAAATCTGTTTGTTGATTTTGTATGAACAGATATATTTTCTTACCTTTGTCTAACAAACAAACGATGCGTACTTTAATATGCGTACTTTGTATTAAAAGCATTGCAATAAGAAACTAAAAATAACGAGATAAAATAAGGACAACAGAGGTAGCAAAACAAGCGAAGAAAAAAGAGAAATCCCACTCAAAATCTGTTTTTTAGCATATCAGAAGGCCGAAATGCCGAAAGCAAGCAACAATACAGAAGTGATAAGGTTTATTTACAAAACCGCGTAAATCCCAACGGAATCACTTTTGATTGCTTCGGAATCACAACGACGGGAAAAATCAAAAGATTTTTCCCGTCGTTCTTTTTGGCTAAAGGCGCTATAACACGCTGTCAATTTGAAGCTGATAACGATTTTCAGAATAGCATAACACCGGCTTTCGCTTTTTAGCAAATCCTTTATACCTTCAAGAACAGTTTTGCCTTATACATCATCTTTAATATAAAGAACAGAATAACACTGTTACAAAAAGTCAAGAGCACCGGATACCAATTATCAAGATATTGTGCCATACCGTGAAACAAAGAATCTGCAATACTACGAAAATCCACTATTTCGCCTAACAGATATGCGGAAATTGCATTACAGCCGAAGAGCAGCAGCCAACCCCACCCTTCGGTGTGTTGTCTGACATCAATCCACCAATAGAACAATGCCAACAACAGATAACACCATCCGGCACTATAAAGCGTAAAACTGGCACTCCAGATACGTTTCACAATTGGTTGCCATACACCGGCAAGCATACCGGCAACAAGCAACGCCACTCCGAAGAACAACAGATTACGTGCTGTTGCCACACGGTTGTTGTTTCCATTCTTTGTAATATATCCGGCAAGACTACCCAAAGCGACCGTGCAACAGAATGTAATACTACTCCATATCCAAGTATAATCATACCAACCGGCAAACTGCACATTTCCATCGGCAGCGACAACACTTCCATCACGGAAACGCCCAAGTACTGTCTTATCCAACACGGCAGCAAAGTTACCCTGCGCACTCCAATCGCCACTCCAATGCATTGGAATAGAATATACAATCAACAACATCATTATACATAACAGCTGTTGTTTGGGTTTCATATACAGCACCATTGGCACCGTCAACAAATAACCTACGGCTATTGCTTGTAGCGTATTGCTGTAAATATACACCCTATCAGGATTCAGTGCTAGGATATTACCCTGCACCACCATACCAAGCATAAAGAGCAGAACGAAGCGTATAAGCACACGTGTCCACACTTTGATATTGCCGTTCTGCGTCCTGTATTTCGGCAACGAGTAAGGCATTGTAACTCCCGACATAAAAAGGAACAGTGGCATCACCAAATCCCACAATCTCATTCCCTCCCACTCTGCGTGGTCGAACTGATAGAGAAGCGTATCATTGAGTGCCTCACAGTTCAACTCTACAAGCACTGGACGCAAGACCGGTTGCAGAGCAACAAGCAGAAAGAGGTCTAATCCACGCAACACATCGAGCGACAGCAATCGTTTATTATCATTCATTGTCAATTATGTTTTTATATGCAATCAGCACGCGCCCGGCGCGTGCTGACTTATTGTTGGCATATCCTTTTGGACAGAAGAACAAGATTGTTGTCCGTGTTCCACAATATGGAACTTATGTCCTTATGTCTAAAATTTATATTTGCAGGGGTGGAAACAGGCCACCCCTGCATTATGCAGTTTTACTTAACAAACACCTTTTTACCGTCTATAACGTAAACGCCTGGAGCTGTAATCTGCTCAAGTTTGCGTCCGGTGAGGTCATATATAGCTTTAACGTTTCCGTTTTCACCTTTTATATCCTCAATACCTGTTACGTTTGTGACAGTAAGAAGAACGTCGATTATCTGACCACCGTTCTCTTTGAAATCGCCAAACTTGTTGTCTGCATCACCCTGTGGGTCAATGTTACACCAGTCTTGTTTGAAACGAAGACGATAAACGCCGGCCTCAGCAGGAGCTGTAAACGAAGGAATTGATGGCTTATTGCGGTTATTACCACTGATTGACTGACCAACACTGTTCCAGCCACTCTCGTCGCTTGAAGAGTTGTTGTTGTAGAAACTGTATGCTACAAGGTCACCGGCAGGAGCATAGTTGCTACCCTCTTCAATAGAAGCTGTGAAGCCGTCACCCTCCTTGTCAATAAACACAAAGAAGTGTACCCAAGAGCCTGCAGCATCAACAGAAGGTGTAACTGTTTCGCCCGGAGCAACAACAAAGTAAACAGGCTCCTCAACACTTGCAAGGTTCACGTAGTCGAGACCTTTGTCTGTTGCAGTAAGCTCGTAGCTTGATGCACCGTGGAACTCACTTGAAAGGCCGATACTGTTTATATTACGGTCGTTACGTGTCTTGTTACCGATGTTACGTGGCTCGTAAACATCGAACTCCTCAACAGTGATTGCAACCTCAGCGCTAAACGCGTCGCCAATGGCCGCACCAACAACAACACCCTCGGGGATAACGATTGTGTACTCGCCCGGAGTTGTAATCTCGTTGTCAAGTGTCAAAGTCAAAACCTTGCCCTCAACTGCGCAAGTCGCTGTTGCTACAACAACATTCTCAGCATCTCTCAACTCAATTGTTGCAGCAGCGTTCTCAACAGCAACAACCTCCTTGTTGAGTGTAAGCTCAATGGTCTTGAGTGAATAAACATCCTCGCTTGGAGAAACTGACTTCACAACAATAGCCTCGGGAGCAGTGATAGTGAATGCAAGCTCGCCAGAGAAAGGCTTATCGTCGCTTGCACGTGTGATAAGACCCTCGGGGATAACCAATGTATACTCGCCGGGAGTAGAAACTTTCTGTGACAATGTAACAGTCAGTTCAGCACCGTTTACAACATAGTTAGAAATGCCGCTTGCAACGCTGTTGCCCTGCTTGAACTTCATGAACTTGCTCATCTCGTATGGGTTGAACTCACCCTCTGCCTCGCTATTGAAAGTAATCTTGATTGTTTCAATAGCCTCAGCCTTCTTTGGAGAGTAGTCAACTACCTCAAAAGGAACCTGTGAAGGATCGCTGTTCACACCGTCGAATGCAAACAAACTGCTACCCGGCAATGTAACTGTAAGCTGCTGGTCGATATCGATTGCAGTACCCTCAGTGAGACCCTGCAATGCATCCTGTACATTGAATGACTTGTTAAGGATGATAGCACCCTTGATGTTTGCAGGGATTTCCAATGCCTCACGCAATGTAAATGTAAATGTCTGTGCATTGTTTGCACCGTTGCGGAGAGCAAGTGTAGCCTTCGCACCGTTCCATGAAGCCCAACCGTAAACCTGCTGCTGGCTACCAGTCCAAGGATTGCCACCTACCCAGTGAGCATCGGGCAATACATCGGCATTCTTCTTCTGCCATGCAACACACTCAGCGAGGTCGGCCCAAAGCTTGCCATCGCCAACAGTGTTCATCAACTCATAGTCGGCATAAAGCTCAACCATACCCGAGCCGCAAACAAATGCAGCGCGCAACTCGCGGAGAGCAGGCTCATACTGCATATTCTTTGAAACGGCACCGAACTTTGTAAAAATGAAACCGTGAGTCATCAAAGTGTTGATAGGGCACATTGGTGAGTTTGTCACGTAGTTCTGATAAACAAGACGGTCGCGGTAAGTAATCCACTTCTCGCGGTCGATAGAGTTGTTGCCGGCTTCGCCGTAGTCACCCTCCTGACGCCATGTAGCATCCGAAATCTGATACCAGAATGGTGAAGCCCAAGTACCTACTGTTGTGTTGAAGAATATATCCTCGCGCATGTGCTCACGTACATACTGCTCAAGACGGATAATACCCTCGGCATTCTCGTTACCTGTATCACCTGCATCGGGGCCTACAGCTGAGAACTGGCCTGAAATACCATCATACTTGAAGAAGAGATAGCTGTCACTGCCTGGCTGATAACCGGGGACACCATCCTGCTGGCATACAAGGTTATTTGCAGCGTCAAGATATGTCTGATAATAAGCAGGGTTAGAGAGCTGCATGCCACCCTTGCCGTTCCAGTAAGCACGGCGATAGTTACCGCTCTGACCATAACCGCCTACAGGGCCCAGCCAAGCACCGATACCGGCACCCATCTCCTTGGCCTTGACAGCAATGTCACGCATCTCGTTAGGGAATCCTTTATGGAATGTCCATGTACCATAGTTATCCCAACCGTCATCAATTACAAAGGCAACAATACCCTCGCCATACTTGTCGTAGTAGTTCGTCTTCCACTGATTAATAACATTGAGCACCTGAGCCGCAGTGAAGTTTGTGTGCTCCTGACCGGGAGCCGCGTTGTTGCGGTCAATGTTCAGCTCGTACCAGCTGTTATAGTGTGGGAATGTTCTCCAGGGCACTGCACGCTCACGCTCGCTGTATGCAAGGAACGAACGACGCTTTTGTGTCTCGCGGATATTCTCCTTGCCCTCAGTACCATCCTGTGCAATAAGACCTACAACAGCAGCCACCTTCCAGGTTTCACCGGCCGCAAGTGTTGTGTTACGGCTCCAGCGACCCTGAATACCGACAACAGCTGTGTTAACAACAACACCGGCCTTGGCCTCGTAAATCTTCACGGTCATCTCACTTGTAGCATCGATGCTCTCAGTCTTGTTCTCAACGAACACGCGCACCTGGAATGTACCGTCGTATGGAGCAGTGAATGTGAATGTATTGTCACTGTGCTGACCGCCCGAGTAACCGCTGTGGTAGTCGCTTGCAGCGATGTTGTTCTCGGCATCCAACAAATCGGCACCACCGAAGTTCAAACGGTGGTTACCGCTTGTGTACTTCACCTCAATCTCAACCTTCTGGTTCTTCTTGAGTGTAACATTTGTCATATTGTAAGCAAGCACATTAGGATAGTTTGCACCTGTAGCCTCAATAACGCGGTTAGGAAGGTCGTTCTGCGCAACCTGTGTCCAAGAAGATGCTGTCAAAGAAGCACTCTTTGTATCCTTCAGGTTCCATACGTCCTCGTCGCCTGTAGCACCACCTACAGTGTTATATGCAGTCGGTGTCTCAAGACCTGCGAAAATCTTATTGCTTACGATTGTAGCACCACGTGTGTTGCCCACAACCTTTGGAGTAGAACCGGCAGCTTTTGTGTCGACATTGTAAATCATTGGAATGATATTGTACATGTCAACTGCATCAACGCCCGTGAGCTCCATCTCAGTGCGCAGATAGTGGCTGCCGTCGCGCAATACTGCACGCCAAACAATGGCAATCTTTGTGCCCTTGTATGTATACTCATAGTTTGCAACAAGCTGAACACCATTGTAGTGCTGTGCACCACCGATGGCTGTTGCATTACCTGTGAGTGTCTCTGTCTTCACGTCAACGAGTGTCATTGCCGAAGCAGGAACATTATCACCGTTACCAAATGCCACTGTGAAAGGCTCTGTGCCGGCTACCAAATTCATGGCATCGCAACCAGCAAAATAAAGAGCCTCGCCCACCTTCATGAAACCGGCAGCAAGCACCTTGTTGCTGAGTACATAAACGCCATTGTCCTCTGAAATATTCGCAACACCCACATTATCCTGCTGTTTTGGATAAACCCAAGCATTCTCATACTTCTCAACTGCGGGGAGAACAGGCAATGTAGCCACGTTAACAGTAATAGTATTGTTTACATCATCTACCGATACAACGGCAAACTTACCCTCGGGAGCCGATACCGTGATAGCACCCTTGTCAACCGAACCCTCTACGGTGATTGTAGAACCATTGGCATACTCCTTGCCGCCAATCTCCAATGTAACATCCTCGGGAACATTGATTGTATAAATACGCTCAACAATAACTTCCTCTGTCACAATATAACGGCTACCGGCATCAGCAGAACCGCTATCCTGCCAAAGACCAAGAGCAATACCTGCGTTTGCACCGGCACCCTGATACCAGTTAAGATACTTGTCCTTTGAACCAGATGTTGTAACAGGAGAAATTTCGTAATTTTCGCCCGAATAGTTATTCACAATGAAATAGGTATCATTGACCTTTGTATCGGAAAGTTTTACAAAACCCTTGCCATTTGAATAGCCCGAAGCCTTGTCATAGGTCAACCACTTTTTTGCGCTGTGACTGTAAATGTGGAAAGCATTGCTTTGACCATCTACAGCATAGAAAGCAAAAAGTCCAATAACATCGGTGGCAGGAGCCGTCTCGGGACCGAGATAGACATTATTGCCACTCATCATAGTGTAGACATGCTCCGGCTTGCCGTTTGAAGGCAATGTTGTCGAAGCAGTCACCTTGTCGGCATAGGCCTGTGTCGAAAGACACAATGCAGCCAACACTAAGGAGAATAATTTCTTCATAAACTTTAATTAAGGTTAGTATAAATTTAAAAAATCATTCAAACACACAAGGCTGTGCTTTTTAGCACAGCCTCATTACATAATAAACTTATATAATGAAAATTCACTATATTCCTTTGATTACTCACCCCAAAGATTACCCCATTGACCGCGGTGACCGCCACCGAGCTGACCACCGTTTGAGGTATCTACCGAAGTGTTACCGTCCAACTTAACCGAAGCGGCAAGCATTGACTCTGCCTCTACGTTTACCTCTGTTGCAAAAGGTGAGATATAACTCTTTCTCATATATTCTGTTATTTTCTTTTTAGTGTTATGTTTTTTCAATGGCGGACGAACCGCCCTCGCTTTCCTATTTTCTAATAAGTGAGATAAAAAGGTTCAAATACAAGGCTTGCGACGCCGGTTAAACCGCAGTTTACTTTTGCGTAAATGAGGATTTAGACGGCAAGCGTAACGCAGTAGTTGGCCTTTTTAATCACTTATTACTTTACAAGAACTTTTTTGCCACCTACAATGTAGATACCGGGAGCTGTAATCTCCTCTACACGGCGGCCTGTGAGGTCGTAAACAGTTTTCACATTTCCGTTTTCCGTTTTCACCTCTTCGATGCCTGTTGTACCCTCACCGAAACGGAAACTGTAAGAAGCAGCGTTCATTCCGGCAGTCTTTGGCAAATATGCCTTATGGCTGTTGTTCAACCAAGAACTACCGCCTTGCTGGTTCTTTGTTGCTGTATAGAATCCTACTACATTTTCTGCGTTAACACCAAGTACATAAGCATCTTCTGCGATATATGTTGCAGAAGTTGTGCCCTCAAGCACGCTTGTTGCAGTAGCAGCAGTTGTTGTAATTGCAAGGTCGTGTAAACCAGCACCAACTAAAACAACACCTGTGTTTGCTGGAATAACAGTCAAAGACTCTTCGCTTAATGTAGCCCACTCGCCGTTGATTGTTACTGTGTGAGCAGTAACACCTGCAGGAACCTCTACTGATACAGGAGCATAGAATGTTGCATAACCGGCTGCAGTAACTGTTACAGGGAGTTCTGTTACAGGCTCAAGGTTGAAGCAATAACCATTAGCGTCAGTTATCGAAGTACCAGCAGCATCGGTATAATTAGATTGATTTACATATAAGTAACGGTTACCATTGTCAAAACTGATATTGTATGCACCAAGCAACCCATTTGTAGCAACACGGAAGCCAATCTTTGAACCGGCAGTCTGAACACCGTTGTAACCAAGCATATTGTTAGCGTCCTTTACGAGATAATGACCCGAAGCGTATGACACCAACTGATTACCATCGAAATAGAAGATTGTGCTGGCATCAGCATTTGCCGCGAAAGCAGCACGAGTAGTCTTGCCGGCAACCGTTGTATTTGTAGATGTCAAATAAGGAGCATCATCGTTCCATCCTGCAACAGCCTTTATACGGTAATAGTTTCCAGCAACAGGCATATTGAGTGAACACAAAGCGATTGTTTCATTTATGAATTCAATATATGCTTCAATACTAGCCACTTCCGTATCAGGAGTAATGCTATTATAGAATCCCTTTGCACTGCCGAAAAGACTCTCCACTTCAGCTTCTGTGTAACCGCCACAAGAGTATTCTCCGACACCATCACCAATTGTGATTGCCGCAAGCAAAGCCTCTGCCTGTGCTATTTTCTCGGCAAGAGCTGCTTTTGCAGCTTCGTTTGTTTCTGTAGTAACTTCAATTCCATAGACATTGAATTCGGCACAGTTTGCAGCATTTGCAGCAGCATTGCCGCTCCAATTACCACGAGTACCACTTTCTGCAACGAGAGCAACATAACGTCCTGCAACAGGTGTTTCCAAATTAATCAAATGGTTTACACCCTGACCATATACGAATGTTCCGCTAGCAGCCAATGTAGCATTATCATAGTTGCCGTTCATAGCGCTGTTGCTAACATAAAGTTTGTAATTCAAGATATTACCATTTGAATTTGTATTATCAAAACGAGAAACATAATCAAAAGAGTAAACTGTGTATGATTTTGTCATATCAAACTCAATCCAGTGAGGATATGTTTCTGCATAAACTGTATGCCAGAATGTGCTATTGCTACCATCGATGGCATTTGTAGCCTGTCCTGGGTCGCCGCTTGTTTCCTGTGATGATGCTGTAACGCCCCAATCGGCGCGTGAAATAAGAACCGGCTGTTCTTCCATAACAACCTCTATAAATCCCCAAAGACGCTCAATATCAAGCCAAGAACTTGATTCGTGTACAATACCATCGGTATTATTGTTGTACATCCAGTTATTACCAGATTTGATTGCATACTTTCCTTCGTTATTAGCCTGATTACCGGTGTTAACAAGCTCTACTGTAATTTCGGTTGCGCCATAGCCGAATTTACCATTAGTGTAGCCAAGATATTTTCCTGTTGAAACAGCCTTAAAACCATTTGCTGTTTTTTCAAACACTGCAGCATCGGCTTCATTTGCTGACACAGCTACACTACCCGAGGCGTTTGTGTTAGCAGTCACCCAAGGATAATATTGGCTATCACCCTTAATTTTGTAATATTTGCCGGTCACCGGCTGCACAAATGTCTGCGCCATTGCGCCCAAAGCAAGGAATAATGATGCGATAAATAAAGTAAATTTTCTCATAAATAATTAGTATAAGTTACATAATAAAAAATCCAAACAAAACCTCGTTCAATCTAGTTATAGTTTATAAAACTACACTTCATACAGACACAAAAAAACGTGGACAATCTTACTTTATCCACTGATGAGGTCTTGGCGTTACCTGGAAGATAGATAAGCAAGTTGCCCACGCTGTATACAGCGCGGACATCAACTTTGCTACTAATCTTCCTATTGATTTAACCGCCAAGTTTGACAGGACAAAAATCCCGCCGGGGCAAAATGCCCCCATCAGTAAGATAGTAAAGCTAATGCGCTATTTTTTTAATATGTCATAACCCCATAGTGAGGTTACATCGGCAAAAATAAATATTTTTTTGAAAAAATATATAGAAAAAACAAAAAAAACAGAGTCACGGGGGAATAATATGCCCAACAAGGAGGAGTGCGACAGCTATATGTAACAATTTGCATTATTCACTATTTATTTGTACTTTAGTGGCTGAAATCGTCAAGACATTAACCTTATTATATTATGAAACTACTTGAAGGAAAGACCGCACTGGTTACAGGCGCAACACGAGGCATAGGCCGCGCCATTGCTGTAAGATTCGCACAGGAAGGCGCAAACATCGCCTTTACATACCGCCAGATAAACAGCAACGCCGAGGAATTGACAAAAGAGATTGTGTCACTTGGGGTCAAGTGCAAAGGCTATGCAGCCGATGCGGCCGACTTTGCAGCAACAGAGGCTGTCGTCAAGGATGTTGTTGCTGATTTTGGACGCATTGACATTCTTGTAAACAACGCTGGAATAACAAAGGATGGTCTTATTCTGCGAATGACCGAGGAGCAGTGGGACACCGTAATAACCACCAACCTGAAATCGGCATTCAATTTCACACGCGCTGTTGTTCCCGTCATGGCAAAGCAACGCATTGGCAGTATTATCAATATGTCGTCTGTTGTTGGCGAAAACGGCAACGCCGGACAGTGCAACTATTCGGCATCAAAGGCCGGACTTATAGGTTTTGCAAAATCAATAGCCAAAGAGATGGGCCCACGAGGCATCAGGTCGAACTGCATAGCTCCCGGCTTCATTGTAACCGATATGACATCGGCAATCCCCGAGGAGATGCGTAACGAATGGGCAAAGACCATTCCTTTACGTCGCGCCGGCACTCCTGAGGATGTTGCCAACGTGGCCCTGTTCCTTGCCAGCGATATGTCGGCATACGTCAGCGGACAGGTAATCAACTGCTGCGGTGCCATGAGTTGTTAACGTAACAGACAATAGAAACAAACAAAATGGGTGAATGTTGCAACATTCACCCATTTTTATTCCATCATAAGAACAAAAGCGATACCACAGCTGTTATTTACAACAGAAAACACGCCACAAAACATATATATATTTATATAGGCACTAAATAAATTCCAACATTTTTCACCATTCCCGAAAAGATATTTACCTCTATTACAATAAGTTGTAGAAATATAATCACACAAAAATGTTTGAAACAAAAACTCAACACCTTACTTTTGCACAAATTCTATAGGATAAAAAGGACAAACGCTACACTCTAAACAAATATGGTTCATATTGGAAATATCATAAAAAAGCAGTTTGATAATCAAGGATGTTCTGTTTCTTGGTTTGCAAAACAACTGTGCTGTGATAGAACAAATATTTACAGCATTTTCAAGCGTGAAAGCATTGACACAGCACTGCTCGAAAAGATATCAATCATTTTGAATCACGACTTTTTCAAGTATTACAGCGAAAATATCAACATCGGCGAGAAATAATGAATTGCAATATAAGAAGCAAGGTGAGCTGTTCATTCACCGCCTTGCTTTGAGGAAAACGGTAATCTCTGCCCGTTTTCCTCTTTTTATAAATATTAAAAGCCTTCGCGTATGAAGTGAACCCCAAAAGTTTTTTGTCTAACTTTTGGGGTTCACTTCGGCTTTTAATATTATAGAATGTATTGGGGTATAGATTACATCATTCCACCCATTCCGCCCATTCCGGGTGCACCCATAGGCATCTCGGGCTTATCTTCTTTCTTCTCAACAATCACGCACTCTGTTGTAAGGAACATTCCGGCGATTGAAGCTGCATTCTCAAGCGCAACGCGTGTAACCTTAGCAGGGTCAACGACACCGGCTGCAAAAAGGTTTTCATAAACATCGGCACGGGCATTGTAACCAAAATCGCCCTTGCCCTCACGAACCTTCTGGACAACAACTGCACCCTCCTTGCCTGCGTTGGCAACAATCTGACGTAGAGGCTCCTCAATAGCACGCTTTACAATAGCCACACCGGTCTTCTCGTCCTCGTTCACAGTCGAGATACCCTCGAGGCTGTCGATTGAACGGATATAGGCAACGCCACCACCAGGCACGATACCCTCCTCTATCGCAGCGCGTGTTGCGCAAAGCGCATCATCGACACGATCCTTTTTCTCTTTCATTTCAACCTCGGACGCAGCACCTACATAAAGGACAGCCACGCCACCGGCCAACTTGCCAAGACGCTCCTGGAGTTTCTCCTTATCGTAGTCGCTCTTGGTCGCAGCAATCTGAGCCTTAATTTGAGCCACACGAGCCTCGATAGCCTCCTTGTTGCCATTACCATCGACGATTGTTGTATTATCCTTGCTTACAGTGATTTTACCGCAAGTACCCAACATCTCGAGTGTTGCCTGCTCGAGCTTGATGCCCTTCTCTTCGCTGATTACGATACCGCCTGTGAGTGTTGCAATATCCTCGAGCATATCCTTACGACGGTCGCCAAAGCCCGGAGCCTTCACTGCGCAAATCTTCAACTGTGTACGCAAACGGTTTACAACCAATGTGGTAAGTGCCTCACTCTCGACATCCTCGGCAATAATGAGCAAAGGACGTCCTGTCTGCACGGCAGGCTCCAGAATTGGGAGCATATCTTTGAGGTTTGTAATCTTCTTGTCATAGATGAGGATATATGGATTCTCCATCTGGCACTCCATCTTCTCGGTATCGGTGATGAAGTATGCCGACAGATAGCCACGGTCGAACTGCATACCCTCGACAACACCAATAGTTGTATCGCGGCTCTTTGCCTCCTCGATGGTAATTACGCCATCCTTGGAAACCTTGCGCATAGCATCGGCAATGAGTTTACCGATTTCAGCATCATTGTTGGCCGAGATTGAAGCCACCTGCTCAATCTTGTCGTAGTCGTTACCAACCTCTTCGCTCTGCTCCTTGATAGACTCTACAACCTTTGTCACAGCCTTGTCAATACCACGTTTCAAATCCATTGGATTTGCTCCTGCTGTAACATTACGCAAACCCTCGGTGATGATTGCCTGGGCAAGCAATGTCGCTGTTGTTGTACCGTCACCGGCATCGTCGTTTGTCTTTGCGGCAACCGACTTCACCAACTGGGCACCGGTGTTCATATAAGCATCGGCAAGCTCAATCTCTTTTGCTACCGACACACCGTCTTTTGTGATGTGAGGTGCACCGAATTTCTTTTCAATGATTACATTGCGACCTTTAGGACCAAGTGTAACCTTCACTGCATTAGCAAGCTCGTCAACACCCTTCTTCAACTGGTCGCGAGCATCCATATTGAACAAAATTTCCTTTGCCATATCTGTTTGTTTTTTTATCAATTATTAACCTAATATCGCAAGCACGTCGCTCTGACGCATAATGAGATACTTTTCGCCTTCAAATTCAACCTCTGTACCGGCATACTTGCCATAGAGAACCTGGTCACCTACTGTAATCACCATCTCCTCGTCTTTAGTTCCGTTACCAACGGCAACAACCTTGCCTTGAAGTGGTTTTTCTTTTGCTGTGTCGGGGATGATAATACCACCGATTGTCTTCTCTTCTGCAGGCTGAGGCAAAATGAGCACTCTGTCTGCCAATGGTTTAATGTTCATAAGTCTTATTATTTTTATTACAATTTTTATTCAAAAGCGCAAGAAAATATGCGCACATTATTAATATAACTAAAAGCGTGCCAAAATGTTCACAACGCAAATATACCGCAAAAATGACAAAGAAGGCATTTACGCAAGAATGAAATTATGACAATTTGGCAGAAGAAAAACTGTCACATCAGGCATTCATAACAAGCCAGGTAGTATATGCGACATATCCTGCAACAAGCAGAGCTCCCTCGAAACGGGTTATCACAGCCTTACCGCCGAAACGGGTAACAATATATATGAGCAACGACGATGCCAAAAGCACATAATAGTCGACACAACTAAAGCCATTAAGGCTTATTGGAGTAATTGTCGCACTCACGCCCAGAATAAAGAATATATTCAGGATATTACTGCCGAGCACATTGCCAAGAGCTATACCCACATTCCCCTTGCGAGCAGCATTCACTGACACGGCAAGCTCGGGGAGCGAGCTACCGGCAGACACAATTGTTATACCGATAACAGCCTCGGAAAGACCAAGGGCACGCGCAACCTCGGTAGCACCGTCCACAAAAACATTACCACCAAAAATCAAAGCGGCAAGACCTGCCACGATAAAAAGTATGACCTTTGCAACAGGAAGAACCTCGCCGGCCTCTTCGTTGCCGTCTTCGTTACTTATAGAAAATGTATATCGCACAAAAACAGCCAAGAAACAGAGCAGCAGCATACCGCCATAGCGTGTTACCATCTCGCCGGGAGCTCCGCCTACAAGCATGCTCCCCGAAACGAGCAACAACACAAGCGAAGCCAGAAGATTGAACGGTATCTCACGTGTCAGCATCTTGGCATTGAACCTGATGGGGGCAATGAGAGCTGCCACGCCAAGAATAAACATTCCATTGAAAATATTACTGCCTATCACATTTCCCAAAGCGATGCCCGAACTGCCCTTGATTGCCGAGCTTGTACTGATAACAAGTTCGGGCAATGACGTGCCAATGGCAACGATTGTCAAACCGATGAGCAATTCGCTCATATTAAAACGACGCGCAAGAGCCGAAGCTCCTTTTGTGAGCCAATCGGCACCTAAAATCACGAGTACAATACCCGCCACAAAACTTAATATAGACAATAACATTTTCTTTCACTTATTTAATTGATGCGCGAAGATAATAAAAATGACATAGTTGCGAAACAGAGACGAAACAGTTTTTATTGTAAAAATTTTGCTCATCGCCCAAAAACCATTACCTTCGCGACAGATTTCAATTAAGGGGTGCCTAAACTTGTCTGCATTTGCGGTACAGAGGCTGAGATCATACCCAAGAACCTGATCCGGGTAATGCCGGCGTAGGAAGAGGAACAAAAAGCGGAAAACTTGTGCAAGCGAGCGAAAACCAAGTTTACTTGAGTTTTTACAACGAGCGCAGCCAAGTTTCAAGCAAACGAAGTGTGGTTAAAGCGTGAAAGTGAAAACTCGTGTCCTAATATGCAAGATTTAACCTTTCACATTTAGCCTTTCACTTTTCAGTTCAAGGAAAAATCCCCATTTTCCGTTTAACCACGGAGTTTGGAGGATTTATTTTTTTTGCCTCCTGCTCCATAAAAAATTGAAAATCGAATGAAAAAAAGAACATTGCGCTGCTGTATGACAATGGCAGCACTACCCTCTTTTCTTTTAGCACAAGAGGCCGTGAGTGACAGTCTGCAAACCAATTTGCAGGAGGTGGAGATAACCGCGACACGTGCGACAGAGCAGACGCCCATCGCGCACACAAACATCAGCAAGGAGCAGTTATCGAAGATGAACACAGGCATTGACTTCCCCTATCTTGTTGCAACAACACCAAGCGTGGTAACAACAAGTGATGCCGGAACAGGAATTGGATACACCAGCCTACGTATACGTGGAACAGATGGCACACGCATCAACGTAACAGCAAACGGAATACCCATAAACGATGCCGAGAGCCACAATGTCTTTTGGGTGAATATGCCCGACATTGCCTCGTCGGTAAAAGACATCCAAATTCAGCGCGGTGCAGGAACATCAACCAACGGCGCGGGCTCTTTTGGTGCAAGCATAAACCTAAAAACAGATAAGTTCAATACACATCCGTATGCAAATTTAAGTGGCTCATACGGTTCGTTCAACACCTACAAAGCAACCATAGGGGCAGGCACCGGCATACTGCACGACCATTGGGCTTTAGATATGCGCCTCTCAAGCATCGGCAGCGACGGATATATCGAGCGTGCGTCCACCAAACTACAATCATTCTATCTGCAAGGAGCATACTACGGTGAGAACACAAGCATACGGTTAATTGCATTTGGTGGCACAGAGCAGACATATCACGCGTGGAACTATGCAAGCAAAGAGGAGATGGAGCTATACGGCCGCCGTTACAACAGTTGCGGATATATGTTTACCGACAGTACCGGCACTGCACATTACTACGACGGACAGACAGACAACTACACACAGTTGAACACCCAACTGCTCATAGACCATAGTTTTACCGAGGAGTTAAAACTAAACATTGGCCTGCATTACACCAAGGGCGACGGCTACTACCAAGAATACAAGAGCAACCGCAAATTTAAGGAATACGCTCTGCCAACATATTTCGCAGACAACAAAGAGATAAAAAAAAGTGACCTTATACGTAAAAAGGCTATGGACAACCATTTTGGCGGTGCCGTTTTTGCTGTTACATACAAGAACGACAAGGTGACAGCTATTGCCGGAGGTGGAGCAAACAGATATTACGGCGACCACTTTGGGCAGGTGCTATGGGTAAAGAATTACATCGGTGACCTATTGCCTGACCACGAATATTACCGAAACAACGGAACAAAGGACGATATCAACATATATCTGCGAAGCGACTATCGCCCGATAGATTGCGTAAATATTTACGCCGACCTGCAATACCGTCACATAGGCTACCGCATAAATGGAGATAATGACAAATGGAACGACGCGACAGACAGCAACCAACAGCTCGCCATAAAAGAGTATTTCAACTTTTTCAATCCCAAAGCGGGTGTTTCGTGGTTGCTGAACAGCAACAACAGACTCTATGCATCTGTGGGTATGGCACATAAAGAACCCACACGCAACAACTACACCGACGGCAAGCTACACGAGCAACCCACTGCAGAGCGTCTGATTGACTACGAATTAGGCTATACTTTCAACAGCAAGCGTTTCTATGCCGGAGCAAACATCTACTTTATGGACTACAAAGACCAACTGGTACTTACCGGAGAACTGAACGAAATTGGCGAGCCCCTTGCAGCCAACATCCCCGACAGCTACCGTGCAGGCATTGAGCTCACCGCCGGAGTAAAATTAGCCTGTGGCTTTGGATGGAACGCAAACGCCACATTCAGCCACAATAGGATAAAGAATTTCACCGAAGTACTATACGATGACAACACATACGAAAAATGGGAGATACACCACAGCGATACGCCCCTTGCTTTCTCGCCCGCCATTATTGCAAACAACTCCTTTTCATACGAGTGGAGAGGTCTTGAGGCTGAATTGCAATCGCAATATGTGAGCAAACAGTATATGAGCAATTATGGTATTGAATCGCACACACTCGACGCCTATTTCGTCACCAATCTGCGCCTTGCATACTCATTCAAATTCAAGGGAGTGAAAAAAATTACCGTTGGGGCTACCATATATAACCTTTTCAATGAAGAGTATGAGAACAACGGATATGCCGGCAGCGGTTACTACACCGACAGCGAGGGCAACCGCCACCGCTATGACTATGCCGGATACGCCGCGCAGGCAGGTATTAATGCAATAGGACACGTGACAGTAGAACTTTAAAAAAATGGATATGTTTCTTGAGATTTTAGGAGTTATAACCGGAGTAATATACCTGTGGCTTGAGTATAGAGCAAGTATATACCTATGGATTGCAGGTATTATAATGCCTGCAATATATCTGTTTGTCTACTACAACGCAGGGCTGTATGCCGATTTAGGGATAAACATCTACTATCTTGTGATTGCGATATACGGATGGATTGCGTGGAAAACGGGGTTCACACTTTTCGGGAACAAAAAGGCAAAGCGTGAGCTACAAATAAGCCACACCCCACATAGCGTATGGGCAAAAGTAGCTGTGGCATATATTGCGGCACAACTGCTCATTGCTTTTGTACTCATAAACTACACCGACAGCACCGTTCCCTGGAGCGACTCCTTCACCACCGCTCTGAGTATCGTGGGAATGTGGATGCTTGCACGCAAATACATTGAGCAGTGGTGGGTGTGGTGTGTTGTCGACGTGGCAAGCAGTGCGCTGTATATATACAAAGGGTTATATTTCACTGCTGCACTATATGCAGTTTATGCAATTATAGCTATCTTTGGATACTTCAAATGGAAAAAAATGATGCAGAATGAAAGATGATGTTTTTGATGCCGTAATAGTTGCCGGAGGCGAATTTCCAACAACCAAGCAACCTTTGAAAATTTTGCAGAACACATCGTTTGTAGTATGTTGCGACGGTGCTGCCGACCATTACATCGCCACAGGACGTATCCCCGATGCCATTGTGGGCGACGGCGACTCCATAAGCGCAGAAAACCGTGAAAAATTCGCGCACATACTACACATAATGGGTGAACAAGACACCAACGACCAGACAAAGGCTGTGCGTTATCTTATTGAAAGAGGCAAACGCAGGATTGCAATTGTTGGCGCAACAGGAAAACGCGAAGACCACACGATAGGCAATATCAGCCTACTCATAGAATATGCACGTGAGGGATGCTTTGTTCGTTCTTTTACCGATTATGGTGTATTCATTCCCTGCAACGGAACGACGACACACCAATGTCACAAAGGACAACAGGTGTCCATATTCGGCATAACCGCGAAGGAGTTGAGTGCTGAGGGACTCCGCTACCCCATTTACGACTTCAACAATTGGTGGCAAGGAACACTCAACGAGTGCACCGACAACGAGTTTACGATAAATGCCAAAGGAGAATATCTTCTATTCCTGAACTACTAGAACTGATACAACAAACGGTATCCGACCTTAAGGTAGGATACCGTTTGCTGTACAAGTCAATGGCGATGGTTTATTTAACCAACATCTTCACTCCGTTTACAATATAAAATCCGGCATTATTAATCTCGTTTACACGGCGACCTGCAAGGTCGAAAATCCCCAGGTTCTCGGTTTCAGGTTCTATCACACCCTCAATTCCAGTTTCCACATCAATAACATCTATGCGAAAAAGATTACTGTAACTGGAGCTGTAGCCTTCGGAGCCCGTCCAAGCATCAAAGGCACCTGATGTCAAAATAATGATTGAGCCATCTGAATTATTCGCTCTTTTAGAAACAATGTAATATCTGTCGGCAACAGAACCTTGATTGATATTCCAATCGCAATATGTCGCATTGTACGCAGCCAATGTTCCGCTGTTGTTATTATAGCCATAGTTGCCTCCGGCACGCCAAATCATATACAATTGTTTCTTTTCATTAAAAAAACTGTATTTCCCACTGGCCTCCTTTTTGCAAAGAAACTGAGCCGAAGCACCTATTTCCTCGGCTGTCGAACTGCTGACATCAAGGACATTGCTGTCATTGATAAAAAGCACGCGCTCTGCACCCGACTGCTGAACATTGGTAAAAGTGAGAGTTTTGCCGTCCCACTTATCGGCAGGCTTAAAAGCCGCAAAAACCGCATAGACAGCATCGAGTTCTACCGGTGTCGGGGTTTTGCTCAAATCGGCAAGTGCTGTTGCAAGAAGAGCCCTGTCATCGTCCGACATATTGATTTCATCTGCCATCGCATTGAAATACTCACGCACAAAAGCACGCTGGTCAACATCGCGCTTCACGCTATACGCACCACCGGTAATATATTCCAAATCGTATGCCACGTAGATATTGTCAAAACCGTCGAAGTTATGCTGTCCTGCGCCTGTGGGAAAACTGGTTGACACAGGATTATCGCGTCTACCAAAACCTGTCAAAGTTTCTTCATAGATAAAACCTATCTTATCATCGGCCTGCAAATCCATAGAACTGTATGCCGAGGAGGTGTTGCTTACCTGAAAGAAGCCGTTCCAATCATTTGCAAAATTTGCTACGGTATTCAGGTCGGTCAGGTCGGTCAATTCCTTATAGAAGATACCTACATTGGTGCGGCCGCCGCCAGTAGGCAATGACTGCAGGGCAAGATACATCTCCTTGCCGTCGCTGTTGCGCTGCACAGGAACAACAAGAATCTCGCCGTTGGTTGAATTGCCACCGGGAGTGAGACCAGAACCTGCAAAAGTACTCTTTACATCGGTGCTCCAAGTGCCCTCGCCTGTGAGAGTGTTGCTATATGTATAAATATTGTATATGCGGCCACCACCTACACGGCTCGAGAGAATTACACGACCATCGGGCATCTCCTCGCACTTTGGCTCGTCGCCACCGGGGGCTGGGAGTGCATTGGCACCGCCAAGAGCGTGCCAAGTCTTACCGAAGTCATCGGAGTAGATGACGCGGTTACCATTGGGGCGTGCACACATAGCTGCATACAAACGGTAATATTTATCCTTCTTCACTATACGGCTCTGGAACACCTTGCCACCACCGACAAATGCCGACTGTATTGGATTACCGGCATCGAAAAGGCTGTAAATATCCTCGGTTACATTGATTGGCTCTTCCCAACTCTCGCCATTATCCTTGCTGAGGATTGTGGCAATCATATTAGGATTCTGTCGTGTTGTATTGCCGTTACCATAAACTGTACAGCCGGCAACAGCAATAATCAGTACCTCGTCACTTGTGCGGTCGGCAACAATAGCAGGGTCACCAAAAGCAGTATCAAAATAGTTTACAGTGGCCGATGTGCGACCTGTACCAACTGCCACATCAATCATGTCACTCCAAGTCTTGCCATGATCATCACTGACACGGCAAACGACATCCACCTGCCCGTAACCGGGGTCTGTACCGCAGACAAGACGCGCTGCAGCTGTTATCAAACGGCCATTGCTTGCTGTTGTGATACCGGGAATACGATATGGGGGAATAACGCCGTCGCCTTTACTGGTATTGTAGAGGTCCTGCTTGACAGGAGTAGCAAGAGCCTGCACGTTTGTAACCTTGATAGTATTGCCCTCGACATTCACATCGGCACCCTTCAGCACGTTGCCAACAATGCCTACCGACAAATCGGCAGCATTGATACTTGATGCGGTGATGAAGAAACCGCCATTGAAGGCTTTCTCACCCGTAGCGCTGTTGATGACATATACGTCGGCATTATCCTCGACAACAACATCATATATGTTCATATTCTCGATGTTCACCGATTCTACACGCCACAGATTGTCATCAGCGGTAGCAGGACCCGATGCCCAAGTAGTGAGATGCTCGATACCGCCTACCATATAACTGGAATTATTGTTGGAACAGTTTAATGCAGCATCGAAGTAGTAGTAGCTGACGCCACCATATTCGTATGTATTGGCAATACCAAGTTGGCTATATGAACCCAACAAAGTAGCATTTGCGCCACCTGCGACAATGGGATTTCCGTCACCGTTCTTGATGCCTATCTTACCACCGCCAAGTGAAGTGATGTGCCAAATACCATTGTTGGTGGTTACTTTTGTGTCCGACTGCAGGGTGAAACGATTACCGTTACCGGTGTGGGTTGCATCGTTGTAAAGGTGCTCCTTGCGTGCAGTAGCCTTGCTGATAAGATGATAATATCCGGTTGCAATAGTAGCAGGCTCGGGCACCTCAACCTCAAGACCGTTAAGGAACGCCTCAAGGTCATCAACTAAAGTGGCACAATCTTCGCCTGCAACAGAACCTATAAAGCGGCCCAACAGAGTGTTGAGTTTATAGAGTTTGTCGGGATTATCGCTATACTCCTCAAGAAGTATCTGGATTTTCTCATACTGGTGGATACCCTCGATAAGACGCTCAAAGCGTACACTTGAACGGTTGCCGGGATAGTAACAGTATGTATCGCCCGAACCGAACTTGCGGTAGCGGCTATCGGTCAATGGGTCCTCGTCCCAATTCATCCAAGACCAGTGCAGATAACCATCGAGATTCATCTTTGCTGCATAGATTGGCAGATAGGCAGCCTCGGCTGGATATGAGTTTGTATAGATATTAGGCTCGCTGTTCGCACAACTGGTGTAGAATGTAGTTATGCGGTTCTTTGACTTGCGGTCGGCAAGCTGAGCCGCGGTGATATAGTGCTCCTGACCGAGCTGAACGCACTTGTCGTGGAGGATATCGCAGAGCGAACTGTGATAGTTGCCCGCAAGAGCCATCTTGAAGCCAAGGGCATTTGCAATTTCGTATGCTTTGAGCATTGCTGCCTCACCGCGCTCATCGACCGCGATGACTGTCTTCTCGAACCAGCCCTTCTGTTGCAAGTGAGCCTTGAAGGCTGTGAGGAAGTTTGTCCACAGTTCACGATACTCTGTTGATGAGTATGTTGTGGTGAGGTTCTTATAGCTGTTTGAAGCCTCGTCGAAATAACGGAAGCTCATATCCCACGGCAACATACTGAAACAGTTTATTTGCTTGTTGATGCCATACTCGGCACACAATTCAACATATTTATCGAAGACAGTATAGTCATACTCCCAAGTGCCGTTACTCTTCTTTGTCGTCTGCACCATCGGGTCAAAGAGGTCGTGTGTCTGCTCGCCCCAAGGTTCATAGAAGAGAATTGCGCTCACTACACGCTGACCGGCACGGCCAAGGGCTGCAAGATATGGGCGCAGAGCCTCAAGGTGCTCGTCGCTCCAGCGCTCTACCTGATAGTAACGGCTAACGGCGTATGGCTGCTGCCAAAAGTCGAGGTGGAATTTCTGCTCGGCAACAGTGGGCAAAGAGTGAGAGTTTACGTTAATTGTAAGTGCAAGGCTCTTTACTACATAGCCGTCTGCATCGACAACCTCAAGGGCCGTTGTGTATTCGCCAGCCTCAATGTCGCGTGGCACTTCGACGGTACACCACACGGGGCGTGTCTCCATCGCAGGAACAGCGTGTGGCTTGTCCTGGTCAATTACATCAGCAACAAGCCAAGTAGGCATTGTCATAGAGTTGTTTCCACAAGAGGTGAAATCGTCAGTGATGACATAATTCACAAAACGTGCCTCGGCACTGTTGATGCCAGTCGCCTTGCCGCCCTTCTGCCATTCTGTCATACGCACTGAAAGCGTATCCTGGTTGCTCTTGCTATATAGGACTGCCTGAATGTTGGCACGTTCGCCCTTCCAAGCATGGATTGTAGCAGCGTCTTTCTGCGTCACCTGTGGAACTTCGTGCAGTTTGTAGTGCACGTCGCGCGAAGCCCAGGTTGCATTAAGGCCATTTGGCAATGCATTCCACGCAGCCTCATCGGGCATTGTGCCCACGCGTGGCTCGGCATAAGTGTCTATTGGATATTTATCCTCGGTAACCTCATCGGCTTTTCCGTTGATTCTGAGTGTTACATCAATGATTGAACCGCCATCGCTGATGAAGTTTGCATAATTTCCCGATGGGTCAATGCAATTCCACATTATCGCGTAGCGCATACGGTATATTGAACCGTCTTCAAGTCCTTCGGGAACACGGAACGAACCCGGTGCGAGAACATTGCCGCTGCTCTGATATATGCTTGCACTGTTCCAGCCTGTATCGCCATTGCCAGTCTTGCTGTAGAGCGACCAGCACATGAGTTCGTTGCCCTCGCCCTTGGTAAATGGACCATCGCCCTCAAGGTTGACCTCGAACTGCTTGCTGTTGTCCCAATCGACAAATACATAGCCATGCATCCACGCACCGTTGATTGCAATGAGAGGAGTGACAGTCTCGCCGCTCTTTACATCAAAGACAGTGGATGTCTTGTCGAAATATGCTGCACAGCCGGGAGCCGAAGCTATGTTGCTGAGCTGCTGTTGTGGACTTTGTGTACCCATGATACCCACAGTCTTTGGATAATGGGCTACGTGAGTCACATTCACATCGGCACCGTATTTGACATAATAGTCGCTTTGCGCCTGCGCACCAGCACAGAAGAGCACTGCGGTAAATGCCGAAAGAAGAATTAATTTAAGTTTCATAAGTTTATGTTTAATGTTATATTTCAGACACTGATAATATTATGCAAAATAAATAAAAATATCAACAGAAAGCAACTAAAGGCGGGTCTCTTTTTATCAAGCAAGAACAAGAAAAGACGACACATTTACAACCAACAAAATAACAATATCAAACATAAAAAGCAGTACTGTTACTTTCGAGCGTCACCGGCTCCTTGCCTACCGGATGGATGAATGAAATGCGCGATGCGTGAAGCATTAGCCTTTCGCCAGGCGTTCCATAAAGAGCATCGCCTACAATGGGACAGTCAAGACCACCACTATGCGCTGCGTGGACACGCAACTGATGGGTGCGACCGGTAACAGGTTCAAAACATACAACAGCACACCTGCGACCATTGTACAAAAGCGTATCGACGACCTTGTAACGCGTCACAGCCGATTTACCGGCGGTATAATCGACCTTTTGTCGGGGGCGGTTTTCATAATCGGCAGCAAGTGGCAGTTCAATGACACCTTCGTTGCGTTGCGGTATGCCGTCAAGCATTGCAATATACTGTTTTTCGACCTTGCGCTCTGCAAAAAGCCGCTGCATCTCTTTATATACCTCCATTGATTTTGCAGCCACAAGCAACCCAGATGTTGCCATATCAAGACGATGTACCACAAAGAGTTCATTACTATGCAGATACTCGTCGCGCAGCCATTGTTGCACGGACATTCCGCCCATTATCCCAGGCACGGAAAGCACGCCCGATGGCTTGTCGACAACAATAATATGTTCATCCTCAAAAACTATGTCTATATTACCGATATCACCCCCTCTTTCTAGTGCGTTCTCCTCAACATCAAGCCCTTGAAGCATAAAGCCAAGAATGGGCTCACACTTGCTCTTGCACGCGCCATAGTAACAACCGTCACGGCGCACCTCGCCCTGTGGCGATGCCCCAACCCAGAATTCGGCTATGGCAACCGGAGCAAAAGAGTTCATATAGGCATACTGCAACAGTTTCGGAGCGGCACACTCTCCTGCTCCACCCGGAGGAACAATTCCTGAATATTCCGAAAAAATGGCAAGCAAGCTCTTCTCCTGCCCATTGGCATTAAGCACTTTGAATTGTTCAAAAAGCCAGCGTTGCAGTGCTGCTGAACGCTGCTTGCGCTCCTCTTTCATTGCCACAACGGAGTTTTTCAATGGAACAACAACCGCCTCACATTCAGCAATCCGATGTTGCCATTTTGCCGTAGCACGCTTCAATTCGGCCTTCTGGAACTGGCTTTCCCTTACAAGAGCAGCCTCAACATCGGGTGTCAGGCCGCCAACAGCACGCATAGCATCACGTTTTTGCTTACTGTTGTGCATATCATCACGCATCGCCGTGAGTTGTGACGCCATTTCACGTTTCAAATCCTCGACAGCGGCAATGGCTTTAACATATTCATCGGAACATTCAGCCTCCTTTATTTTACGGTTCAAGGCCGAAATACCGTTCTCTTCACGTTTGAAGTATCCATCGGGAGATTGCAAATCGAATATAGGCGGCACAAAGCCATCGACATTGTTGCGACCTGCAAGCAGCCCCGAAAAAGCCGAAAGATAACCTATTGTACCATCGCCATCGCGCACAATAAGAACACCGAACATTTTACCCTGTGCCGCATCATCGGCCAACGGCTTTTCGCGAGACAGCATATCGCGTACTTCATCTGCCGCCATAGTGCAAAGGGTGTGGGGCGAATAGTAAAAAGGGTTGTTGAAGCGCTGTGGCACTTCAACAACCGATATATCTGATTTGAAACGGTGGAGCAATGTCATCAATAACGGTACATTACATCCTTCTGTTCATCAAAGCCATTGCTGAACTCATTGTCCTCAATGGTCACGTTTGTCACCTTTTCGAGCAAGAAACGGTGTTTATTCCAGTGGAACGGCGCAAAGTCATTGTTCTGCACCACCTTGTTGCCACGGAAGACAAGGCCGTCGAGCGATTTTGCATAGACAATAGGAGCGTCGAAAGTTTCAAAAACATTATTCTCTATTACAACACCCTTGCCGTCACCACCGTGGAAATATTTTGTTTGCGATGCAAGGTCGGGTATTTCAGGGTAGATAGAAATTATACCGTTTGTAAACTGGAACATACTTGTGAGAGCATTGACAAAGCGGTTGTTGCGAATAACCACATCGCGGCATGCACCTGTCTCGAACCAACCGTTACAGTCGCCACAAAGCAGGATTGCGGTGCCGGACGTGTGGTCAAAGAGATTATTCTCTACGAGTGTCTTCTTAGGTGTGCTGAACAATGCACCACGAGCACGATTGTTGCGTATTGTATTGCCGGCAAAATAGACCTCGGGAGTCCATTCAAGGTTCTCAATGCCATATAATCCATTGGCAATGTCGACAGGTAGCGGCTTCTTAAAACGGATTATAAACTCCTTAGTGCCGTCGAGTTGGAAATTCAATTCAAAATCGGGAGACATACAACCATCAGCTATTTCCTTGTTATAAGGTTTAATTTCCTCAACCTCATTACCACCAACAACCTCCATTGTAGATGACTGTACGAACTGCACGCTGTCGCCCGCGCCACCCCAGTAGAAGCCATAGGCTTGACCATGCATGTAGCGGCCAACCAAAGTATTGTCATCAATGCGCTCGACAACACGCAGATAGGTGCCGTGAACATTGATGGCATCGTCCATCATACCCTCATAAAAGCCATTCACTGAGGTTATCTTTCCCTTGCAACCCGAGAAATGTGTGGCATCGGCCTGTGTGGTAAAATATCGGTCACTACCTTCTTCCAGTTTCACATTAAAGCCATCGAGCGTAATGTTCTCACAAACTTGCGCAAGCAGACCCATACCCTCGGCATAATATACATCACAGTTCTTCAACAGCGTGTTCTTATTCTGTGAAAGGAAGATTCCGGGTGTAGGACGGGCGTATGAGCGCATTGCAATGACACTGCCGGGCACAAGACGCACATCGTTCCATGGAGCACGGATTACACGCGGCGCAATCTCCTCGACACCCGATGTGCCGACACCGATGTCGCTCGTGGTGTATATAATGTGTTTTGTATCACCTTCAAAGGCAATACCCCAACAGGGAACAAACTCCCAGTTGCTGCCATAGACCACAAGACGGCCGTTGTCGATACGGTAGTTCACGTATGGTGCAATGCGGTATGTTATATAGCCGCCGGCATTCTCAAGCACCTCGACCTGGGTAATCTGTGGCACACGGGTATCGACAGCTATTCCTTTCAGCGTACAATTTTCGCAGTCGACCATAGCCACCGGCAACATACGACCATTCATCATAAAGTTAGCATATTCGCTACCGCTATGCGTGGGACGGCTTTTGAGGGTGAAATTTTTCATACCCTCAAGCGCAATTGCCACACGCTTGGGGTTGTCCTGGTCGTGGTTGCTTACATAATATTCACGCACAAGAGCACTGTCGGGATAAAAATCGTATTCACCGCTGTCAATCAACAGTTCGGCAGGAATTTCGCCTTTACATTCAGCCTTAATGGTCTCAAAAGCCAATGCGAACTCCTGTGTCATATCCTCTCCGGTACCGGGTACAATACCGAAATCAGAACCATAATAGCATTTCGTGCCGTTTCCACAAGAAAACAAAGTGAACATCAATGCCATTCCAAATAAGATGCGTGCCTTTTTCATAAATTAAAACATTTTCCGCGAAGATAGCTTTTTTCAGTCTAAAATTGGCAGATTTTAATGAAAAACTGCCAATATCTGCAAATACTCGCCTTTTGGCACACTTTTTGCAAGAAGACAAGTGAAAAATATCAAATTTATTCCTCTATATATACAAGGAGTTTGGCAAATTATCACTATCTTTGCATTTAATTGCGGATACAGGACAACGCTTTTGCCTGTCCATCTTGAACATCTGCATTGAATGAAGAATAAAAAAATACAATATATGGGTTTTAACGAATTTATCAGTAAAATTTTCGGTAACAAGGCAAGCCGCGATATGCGTGAAATTCAGCCTTGGGTAGAAAAAGTAAAGGCAGCGTATCCTGCAATATCGGCATTGGACAATGACGGTTTGCGCGCAGCATCACAATCATTAAAAGAGAAAATACAGAACACAGTAACCGGCGAGCGTGCCAGAATTACAGAACTGAAGGCAAGCATCGAGAATACCGAGCTTGAAAAGAGAGAATCGATTTTCGCTCAGATAGACAAACTCGAGAAGGAGGTTCTTGAAAAGCTCGACAAGGCTCTTGACGAGGCTTTGCCAGAGGCTTTCGCCATTGTCAAGGACAGCGCACGCCGTTTCACAGAGAACGAAGAAGTTGTTGTTACAGCCAACGACTTCGACCGCGAACTTGCATCACAGTTCGATTTTGTGACAATCGATGGCGACAAGGCTATTTACCGCAACCACTGGCAGGCCGGCGGCAACGACACTGTATGGAATATGATACACTACGACGTGCAGTTGTTCGGTGGCGTTGTATTGCACAAGGGCAAAATCGCCGAGATGGCAACCGGTGAAGGAAAGACACTTGTTGCAACACTTCCTGTATTCTTGAATGCACTCACCGGCAATGGTGTTCACGTGGTAACAGTGAACGATTACCTTGCCAAGCGTGACTCGGAGTGGATGGGACCGCTTTATATGTTCCACGGCTTAAGCGTGGACTGCATTGACAAACACCGCCCCAATTCAGAGGAGCGTCGCAAGGCATATATGGCCGACATCACATTTGGTACAAACAACGAGTTCGGTTTCGACTATCTGCGCGACAATATGGCAACACAGCCAAGCGACCTTGTACAGCGTATGCACAACTACGCCATTGTCGACGAGGTAGACTCCGTGCTCATTGACGACGCACGTACGCCACTCATCATCTCGGGTCCTGTTCCACGCAACGCCGACCAGATGTTCGAGGAGTACCGTCCATTGGTAGAGCGTCTTGTTGAAGCACAGAAGAAGCTTGCGACACAGTTCCTGGCCGAGGCAAGAACAAAAATATATTCAGACAACAAAGAGGAGGTGAACGAAGGATACCTATCGTTGTTCCGCAGCCACAAGGCTCTCCCCAAGAACAAAGCTCTCATCAAACTGCTCAGCGAGCCGGGAGTAAAGACCGGTATGCTCAAGACAGAGGAGATATATCTGGAGCAGAACAACAAACGTATGCCAGAGGCTGTCGAGCCCCTCTACTTTGTAATTGACGAGAAGCATAACACAGCCGACCTCACAGATAAGGGTATTGAACTTATCACCGGCAACCTGACAGACCAGAACTTCTTCGTACTCCCCGATATTGCATCGGAACTTTCACTGCTTGAAAATGACAATACATTGTCAAATGAGGAGAAGGTTGCAAAGAAGGAGGAGATGCTCACCAACTACTCCATCAAATCGGAACGCATACACACTATAAACCAGCTGCTCAAGGCATACACAATGTTCGACCGCGATGTTGAATATGTGGTATCCGAGGACGGACAGGTGAAGATTGTCGACGAGCAGACCGGACGTATAATGGAAGGACGCCGCTATTCAGACGGTTTACACCAGGCCATCGAAGCCAAAGAGCGAGTGAAGGTTGAGGCTGCGACACAGACATTTGCAACCATCACACTACAGAACTACTTCCGTATGTACCACAAGCTGTCAGGTATGACCGGTACAGCCGAAACAGAGGCAGGCGAATTTTGGGATATCTACAAGCTCGATGTGGTGGTTATTCCAACCAACCGCCCTATCGCGCGCAAGGATATGAACGACCGCATCTACAAGACAAAACGCGAGAAATACAACGCTGTAATCGACGAGGTAGACAAGCTTGTCAAAGCAGGTCGTCCGGTTCTTGTCGGTACAACATCGGTTGAAATATCAGAGTTGTTGAGCCGTCTGCTCACTATGCGCAAGATTCCTCACAACGTGCTCAACGCCAAACTTCACCAGAAGGAGGCTGACATTGTTGCAAAAGCCGGTCTATCGGGCACAGTAACCATTGCCACCAATATGGCCGGTCGTGGTACCGACATCAAGCTAAGCAAAGAGGTGCGCGATGCAGGTGGTTTGGCCATCATTGGTACAGAGCGCCACGAATCGCGTCGTGTAGACCGCCAGTTGCGTGGTCGCGCCGGACGTCAGGGCGACCCGGGTTCTTCGGTATTCTTTGTATCACTCGAGGATAACCTTATGCGTCTGTTCGGTTCTGAGCGTATCTCAAGAACACTTGACCGCCTCGGTTTCAAGGATGGCGAGATGATTGAACACTCGATGATTTCAAAATCAATTGAACGTGCACAGAAGAAGGTTGAGGAGAACAACTTCGGCATCCGCAAGCGACTGCTAGAGTATGACGATGTCATGAACAAACAGCGTAATGTAGTGTACACAAAACGTCGCCACGCTTTGATTGGAGAGCGCATCGGTATGGATATTGTAAATATGCTATGGGACCGTTGCTGCAACATCGCCGAGAACTATACATTTGAGGACGCGAAGATGGAAACTCTGCGACAGTTCTCGATTGAGTTGCCTATTACCGACGAGGTAAAATTCGCCAAGATGGAGCCAGAGCAGAAGGCCGAAGCAATATTCGAGGTTGCAATGGCAACATTCAAGCAGCGCACAGAGCGTATGGCCGAGATTGCATTGCCATTCATCAACTTTGTATACAAAGAGCATCCCGAAATGCACGACAAGAACATCTACATCCCTGTCACAGACGGACGCCACGTTTATCAGATTCCTGTAAACGTAAAGGCCGCCTACGAGTCACAGGGCAAAGAGGTTATCAAGTGCTTCGAGAAGTCTATCCTGCTCCACACAATCGACAATGCTTGGAAGGAGAATTTGCGCGACCTCGACGAGTTGAAGCACTCGGTACAGAACGCAAGCTACGAACAGAAAGACCCACTCTTGATTTTCAAGCTTGAGTCGGTTACACTATTCGACAGCATGGTTGGCAAAATCAACGACCAGACAGCAGCAATACTGATGAGAGGCCAGATTCCGGTACAAGAGAAGGAGCAAAAAAACGTAAAGGTTGCTCCCGAACAAAACCGAAACAGACCCCAACAGAAGTATAACGAGTCAAAGGTTGACCTCAACGACCCCAACCAGCAGGCTGCAGCTCAGCGCGACACACGCGAAAACGCAAAACGAGAGCCTGTTAGAGTTGAAAAGACCGTAGGTCGCAACGATCCTTGTCCTTGTGGTAGCGGAAAAAAATTCAAGAACTGCCACGGCAAGAACATCTAAAAGCTTGATATAATTTTATAGTGGTTTCCTAAAACAAATAAGGATATGTCATTAAGCAGAGAAACACAAGAGAAACTGCAGAGCGCCATTACCAAGATGGCCAACAAATACATTTCTGCAGAGGAGAGTAAGGTTACCGATTTTCACATCAGAGTAAATGGAGAAAATGGAGAACTCACCATCCTAGACGATGATGACAACACCCTCGCGCGCGTACATATTAAAGAATGGGAGGGTGAGCACAACGAAGAGGTTTATGAAAAGGAACTGCAAAACGAACTGACAAAAATGCACAGACAGGGAGCATTTGACAGTTTGAACATTGTAAAGCCCTATTCTTTTGTACTCACAGACGAGGATGGACAGTCAATTGTAGACCTGCTTATCATTGACGATGACACACTCATTCTCAGCGCCGACCTACTCGAAGGATTCGACGAAGAGATGAATTCTTTCCTGAAAAAATTATTAGAGGAATAATTTTTCAGGAAAGAATAGACAAACCGAGCAGCAACAGGTCGCACGCTGCATGGGCAAAGTTCATGCCGTGTGGGTTGCGATGAGCGAGGATTGTCAATTGAAGAACAAAAAAATTGCTTGAAGAATAATTCTCGATAGAATGACACCGGTTTTTGTGGCATTACCACAAAAACCGGTGTCATTTACGCAATACCCCAACAACACCCCACACATACACATATTGACAGAAGAAAAAAATCCAAATAGACACAAAAATATTTGGTTTACATTATAAACTTGTTTATATTTGCAACACAATTCAATACAACTACGAGAAAAGGGCAAACGCGCGATAAGCCTAGAGACAAAACAACAATAAAACTTTCAATTATGGAAACAAACAACCTGACACCCGAGAAGAGTCTTCAAATCATCAGTGAAGCTATTGCAAAAAGCAGAAGAGATTTTGAAAAGAATGCCGGCACCCCACTGATTACATGGGGATGTATTGTTTTAGTATTCTCACTGCTAATATGGTTCATACTCAAAGAAACAAACAATGCCAACTGGAATTTCCTGTGGTTCGGCATACCCGTCGTAGGGTGGCCATTGTCACTTATCAGACCTAAAGACAAGAAAAAAGAGGCATCCGCAACATTTATAAGCAATATGCTTGGTTATATATGGATTGCATATGGTATATTTGCAACATTGCTTGCCACAGCATTTGCATTCATCAAGCCGGAGTTCAGCGGATACCTGACTGCCGTATTGTTGGGATTTGCGGCAACAATGACAGGTATAGTCCTGAAGAACAGATACATCACTGCCGGCGGATTGATTACAGGAATAGGTTGTACCATCGCTCTTTTCTTTGTAGAGAGATGGGACGCAGCACTATTGTTTGGCATAGCAGCGGTACTGAATCTGATTATTCCAGGATATATAATGAACAGAAAAGCGAAATAAGAAGATGTTCAAGAAACTTAACCCACTACTACACTCCGAGCTGCGTCTGGCTGTAATGTCAGTACTTGTCAACTGCGAAGAGGCCGATTTCGTCTATCTTCGCGAAACGACAGGTGCCACGGCCGGCAACCTGAGTGTACAGATTGACAAGCTATCATCAGCCGGATATATAACAGTTGAAAAATGTTTCAGATGCAAAAAACCACAAACCATATGCCATATAACCGCCACCGGTCTGAAGGCTTTTGAGGAGTATGTTGAGGCCTTGAAGACATATTTCAAATAAGGGACATAAATCCATAGAACAGCAGCTATTGCCCGCCAAATGTCATTTTGGCGGGCAAATTTTCCATTACCGCGCCATAATATCCAAACAAATCTGCCAAAAAGTTAAATATTGAAAAATTTCCGTAATTTACCGCGAAAACTTTTTGCAACAACAAAGTTTTCGCAGTATCTTTGCACCGTGAAATAATTTTAGGGAGAAAAAGTGAAAGACAACAATTCTAAAAAAGAGATATATAGTCTTATTGTAGAAACAGCTCACACATTGTTTATTGCACGTGGCATCAAGGATGTTAAAATGGACGACATTGCCGCAGAACTGTCCATATCCAAACGTACGATATACGAACTGTTCAACGATAAAGAAGAGCTGTTGCTTGAAGTCCTGAAATTCCAAAACGAAAAGATGTGTGAAAACGGCAGAGAGATTATACGAAACTCGTCGCACATCTTGGAGATAATTCTAAAACTATACAACTTACATTTTGAGCTACTGAAGAAGGTAAACAACAAATTTTTTGCAGAACTGAGCAAATATCCCAAGATTTGCGAGGAAAGACAGAACAAGGAAGCGCAAAATGCAAAGAAGTTCAGTGCCTGGATGGAGATGGGCCGACAACAAGGACTCTTCCGCGAAGATGCCGACTTTGAAATCCTGACATTCATCCTCAAGCGCGACTTGACCACAATCCTTGAGGTAAAAATGCAGAAAGGACACACAGAATTGAACAAATACACTCCTGACGAATTAGGACGTAAACTGATACTATTTTACCTACGTGGAATATCAACCGCTAAAGGACAAAAAATCATAGAAGAATATTTAAAGAAAAACGAAATAATAATAGAATAGTTATGAATATGAAGATGCGATTAATGACAGTTGTTGCATTGCTGACAACATTCTCGTTCACGGCAAATGCACAGGAGAGTACTCCTACAATGCACATTACACTCGACAAAGCCATCGAGCTTGCATTGAGCGACAACCCGACAATGAAGGTTGCCGAGAAAGAGATTGAACTCAAAGAGGTTGCAAAATCCGAGGCTTGGCAGAACCTTTTACCATCGGTGACCCTTGACGGCGCAATCCAATACAACGTAAAAGTTGCTTCAATGAAGATGGATATGGGCGGACAGACAATGGAAATCAAAATGGGTAAGGACGATTCAAATACTTGGAACGCTGCACTACAGGTTGCCATACCACTTTATGCTCCGGCAGTATATAAAGCTATGAGCTTGTCAAAAAGCGATCTTCAGCTAGCTGTCGAGAAGAGCCGCGGCTCAAAGCTCGACCTCATAAACCAAGTAACAAAGGCCTACTACCAGCTGATGCTTGCACAAGATTCATACGAGGTACTCAAAGAGAACTACGAACTTGCCGAAACAAATTTCGATATAGTAAACAAAATGTTCGAGCAGGGAAGAGTCAGTGAATATGACAAAATCAGTGCAGAGGTACAAAAGAACAATGCTTGGCCATCGGTTGTAAGTGGCAAGAACAGCGTAGAGATGGCACAGCTCCAGCTCAAGGTTCTTATGGGAATTACAGCAGACGTCGAGTTCATTGTTGCTGATAACCTCAAGAACTATGAAAATGATATGGCCAATACATTGGATATTGATATTGATTTGAGTAATAACTCCTCACTGAAGCAGATTGACCTTCAGAGCGAACTCCTAAGCAAACAACGCAAGATGTTAAAGACTTCATTCCAACCGACACTCGCGCTTGTTGGAAGCTACCAATACCAATCAATTTCTAACCAAAACTGGAATATCGCAAAATACAACTGGAGCGACGCTGCAACAATTACACTTTCATTGAGTATTCCACTCTACAAGGCTGGAAACTTCACAAGCCTAAAGACCAACAAGATACAGCAGTCACAGCTCATTGAGACAAGAGTAAACACCGAACGTATGCTCAATATGCAGGCGCAAAGCTATATCGACAATATGACAGCCAGCGCAGAACAGTTGCAGAGTAACAAGACAGCTGTTGAGCTCGCAGAGAAAGGACTTCAAATCAGCCAAAAGAGATATGATGTAGGCAAGGGCACAATCCTTGAATTGACAAATTCACAGGTGTCGCTGACCAACACAAGACTATCATATAACAATACCATATATGACTATCTTGTCGCAAAGACTGACCTGAACAAAGTACTTGGAATAGAATAAATAAAAAATACAGACCTATGAAAAAGAATTTAAAATTCATTGCTATGGCAGCTGCATTGCTGTTATGCGCTTGTGCAAAGACTGAAAGCACAACAACTGTGACAACCGTTGAAAAACCTAAGGTAAAGATTGCAAGCGTTACAACAGAGGCTGTACCACAATTGGAGGAGTACTCTACAACCGTTGAGGCAAATGTTAAAAACAGCATAATCCCCAACTCACCACTACGTATCGAGAAGATTTTTGTTGAAGTCGGTGACAATGTGAAGAAGGGTGACAAACTCGTACAGCTCGATGCAAAGGATCTTGACAAGCTGCACTTGCAGTATGAGTTCCAGAAAAGAGATTTTGAGCGCATTGAAGAACTTTACAGAGTGGGTGGTATTGCAAAGGCCGACTATGAGAACGCAAAGACACAGTTGGAGGTAACAAAGAAAACACTCGACAGCCGCACCGAGAACACAATGCTCATCTGCCCCATCGACGGCGTAATCACAGCACGCAACTACGACGATGGCGATATGTACGGTGGTATGGCAATTCTTGTTGTAGAGCAGATTTCACCTGTAAAGATGAAAATCAACATCAGCGAGTCATACTATGCAAAGACAAAAAAGGATCTTGATGTAACACTCACTTTTGAGGCATACGGTGAAGAGGAGTTCAAGGGTAAGATAGACATCGTATATCCAACAATCAACGCTGCATCGCACACATTCCCGGTTGAAATTACAATCGCCAACGACAATCAGAAAGTACGTCCGGGTATGTACGGCAAGGTTGTTGTAAACTTCGGAACAAAGGATCACGTAGTAGTTCCCGACCAGGCTGTAATCAAGCAGGCAGGTAGCGGTGACTATTATGTTTACACATACAAGAACGGCAAGGTATACAACAACAAGGTTGAGCTTGGCCGTCGTCTTGGCGACCGCTACGAAATCATTTCAGGCATCACACCAGGCTCTGATGTTGTTGTAGCCGGCAAGGAGAGCCTCGCTAATGAAATTGAGGTTGAAGTAATTAAGTAAGAAACAGATTAAAACAAGAGAATATGAGTGCATATGAAAGTGCTGTAAAAAGGCCTATTATGACCGCATTATGCTTTATTGCGGTTGTAATATTCGGTATCTTCTCCTACTCGAAGTTACCAATTGACCTTATGCCGGATATTGAAACGAATACCGTGATGATTATCACAAGCTACTCCGGTGCAAGTTCTTCCGATATCGAAAATAATGTATCGCGCCCACTTGAGAATACACTAAACTCTGTGGAACACCTAAAGCACATCACATCAAATTCAAAAGAGAATATTTCAATCATTACTTTGGAATTTGAATATGGATATGACATTGATGACTTGACAAACGATGTACGTGACAAGTTGGATATGGTAACCTCCGTTTTACCGGACGGTGTTGGCAACCCTATTATCTTCAAGTTCTCTACCGATATGATTCCTATTATGATGCTATCGGTAAAGGCAAAGGAGAGTCTTCCTGCACTATATAAGATTCTTGACGACAATATTGCCAGCCCGTTAGCACGTATCGACGGTGTGGGTACCGTGTCTATCACAGGTGCACCCAAGCGCGAAATCAACATTTATATGCAGCCCGAAAAGATGGAGGCATATAACATCACTGTCGAAAGTGTAAGTTCTGCCATTGCAGCTGAAAACAGAAATATTCCCGGCGGTAACTTCGACATCGGTAACAACACATACGCTTTGCGTGTCGAGGGTGAGTTCAAGAACCCCAAAGAAATGTTGAACATTGTTGTAGGTTCTTACAACGGTGCGAATGTATATCTAAAGGATGTGGCACGTCTTGTAGACGGAACAGAGGAGCGCGCTCAAAAGACCTTCACTGACGGCCAGAACGGAGCATTGATTACTATCCAGAAACAGAGCGGAGGTAACTCTGTGGAGATCGCCAATGCAGTACGCGCAAAATTGCCCGAACTTCAGAAACAACTACCTTCAGACGTAGAGATAGGCATCATCACTGACTCATCAGAAAATATTATGCTGACAGTCAAGGCACTTGGCGAAACAATCGCGTATGCTTTGCTATTCGTTATGCTCGTGGTGTTTATATTCCTCGGCCGTTGGAGAGCGACAGTGATTATCGGTATCACCATTCCATTCTCACTCATTGCATCATTCATCTATCTTTTGATTACCGATGGTTCATTGAATATCATTTCACTATCTTGTTTGAGTATAGCCATTGGTAACGTTGTGGATGACGCTATTGTGGTACTGGAGAACATAACCACTCATATAGAACGAGGCTCTAGCCCCAAGAGTGCGGCTGTACACGGTACCAACGAGGTGGCAATTTCAGTTGTTGCGTCAACACTTACAATGCTTGCCGTATTCTTCCCGCTGACAATGATTACAGGTATGGCCGGAGTGCTATTCAAACAGTTGGGTTGGATGATGTGTACCATTATGATTGTTTCTACAATTTCAGCGCTCACACTTATCCCAATGATGTGTTCACAAATGTTGAAATTGAAGAAAAAGCAGAGCAAGTTCTTCAAGCTATTCTACACCCCGATAGGTCGTGGTTTGGACAAGCTTGACAACTGGTATGCAAAACGCATTGATTGGGCTGTACGTCACCGTTGGACAGTTCTTTTGCTCTGTTTCTCGGTTTTCATTGCCAGCTTGTTCACATTCCCAAGCATCAAGAGCGAATTCTTCCCCTCACAGGATAGTGCTCGAGCAGCTGCCACATTGGAGCTTCCTATCGGTACACGAGTAGAGAGAGCCGAAGAGATTGGTATGCAACTTACAAATCTTTGGATGGAACGCTACGGCAAAGACATGAAGGCTTGTAACTTCAGCGTTGGCCAGGCCGACGACGAGAATGCATTTGCGTCTATCAGCTCAAACGGTACTCACATCATAAACTTCAATATGGCATTTGTGCCATTGACCGAGCGTTCAATCGGCTTGGCCGACATCTGCGACCAGATGCGTAAGGACATAAAGAACTTCCCAGAAATTGCACGTTACAACGTCAAGCTTGGCGGCGGTGGCGGCGGTATGGGTGGACAGTCAAGTGCCTCATTCGAAATTTACGGTTATGACTTTGCCATCACCGACAGCCTTGCAAAACAGCTTGCCGGCAGATTGAGTGAATCGGAACTTATCTCACAGGTAAACATCAGCCGCAGCGATTACCAACCAGAGTATCAGGTAGACTTTGACCGTGAGAAATTGGCTATGCACGGACTCAACCTTAGCACAGCAGCAACATATCTGCGCAACCGATTCAATGGTTCACTTGCTACATATTTCCGCGAAGACGGTGACGAGTACGATGTAAAGGTTCGCTTTGAGCCCGAAAGCCGTACAAGCATCTCTAACATCGAGAATGTAGTCCTCTACTCAAACAATGGTACAAAAGTACGCATAAAGGATGTCGGCAAGGTTGTTCAGCGCGAGCTACCTCCTACAATTGAGCGTAAGGACCGCGAACGTATCGTAAAGGTTGATGCCGTTATGGCGGCCGGTGCTGCACTTAGCGACGGTGTTTCATACGGTATGGGAATAATTGACGAAATGGTTATCCCAAGCGGATACTCAATACAGGTTGCGGGTTCATACGAAGACCAAATGGAGTCTAACGCCGAGATGGGTGTGCTTGCCATACTTATCATCATATTGGTGTTCATTGTGATGGCTGCGCAGTTTGAATCGCTCACCTATCCGTTCATCATTATGTTCTCGGTTCCATTTGCCTTGAGCGGTGTACTTTTGTCGCTATACATCACCGGCACAACAATGAACATTATGTCAATTCTCGGTGCCATTATGCTTATCGGTATTGTTGTGAAGAACGGTATCGTGCTCATTGACTACACAATGCTTTTGCGTGGACGTGGCCTCGGCATCATACCGGCAACAGTGCGTGCAGCACGTAGCCGTCTGCGCCCAATCCTCATGACAACACTTACAACAATTCTTGGTATGGTGCCATTGGCAACAAGCCAGGGTGTAGGTGCCGAAATGTGGCGTCCATTGGGTGTTGCCGTTATCGGTGGTCTTACAATCTCTACCATCATGACACTGCTTTACACACCTGTAATGTACTGTATATTTGGTAGCAACGGTATCAAGCGTAACCGCAAGAAACTGAGGAAGCAGCGCGAACTTGAGCAGTATTGGAGCGAGCACAAGAACGAGGAGATGCTAATCAACGCAAAGAAATAAGATTTAATCATATCCGGGGTGGAAGCCCCACCCCGGAATTTAAAAGAAAGAATATATATGAAAGGTGTATTTATTGCATTTGACCAAGCACACAAAGAGTCTGTCATCAACACTCTCGACCGCCTTAGCTGCCGTGGTTTCTCATTCATCGAGCAGTTGCAGGGACGCGGTAGCAAGACCGGTGAGCCACACTATGGCACACACGCTTGGGCATCAATGAACTCAGGCATCATCACAATGGTCGATGATGCAATCGTTGACAAGCTGTTGGCTGCACTCAAGAAAATTGACGAGAATGCCGAGATGCTTGGTCTAAGAGCTTTTGTATGGAATATTGAGCAGTACTATTAATCACTGCTACTTTACAAATAAAATGTAGGTCTGCAAAATATTTTGCAGACCTACATTTTTATAATAGAATTCCCCGTTATTCAAAAACTCTCAAGCAGTTGTCATTGGGACGGCGAACCCTCAATATACGCGCCATCTCTGTTGCAAGGATGTTTGCTGGGGTCAATTTCTCCTCAACTGCATGTTCTACACCGGCTCCATAAATCATGACAGGGAACATAACCGGCGAACGGTAGAGCTGGCGTGACACCAGAAGTTCATCCTCGACAAGCCTCCAGCCCGGCATAAGACGCAACCACAAGTCGCCCGAACCGACAGGATTATAACCATTCTTGGCAAATTGCAGCTCGGGGCTCAACATACCACCAAGACGGTATATGGTAAAGACATCCTCAACCCCTTCGAGCGACTTGAGAAACTCCACAGCTTGTGACACAACAGCCATTTTATCGAGCTCCATTCTCTCAATCAACTTATTGTCCAAAAAGAGCTGTGTGCCATAAACACCTTCGATATAATCACCCTTACCGAATTTGGCACTTAAATAGACATTCAACAGAGCCTGTACACGCTCGGAATATAATGTACCCGACGGGAGGCGGTAGCTACTACTTTCATCGCCATTCTCCATCACATATCCCGTTGAAGACAAAGAAACAACTACATTTTCCAACCCATAGCGCTTATCCAATTCCGTGAACAATTGAGCGATGTTCCTATCAAGACGGGCATAAATATCTTGTACTTCAATAGGGCGATGCGACATTGGTGCGCCATCATAATTACCGGCATAATATGTGAGTGCCAAACAATCGACAACATCATCATTGCCGACCTCGCTGTTATCAAGAAAAGCAAAAGCCATCTCGTTCACCTCGTCGTTTATACAAGCCGAGGTCTTGTATGTTATGATATTCTTCTTTCCATCGAATGAGTATGTAAATGCCGATGGCGCCTTTTCTCCAAAATTGTTGTACTCACTTGTACGGAACAGCGGCTCCCATTCACGTGGCTTGCCTTGGACAGCCTTATTCATATCGGCAGCCCACGAAGGATAAAGACCATAATATGTTGAACTGCTCCAATAGCCGGCCATATTATTCTTCCATAGCACAACATCGGCAGCGTGACCACCGGCAAGTACAGCAGCATCGCCATCGGGGGCAATTGAACAGACAATGGCATTACCACGTGTAGCGCGTTTGATTTCATCGGTTATGGTGATTGACTTCAACGACGCCGGTGACAAAGCCTCGTTTGAATACAGACCTTTGCAATTCTTATCCTCGACACAGTTCACCACACGCAAGGACTTACGGTCGAGCCATCGTTCAGCAACTATACCGCTGACATAAGGATTCGTTCCTGTGGAGAGTGTTGCCACAGCTGTTGCCCTGTCAATATTATCAAAAGCATAATATACGTTTTCATATACCTTTCCACCCGACATAAGACGTTTAAAGCCACCCTCGCCGTAAAGGTTTTCAAATTCATACAGGAAATCGGTTCTCAACTGGTCTACTACAATGCTGACATACAGTTTCGGTGCAACGTTGTTACGTTGCGCGAAGAGTGAAGAAACACAACACAGGAGTGCTATTATACAATATTTAATTCGCATATATCATCTTTATAAATGTGGAACAATGAGCGCACGAGCAACGCTGCAGCGCAGAAATATATTGGTGTGGGATAGACTTGCAGGCCTAACAGAGCCGTCAACACAAACAGCACGACAAATGCAACCTGCGCCCAAGCTATTTTCATTGATTTATGCTTTCTTATACGGTGGACATAAAGAGGCATAAGAATGAGAGCCAATGGGTTAAGCAACAGTATTAGCCAGTTTGGCTCAACAGCTGGATGCTCCGAGAAGAGAGCTAGGAAAAGCAACAATGCACCCGACAAGCCCTGCACAAGCATCAACAGCACATCAATACCCCAAAAAGTCTTGCGTTTGCGCAGTTCGCACAACATCACAATGAACGTTGCAAGCAACAAGAGAAGCGAAGCGTTGAAAGGAGTGAAGTTACTGCGTTCAGCCGTTTTCTTCTCCAGGGCAGGCAAAACTTTACTTTCACGTACCAGTTTGCGCTCCTTTCCATCGGCCGAAACGACATACAATCCATCAAGGACTTTCATATAATTGAGTGGAAGGAATTGCAGACTCTCCAATGTAAGAGCCTCATCGACATCCGAGCCAAGCAGGACATTTATACCGAATGTATACCAAGGGTGCTGCAGTTCCGGAAAGTTCAAAGCATCGCGATAGGTCTGTCCTGACAGGGTATCGCCTTTGTAAACGACATCGCCGCTTGCAGCAAGCAGCTCAAGCAACTTGTCACGTACTTTCGTTGTACAATTATTGTCAAGATAACGGTAACGGTAGACCCTGTTCTCGGGTTCCAGATTCAGTGTCAGCACCTCAAACAGTGATTGAGCCTCTTCATCTGTCAAATCCAGCACCTGCTCTACAACGTCGGAACCACGTAGCGCATATTCGGGGAAAAAACGGCTGGCATGTGTGACGCCGACCATATAATCTGTTTCGCCAAGCACAAAACGCCATCCGAAATTTGGAGTACTGAAGTCGAAACAGCCGTAATTGAAAACTATATCTATTTTTTTAGATGTGTCACAGTAACGTAACGCAGTATGTCCATAAAGGGCATAGACCTCTTCGCCAGGCGAACAGGTGAGGACGCTGACTCTAACCTCGGAGCACACAGCCGGCACTGAGAGCAGAGAGAGCAAACAGATGAGAAAAAGACGTTTGATTATATTCATAAAAGAGTGTTTACCTTTATTATTTTGCAAATATAGTGAAAGGCAAGCGATGAACAAAACCAAACTAATATAGTTTGAGTTTTTTAATCAGAGCCACACTCGCACCCCGGTCAAATTCAACAATTCAGCACCTGTACAGCCACGCGACCACCACAATGTTATAATTACACACAAAACCGCATATTTATAAACCAAATGCAATATATTCAAACAAATTATTTAAAAATATGAATTATTTACAGTATCTTTGCAAACAATTTAACAGCAACTATATTGAATCTCATTATTGACATAGGGAACAACAGCGCAAAGTTTTATCTTTTTAAAGGAGAACAGATAATCCTTCACACAAGAAAAAACAATTCGTCTTTCGAAATAATGGATGAATGGAGCAGATTGTATGATATAGAAAAGGCCATTGTTTCTTCGGTTATTGAAGAAGGACCGGAATTATCATCTGCGATTTCAAAGTTACAGTGCCCTGTCGTGCGATTCAACAATAGTATGCAATTGCCACTTGAAATAAATTACAGAACCCCCGACACTTTGGGAAGCGACAGGGTTGCCGCAGCCGTTGGAGCCTGGAACGAAGCCCCCGGACGCAATATACTTGTCATAGATGCCGGAACTGCCATAACGGTAGACTTCATAAGCAAAGACGGCAAATACAACGGTGGCAACATTGCACCTGGAATAAAGATGCGCCTTAGGGCACTGCACGAATTCACCAACCGACTGCCGATTGTGGATAAGGAGGGAGAAATTCCATCAATAGGCTACGACACAGAAACAGCCATAAGAAGTGGAGTGATAAACGGCATTTGCCACGAAATTGATGGATATATAAACGAATTTAAACAAAAATTTTGCGATGTTTTGGTTTTTTTAACGGGCGGCGACGAAAAACCTTTGAAAAATCGCATAAAAAATTGCATCTTTGCAGACAAATACCTAGTTGCCAAAGGACTTAATCGAATTTTAAGAGATTATGACAATAAATAAAAAGATATTCGCAATACTGATGATTTTGTTTTCCGTTATCGGTGTATCGGCCGACAATGGAATAAATTCTCCATACTCACGCTATGGCTTAGGAATACTTTCCGACCAGAGTCTGGGCATCAACAGACAAATGGGCGGCCTTGGCTATGCGTTGAGAAGCCATCGTTTCATCAACGTGCAGAACCCGGCATCGTTCTCCGAGGCAGACACACTTACAATGCTTTTTGAAGCCGGTTTCTCAATGCAGAACGTCAACTTCAAGGAGGGCAACAAGCGCATAAATGCAAGAAACGCGAGCTTCGACTACATTGCAATCCAATTCCGTATATGCAAGAACCTTGGTTTGTCAGCCGGTTTCCTACCCTACTCAAATGTAGGTTATTCGTTCAGCACGACATCATCACCGGGAACAAATGAGGTACACTCAGAAACATATAGCGGCGAAGGTGGAATTTACCAACCCTACATCGGTCTCGGATGGAAACCCTTCTCTTGGTTTGCTGTCGGCGCAATGGGTTCATACATTTATGGCGATATAACACATCAGGTGATATCGGAGTTCACAAACAGCACAAACCGTTCCAAGGTATACAATGCTACAATAAAGAACTACAAGGTTGACTTCGGTATGCAGTTTATGGCAAAACTGGCAGCAAAACACCATCTGACAATTGGAGCCACATACTCATTGGGACACAACTTGAATGCCGATGCCACACTCACCAGCACCACATCGGGAGCAAGTGAGAAAAAAGACATTTCGGGCGGTTTCAGGTTACCACACACATTTGGTGGAGGTTTGGCATACAAATACAACGACCGGTGGACAGTTGGAGTTGACTACACATACCAGCAATGGAACTCGTCAACGTTTTTTGATGGAAAGAGCAGCAACGCCGATGATAGAATAAGCGTAGGTACCGACAGAAGCAAAATCTCATTGGGAGCAGAATATTCACCCAATGAAATTTCCAAAAATCTGTTCAAGATGATGAGCTACAGAGCTGGCGTACATTACGCTCAACCATACACAAAAATAAACGGAAAGGCAGGTTGCGACGAATATGGTGTAAGCGCAGGTGTATCAATTCCCTTCTACAACAATAATAACAGCTACAGCCACGCGACACTGCACATTTCGGGACAGTTCATACATCTGGAGCCACGCTCGGCAGGAATGATTACCGAGAACTATCTTAGAATAAACATCGGAATCACATTCAACGAAAGCTGGTTCATGAAATTGAGAGTAAGATAATAGGATAAATAAAATATTAGACGACAAAAGAAATGAAAAAATTATTATTGGCATTCATTGCACTTGCTGCAATTACCGTTAACGCCCAGAATGGCGTTAGCAACCCCAACCGTTTCGGTCAGGGAGAAGATAGTATACGATGCATCCAGAGCATCAGTATTATGAATACAAACGTAAAGAACAAGGAATACAAAATTGCATACGATTCTTGGAAAGTGCTTTTCGACGAGTTTCCTGTTGCGCGTGTCGACACATATACCAACGGTATCAAAATCCTTAACGAGTTCATCGCAAAAGAGAGCGACCCACAAAAGAAGGCCGAATATCTTCAGGAGCTTATGTCTGTTTACGACCAGCAGATCAAGTACCTCGACCTTTTGCAGGCGATAACAAAGACCAAATTGTCAGAAGGTCAGATTTTGGGTAGAAAGGTTCTTGACTATATCAAGTACAACAAAGAGGCTTCTGTTGAGGAGGTATACGCAATGCTCGCAAAATCAGTTGAATTGGAGCAGGGACAGTCTGAGTACGTAATCACCGAGCTGTTCATGAAGTACTCTGCACTCAAGTACAAGAGCGACAAGAACCACGGCGAGCAAATCATCGAGGACTACCTCAACGCATCGGTATACATTGTTGACGTACTCGACAAGTACCACGACAACATTGAGAAGTGCTTGCAGGAATATAAGGAAGAGGGCGATCCCAAGGATAGCATCAATGCCGGCAAGTACAGCAAGATGATTGACGCTTCACGTGTTGCAAAGAGCAACATTGATGCATACTTTATCAATAGCGGTGCTGCGTCTTGCGAGGATTTGGATAGAATCTACGCACCTGCCATTGAGGCAAACAAGGACAATATCGAGTACCTTAACAAGGTCATCTCTGTAATGGCAATGTTGAAGTGTACCAACCAGGACGCATATCTTGCAGCATCTGAGTATGCGCTTGCCATTGCTCCGACATCAAAAGCTGCTATGGGTTGCGGTTACCGTTACTTCAAGAGAGGCGAAATTGACAAGGCTATGGAGCTCTTTGACATGGCCATTGAGTACGAGAGCAGTGTTACCAACAAGTCTGAGCTCTGCTACAAGGTTGCAGATATCTACTACAACCTCAACAAGTATGGTAAGGCACGTTCATACGCACAGAAGGCACTTTCACTCAACTCAAAATATGGTGCTCCACACATTGTCATTGCACAGTGTTATGCCGCAACATCAAACTGGAGTGACGACAACACCTTGAACAACTGTACATACTACTTGTGCATCGACCGTCTTGAGCGTGCAAAGAGCGTTGACCCATCAATCAAGCGCGAGGCTGACAAGCTCATTGCAACATACAAGAAGTACACACCTTCAAACGAGGAGTTGTTCATGAAGGGCTACAAGGTTGGCGAAAAGGTAACCATTGGTGGTTGGATAAATGAGACAACTACTATACGCTAATATTTGCAGAATCTTATTCCGTACAACAACTGCCATAACGGCAGTTGTTGTACTGATTTTTCTGTTTTCGTGTCAGGAAAACAAGCGAGGCACCGTACCTGCTTTCGAAAATCCGGACTCTGTCGCTATCATGAGCACATACGGAGTGAGTACCGCCATCAGCGATTCAGGACATATAAGATACAGGATAAATGCCGAAGAGTGGATTGTGTACAGTAAGCGCAAACCACCATATTGGGCTTTCGAGAAGGGACTTCATCTTGAAAAATATGACACGTTGATGAACATTGAAGCAACCATAACCTGTGATACAGCATACTATTTCAACGAAATGCAACTATGGAAGCTCATTGGCAACATCAACATGACCAACCCCCAAAACCAACGTTTCTATACCGACCTGCTCTTTTGGGACCAAGAGGAAAAGCTCATATACTCCGATGCCTACATCAGGGTTGAGCAAGAAGACCAGATAACAGAGGGTGTTGGATTTTCGTCAAACCAGGACCTTTCAGTCTGGCAAATTAGGAATACAAAAGGAATATACACTGTCGATAAGTAATATATGCTGACACCAATTCTATCACTTATTTTGTCCATTACAGTCGTAATTCTGTTCTCGGCTCTTTTTTCGGGAATGGAAATCGCTTTCGTATCCTCGAACAGGCTGTTGCTTGGAATTGACCAGAACAACCGTTCCATGACATCGTTTGTGATAAACAAATTCTACTCGAACAGCAACAACTTCATATCGTCCCTGCTTGTCGGAAACAACATATCAATAGTCATCTACGGTATGTTGATGGCGCAGTTGCTCAACGCGACAATACTCAAGGGAATGGAGGAGTCGACATCACTGAATCTTTTCCTTGAAACGGTAATTTCAACAATCGTCATAATTTTCACAGGTGAGTTCATCCCCAAGGCACTGTTCCGCATAAACCCAAACCGTTCGCTCAAACGATTTGCACTTATCACCTACCCCATCTACATACTTCTGTACCCACTGTCACGTTTTACAACAATCTGTTCCACATTGCTACTTAGACTCACCGGCATTAGGATAGAGGACGAATCACGCGACAACACCTTCTCAAAGACAGAACTGAACAACCTCATTCTTGCATCGATTGAAAATGCCGACGATGAAGAGAAAATTGACAACGACGTGCTGATATTCCAGAATGCACTCGATTTCTCAAACATCAAGGTACGCGATTGCCTTGTACCACGCACAGAGATTGAAGCCGTGGAGTATAATACCCCTCTTGAGGAACTAAAGTCGGTATTTATTGAGTCGGGACACTCCAAGATTGTTGTCTACAAGGAAAATATTGACGACATAATAGGATACATACACTCCTCGGAGCTGTTCCGTTTGAACAAGAAATGGCAGCAGAAGATATGCAAGATGCCTATTGTACCGGAAACGCTGTCGGCGCAGAAACTGATGCGTACACTGATGCAGCAGAAAAAATCACTTGCCGTTGTCGTGGATGAATTCGGTGGAACATCGGGCATTGTATCACTTGAAGACCTTGTAGAGGAGATTATTGGAGAAATCGAGGACGAGCACGACAACCAGAACCTTGTCGCAAAGTCTTTGGGAAACAATGAATACATACTATCAGGACGACTCGAAATTGAGCGAATCAATGAGCTCTTCGACTTGGGTATGCCTGAATCCGACGAATACCAGACTCTTGGCGGATTCATACTTGCACACCACCAGCGTTTCCCACAACTCAACGAAGTCATCAATATCGGCAAATACAGAATACGCCCCATCAAGCAACACAGCACAAAAATCGAATTGGTGAAATTGACTTTGGTGGGATAAATACAACACTTGTGGGCAACAGCTGCACCGGCAGCACTGCCACTTTTTAAGAATAATGGGCGAAAAACGTAAAAAAAGGCGTTTTTCGCCCATTATTTAATTAACTTTTTGCACAATAATTCAAAGCATTTTAGTAACTTTGCCGTGTTATACATACAAAAATCAATAAACTAAAAATAAAATTAAATTATGGCTACATTACAAAAGCTACGTAACAAAGGCTCACTGCTTATTGCCTTCGTCGGCATTGCACTTTTTGCATTCATAGCAGGTGACATTGTAAAACTTTTCCAGAAAGGCCCCGAAGAGGCAATTGTTGGTACAATTAACGGCGAGGGTATTACAGCCAGCGAATTCTATGAATTCCGCAACCAGTGCGAACAGGCATACACATTGCTCAACAACGCAGTAGCTCTTGACGAGAACAATCAGGAGGAAATTACCCTTATGGCTTGGAACACTTTGACAAACTACAAGTCATTGACAGCCCAGGCTGCCAGCGCAGGCCTTACTGTTACTCCAGAGGAGTTCGCTCACATCATCAGCACAAACTGGAGAGGCATTGCACAGCGCTACACAAGCCGTTTGCCACAAGGCTTTGCAACCGAAACAGGTGCTTTCAATGTTGAAAACATCAACTCAATCATCACCGATTACAAGAACTACAAGGACAGCGGTTCAATCCCCGAGGAATTGATGAGACTGCACGACGCTTGGAAGTTCATCGAAGCAAGCATCACTTGCGACATCATCAGTGCAAAATTGATGAACATCTATGACATCTGTTCAGCAACACCAAACCAGGCTGTTGCAAAGAGCAACTTCGACCTCAACAACAACACATACAACGTTGAGATTGCAGCGTATCCTTATAATAGTTTTGCCGACAGCCTTGTGACTATCAGCGACAAGGATATTGCAGACTACTACAACACAAACAAGGAGAACTTCTTCAAAGTTCCTTTCAACTTGTACGACATCGTATACATCAACCACGAGATTAAGCCTACAAGCCAGGACATCAACGCAGTACGTGCCGAGTTCGACGAGGTTACCGCATCGTTGAAAGAAGAGAATGCAAACATCAAGGAAATTGCGATGTACACATCGACCGAGTGTCCTTACGACGGTTTCTTGTGGACAATTGATGCAATCTCAATTGACAACGAAAAGCAGACATACGTAAACAAGTTCAAGGAGAACCACAAGTTCCACATTCAGCAGAACAAGGTTGGCGAGGTAGTAGCACCTTTCGAGGATAGAAACGACAACACTATCAGCCTTGTAATGAATGTAAGAAAGGAGATGGTTCCCGATACAATCAAGATGCGTGCAATCGCAATCTTCAACGAATCGGCTGAAGCTGTAAAGGCTACAACAGACAGCGTACTCAATGCTTTGAACAACAAGGTTGAATTTGATTCTGTAGCAAAGAACTATAGCTCTGATACATTCGAGTTCAAGACAAAGAACTTCATCACAGCTGTTGGTGTAATCCCAACTCCTGAGGCTCAGAAGCAGGTTTACACTGCAAAAGTAAACACCTACAATGTTATCGACATAAACGAAAATGCAAAGCTCATATTCCAGGTTTTGGAGAAGAAGGGTGCTGTTGAGGCTTACGACCCACTTATCATCGAGCGTAAGATTGCTGTAAGTGCAGAAACATACAACAATGAATATGACAAGTTGAGCCAGTTGGTTTCATCTTGCAAGGACATTGAAGAGTTGCAGAAGAACATACTCTCAACATCATTCCGTCTCGAGCAGCAGCGTTCACTCAATGCAAGCAGCCAGAATGTTGCAAACAAGCCTGGTACAAGAGAATTGTTGAGATGGATTCTTAGCGAGAACAACGCTGGCAACATCTCTAACATCCACGAGTACATCTCTGGCAACAAGAAGTTCTTCATCGTTGCTGCAATCAAGGAGGTTACTCCAAAGGGCCACGTTGCTCTTGACAAGGTTGAGGAGAGTATCAAGTTCCAGCTTATCAACGAGAAGAAGGGCGACCTCATCGCTGCCGAGTTGAAGGGCAAGAGCATTGACGAATTGAAGTCTAACGCAAACATCAAGTTCAGCACAACCGACCAGGTTGAGTACAAGAAGGCTACATCAGTACAGTCTATCAACGCTGACGAAATGGTTATCAGCGCAGCTGTTGCCAATATGGAGGCTGGTGAAACAAGTGCACCAATCAAGGGTAACAACGCTGTATATGTAGTAAAGGTACTTTCTAAGGAGGCTAAAAACGCTGAATTCAACGAGGATGCAGAGCTCAACTACATCCAGTCACTCGACTTCTACGGCAATCCTAACGTTATAGGTCAGCTCATTCAGGAAGCAATGGGTAAGGCTTATGATGTTGACAACAGAATATACGAGCATTTGTAATTCCCAACCCGTACAAATGTTTAAAATCAGGGCGGCTAGTTTCTAGCCGCCCTGATTCGTAAAAAGGAATATTCAAAAATTACAAGGTATCAACTGCCACAACTTCAAGAAGTCCTGATTGTGACACTTTGAAACGGATATCATAACCGGCAAAAGGCATACCATATACCCTCTCGGGGTCTTTATGATATTGCGGACGCGGATCAAGTTCAAGTATCTTACAAAGAGTGATAAAATCCTCATCGCTAAAAACCTTGCGGAATTCATCGGGAACAGAGACATTGACTTTTGTCCACTGTCTTTCATCAACAAATCCGCTACGCACCCCCGTGTGTGCATCGGAATACTCCACATACGGTTTAACGTCATAAATTGGAGTACCGTCAACCATATCAGCACCGGCAACAACAAGTACCGGCCTGCCATTCTCATTTTCTACCCCCAAAAGACGCACCGACGACAGTCCAAGTGCATTAGGACGAAAGGGAGAGCGTGTCGCAAAAACACCGACATACTCATTACCTCCAAGCAAAGGCGGACGCACAAGAGAAGCCCACTCACCCTCGCCCTTTCCGTTAAGCGAGAACTCCCATATAAGCCACAGATAATCAAACCCATCAATTCCGCGCAAAGCATCGGGATTGGCAAATTCAGCCTCAAAGACAACACGCCCCACAAGCTCCGGCACAAGCCCGCTCTGTCGTGGGACTCCGAACTTGGTAGGTAGCTGAGAGTGATAATATGCTATAGGTTGGATTTTCATTGATAAATCATTTGCACGCGAAGATAATAAAGCAGTAGACATTAATTCACATTTTAATACACAAATTTGTTGTTTCAGATATTTTTTCTTTTTTTTGTAGATTAGTAAATACGTATATCACGGACAGAATAGAATGTATTAACATATAACAATATAGATTTATGGAAAAGATTATCGGTTTGATTGATGCACCGTTCACTCCATTTTACGAGAACGGCGAAGTGAATTACGAGCCAATCCCTGCATACGCACAGATGCTTGCTAAAAACGGTATGAAGGGCGTGTTTATCAACGGTTCGTCGGGTGAGGGCTATATGCTCACAGAGGAGGAGCGAATCAAGCTCACAGAGGCTTGGGTTGCCGCAGCCCCCGAAGGTTTTAAAATCATTGTTCACGTTGGCAGTACCTGTGTAAAGTCGAGCCGCAGAATGGCTGAACACGCACAGAAGATGGGAGTATTCGGCATTGGTGCCATGGCTCCGCCATTTCCAAAGGTTGGCCGCGTGGAGGAACTTGTAAAGTATTGCGAAGAGATAGCATCGGCTGCACCTGAATTGCCATTCTACTTCTACCACATTCCTGCATTCAACGGAGCATTCCTTCCTATGGTAAAATTCCTTGAGGCTGTTGATGGCCGCATCCCCAACTTTGCGGGTATCAAATATACTTTCGAAAGTCTTTACGAATATAATCAGTGCCGCCTGTACAAAAATGGCAAGTTCGATATGTTGCACGGACAGGACGAAACAATCCTCCCTTGCCTTGCAATGGGTGGAGCACAAGGAGGCATCGGCGGAACAACCAACTATAACGGTTGTAACCTTGCCGGAATTATCGATGCCTGGAACGCAGGCGACCTTGAGAAAGCACGCGAATTGCAGAACTTCTCACAGGAGGTCATCAACGTCATCTGCCATTATCGTGGAAACATTGTGGGTGGCAAGCGAATTATGAAACTCATAGGCCTTGACCTTGGCAAAAACCGCACTCCATTCCAGAATATGACCGATGAGGAGGAAGCTGCTATGCGCAAGGAATTGGAGGCAATCAACTTCTTCGAACGCTGCAACAAATTATAAAAACAATTTTTTATTCAATAACAATTTCAAAGAGGATGAATAAAAAGATGAAGTTCAAGGCTTGCGTAGCCCGCAAAACCGCAGTTTACTTGAAGTAAATGAGGATTTTAAGGGCAAGCATAACACAGAAATTCGCTTTTTAGTCATTCTCTTACATACTATAATACTATGAATTGGAACGAATACTTGAATGGTTGGTCGCAGAAATACCGCGACGACCTCGTGAATAACATTATGCCTTTTTGGCTCAAAAACGGTCTTGACCACGTAAATGGTGGCGTATACACCTGTGTCGACCGCGACGGTTCACTTATTGACACCACAAAATCGGTGTGGTTTCAGGGCCGTTTTGCTTTTGTTTGTAGTTTTGCATATAACACAATAGAGAAAAACCCCGAATGGCTTGCTGCTGCAAAAAGCACCATCGATTTTATTGAAGCACACTGTTTTGACACCGACGGCAGGATGTATTTTGAGGTGATGGCCGACGGTACGCCGTTGCGCAAGCGTCGCTACGTGTTCTCTGAGAGTTTTGCGGCAATCGCTATGGCAGAATATGCAAAGGCATCGGGCGATATGAGATATGCTGAAAAGGCACTTAACCTATTCAAGGACATACGTAAATTTGTTGCTACACCGGGTTATATGGAGCCCAAGTACCTGCCATCATTGCAAGCAAAAGGGCACTCATTGGTTATGATTCTTATCAACACAGCATCACGCATACGCAATGTCATAAGTGACCCGGTACTCGACCAGCAGATTGATGAGTCCATAGCATCACTCAAAGACTTTATGAAACCAGAGTTCAAAGCACTGCTCGAGATGGTGGGGACAGACGGAGAGTTCATTGACACCATCAACGGACGCCTCATCAACCCCGGACATTGCATTGAAACAGCCTGGTTCCTACTCGAGGAGGCAAAATACCGTGGTTGGGACAAGGAACTTACAGAGCAAGCCCTACAAATCCTCGACTGGTCTTGGGAATGGGGTTGGGACAAGCAGTATGGCGGCATCATCAACTTCCGCGACTGCAAGAACCTCCCACCACAGGACTACTCACAGGATATGAAGTTCTGGTGGCCGCAGACCGAAGCTATTATCGCCACTCTCTACGCATACGAAGCCACAGGCGATGACAAATATCTTATTTGGCACAAACAGATAAGCGAGTGGACATACGCCCACTTCCCCGACGAGGAGTGTGGCGAGTGGTATGGCTATCTGCACCGCGACGGTACCGTAGCACAGCCAGCCAAAGGCAACATATTCAAAGGGCCGTTCCACATTCCACGTATGATGGTCAAGTCGTACGAATTATGTAAGGAATTGACAAAATAAGGTACTCTATGAAAAAGCACATTTTCCTACTGTTTGTTTTCTGTTCAATGTTAGGCATTGCGCAGAACCGTATTTCCGTGTCGCCATCTACTCCAATGGACAAAGCCGTTTCGGGCCATTATGCCGGCTGGATTAATGGTGGACTGACAACCTACGGAGGATGCGATTTCCCCGACGTGCCCTGCGCTGACGGCGGACAGAAAGTATACTACCCAAAGGCCTATGGAGCCAGCGTGCAAGTACCTGGCGGCGTTGTATATATAGGAGGAATAAACTCAACCACATCACTCGATGAATGTACATTCCTCAATGAGATTGATGGAACAACAACACCCATCAACGCATTGCCCAAGGCGATAGACAACTTTGCCGCCACATTCTACGACGGTATGATTTGGGTAGCCGGAGGACAGACCAACAACACTCCTAACAAGGATGTGTATGCTTTGCCCTTCCCCGGTGGCAAGGAGTGGAACATTGTTGCAACCCTCCCCGACGAATGTCGTCTACAGCCTTGCGTGACTGTGCAGAACACAGCTGCCGGTTATGCCCTATTTATCTTTGGCGGATACCAGCCCAAGAGTGAGAATCTGGAAGCCAAAGTGCATACAGATGGTATATATATGCCCATCTCGGAATTAAAGAAAGGCAACACGACACAGGCACAATGGAAACGAACCTCACCTGCGTTGGCTTGGATAGACAACACCACTGATGGTAAACGCAAACAGCACCTTCAGGCAATAGTAGGCAGCACTTGTGGTTCTGTGGGATACAGTCACGTACTATTCTTTGGCGGTGTTGACCACGACATATTCTTAAGCGCAATAAAAGGAGAGCAGGATAGTCTTTACTTGCGCCACACACCCGAGTGGTACAAATTCCGCAAGGATGTGCTCACCTATCACACAATCACCGACTCTTGGGGCATTTTGCCCGGCAATAGCCTTTTGGCTCGTGCCGGAGCCTGCCTTACAGCCGAGATTGGAGGTAAAGGCTGGAGCTACAGCGGAGGTGAATTGATGCCCGGCGTGCGCAGTGCCGATGTGACACACATAGAGGTGAGCAATGAAAAGAGTTTCGGTTGGCTAAACTGGACAGTCCTGGTTCTCTACCTTGTAGCAATGTTAGGTATGGGTATCTACTTTATGCGCAAGGAGAACGGTGCCGATGACTTCTTCAAAGGTGGTGGCCGCATTCCATGGTGGGCAGCCGGTATCAGTATCTACGCCACTATGCTATCGGCGATTACCTATATGACAATTCCGGCAAAGGCCTACACCACGGACTGGACCTACTACCCTATGTTATGGATGATACTACTTGTCAGTTTCCCTGTCATCAAGTACTATCTCCCCTACTTCCGCAAGCTCAATGTCACCAGTGCCTATGAGATTTTGGAACAGCGTTTCAACCTATTCACCCGTATGCTGGCCTCAACGCTATTCTGTATATTTATGATTGTGCGTATGGCCATCGTGCTCTATCTCCCCTCACTGGCACTCACAGCCGTAACAGGAATAGACATCTACCTGTGCATCGTGCTCATGGGATTGGTTACCATCATCTATTGCACAATGGGTGGTGTGGAAGCCGTTATTTGGGGCGATGTAGTACAAGGTCTGATATTGGTCTTTGGAGCTCTTTTTGCCGTCTTATATCTTGCTGTCGGTACCGAAGGCGGAATTAGTGGCTGCATCAACATTGCTTTGGAAAATGACAAGCTGCAACTGTTCGATTGGAGCAACTCCTGGTCGCAGGCCACGTGGTGGGTTATCATTCTGGGTGGCTTGGCCAACAACCTGATATCCTACACATCGGACCAGACCGTAATACAGCGTTACCTCACTACCCCCGACGAGAAATCTGCCGGCCGTGGTATCCTGGTCAATGGTGTGATGAGTGTATTCGTGTCGGTAGCCTTCTATATGATAGGCACAGGCCTTTACACATTCTATAAGACTCACCCCGCAGAGCTTGATATCACAATGGGGCAATCCGATGCCATCTTCCCGTTCTTTATGATGAGCCAGATGCCAGCTGGCATAGCCGGAGCACTCATTGCCGCAATCTTCGCAGCTACAATGAGTACCATTTCGAGCAACATCAACAGTGTGGCAACAGCATTTTCCATCGACTTCTGGAAACGTTTCCGCACCACTACCACCGATTCGCAACTGGTGCGCGTAGCTCGCTGGGCTTCTGTGGTGAGTGGTATGGTGGGCCTGTTGCTTGCCCTGTTTATGGCAACTTGGGAGATACAGTCGTTCCTTGACTTCTTCAACGAGGCACTTGGACTCCTTACCAGCGGATTGGGTGGTCTATTCTTTATTGCCGTGTTCATGAAGCGCGTCAAAGGATATGCCGCACTCACCGGCTTCATTGTGGGCGAGGCTGTAGTGTTCTGGATGAGCAAGAACACCGACGCCAACTTCCTGCTCTTCGGAGCCATAGGTATGGCAGTGAGCATTGTTGTAGCGTGGATGCTATCAATAGGCTCATACCTCAAGAGCAGCAAACGATAGACTGACATTCAACCAATAATCAACAGGTTACATCTCGTAAGAGGATTTTCCCTACCACTATTAGGAATACCCCCTGCAACGATTAGGAATAATCAATTGCAGGGGGTATTTTATGCCATTACCTTTGCGATAGAAACAAACGATAAAAGTTTCGGAAAGAAAAAACAGGTTTAACATTAAAATTTTAAAGCTATGAAAAAGATGATGATTATTGCAGTGATGATGAGCGCGATGCTTATGCCTGCACAGATGATGGCAAAAAACAACAAAGAGATTGCCAAACCAAAAATTGAAAAAAGAGTAGAAAACAAGAAGGACAAGTTTGACAACAAGAAGTTCGACGACAAGTTCAATGACAAGAAGTTCAAGAACGACAAAAAGAAAGATTACAACAAAAAGCCGAACAAGCCACAAATTGTTAAAAAGCCAAAGCCCCGTCCATATCCTCAGCCAAAGGTCCAAGTAAAGGTTGTAAACGAAGTAAACCCTGTAAATGCGATGGCATCAGTAATTGGCCTGGCAGCATTGGTAGCATTGATTGCAGACTAAACAATTAAGAATTCAAATAAGAAATCCAAGTACTTAAACATTAAAAACTTACGACTATGAAAAGAATGATGATTATTGCAATGATGATGAGCGCGATGCTTATGCCTGCACAGATGATGGCAAAGAATAACAACAGGGACAAAGCAAAGCCCAGAGTGGAGAACAGAATGGATAATAAAAGGGACTTCAAAGTTGCGGCAAGGAAGGACAGACGAAACGACAGGTTCGAAAAGGCACGCCCCAACAGGCCCAACAACAAAAAAATCAATAAACCGGCTAAGCGACCTATGGTAAATGCAAGAAGACCGGCTCCACGCCCAGAACCAATGCCACGTCCACGCCCAATACCCCACCATCACCACAACCATCACCATCACCACCACAACCACTGCTGTGACAATGATATAGCTGAAGCAGTAGCAACAATAGTCGGAATAGCAACACTGGCAACTCTTATTGCCGACTAAAACAAAAAATAATAATGAATTTGTAGACAACAGCTTGTAGCACAGCTTTTCATTCCAAGAACTAATTAGAAAACGCCAGAGGAGAACGACGACTTAAAACGTTCTCCTCTGTTTTGTGCTGCAGACACAGCAAAAAAAGATAACATAATTCAATAATATGGTTTACTCGTCCTAAAAATTTCAGACATCGCAAAATTAACGGTTGTATAGAAGTCCTGCAATGACAAAAAATTATGAAAGTGGAAGATTTCTGTAACAACATCTATCCATTATACGCTACTTTAGTTATTTATAACTAAAAAAAAGCATATTTTAAGATAATATATCTATTGTCAATGTTGCAAAAGAGAACTATTTTTGCATTAATGCAAAAATACAAGTGAAAAAGATTGTTGTTTTATTATAAAAACATCAACCATCCAATATCAAGTAAAGAATGAAATTATCGGAGCTGAAAAATGGTGAAACTGCGGTTATCGTGCGTCTGTCGGGACACGGAGGCTTTCGTAAGCGCATAATGGAGATGGGATTCATTCGTGGTGAGAAGGTTACATCTGTGCTCGACTCTCCAATGCACGACCCCATCAAATACAACGTTATGGGGTACGAAGTACTGTTGCGCCGCAATGAAGCTGCTATGATTGAGGTTCTACCCGAAGAGGATGCCAAGCGCGAACTGTCACCAGCTCCGACATACAACTGCATATCGCTGTGCGACAGCTGCGCAGGATGCAACGGTCAATGCGCTACCACCTACAAGAATGCAACAGAAAGAAGAAATGTCATAAATGTAGCATTGGTCGGCAACCCCAATAGCGGCAAGACATCAATCTTCAATGCCCTTGCAAACAAAAACGAACATGTAGGCAACTACAGTGGAGTTACCGTGGATGCCAAGACAGGCAGTTTCAACTACAAGGGATACCGCATAAACCTGACCGACCTGCCCGGAACATACTCAATTGCGGCATATTCACCCGAAGAGATTTATGTGCGCCGTCATCTGTTCGAGCAGATGCCCGACATCATTATCAATTCAGTTGTAGCATCGAACCTTGAGCGTAATCTCTACCTCACAACAGAGTTGATTGATATGAACATACGCTCCGTTGTCGCGCTCAACATGTACGACGAGCTGTTGGCAAAGGGTGCCGAGATTGACTATATTCACTTGGGGGCAATGATGGGAGTCCCAATGATTCCAACAGTAGCCCGCAACAACAAAGGGCTTGACAAACTGCTCGACACGGTAATTGAGCTTTTTGAGGGAAAGAACAGCACCATACGTCACATACACATCAATTACGGAAAAGCAATTGAGGAGCAGATAGCCCCACTCTCGACCGCAATGCACAAAGCCGACGACCTGCCACAACAATTCCCGGTTCGTTATTGGGCTCTAAAGCTACTTGAGAAGGACAAGGAGGCATTGAAAGACCTCGGCAATTGCCTTGAATTGCCAAAATGGAAATCTATGGCAGAGGAGTCTGCCAAAAAGATTCAGTCACAAATGGGTGTTGATGCCGAAACAGCCATTAACGGAGCCAAATATGGGTTCATCAACGGAGCACTCCAGGAGACATACAAACCAGGAATAAAGGATGCCCACAAAAACACCCGTCGCATTGACCGCCTTGTAGCAAACCGTTGGCTAGGCTTTCCTATATTTATTTTTGTGATGTGGGTGATGTTCAGTTCTGTATTCCTGCTTGGAGCATATCCACAGGAGTGGATTGAAAGGCTATTCACTTGGTTTGGTGAATGTGCAGCAAACATAATACCACAGGGAGCACTGCAAGACCTTGTCATCAATGGAATAATAAGCGGCATTGGAGGAGTGGCAGTGTTCATACCACAAATTCTCATATTGTACCTCTTCATCTCCCTTATGGAAGATTCGGGATATATGGCACGCGCGGCATTCATTATGGACAGGCTTATGCACAAGATGGGACTGCACGGCAAGTCATTTATCCCAATGCTGATGGGATTTGGTTGTAACGTGCCGGCGATTATGGCGACGCGCACCATTGAAAGCCGTAGCAGCCGCATAATAACTATACTGATAACGCCTTTTATGTCGTGCAGCGCGCGTCTGCCGGTGCTCATTCTGTTTGCCGGAGCGTTCTTCCCGCAACACGCTGCATTGGTGCTTATGGGGCTGTATCTGCTTGGAATTATTGTTGCAATAATAACAGCACGCCTTTTGAGGCTTGCAAAATTCCATAAGGACGAAACACCATTCGTGATGGAGTTGCCACCATATCGATGGCCGACATTGCGTGCTACACTGCGACATATGTGGGAAAAGTGTGCGCAGTACATTAAAAAGATTGGAACAGTAATTCTGCTGTCAACCATTGCAATATGGTTCTTGAGCTACTACCCAAGGCCAACAGAAAGCGCAGATGTGGAAACAGAAAGCGAGATGCAAGGTTTTGAGCAGATTACTGAAGAAGAAACCATAAACGGAATAAACGAGAACTCTTTCATTGCCATGCTTGGGCATTTTGTTGAACCGGCACTCGCGCCCATTGGACAAAACTGGCGTTCAAGCATTGCCATAATAACGAGTATTCCGGCAAAGGAGCTGGTGGTGAGCACATTGGGAGTGTTATACAGCAGTGACTCAGAAGAGAGCATAACCGAGGATTTAAAGAGCTCGGGCGATTTTACGCCACGCTCGGCTGCAGCCTTCCTTGTATTCATTCTGCTATTCTTCCCCTGCATCGCAACCGTTGCAGCAATAGCAAATGAGACAGGCAGCAAAAAATGGGCTCTATTCTCAATAATATACAACACTGCAGTCGCTTGGGTTGCGGCATATATCGTGTACGTAATTGGAGGACTATTATAATAACAGAAAACAACAGAGAAAATGAACTTGAACAATACAATATACAACAAGCGAATGAAGATGGCCGAACTTGTGGCGAGCGACATAAGTCTGCTCTCAATTCTGCAACGCCTGAACATTACACTTGGATTCGGTGAAGCAACAGTAGCCGAGGTGTGTGCACAACACAATATTTCGACCGACCTGTTTCTGATGATATGCAACATCTACTCTTTCCGCGATTATCAGCCACAGATTGACACACTCACCGACGATGATATAAGAAACATCACGACATACCTGCGTGCTTCGCACAAATACTACTCAACCATCTGTTTCCCGGCACTACACAACAACATACACAAGATGGTCAAGGAACTTGATGATGTAAGCCGCCGTCTAATCGACAAGTTCTACGACGACTATGACAACGAGGTAAACAACCATTTCCAATACGAGGAGGAGATTGTCTTCCCATATATTGAAAACCTGCTGAACAACAGGCAGAGTGACAACAGCGAATACAACATATCACTCTTCGAACACAATCACGGCAATGTCAATGAGAAGCTCAACGACTTGAGCAACATCATCATAAAATACCTCAACAAGGATTACACATCGCAATTGAGATTTGAAATCCTAAGCGAGATACACCTCATCGGCAACGACCTATTAAAGCACTCCAACATTGAGAACAAGCTACTTGTTCCCTTGGTTGAAAAAATTGAACAGCGCAATGAATAAGGAAGGCAAATACAAGGTTGTACTCATTGAGCCGTCGGAGATTATAGCAACAGGCATTGCAGCTATAATAAACGGAAATCCCAAATTCTGTATTGCACAGACTTTGAACGACCCTTCGTATTATAACTCAAACGACTGCGACGTAGATATAGTAATCATTAACCCGACGGTCGTAGACTATAACGACAGGCTCGACATACGCTCCTGGCTGGGTGCCGGCAACACGGCACTTGTGGCACTCACGCACAGTAATTACGAGGAGAGTGTAATGCGTCAATATGACGAGTGCATTGGCATATACGACAGCACCGCACGCATAATTCAGAAATTGAAGAATGCCATTGACGAAAACAGCAAGAACCCCAAGAGCGACCTCACCGAGCTCTCGTCACGCGAAAAGGATATACTTGCAGCTGTTGCAATGGGCAAGACAAACAAAGAGATTGCCGATGAGTTCAACATATCAATATACACGGTGATATCACATCGACGCAACATATCGCAGAAGTTGGGCATAAACAGTATTCCCGGACTCACCGTCTACGCGATAATGAATAAATTGGTGGACATTTCGGATTTCAGTTGAATAAAAGTATGGCCGAGGAACTACACATTGCACAAGGAGGCAAAGAGGATAAATACACTATACTCTACAAGCAGATTGCTGCCGTTACCCAAAACGAGAGTGACACCATTGCCAACATGGCAAATGTTGCAGCAATGATTCATCAGACTTTTGGTTTCTGGTGGACCGGATTCTACCGTGTTGTTGGCGAAGAACTTGTGCTTGGTCCGTTTCAGGGTCCGCTTGCGTGTAGTCGCATTGCATACGGACGAGGTGTATGTGGGACAGCGTGGAAAGAGGGACGTACACAAGTTGTGCCCGACGTGGAACAGTTCCCCGGACACATAGCCTGCAGCAGTGCATCAAAAAGCGAAATTGTAGTTCCGCTATTCAATGACGGTAAAGTAGTTGCGGTGCTCGACATTGACAGCGAGCATCTTGCCACATTCGACGACACCGACAGGCTGTGGCTTGAAAGAATTGTGGCACTTCTATAACAACACCTTGTCCAACAGAATTATTGGGAAATGAAGCATATCCATTTGCAGCCTCGTCACTCTTCAGTACCGGGAAGATTACAACAAAAAAGTGCTATAAAACGTCAATCACACACCCCAATTAAACATCAGTCATTCCCACCAAGAGTCTTATAGCTTAATATATGTATTGTCACTCCAGTTGCAATGGCTATGAACACTGCACCCATCCACCACTCTTTGGCTACAAAAATGGCACAATAGAGCAATGTAGCCCAAACCATTGTCACTGAAACAATTTTCACACGTAGCGGCAGAGCTTTGTGCTCCCTGAAATTTCTTATATATGCACCCAGATGCTTGTGCGACATAAGCCAATTGTACAATCTTTGCGAGCTTCGCACATACAGTGCTGCCGACAGCAACAGGAATGGCGTTGTAGGCAATACAGGCAAAAAAACACCCATAATACCCAACACAAGCGAAACACTACCCAAAAAAGCCAAAAGGTACTTCATATCTTAAAATCGTTGCGCGAAGATACAAAAATATCCCATTGAAGAAACAAGAAAAGAAAGGGTAAATATTTTTCTTACAAAAATATTTTTGTAATATATTTTTTTGTACATTGCAACCGATAAAAGAAACATTGTCAAACCTTAAACTCCCTACAGCTATGAAAAAGTTTATGTTTCTATTTACGGTTATCTTATTTTTCGGAGTTAAAACAGGCTACACACAAGAGGTAAAGACAGGACCCGATATCGAGCCGCTTGTCGGAATGTGGCAATATGTAGAGGAGGTTATAACACAAGATGGGGAGAAAGCCTATATCGGCAAGCAGATTTTCAAAACAATTACAAAAGAGAATACCTATTTTGTGGTACTTGGAGTGAATATTCCGATAAAAGAGTCGGACAGCAAAGAGAGCAAAACAAGTACATTGGCATTTGTCACACAGGAGGGAGAGATTGAGATGAAAGAGGACAACACATACCTTGAGTACATCAACAACCACTACCTTGACAAGAACCTAAACAATACAATCTCTTTTCTGCGATACAGGTTCAGCGAAGAGAACAGCAACATTCTCTACGTGGAATACAATCTGAATGGCACAGACGATGAACATTGGGTAAGTGAAATATGGTTAAGAGTAAAGCCTCTTGGAGCCAAATAAGTCATAACAACAAATCCCTGAAACTCGCGAGTTTCAGGGATTTGTTGTTATTTGTTTCTATACTCAAGAAGCAGTATGTAAAGGAACGGGGACAAATACAAGATAGCAGTAACCCAATCCCAAGAAACACCAAAGAATGAATGAACACCAGCATATTGCAGACAAGGTACGACACCCGATGCCGGGACAAGAGCCATTATAGCAGGCAGGAACATATGGAAGGTATTTCCTGTTGAAACCACAACATCCATCATAGAACTGTAATTGCCATAAATGAAGCCATATATCAACGACACGGACAGAACACCGACAAAAAGCAACAAAGCCCATCCCTGCACCAATGGAGAGAGAGCAGGCTCTTCAGTCACACCGCTCAAGATGCCCCAAGGAGATTCCGTCAACACATAAAGCAAGACAAAATAGCAAACAGCAACAAAGAATGAAAAAAACAAAGCACGCCACTCCGATGCGGTAAGACGACGCAAAGATACCATCCTCAACAATGCCTTCATCATCCCCGAACCACGTAACAGGCCGTATGTAGCAACAAGCATCATGACAATTCCCCACGGCAAGGCGCAGATTGATGGCAATGCAGAACGCACAGCCCAACGCACTCCCTCGGCACTGACAAGCGATGACGAATACAGTGTACCATCAAAGAACATCTGCACCACATCGACAAAGAAAGCACCCACCCACACTAGCAACAGAATAGACAGATAAATGGGCAAGGGGTAATAATGTGCTCTTTTACTATTCATCGGCTTCAAGATTTTCAACATCTATTATATGCAATTCAATGGCACGCACCACTAGACGGGTGACATTTATGCCACGCTGTTCGCTATCGGGGAATAGGCGGGCTATAAGGTCGGACTGACGCTTCTCGAGTGACTTCACGCCAAAAGGCATTGTCTTTAGCGAAGCGACCATCTCTTTAGTGTATCCCAAAGCTAAATGTCGCAAAAAACACTCATCGTAACGGTCAATCTCATAATGTATGAGCGATTTTTGACGTGCAACATCCCTGTTTACGTTTTCACGGAAACGTTCCACCATTTTTTCAAGCACCGGTTGGTTAAATACGTTGCGCTTACCGGCCATAACATTGTATATCTCGTACTTTGTGAGCAGCTCACCGGTCTTTAGAGTTATTCCATCAGCTCCTGCATCAAGCACATCTACCCACAGTTTCTCATTCAACAGTTCACCGGTGAAGACAAGGACCTTCATTTGAGGATACTCCTTTTTCATCCTTGCACAAATATCCACACCAACTGTTGTCGAGCCACCAAGCCCTAAATCGAGCAACAGGAGGTCGGGCACAGTTTTTTTCAGCACCTCGTCAAGTTCCTTTTCGTTTGAAGCAACTCCTACAACATCGGCCTCGGGCAGTTCGGTACGAAATATCTCCTCGGTGCCCTTTAACTCAAGCCTTGCGTCTTCTACAATTACAACACTGAAATTCTCTATCATTATCAGAAGCAATTAAAAATTCTACTTAAATCGCCTATTTGGGCAATGTAAACAATATTACTACGCCATCTACGTCGGAACGCGCCTCCATACGGGAACCGTGACGGCCTGTATAATCCTCGTGCATACGCACTATCTCTTTTGCAATAAGGTACTCCATTCCCGACAGTCCGTTGCGTGCACCTATATTGTAACGCGAAGGGGTAAACATCTCAACCACCTCTTCGCTCGGCAATGTGCGGCGGTTATCTACAAGTTCAACCCTCACAACATCGCCGGTATCAGTGGCACGTAACAGCAGCGTACCCTCTTTTTCGACCTTGAAGGCTGCGTCCACAAGCACCTCAAAAAGATATGAAACTAGGTCTGTATCCACTTTAACGCAAGAATCCGTCGTTTCATAGACAAGCGCGAGATTCACTCCACGTTTCTTGGCACAGCGTTCGGCATACCTTTTGGCATCGTCGAAAAGCTGCCCAACCCTAATCAACGATATATTGAAGCACATTGTATCAAGCTCGCGCTTGGCGCAATTGGACAATATACCGAATACAGAATTATAATAATCCATCAGTTCACCCATTGCAGCGATATTGCTGTTACGCTCCCCGTCGTTTACCAGTGCCTTTTGCGCCAGTTCGCGTACGCGGTTGGGATAGTATATGGTTTCGTGTTTAATGACAGACAAACAGTTATCCATAACCATATTCTGCACGTGCAGACGATTCTCCTCGTACCTGATGCGTTCGGTTTCCTCCTCGACCTCTTCGAGAGTCATATAACTGTTTGCCACACGCACTGTGCGATGATATGCGACAGATGCGACAAAGCGTGCAACAAGCTCAACATTTACTGTTTCGTTCTCGCTCAACGGACGTTCTGTGACAAACTCGATGGCACCAACAAGAATCTCATCACCCAACACCGTTGCATACAATGGCAGTACACGCAACAAAGCATCTGAAGATATAAAAGGCTCTCCATCGTCAATGACACCGTGCAGATAGACATCGGCCCTGCCGGCGGCAAGCCGTTCGGGAGCAGCTGCGGCCAAACGTTCATCGCTAAGCAGAAGAGCCACACGGTTTATACACATACGCTCTCCCAAAGAGGAATATATTTCATCAACGATACCCTGCAACAAATCCTGTGAAGTGCTTTTGGACGAAGAAGCTACAAGTTCCAACAGGCGAAGGTTGGTACTCTGCACAAGATGTTCATTGGCCTTGCCAATAACGGCGTGACGCAAATATGATATAAAAAGGGACAGAAGCAACAGTAACAGAAGGAAACAGGAGAGGCCAATCAGCGCACGACGGATATTCAGCGCTTCACGGGCGTGCTCATACTGTTCGGCAACCCCCTTGTCTTCATCAACAAGCCTGTATAAGGTGGAATATATATAATTATTGTATCTGTACGATTGCCAGTCTTGCTTTGCGAGTGATGCCACGGCCAACTCATTGCGTATATCGAGTATATTGTAGAAAATGCCCTCGGTCAATTGCTCCGGAAAAAGCCCCTCGCGCCACCATTTCAGTTCAGCATAACCGTCACCCAACATAACAAGAGTGTCATTGCCGACAATCTGCGAGAGATAATAACTGTTCAGTAAGTCAAATGCATTGCGTGCCTGGACGAAAGCCTCATCATAATTGCCGTTGGTGTTGCAGCTATACACCGAGTCGGCATAGAACCTCACCTCCTCGAATATTCCGCTACCGGCAAACGCACGGCAAGGCAACAACATAAGAAGCAGGAGAATGCAACGCATAACCCCTTTGGGCAGACGGAATGAGAAACGACTACCACGCCCCTTGCTGCTTTCTATATTCATAGAGCAGACAGAGAAAAGAGCATCGGTCTTTCTGTATTTTTCTATGATACCCTTGCAATTCATCAGTCCAAAGCCACCACCCTTGCTCTTGGCCGGGAGATTTTCATTATCACTTCCGATATTTGAGGCATCGTAGACCTTTTCATTCAATATGCGGTCAATATCACTTTGGGAAATACCGACACCGGTGTCCGTGACAGCCACCTCGACATAATCATCACCCTCGGTACACTCCAACGCCACACTACCGCCCTTTGGCGTGAATTTTGCTGCGTTATCTACCAAAGTATTTATCATGAACAGCGTGAGCACCTTGTCGGCCTTCACCACGGAAGAGGTTTCACCAACCCTCAATGTTATGCCGCGCGATTCAAGCAACTGACGACTTTTTTCGATGATTGCAAACAGGCTCTCAATACGGAAGCTCTCAACCAACAGATTCATATCACCCTGCCGCATCTTTATCCAACGTTCAAGAATAACATTCAAATCATCGAGCTTTTCGGTAAGTTCCGTAACATACTCCAATTTACGTTCAACATCATCACCTTCGGCCACCTTCAGAGCACGCAGTTCGTTTATTATACGGTCGATAAATGGGCGCATTGACATTACGGTTGATACCGAAACACGCTTTAACAGATTCTCGCGTTTGTGTTCAGCAAGATAGACAGCACAAGCCTGACGCATCTCCTCCAGACGCACCTGTTCGTCGCCAATATCGGCAAGACGCATACCCTCACCAATAGCAACAGCCACATACGGGACAAGCATCTCAAGCAAAGAGAGCTTTTCGGGAGTCAACGGCAATGCAGTTGACACATACAAGCAATCGGCACCGCCGCCAATGTACCTCATAGCAAAAGAGTATCTGTTGGCACCGTTGTCATCATCCGGTTCAAAAGCAAAACGCACAGAACCCGAAAAATCTGTAAATGAATTGTTCAACAATGCTACTATGTGCGCACAGAGTTCCTCCTTGCTGCCAACATCCTGAGGAAGCGATGAGAGTAACTGACGGCATATATCGGGAAGACGTTTGAGTTCGTTTGAATAGGAGTTCTCATATTTTCTCTTGCGATAATTGAAGTAGACCGCTACAGATATCAACACCACAATAGCAACCACTGCAATAACAAGCCACTCATCAAGAACACGGATATCAGCCGTTACCGAGGAGACGCTACTCTCTATTTTCTTATTAAGGCGCGTGGTGCGCAACAATTGAAGATAGCTCTCCCTGTTTATGTCCGACGAGTACTTGTCACCCAAGCCGGCATAGGCACAACTTGCCTCGCGACGCACGCTGAGCAAACATTCCGGTATATTATACATCCCGGAATCGGAGAACATAGATGGTTCAATCTCAATATCGCACTCTTCGAGCACGTTCGAAGCAAAATCGACCTCGGCAGGATAATAGGTGCTGTAATATCCATTGATTTCATAAAGAGCACTGTCAAGTAATTGCAGAGCCTTGTCATAATTGCCAAGCTGTGTTTGACAGGAGGCCGACACCGCCATCGCCTCAACCATCATATACTTGTCGCCGTAAGACTTGAAATCATCGCTTGCAGACAAAGCCAGCGCATAAGGCAGAATCTCCAGACTGCCGCTCTGCAACAATAGATGTGTCATATTATCGGGTAAAGAAACAAGCACATCCTTATTGTCGCGCAACACAATAGCAAGCAGCAATTTGTAATTTGCTGTCAGCCAGGTATATTCCCTGTTCCCGGCCTCGCTCAGCCCCCTCGACAATCTGTCAAGACGCTCCATGACATCAGACTTTGTATTGGCAAGCAACATTCTTGCGTATACTTTAAGGGCCGGATCATTGATTTTATTAAGTCCACTGCCCAAATAGCCCAAAGCGCGTTTCACATCGTCAAGCATTGAGAGGTTCGAGAAGTAACAGATTGAAACAATACCGAATTCAATTTTAGCACGTTCAAAACGCGCCTTGTCACTTACCGACAGGAGTTCTACATCCTCATCTATGCGCCTCATTCTTTCAAGGGCCCTTGCACGGCAATCGAAGAACTGCCTGTTCCCCGATACACGGTAACATATTGTCATCAGCCCCACGTCGGCTACAAGTTTCTCGATCTCACAATCCGATTCGGCCAGGACTTTATCATACAGGGCAGTCGCAGTAGCATAATCCATCTTCATAAGAGCCGAATATGCCATAGCATTTGTTGCAACCATCACCAGCTCTTCGTTGTCGGCAGAAAGAGAGTCAAGAGCCTTGGCCAACGAATCGGTCAAAGCGACACTCTTATATCGTGCATCGTACACCTGTACACTCAACGAATCGGTTCCGGTAGCCGGGTCGCCACTGTGGCTATGTCCTGTACAAGAACAAAGCACAAAACAGAGAAATAATATGTTGAGTAATAGACTTCGCATCATTGACTGTATTGTCAAATACAAATTTAATAATTAATCTTGAAAAATCATCTACAGCAATAACAAATAACGCTGCGGGTAATTTCCGCAGCGTTATTTGTAGATTTATTTTCTACTTTTACGTTTGCCATACAGACGTCTTATCCAAAGATAATAGCCGGTCAACGGTAATGTAGCACCAAGCAAAGCAACTAAAAAAGAGAGAATCTTGGTAATGTATCCACCCCAAGAGCCAACGTGGACAGAATATATCCAGCCACCTATTTTACTCTCTTTGTCAGCCTCTGCATAGAGCTCCACCCCGGTTATTTCACCACTCCTCTCGTCAAACAGATACTTATCGGCTGCACGCACATTGCCAAAATCAGACTCCTTCACCGAAACGCTACCAGCCGAGACTGTAATGGTTTTGTATTGCGAAACACGTGCCACAACATTTTCAAAGGCAGTCTGCCAAGCGTTAGAAGCCGAAGTCGTGGAATTTGTTTCTACTGTTGTTGCACCACTGTTTCCATCAACGGCCACCGTAGCACCACTCTGTGCATCGACAACAGTTGCTGCGGTAACCGCATCAACATCCGCAATGGATATATCGGCCCGAGCATCGACATATTGCGTTTCCACGACACTTGTCGCAGCTGTTACAGCATCTACATTCCACTGAACCACCCCAGTCGGTTCCTCAACACCACTTTTCTCCTCGCTATTACCTACTGTATTCACACAAACGGGCAATGCACAAGTCCGACAACTGCCGGGGCACTCCTGCAACAATCCCTCGGTGTCTTTTACCATCGTATCAGCCTGGTCGGGTTTCACAACAACCTTTTCTTCATCATCGGCTCCAAAAAAGTCATAAAAATCCTCTTGATACCACTCAAAAGACCAGTTAAGACCCGTTAAAGCCATCGCAAGCAAAAGAAGAAGAGCGTAAAAGCCACCGGCAACGTGCAAATCGTACCAAAAACGGTTCTTGCCTTTTTTAATCACAATCTGCAAACGGTTCTTGAGCATCTTGCGGTTCCGTGGCCACCATATCAAAAGACCGGTAAGCAATATAACCACAAAAGCCAACGTGCTTGCACCAACAATTACCTTACCCCAGAAAATCTTACCATCACCCGGATTGCTATCCATCAACCAACGATGCAAACGAAAAACTGTCTGAAAGAATGGCAGACGCTCATCCTTACCCAAGACCTCGCCTGTATATTGGTTTACATAAACAGCAGCTTTCTTTGGTTTTGAGAGATTTACCTTGTAGGCCTCATCAAAAGAGTCGGGAACAACGACACCCTTGACATCAACACCGTCAGGCAATGTATCTTCGACCCTATCCACAATAGCATCAATGGGCAATGGCTTACCCATCGGCTGCACCTTTGTAATCCCGTCATTACACAACGATGCAATCTCGTCTTCAAAGACCAACAATGCGCCTGTAAAACAGATAACCGTTATTACAACGCCGAACGGGATTGACACCCACAGATGAAATTGGCGGAAGAACTTTCTCATGACAGTAAAACGTTTTTTATCTAAAGAGCATCAGTGGCTCAACAGTATAACCCTTCTTTTTCAATAGTTTAAGAACACCACGCTCTCCTGGCAAATGAGCTGCGCCAACTACAAAAAGAGTAGGTGTGTCTGCAATTATCGCAGGTATCTTCTCGGCCCAATCGGCATTACGCGCATACAGCAGTGCCTCTTCCTCTTCGGGCGTGCTGTCACAATCATTACCCATCTTCTCTTCTGTCAATTCATACAAAGCATCAATGTCCTGCGAGAAGTATGCAGCAGCCAAATCCTTCATCTGCATAGTATAATATCTGTTATTGTTTATCATGCAGAAAAGTTGCTGCTTGCCACGCTCAAAAGAGGTACCATACAACACACCTATTTGAAAATCCACAGTTTCAAGACCAATTACCGGTTTATTATTCTTGACCGCAATATTTTGGAAAGCAGCATCTATGAGTTTCAACGGATTAAATCCGGGAGTCATCTTTATATATTGCAACAACTGCAACTGAGTTGCCAAAGCCGAAGGAGTCAAGCTGCCCATTTCTTTAGCTATCAAAGGATTAGTAAAATCAGCACCGACAACCTTTGTCATATATTTATTCAGTTTCTTCATCTCCTCGACAGAGAGCATATCTTCGAGTTTCTTGCCATCGGGAAGCATCATTGCAGCCTTGACCTTCTGTAAATTCTCTTGGCTCTCCATTTCACTCATCACCACCTCGCCACAGACCTGTTCTGTGAGTTCCAAAGCCTCTCTGGCACCTGGGATAGAATCAATGAACGTTTCTGGAGCAATATGATATGTACCAACAATGTAAGAGGACATCTCAAGGTTCTTGTGTGAAATTTTGTAGAGCAACTGCGCATCGGCCATTGTCACAAAGACAAAAAGCGACATAATGAATAAAATTATCTTTTTCATATCCGTTATATGTTAATTTTCAGCGAAGATAATAAAAACCATCAACAAAAATGTTCAAAACAAGAATGCAAATATTAAGAAAACTTAAATAAGTGCATAAAACCTGAAAAGTAACACGAAGTATAGTAACTTTACAACAATTATAACACCCAAATACAATAATGAAAAAGATTATAAACCCTTGGACAAGCCTCACAGACAAAGGCTATAACTGTTTTGCTTGTGCACCGACAAACCCTTGTGGACTAAAAATGGAATTCTATGAAGATGGAGAAGATATAGTTTCATTCTGGACACCCGGGAGTAATTATCAGGGATGGCTTGACACGCTGCACGGAGGTATTCAGGCGACATTGCTTGACGAGATTGGTGGATGGATTATAGCGCGTAAGTTCCAAACTTCGGGAATGACAACCAACTTATCCATGAAATACAGGAAGCCTATTCCTACCGGCGAGGATATAACTATTGAAATCCGAGGTCGAGTGAAGGAGGTAAAACGTATGTTCGTGTTCATTGAAGCCGAAATAATCTACGACGGTGAAGTACGTTCCAGTGCCGAGATGACCTACTACACATTCCCCAAGGATGTTGCAGAGAAAGATTTTATGTTCAGAGGATGTGAGACAGAGGAGTAAGTAACAAAAGATTACTCCTCAAGAAAACTAACGAAACGTCCTAACTGTTTAGAGAAGGAGAATGCGTCACACGATGCATTCAGGCAATTAGCAGAATAGGCCGAATACTCCTCGGGCGACATTTCGACAAAAAGCCTGATATTCTGCTCCAAAGCCTTGTAATCACCATACTCCGACACAAGACCAAAGTGACAATCCTCAACAATACGCGCACCCTCGCCATTTCCGCTGAAGAGAATAGGAATTCCTGCTGGCAGAAGGTCGAATATTTTTGAAGGAACGGCTCCGTGAATGGCCGCCGCAAGAGGAATAATCGAGAGGTCATACTTCTTCAGTTCCTCATTCATCTGTTGCTTTGACACATACCCGTGATACCAGATATTCTTGTCACCATTCTTTATATACTCCTGTATCTCCTCTACCTGATTGCCGCCGCCATAAAGGTGCATTTCAACACCCAAAGCAATAAAATCGATGGACTTAAGTAACTGAAGCATACCTTGAGCCACGCCAAAAAGACCGGCATATACCAATTTCAGACGTTCATTCTTTTGTTTTACAGTTCCTGTTGCAGGACTCACGGGCTGCAGGTTTCGATACAGGAATGTTTTCTTGCCCGGGAACATTGCCTCGACGTGCTCAACAATCTCCTGCGACTGCCCCATTACAGAATAGGCATTCTTATATATATACCTTTCAAAACGGCTGAGAGCCTTGAACGAGAGGCTATCCTTACGGACAAAGCCCAATTCCACTGCTGAACCCGGCCAAAGGTCGGAAACATTCAAAATGACCTTTTTACCAAACAGTTTCTTGAACAGTGTAATAGCCGAAACAGAAACAAGAATAGGAGGCGACTGCACAATCACACGGTCGTAGCTCTTAATCAACTTGCGCTTGAACGAGAATGCCCACATAGAAACAGCATAAGCAGTCATTGCAAGCACACGTTTGATAGGGTTCTTGGAAACGGTTGCATACGTCCAGAAACGATACACATCAATTCCGTCAATCTGCTCCTTCATTGAGAAATGACCGCGATACCCGTCGAAGATACGCCCTTTTGGATAGTTGGGCAGACAGGTAAGGACATCAACGTCTATACCAGAAGCTTTCAATCCCTTTGCTAGATTGGCTATGCGACTGGGTGCTGCGCCCAATTCCGGTTCATAATAGAAAGAAACGATGAGAACTTTCACTGCCTCTGTGCTTTTAAACAACGTTATTGTTTTCCTATCCGGCCCTCAAATGCGATTATTTCTTGAAAACACCACAGAAATCAAGAACCTTGATATCGGTACGATAGTTCAACTCGGCAAATTCACGATGGTTTACAAGGAAGACCACAATATCGGCCGATTCATAGGCTGTCTTATAGTTGGTCAACTTAAAGACGTTATGCTCCTCGATATTTGGCTCTACAACCATCACATTGCCATTGTTGCAAGACTGCAACACGCGCGAAGCGATAGATTTTGCCGGTGACTCACGCAAGTCGTCGATATTGGGTTTGAAAGCCAAGCCCATCATTGCCACAACCGGTGAACGATGGTTCTCAAGTTCAAACTCAAGCATAACACGACGAACCTTTTCGGCGCACCACTCGGCTTTATAATTGTTTATACTACGAGCCTCGGATATTATACGCGATTCGGTGGGATATGCCGAAGATATGAAATATGGGTCAACAGCGATACAGTGTCCACCTACGCCACAGCCCGGCTGGAGGATATTCACACGAGGATGCTTGTTGGCAAGTTCAATCAGTTCCCAAACGTTGATACCGGCCTTGTCGCAGATGAGCGAAAGTTCGTTTGCAAATGCAATCTGCACATCACGCGAAGCATTCTCTGTAAGTTTGCACATCTCGGCTGTCCTGCTGTTTGTCGTATGCAGTTCGCCCTTCACAAAGTGAGAATAGAACTCTTTTGCTTTTTCAGTAGAAGGTATATCAATACCACCTATTACACGGTCGTTATTGACAAGCTCGTAAATGATATTTCCAGGCAACACTCGCTCGGGGCAATAGGCCATATATATATTACCTTTTAATTCAGGACGCTGAGTAAAAATCAAGTCGGCCATCTTCTCAGTCGTTCCTATAGGAGAAGTCGATTCAATGACAAATAAATCGCCTTTCTTGAGCAGAGGGAGCACCATTTTTGTTGCTGCCTCTACGAAAGATATATCGGGCTCGTGGTCACCTTTAAATGGAGTGGGAACAACAATGAAATAGGCATCCGACTCCTGAGGGCGTGTATAGGCCTTGAATTTACCGGAGGCAATAACCTCGCGCAACAAATCCTCGAGTCCCTCCTCCACAATATGCAGATTGCCGGAATTTGTCTTGTCAACGACCTTTTGATTGACATCAACGCCCACTACCTCAACACCGTGCTTTGCCGCTATAATGGCGGTGGGCAATCCGATGTAGCCCAAACCCATAAAACAAGCTTTCATATATAGTATATCGTATTTTATTTCAAAAGTATAGTATTCTCGAATCAAGTGTTTACAAAGTTAGAAACAATATCGTATAAAAAAAAATAAAAAAGGACAAATTTTACACGGAAAGTGCACCTTGGCATATTCCAAAACAACACACACGCTATTGCGAGAGATAGATTTCACATTGAAAGACAAAATTACGGTTGACATTCCTTGCTTTGTCACCTGATGGCAGATAGACATTATTCAGAGAACGGTAATAGTGTCCAAAGTTCTGCATAAAAGTAAATTAATTCATACACTTGCACACACATTTGCACGTTTGTCACTATATTTGCAATAATTTTCAGCAAAACGACGACGAAATGAGCCTTACCACAAAATGGACACTACTGATACTGATGTTCGTACTCCCCGTACAAGCGCAAAAGAGCGAGTGGGGAAAAATCAGGTATGAGGTACAGTCCGAAGCAGTCTTGTCCAAAGGAGAACACGCTCCTTTCTGGTTGGTGAGCAACAGACACGGTTTGTCATCACTGGAAAACAACAGCGTGCTCTTGAGTGCCGGGCTACAACGTGACTTCGACGACAAACGGGGCTTCACTTGGGCTTATGGATTAGAATTGGCAGGAACCTGGAACCATTCGGCACCATTCTATATCCAACAGCTATATGCCGACATAAAATACAACTGTTGGGAATTGAGCATCGGAAGTAAAGAGAGGTGGTCAGAGGGCAAGCACAGGACACTGAGTGGTGGTGGCTTGACATTTTCGCCCAACGCACGTCCCATACCACAAATCCGTTTCGGAATCAATGAATACACCACCGTACCCTGGCTTTTCAATGGATGGGTACATGTAAAAGGACATTTTAGCTACGGACGACAAACGGACGACAACTTCCAACGCACTCATATGAGCAATGCGCCCGTGGGAAGCAGATATGTAGACAAAGTACTTTTTCACGAAAAGACAGCATTCCTAAAGATTGGCAAACCCAGCAGAACCCCATTCTCTATAGAAATGGGATTGGAAATGTACACCCAATTCGGCGGGCGCGTATGGGAAAAACGCCCCGATGGTGACATCATACGTCACGAACTGCCGCACTCCTACAAAGAGTACCTCAAAGCCTTCATTCCATTGGCTGGTGGCAGTGAATCGACAGAGATGGACCAATCAAACGTAAACGGTAATGTTCTTGGAAGCCTGCATCTTGCCCTTGATTACACAACCGAAAACTGGAGCGTCAGAGCCTATTATGAGCACTACTACGAGGATCACTCGGGACTGTTCGGCTTGGACTACCACTATAACCGCGAAGGAGAGAAGACCTGGATTACATACCTTCCTTGGAGGGATGGACTGTTCGGACTGGAGTTGACCGTTCCCAAGAACAGAATAATCAACACTCTCGTATACGAATTTATTACCTCACGCAGCCAGAGCGGCCCAATACTCCAGAACCCATCAGGGGATATGATGGGACAGGCCGGAGGAAAAGACTGGTACTACAACCACAGTTATTATCAGTCCTGGCAACACTGGGGTATGTCTATATGCAACCCGCACACACTGTCGCCACTATACAACAAAGAGGCAAACCTAACAATGCCCTATCAACGCATACAATCGCATCATCTTGGTTTCAATGGCACGCCAAGCAAGCAACTCGAATATAGAGTTATGGTATCCTGGACAAAGCATTGGGGTTCATACGAAGACCCCCTACCCACCCCTCTCACTCAGCTAAGTACAATGGGCGAAATCAGTTTTTCACCCAAGAGTTGGAAGGGTTGGAAATTTACCGGAGCAATAGCCTATGACCACAGCCGGCTAATCGGCAACAACTTTGGCGGCATGATCTCTATATGCAAAGAAGGTTGGCTAAGTAACAAATGAATATTTGACAGTAAAATATGAAACAATATATATACAAATTACTCATACTGCTCACCATCGTACTCATATCATCGTGCGAGAGCTATCTCATTCATGGCGACTTGGACGGTTTTTGGCAAGTCCAAAGTGTTGAGAACAAGCAAACCGGCAACATTACCAATTGCAACGGCGATTCCTACTATTCATTCCAGCGCGACTTGGTGCTGGTTTCATACGTATCGCCAACAATACCACAAGGGCAGATGAAAGAAAACTACATTGCCTACTTCACCCACGCCAACGACTCTATCGCCATGACCGATTTTCGTATATATATAGACAGGGAGGGCAAGCAAGCCCCATTGTCCAAACTGGAGAAGTTCGGGCTATACGACAAATACAACTCCTTCGGCGTCGAAGAACTGAATAGTGAATCTTTGATACTCAATTCACTTAAAGCACGTATTGTCCTTAAAAAACATTAAACACACAATAACCGAATTATGACTACAAATACTCAACTACCTAAAAAAAGAATTGAATACATTGATGCATTGCGTGGACTGACGATGATACTCGTTGTCTTCTCTCACGTAGAATCAACAAGTTTCGGCTTTGAAAACCCAACATTCATCAACAGCCTCTTCATGTCATTCCGTATGCCCTTGTTCTTTTGGGTCAGCGGATACATTGCCTACAAAGCAAGCATACAATGGAACTGGTCAACATGGTGGCAGATGAGCAAGAAAAAGATTGCCATACAGCTTATACCGACCCTAGTCTTTGGTCTTATCTGCACATATGCATATTACAATTCTGATTTCCACTCTTTCATAACCCACAACGGCAAGTTAGGGTATTGGTTCACAATTGCATTGCTTGAAATTTTCCTCATTGTTTACACAACCAATGTATGCCTATACAATAGTAATCCCCAAGTACACAGGCGACGTATGCTGATCGCGTTGATACTACTTTCGGCAGTTCTATTTCTTACAAAAATAATACTCAAAGTTTCTCCAGCGTTGAATGAGATTGGAAATTTATTTACACTGCACCACACATTCAACTATTTCCAATACTTTGCATTCGGTTACATATGTTCAATGTATAAGGAAACATTCAACAAAGCACTTGAAAGCAAGTATTTCTCGGCAATCATCATCATTCTGTTTGCCTCACTGTTCTATGTAAAGGAATGCTATATCTCAGCTATCGCCGGTGGCGGTATGAGCATTTGGGCTATGATTGATATTGTATTAGAGATGCTTATCGGCTATTTTGGATTGTTGCTGGTTTTCAACACTGTAAAGACCTACCAAGGTGCATTCACATCAGACAAGAAAGTGGGCAAAGCCCTACAATTCGTTGGCAAAAGGACATTAGACATCTATCTTTTGCACTACTTCCTATTACCGCACCTGCCACAAGTCGGAGATTTTTTGCTCAAGGGAAACAATACCACACTGGAATTGATTACAGGAGTCTTGCTTTCAATTGTTGTATTGACACTCTGCCTTGCTATAAGCAGCATATTACGCACCAGCCCACTGTTGGCGAAGTGGTTATTCGGCGTAAAAATCAAATAACAATTGGACAAACACGCAAAAAGCAAATGGTCATCAACTTACTGATGACCATTTGTTATATAAATCATTATAATATTCCATAATACTTCTTATCTGAACATCATTACAATCCTTATGCAAATTGGATGACATCAACGACGAGTTGCTGTGGAGTTTCTGATAGAGCAAATCTATTTGATAAAAAGCATAACCAAAATCGATCAGACGGTGCTTTGTTCCTGCCATAACAGCCATTGCCCAAAACCATATATCATCGGCTTGAGGCGCCAATTTCATAAACAATTCCTTATTGGAGACATCCTTGAACAAAGAGTGCGGAGGGTAAAGCGTCCCAGCGCCACCTAATGGAAATACAGCTTCATTACCCATCTTTGTCACATTCTGTTTCCACTCTCTGTATGGCAAGAAATAACCATCTTTTACCCTCGGACAGTGAGCCAATGTACACAAAATTTGTGTAGGAGTTTGCAAATGAGCCTCATACAGACTCTTCAGAAAACCACGTTTGTACACCAAGTCATCGTCGACAGTCACCAAAATATCATCGGGACATAGTTCTAGAGCCGGTACCAGTTTCTTGTACGAACGTATATCTTCACAAAAACGTATCTCCACGCCATACTTACTGCAAAAACGTGCAAGTTTCAAAGGAATATTTTCCGAAGAAAAATTAACATTGTCGAGCCACAAAACAATTCTATCAGGTCTATGACTCTGCAACAGCAATGATTTAAGAACATGAATAACCGTTGTACCCACTCGCCTACCATAGCTTGTAAATGTAACGACAAGGGATGGACGACTTTTATCGCATACTCTTGATAAAGGTTTTTTTGGCAAAAGACACATCCATGCCATATATGTCAAGCCACATATGTAAGAAAGCAATATGCGTAAGTATTTCATAATTTGAATTTAAAATAACTACGTTCCAACATCAATCTTCTAAAATCATCTTGTGTAACAGAATCCTTCTTTTGTGCATCAACTATAATGCATTTAACCAATTTGACCGTACGCAATATATTTTGGGTCGATTTATAAAAATGACGCAACAATAACGGAATATTCAAAAATACCCAAAAATAATATTTTAGAATTCCAAAATTCAGGCGAATATTGATAAAGCGGTTAAGATAATGAAGATAAATCTTCGATGTGGACAAAAGCCTACCTGTAGATGCACCGACTTTATGATAAATAAGAGAGTCCAGCACGCACGCCATCGATATATTTGCCTTTTTCATACGAATAGAGAATTCAAAATCCTCCTCACCAAAGAAAAAACGTTCGGTAAACAGATGTGACTGCTCATCCAACAATTCGGGATAGAAAAACAATGCACATCCTGTAACAAATGAAATATCAATGTGTCCCTTCTCCTTCACATCAGAATCCACAGAATCTACATAAAAATATTTGCGGAAACCAAACGTCAGTTTTCCACCACAATTCCATATTCTGTTCTTATCGTAAAAGTAATTTATTTTAGGAGTCAACACACGATATTTGGGATGAGAATCAGAAAATTCCTGCAAACGTACAAGAAAATCGGGCAAAACCTCGGTATCATTATTTAATAATAGATAACTACTCGGGTTATATGTTGCCGCAAACTCTATTCCTTTATTGTTTCCCTTTGCAAAACCATAATTCTTATCCAAAGGAAGAATGTTCACAGATATTTTATCATTTTGTTCTACCCATAATGAAATACGGCTCAACGAATCGTCTGCAGACCCATTATCAACAACAAATACTCTAAAATCACCCTTTGCATCGGCCAACGATTGAAGACACGCAATAGTATCATCAGCGCCATTCCAATTGAGTATTATAATTGCTGTCATATTCTATCTAACATTACCAAACAAGTCATTTGGGTGTATCCCATACAACATTATTCTTAATTGAGACTACATTTTAATATATTGGCGAAGTTAGCGCAAAACAAGCAGAAAAGCAAATAAATACAAACACTATTCTAACAGAAGATAAAATACGCAAAAATCTGATTTCCACACAAAACCTACAGGGCGGACAAACTATTATATAGGACTACTTTAAAAAAACTTGGAACATTGTACCAAAATCCTTAACTTTGTGATTACAGAACCAATCCAACAGATATATTCCGCCAAAAGAGAGTCCTTCCAACCTAGAGATTCACAAATATGGAAAAATCGATAACATTTGTCTTTCACAACATATACCCTCATCCGACCGGAGGGCCAAAAGTAATATTCGAATATGCCAATAGATTGGCCGATGATGGTTGGGATGTACATATCGCATACAATTACATTCCACACTCCAAGCGTTTTTATTCCAAGTGGTACCACGCGATAAAGGACGGTTTAAGGTATCACCTGAATAGACGTAAAGGAATACTGCCAACATGTAGGCAATGGTTTACCCTGGACAATCGTGTCAATGAAGTCTTTGTTCCCGACATCGATTATAGGCATATGCCAAAAACATCATTATACGTAGCAACAGCCTTACCGACTGCTGAATATGTATTAAAATACCCTATACCCAGTTCAAGAAAATTCTATTTTATACAAGGTTACGAAAAATTCGGAAACAGAACAGACAAAGAAGTCAGAGAGACTTACCATTACCCCTTAAGGAAACTTGTAATATCCCAATGGCTCAAAAACATTCTTGTCAACGAAGAGCGTGTAGACTGTGTACAGATTCCAAACGGCTTTGATTTCACCCACCTGTACCCAACAACACCTTTTGAAAAGAAAAATAGATATCACATTTCTATGATGTATCACACAAGTCCGAACAAAGGGTGTGAAACAGCTTTTGCAGCCCTAGACATAGTCAAGAAACGATATCCTCAATTACAAGTAAGTCTATTCAGCGCATACGAAGCACCTAAAGCCCTACCAGACTGGTATCAATTCGTCCAATGCCCAGACCGCCAAACACTTCGTGGTATATATGATGAAGCGGCCATTTATATTGCAGCCAGCATAAACGAAGGATGGGGATTAACCATTGGAGAAGCCATGGCATGTGGTGCAGCTATTGCCTGCACCGAAAATTCCGGATTCAAAGAAATGGTAGAAGATGAAACAACAGGACTGTTATCTCCAGTTAATAATGCAGAGAAACTTGCAGAAAACATTATTCGCTTGATAGAGAACAACGAGTTTCGTATTCAATTGGCACAAAAAGGGCAAGCTTTCATCAAAAGGTTTTCAATAGACAATAGTTTCCAGACTCTAAAAGAAATATTGGAAGGGAGTTGTGTGTGAATCCTATTGGTACATCATATTTTCCCTAATCTTTTCTCTCCTTTCATCATCCGTCGGATTCAGCACAGAATGATAAGGATGGTATACATTGATAAAGCTTGAATTTGGATATATATTAGACAAGTCCTTTGTATAATACCTTACAGAATTGGATATAAAGACAAAAAGCACAACAAAAAGCACACAAAAAGATTTCTGATATTCAACAAACTTCTTTGATGAGATAATATAATAAGATATCTGAACCAAATAAACTAAAATAAATGGTTTGAAATAGTTAATCAAACGGTCAAAGGCTCCCAAATGCATGGCCATTGTATTGATTATAACCACCCCGAAAATAATTGGGGCAAAAGAGATATCTATATCCTTTTCATTTTTCTCGTGTAGATATATCAATCCACCAATCGGAACATAGACAAATAATTGCGAAAGGACACCACCCAAGCTTCTGTCTGTATCTATATAGTTCTCAAGCATTTCCGTAAATTGCGGACTAATTGGTAAAAGTTCAAGCATAACATCAATGATGTCCACAAAACCAACTGCGACAAACAAACAAGACAAGATAGCTATTTGTAATTTCCAATTCGGTTTTTTAAGAAAAGAAAACAGCAATGGAAGAACGAACATTATCATAGACGAATAATGTATAAAGAAGCAAATGGTACAGAAGCTATAATAGGCAAGCCATCGTTTCTGCAACAGCGCAGGTGTTGCCCACAAAAGCAAACTGACACATAAAGACTCACGCAGAACCTCCATGTTAAGATAGCAAAAATAGGCAAAGTAATACAGCAATATTGTAGTAAAATAATAATTCGGACAATATTTTCTGAAGAAATAAAAGAAGGATATATTTACAAATGCTGCGTGTATCAGTTGAAAACAAGTAAAGCTATCACTTATTGACTTAGAAAGCATATTCATCAAATACCATAAAGGTTGGTAAGCGGCTTCAACAAAGTCAAAGTTCTTGTATTCACTCAAACTAGGAATTTCCTCAAATTGTTCCATATATGTCATTGTATCACCACCGACACGATAACGCAAACCGGCAAGAAGAATGAGCACTATAAGATTAAGATAGTACCATTTATTCTCACCACCGGTCTTGGCCATCCAATCATACCAGAAAACAGGAATCAACAACAATATGAATACAACGAAATATATCACCTTTCCGTAATTTAATCCTTAAAACCTAAAAAACTTTTTACTATGCGTCAATAACAGACCTCTAAAGTCTTTAAATATTATTGCAGTAAACATAACCGACAATACAGATATCAACACAAAGAATACACTTGCATTCACAAACCACGACAACCATTTATTTGCAATTTGCAGATAGTGTTCCAGTATCTCCAAAACAGCAGAAGAGAGCAAAAAAGAGAAAACATTTATTCCCAAATGCACAACAAACAGTAACCAATATTTATAAAATGGCAATTTAAAACCACGGGAATAAAGATAAAAAGGTTTCCATATATGAATAACCAGGAACATTGAAACAATTGGCCCTAGTAAAACTCCTTTAAGCCCAAACTGATAACCAAGTATCAAAGAAAACAACAAGAACAATCCAGCCTCAACAAATGGAGCCCACACATCTCCATACAAGCCAAAGCCAGCAATGAACTGTCCGACACAATCTCGGTAAAGAGAGAAGAAAAATTGTACTGCTATCAGAAAAACCACAACATCATCCAGTACATATTGATTTCCTAACCAACAAGACACAAATCCAGAAGAGAACTTATAAATACAAGCGGAAAAAATGCAAGCAAACAAAAAATCCACTGCTAAAAGTTTCTTGAACGTATTATAAATTTTTTCTTGATTACCTTCTGCAATAAGACTACCTACACCGGCAGTAGTACTTGTCACAATAGAACTCATCATAGAGCTCAAAGCAAGGGTCAATGTAGTATAATTTGTATATAGCGCAACAAGTGACAACGATACAAATTTATATATAAGAATAGGCAGCAATTGAAACTGAAAAAAGCCACCCAATTTATGAGCAAAGACTTGTCCTACCTTTTCTTTTACCAACGGATATTTCTTTATCAGTCTTTTACCGGCACTGATATCCGTATCAAGCCATGGATAAACCTTTTTTACTCTAAAAACAAGAATCATTGAATATATCACCCCAAAAACAACCTCCATCAAGAAATATAAGATACAGTTCCTTGTCAACATAACCAGAGCCATCTGGACAATCATTTTAGCAACTGTCATTGCCTTATAATAGCCCAATATTTCATAATTACGTTGATCTGCTGAAAACAGTGTCTGTTTGTAATTGACAAAATAAGTTAACAGAGAGGAACACAGATAAGAATAAAAGCCGAAATATAATATTATTCTCGAGAAATTTGTATTAGGATATAAATTAGGCAAGAAAAACGACAGCACAATTCCTGCTGACAGCACAAAAATTCCGATAATGCGATATATATATCCAAAAACAGATATCAGTTCACAAATCTGTTTTCTATCATTATTGTATATCGGTTTGTATAACAAGAAAGCAATAGCCGCCGCAATACCCATTTCTGCAATATTGAGAAAGCCTAAAAGACTTTGAAAAGTCGTTGAGAGTCCTACGAACTCCTCTCCTAATTGCTGTAAGAATACATTTCTAGCAAAAAAATTTACAACAAGACTTATAAAATAGCAAATAAGATTTACTTGCATATTTAAAAGACTTTTTTTTGTCCTTGAATTAGAATCCATAACAATTGCAATTAAACAGAACGTCGTATGCAGAGACTCATTACTTATTAGCTCCAAAAAGTCTTTTACAATTCTTTTTGAGAGGCTCTTTCAGCAATATATACATTGCAGCAAATACAGCTCCTACAAAGGCAAAAAGCATAGTCCTGGTCATTCGTCCCATAGACGATGCCTTCACAGGAATTGTAGCCGGCTTCAAGGTCACAAAAACAGGAGTATTCTCCTGTACTTTTGCCTTTGCCAACATAAGCTGCTGTGCCCATTGTGTATATAAAGTTGTTTTCAAATCCTTGTCAGCCCCAAGACGTTCCTTCTCTATAATTACGAACTCGTTTATGACATTTTTGTTGTGGCTGACAAAATCGGCATAACGCTCCTGCGAAAGTTCAAGACTATCCTTTGCATCGAGGTACATCTTCTCTACATACTTGCAGTCGTTCAAAGCCTTCTTTATCCTGTACAGCGTAACCTCTTGCTGCAAACGGTTCATTATGGTGTCGGCCATAGCCGCAACCACTCGTGGATCCCTGTCTGTGAATGAGAGAGTCACAACATAGGTCTTCTTGTCTACAAAAATACCTATCTTCGAATTAAGGCTCTCAACCATACTCATCTGCGACCTGGAAAGCATATAAGGGTTAAAATCGGATGTCGCGACATCCGACGGTGACGATGTAAAAAGACCTACTACCCAATTGACAGCCTTTGATGGCATTGCCTTAACATAGTCAAGCCAAGTTTTTTCACGATAATGTCTCAAATATGCATAATATGTAGTATCTACAGTACCTTCAAGATTCTGCACTCTGACATCAAACAAAGATGTAAGAAATGGTGTTGATTTTATAATATCTGGATAAAGAATTGGATAAATGGCATCGCCACCTGCATTGGCACCAAAATCGACTCCCATCATAGAAGCCAAAGAACCGATACCAGAATCTGCAAATGAAGAGCCGGACGCCTCTGGAGCTACTACAATTTCCGCTGTGTAGTTTTTTGCAGTACCCAATGCTATTACCATACCGAAAATAGCGAAACATAACATGACAACAAGTACGAATTTCCACTTTTCCACGACACGGCTCACCATTTTGAGCAAATCGGCCTCTTTAATCAATATACTCTTTTTTTCCATAATTTGTCATTATTTATTACGACAGCGCATTGGCACCGCTGTTACTTGAGCGCATTTATCAATGCCACAATCATTGCCGAGAGAGATGCAACGCTTGTACTTATTGACAATATCTCAGTTGCAGACATTTTCTTCTTGTTGTCACTCTTTCGTGGCACCACAATTTCACAACCCGGCTGAATATCCTTGCTTGAGAACTTAGAAATTTTCTTTATCGCGCCATTCATATACACCACATAAACAGCTTTCTTGTTAGCCTCCTCAGTGTAACCTCCGGAGTTCTTTATGTAGTATTTCAATTTCTTGCCTTTATTGTAGCTTATAGACACCGGTGTGCCCACTTCGCCGCTAATCTTCACTGTACCTGAATATTCCGGAACGACAACAATATCGTTCTCGCGCAACTGAAGGTTATCGGTAGATTCTGGTTCTTCGAGAGCTTTTTCCACATCAACAGCTACAATATAGCGGTTCTCCATAGCAAGCTTCAGTTCCAGGATGGAGTCACTCAAAAGATAGTTGGAGTTATCTTCTGAATTTATATGATCCTCGTATAATTTGATTTTTGCTTTCTGAAGGACCTTTTTACGTTGATTAATTTCATCCTCGGTTGCCTTACGGTATAGACGCACACCTTTAATATAAGCAGTGCTCTTTAATCCACCAGCCGCATTGATGAGGTCTGACAGACGATAGTTAGTACCGGTCATAGCATACGTACCCTCAAAGTTCACACTACCATTAATCGCGACATTCTTTACCGGGCTATATGCAGGGCTCTTGCGTACATTAACCTCGTCGTATGGTTCCAGGACAAAGTCACGGTTTCCATCAACAACCAATCCATCTTTCAAAGCGAATGTATAAACTTTTGTTATGGTGTCCGATTCGGTCGTTGATTTAGGATTATATACCCTGCGGTATACATCAACCTTTATCTCCGAAGCCAAACGCGTCAAGCCACCAGCCTGAATTACAATGTCTTCAATTGTGGTATTTTCGGCATACTCATAGATTCCCGGATTATTCACCTCGCCACTTATGATAAGCACTTCGCGTCCACGCATCTCAGTTGCCGATGGAATTGTTATCACATCTTCCCTGCGCAGTTCAATATCGGGTGATGTACCATTTATTATACCCTCCAAATCCAAAGAAATGACTTCGAGTCTGCGGTCGGCCTTGCGACGATGCATTATTGCACGCGCCAAGAAGGCGTCCTCGTGCAAGCCATCGGCAGCGTCAATCAAATCGAGCAGCGTCCTGATTTTTCCATCCATCTGATACATTCCCGGATGGAACACTGCACCCTTGATTTCTACCATATTTGAGAATCGCTTAATCATCTCATCGACAAAGACAACGTCGCCGTCTACAAGCTTAAAGTTCGAGAAATCGCTCTTTTCAACAGTGTGCACAGTATATTCGCGACCGTTCTTGCGTGTTACGCGGACATTCTTGGTGTATGCGTCACCCATAAAACCGCCTACATAAGACATAAGGGCTGAGAGTGTTTCGCCCTCCTTGATTTCATATTTCATTGGGCGTTTTACCTTGCCTTGTACTTCCACTATGGCATCGTATGCACCGACAATGATAAGGTCGTTATCCTGCAGACGGATATTTCCTGTATTGTTGCCGTTCATGATGTAATCATAAACGTCAATCTTTGAAACCTCTTTTCCTGCCCGGAACACCTTGATATCGCGCAAGGTACCCATAGTGCTTATACCACCGGCTGTATACAATGCATTGAAAAGTGTCGAAAACGCGCTCATAGTATATGAACCGGGAGCAACAACGTCGCCCACGATTTCAATCTTGACACTACGTGTTGAACCAAGAGAGAGGGTTATTGAAGAGCCGTTGTATGATGAGCCTAATGTCTTTTTTACGTATTCATTGGCTGCATCGACAGTCATCCCCGACAGTTTCACAGGACCAAAGCCTGTCACAACGATGTATCCATCGGGAGAAATTTCTCCTTCGATACTCTGCTGTGACGCACCCCAAATATCAATAACCACGTTGTCACCGGCACCAAGAATATAGTCAGCCGGTGTAGGGATATTCACAGCAGGTTCAAAGGTCAACAATTTGTTATTAAACAGGTTACGACCATAGACATCGCTATTTTCAGCAACGATTTCAGAATCAGCCTGCACTACTTCATCGACTTCCTGGTTTTCGTCGCGTCCACGCTCAACCTCTTCCGCAGGCGCTGGTGCTGCGTTTTTTTTGTTCTTATATTTGTTTATTACATCACGTATCTGAGCAGGCGTAGCACCCTTCCTTATCAGATTCTTTGCAATCGTCGCATCATCGACACCTTTTGTCTTCTCGGCAAGAACAGCCTCAAGAACCTGTTCATTCGACAACGTTTGAGCAATCGTCACCTGCACTGTAATCAACAGGGCAACAACAAGAAATATTCTCTTTATCATTTTGTTAGAATTTCTTTCCGTTTACTATGTATAGGAATGTTGTAAAAATAAGCTTGATATCCAGCCACAAAGAGCGTTTCTGCAAATATTCAAGATCCATTTCAAGACGCTTGAGCATTTTTTCGAAAGTATCGGTATAACCGTTATACAATGTAGCCATTGAGGTCAACCCCGGACGTATAAGATAGAGATAGTCGTAATTGGGGTTCACTTTTCTGATTTTATCTATAAAATATTGACGTTCAGGTCTTGGGCCCACAAAAGACATATCGCCGATAAAGACATTGAACAGCTGTGGCAACTCGTCGAGATGATGTTCACGCAGGAACTTGCCGACCTTGGTAAGACGTTCATCGCCCTTGACGGCAAGCTGTGGTTTACCATTGCTTTCGGAGTCGGTGCGCATTGTCCTGAATTTGTATATGTTAAAAGACTTGCCCTTGTAGCCTATTCGCTCCTGTTTGAATATCACGCTACCATCATTCTGCAATCGCAAGCTGATGTATACAATCAAAAAGACCGGTGAGAGAACGACAAGACCGATAAATGAACAAAAAATATCAAAGAAACGTTTTATAGCACGTTCGAACATATTCATTCCGTCTTTTATAGCCACATTCATTAATTTTTCACCCATAATAGACAAAAGTTATTTTTTATAATAACTACTTTTTTGACAAATTATTATATCGAATTTTAAATAAATTTTATAACACAAAAAAAACGTCGTTTTCAACGACATTCATCTTGCAAATGTAGGTAAAAAAAAACATTCTACATAACTTTTCAACATAAAAAGCCCACGCACAGACATGGTGCATAGAAAAAAGAGAGTCAACCAACTGCAACAGCTTCTAAAATTGCACCGGGATAATAGAATGACAATATCTGTCCACAGCTGCAACCCCTTTCGCCCATCATTGCCGCACCTATCTGACAAAGCCCCACACCGTGCCCCCAACCGGCACCTTTGAGAACGAATTGAACCTCACCGGACGAGTCCACCACTTTATCAACGACAAAAGCAGAACTGTACAGGTGCGACGTTGATAACCAACGACGTATCTCCAATTCCTTGCCGACAACACGTGTTGTTTTTGTACCGGCTATCTTCAGTTTAACTATACGCCCCGACGCACCCCTTTCCAAAGGTTGCAGTTCCTCAATCGTACCAAAATCAATCCCCGAACGCTCGGCCACAAGCGATGAGAGTTCAGCCTGTGTATAAACTACTTTCCAACGATAGAAATCGTTTGTTTCACGGTCATATCCGTTCAGTATTTGCGAAAGCACCTCCTTGTCATTCGTTGAGCAATAGGAATTTGGGGTTGCTTCAATCCACTCCCTTGCACCCTCTTCGGTGGTCAGTAATGGCAGTTCCGCAGCAGCCTCGCAATCTCTAAAAGCTTGCAGATAGTCGTAATCGACATCCTCCCAACAGGCCGAGAAACGCTCAGTCACTCCACCACAGCATTTACTGAAACGCGCATCGCACACCTTGCCGTCATATTTTAGCACAACATCACGTGTAGCCTCTACCGCACGCGACACATTGGGATTTAAAGCACGCGTAATGCCCTGATAACGTTGACAATGGTCATCGGCACAAAAATCAAAATTCTTATGGTCTTCCCTAGCATACCAACGGACAACCTCATCACCATTCTCATAGCCAAGTTGTTGATTGACAACTTTTTCACTTCTATCGAGCTGAGCATAAAGCCAACTGCGAGATATTATCGTATGCGCCTTTAGAAACTCTAACGATGATGTTGCCGACATCTCGCTCGAGATGACACTCACCAAATAATCCTCGACAAAAAGGCGATTTATTGCACGCACCTCACCATCTTCAATTATCAGAACAAGCTCGCCCTTGAATATCTGTTTTTCTTTTCTCTGCCAATGAAAGCCCACACCAATAACAACATCGTGCAGGACAAAACTACAATCTGCCGATTGTGGTTCAAAGCGAAGAGCCCTATATCGCCTGCCATTGTAAGAGAGCAATCCCTCCCCGATGGAAACGTGATTTTTAGAGGACACGACATTGCCATCAAGCATAAAATCCCCGATAAAATCGAACTTTATGCACTCGGCACGCAAAATACCTATATCAACTTTTCTCATACAATCTCCTTGAGTTTTAGAACAACAGCGTCGACATCACTCTGCGACAAAGCTACCTCTTGCAACAACGCTACAGCCTCATCGGCTGTAATAGATTCAAAATCAACGCTTCGCGGCGTCACAATCAAGCCTGCCATATCCAAGGCTCCGGGGCTTACAAGGCGATGAGAAGCATCATTTGCAAAATAACATTCAGGACGATGCGAAGCTCGAGGCAAAACGACTGACACAAACGCTCCGTCGGGAGAATAATACCCCACGACATTCATTCGTGGCTCGGTTTCTCCATCAACCGTCGGCATTGCCATAAGCAGTTGCCCGAACAACGCAACCGAGCGTGAAACTGTTTCGGCCCTAATCATAAAGAACGGCACCGCATACCCTTTGACATTATATATGCAACCACCATCGGCAACACACAAAGGCTCGCCAAGCGACAGAAGGCCGTCGGAGATTGCTCCAAGCAAAGGTATATCGGCACAACGTGTAGCCTGCAAATGGGCGTGGTCGGGTGCCGAAGCCCCACATTTTGCTCCATTATAGAAGACTGCAATACCTGGCCAGCTACCTGCAAGATGCAGCATATCGGCATACATAGGTTTCAACAATTGCGGTGTATGGCTAACAGTCGGCAAAGTGAAGTGAAACGGCAGGATTGGATAAGGGTTCACAAGCAGCTCCAACGTACCCAGAAGCACCTTCGATACCTGTTCTGCCGGGCGATTTGCCGCACACAAGAAACAGGGACGGGCGGCAAGCGAAGCATCATCAACCTTGGCGGCTGCAGACACGGCTCTCGCCGGATTATATTGCAGAAAGAGTCCGTTACCCAAATCGCGCATCTTGACATCTGCAAGTGCATCATATCTATTTGCAGCATCGGGCCATAGCTGCAATTGATTTTCAAAAAAGGCATTGACGTCATCACCTGACATCACACCCCAACTGCCAACAAGTTTTTGACGTGCAACAAGTTCAGCATTGCGCAAGCTGTCTTTATACAGGTTGTGTGCATTGATTTTATCGTGTGACAGAGCCGCATCGGAGTTTCCACCCCATCGGCGGCACAAATAGAGGACATCATATATACGTCCAATCCTGTAACGACGGGAAATCTGTAGCCCGACGGCATAATCCTCGCCATAGCTGACATTCGGGAAGCCCACTTCACGTATAACCGGCGTAAAGAACGCACGAGGTGCGCCAAGACCATTTATACGCAAAGCGTTGTTACGGCCATTCTCTTCGCTCCATTCGCGATGGTCGATAACGCCGGGAGGCAACGTATTGAGTTCAAAATCACATATTCGGTACGAGCCGATAAGCATTGCGCACTGCTGTTCATAAAAACCATCCACTACACGCTGTAAGGTATTTTCGTCGCTGTAAATATCGTCACTGTCGAGCTGGACGGCAAAACGTCCGCAACGCGAATCGTTCACTGCCAAGTCCCAACAGCCGCCAATGCCCAAATCATTACGCGAGGGGACTATATGCACCACCTTGTCATCGGCAAAAGAGTCTATTATGGCCGGAGTCTTGTCACTTGAATGATTGTCAACCACCAATATGTTGAACGGAAAGGATGTTTTTTGCTTGAGCACCGATGTAATTGCATCGGCAATGGTCGATTCACGATTGAGGACAGGAATGACAACCGACGCCTCGACAGGGAATTCACCGGCAACGAGGTCTATACTATCGTATTTACAAGGAGGCAACCAGCCACCAATCTGCTTGAGATGATGAGTACAAACCTTCTCCATCTCAATCTGGACATTACGCTGAGCCGGATTAACGTAATCAAACTGTTTCTCGCCGCTTTTTCGAGTGTCGCTCTCATCCTCAACGTAAACATATTCGCAAAAATGGTACAATCCCCCTATACGCTCCATAGCAAGACGGAGTTGATAGAGCCCGGCAAAATCATATTCGGGCATAGGCATTGCAAGATATGCCTTTAACGCGGCAAGCCTGAAAAGAAGCGCGGAACCGAAATCAAAATCATTGCGCAAGCTACCGGGCAGACAATCTATGGTAGGTGCATCAACGCACTCACCATTCATCACCTTGCGATAATGCGAGTAGGCCATAGAAGCCTTTTCCGGCATAGATTTACACATTGCCGAAAGTTTTTCCTCATCAACAATCACGTTCTCTTTCCCGACAAACAGCACGAAATCGGCCGTGGCTTTTTCGGCAATCAGTCTAAACAGAGCCGTAGAAGAGAGGGAGTCTACAAACAAAGCCGTAACCCCGGACGGCAGATTGGCCTCTATGGGCGAAGAGCACAAAAGCCATATATGTGTTACCTTTGAATTATTCAAGAATGGTTCCAAAGCCGCTGCATTGCAAGCATTTGCAGCCACCGGCATAAACACCTCTAACGTATAATTTGTCATAGTTGGTCTGTTTTCTGCGAAATTAATAAAAAAGCACGGCAAATAAACAGTATTGTCATATAAAATATTATTAGGTATTAAAATGGCAGACATATAGCTGATAAATCACTTTTTTGCATTATCTTCGCAAGGAAATAGCATTTGTCGCAAACCAAAGAAGCCCAAGGTCACTATGGAGGATAAAAGAAGAAAATTGGCTGGAATGACACTGAACGAGCTAACAAGCGCGGTCAAGGAGGCCGGTATGCCGGCATTTACAGCCAAGCAGATTGCCGACTGGGTTTACAAGAAACGTGTCAACACAATAGACGAGATGTCAAACATCTCACTCAAGAACCGCACAAGACTGAATGAGCTGTTCGAAGTGGGATATGCCGCACCGGCCGACTCCGCACGCTCTGTCGACGGGACAGTGAAGTATCTTTACAGAGTAGACAATAACCATTTTGTTGAGGCAGTATACATCCCCGACGGCGACCGTGCCACACTATGCGTATCGTCACAGGTGGGTTGCAAGATGAATTGCCTTTTCTGTATGACAGGAAAGCAAAAGTACACAGCCAACCTGACAACAAACGAAATAATCAATCAGATACTGGCTCTGCCGGAGTTCGAAAGACTCACGAACATAGTGTTTATGGGAATGGGCGAGCCTTGCGACAACCTCGACAATCTGTTGCCGGCCATTGAAATACTGACATCGGAGTACGGACTCGGATGGAGCCCACATCGCCTCACAGTGTCATCAGTGGGTGTAAGAAAGGGGTTGAAGCGTCTGCTTGACTCCGGCGACTACCACATAGCCATCAGTCTGCACCACCCTATACCACAACAACGCGCCGAAATAATGCCGGCCGAAAAGGGTTTCCCAATCACCGAGATGCTGGAATTGTTGCGACAATACGACTTTAGCCACCAAAGACGTCTGACTTTTGAATACATTGTTTTCAAAGGAATAAACGAAACACCGTTCTATGCCCGCAAACTGTTACAGCTGCTCAACGGGCTGGACTGCCGCATAAACCTCATACGCTACCACGCCATACCCGGTGTACCGCTTGAGGGAGTCGACGAGAAGGGAATGACACAGTTACGCGACTTCTTGACCCAGAACGGCCTGTTCACAACCATCAGGGCATCGCGTGGCGAAGACATATTTGCCGCTTGCGGAATGTTATCGACATTAAAACAAGAGAAAAACAACAATAATTGACATATATGAAAAAATCTGTTCTGTTTCTATTATCGCTGATACTGCTTGCATCGTGTGGCGAAGAGATAAAGCGTAAATCAATGGGCACACCTTTTGAAGTAATGCTTGTCTGTGAAGACGATGTTTGGGATTCAACAGCAGGAGTTGCCATTGAGCAAGTGCTAAACACACCTGTTCCAGGACTTCCACAAAAAGAGGCGTCGTTCAAAGTGACAAGACGCAACAATGAGGATTTCAATATCACCGAACAGGCTTTCCGAAATATCATCCTGATAGATATTGACAGTAGCCACAGCAAATGTGAGTTCAGGTTCGACAGGGACATATATGCATCGCCACAAATCGTAATGGCCATCTATGCTCCCGACCAGAAATCATTTGGTGAATTCGTTACAAAAAATGCAAAGGTTGTTCTCGATTTCTTCACAGAGAAGGAGCGCGATTTCCAGATATCAGAACTACAGGCAAGACACAACAAGCAGGCACTTGCCTTGATTAAAGAGAAGTTCGGCTGCGAGTTGAAGATTCCTTCAAGCATCAGCGGCTTTAAACGAGGCGAAGACTTTCTTTGGTTTTCGGACTATAACAACCCGGGCAAGATTGAGATGCAGAGCTTCGCAGTGTACAGCTACCCCTACACATCACCCGATAATTTCTCAAAGGAGCATTTCATACATATGCGTGACTCGGTGATGATGGAGAATATCCCCGGTAGTGAGCCCGGCCAGTACATACAGACCGATGCTGAAACTGTAACAACAACCGACGTTGCCTTCAACGGCAAATATATGAGCGTTGCCCGCGGTTTGTGGTATATGAAGAACGATGATATGTTTGGCGGCGGCCCATTCGTGTCACACTCAATAGTGGATGAAGAGAACGGCAGGATGATTGTTGTCGAAGCATTCGTCTATGCCCCCAACAAGGAGAAACGTGGTTATATGCGCAAGCTCGAGGCCGCACTTTACACGTTAAGACTACCGGTAGACCTCGCTACTATTAACGACAACCAAACAGAAAACAAGTAAAAACCGACATACGATATGAGCGAAAAAGGAAAAATACGCGTTGGCATTACACAAGGTGACATCAACGGAATCGGTTATGAAATCATATTCAAGACATTCGAGAATCCCGAGATGTTCGATATATGTACCCCTGTAATTTTCGGGTCACCAAAGGCAGCAGCCTATCATCGCAAGGCCTTGGAGATGGAAATTCCATACAATGCTATTGAAAAGGCAGCCGAAGCGCAGGCAGGCAAACTCAACATAATCAACTGCAACAACGACGAGCTGCACATTGAACTCGGAAGCAGCAATACCGAAGCAGGACAGGCTGCATTCCAGGCGTTGGAGAAGGCTGTCGAGGCATACAAGAACGGTGAAATTGATGTTCTTGTAACAGCACCTATTGACAAAAGTTCCATACACAGCGAGCAATTCAATTTCCCCGGACACACCGAGTATCTACAGGAGTGCAGCAACGAAGGCGACAAGGCACTTATGATTCTGTGCAGCAACGACCTTCGTGTGGCTGTTGCGACATCGCACCTTGCACTACGCGATATTCCGGCAGCTATCACACCGGAGTTGCTCGAGGAAAAGATTACCATTCTCAACGACAGTTTAAAGAAAGACTTCAATATTGACGCACCAAAAATCGCTGTCCTATCGCTCAATCCTCACGCCGGTGACAACGGTTTGCTTGGCAAGGAAGAGATTGAGGTAATCACGCCAACAATAAGAAAGATGAATGACGGTGGAATTTTCTGCTACGGCCCATTTGCCGCTGACGGCTTTATGGGTAGCGGAAAATATGACCAATTCGATGCAATATTAGCAATGTACCACGACCAGGGCCTTGCACCACTCAAAGCACTTGCAATGAACAGTGGTATAAACTTTACAGCCGGCCTTTCAATCATACGCACATCACCAGCACACGGAGTGGCATATGACATTGCCGGACAGGGCGTTGCCGATGAAAACTCATTCCGTCAGGCCATATATGCAGCAATAGACATAATGCGCAACCGCAAATTCTATGCCGAGGCACGCCGCAATCCTTTGCGTAAGCTCTACTTCGAGAAGCGCGACGACAGCAACCGCTTGAATTTACAACAGGCAGACAACGAGTAAGGATGAAATTTGCGATTATTGCAGCCGGTGAAGGCTCAAGGCTTGCACGCGAGGGGATAAAAGCACCCAAGCCACTTATAAAGTTACAAGGCATTCCTATTATAGAACGCCTTGTAATGCTTTTTGCATCACAGGGGGCAAGCAGTATAAACATCATCATAAACGAACAGCAACCCGAAACGCTGGCACTATTACAGAAGCTAAAAAGAGTGTACCCTGTGAACATTGTGGTAAAAGACACACCAAGCTCCATGCACAGTCTGCACGCTCTCAGCCACCTGCTCCGTGGCGGCAAATTCTGCCTCACGACGGTTGACACAATCTTCAAAGAAGAGGAGTTTGCAGAGTATATAAAGGCTTTCAAGGCCGGTGAGAATGACGGTTTGATGGCTGTAACCGATTATATTGACGATGAAAAACCACTATATGTAGATACAGACGACCGGCTGAACATCACCGCCTTTGCCGATAGCCCTACCCCGACATCAAGATACATCTCGGGTGGAATATACGGTTTACAGGACAACGCACTTGATATTCTTGACGAATGTATGACAGCCGGCATTGAAAGGATGCGCAATTTCCAACGCAGCCTTGTCAGGAATGGGCTTGAGTTAAAAGCTTACCCCTTTAAGAAGATAATTGACATTGACCACGCAGAGGACATCTCCAAAGCCGAAGATTTTCTCTCCAGACAACAATGATTGTAACCATAGCACGCAACCCCGTAGACTCCCCCAATATGACTGCCAATGATGCGGCCATTCTGGAGTGTATAACCGCAGAACTAATGGAATGTGGTGCGGAAGTGTTGTCCATTGGAGAAAATGAGGAGTTGCCGAATGACACACAGGTCATATGCTCTATGTCACGCACAATAAGCACCATCAAACGGCTCAAAGAGGCCGAGCAAAAAGGCATTACAATCCTCAATACACCCCAATCGGTAGAAAACTGTTCGCGTAGGCGTTTTATGGAAATTCTGCACAACAATGCAATACCACAGCCTCCATTCAACGTTCTGAGCAGTTCTGTAGAATTACAGGATAGTTATTTCCCCTGTTGGATTAAGAAAGCCAAAGGATGGAGCTGCCACCGCGATGATGTATGCTTTTCCCAAACGAAAGAAGAGGCAGTTGCCGCCATAGAACAGATGTCTGAACGCGGGATAGACGAGTACATACAGATGCTGCATATCACGGGCGACATAATAAAGTTCTACGGCATTGGCAACGATTTCTTCTATCACTGTTACCCCGAAAACACAAAATTCGGCAAGGAGGAGAAAAACGGAGTTCCCAAACACCATCACTTTGAGAGCAATTCACTTAAGGGATTTGCACAAAAGGCTGCTCAAGCCATTGGGCTGACGATATATGGTGGCGACGCCATTATAACTCCACAAGGAGAGATTTTTATAATTGACATAAACGATTTCCCAAGTTTCACCGCAATACGCGACGAAGCCGCAAAGAATATCGCAAAATTGATAATAGGCAAGACAAAATAGCAATATGAATGCAGAAGAGAAAAAGATGTATGAAGCATCCATAAAATCCATCGACACGGAGGAGTTCCTCGATATGTGGTTCTACCGCCCGTTAGGTTTCCGTTGCGCGCTGTTTTTCCGCAACCGTGGCATACACCCCAACGTCATAACAATAATATCAATATTTCTTGGTGTTGCAGCAGGTATCTGTTTTGCACAGGAGAGCCTGCGTTGGAACATCTTGGGCATACTGCTACTTATATGGGCAAACCTCTATGACAGCACAGACGGACAGTTGGCACGCATAACAGGACAGAAGACACATTGGGGACGAATATTAGACGGCTTTGCCGGTGACTGCTGGTTCTTCTGCATATATTTTGCCATTGCAGTGCGTGAAAACTTCCAGCCCATACCGTTTGCGCCCGAATATACCTGGGGTGTGACTATTTGGATTATGTCATCGTTCAGCGGTTTTTGGATACACGGCTCACAGTGTCAGCTCGCCGACTACTATAGGAACATCCATCTTTACTTCACGAACGAGAAGAACGGCAATGAGTTCCACAATTCCATTGCAGTGCGCAAAGAGTACAAGGAAACACCGTGGAAAGGCAACTTTTTTTGGAAGATATTCCTTAACGCCTACATTGCATACGTTGACAACCAGGAGAGGATGTCACCTAAATTCCAGGAATTAATAAAGACTGTCAATGCAAAGTACGGCACAGACATCCCCGACTCACTACGCAAGGAGTTCAGACAGGGCAGCCTGCCACTTATGAAATACACTAATATCCTCACATTCAACTCCCGTGCAATAATGCTCTGCTTTGTTATGCTTATAGGAGAAATGTGGTTCTATCTATTCTTTGAGCTTGTAATACTCATGGCACTGTTCATATACACAAGATACCGCCACGAGAAATTGTGCAGCAGACTGACAAAAAAGATTGAAAGCGGATATGAGTACAATTAAAGGAGTAATTTTCGACTATGGCGGCACCATTGACACCAACGGCATTCACTGGGGCGAGGTCATTGCAGAGCAGTATAGATTGGCCGGCATCGAACTGGAGCGCGAACTATACCGCAACGCATACGTACACGGTGAACGCTCATTGGCAAAAGCTCCTGTAATTGCGCCACAGGACACGTTCCACACATTGCTAAGAAAGAAAATATCCATTCAATTCGAATATTTGAAAGAACAGACACAATCGGGGCAATTTACCGATGAAAATGCAGAAAAGATTGCCGATGGGTGTTACAGCAAAGTAAAAGAAACGCTTGAAACGAGCCGTGGAATAATTGCATCTTTTGCCCAAAGATTTCCAATGGTTCTTGTAACAAATTTCTACGGCAATATGCCTGTCGTTCTCAACGAATTCGGCCTGGACAATTTTTTCAGGTGCATTGTTGAGTCGTCGGTTGTCGGCATACGCAAACCCGACCCTGCGCTCTTTGCAATGGGTGTGGAAGCACTGCATATTGCAGCCGAGGAGATTGTTGTTATAGGCGACTCATACCGTAAAGATATATACCCGGCATTGACACTCGGTTGCAAAACCGTATGGCTAAAGAACTTGTGTTGGGAAGAGGAACCAATCATTGAGGGGTATGCACCAACGGCAATAATAAACGACATAGCACAATTACCCGACATTATCGCAGAGATAAATTCCCAAGAACCATAAACCACGCAGCGATGTTTTATGATGAAACAAGATTATTGTTAACCAATAAAAGAATTCATTATGAAACAGAAACTGACCATTACGATGTTGCTTCTTGCAATATGCAGCATCAGCCGTGCACAGTTCGCACCCGAAGATTACACAGCCATACACAGCGATAGCTGCTGGTATTTCACATTCGACTACGACACCCCAAAACCTGGAAGTGACGAGGGAATGGTAATTGTAACCCACTTATGTACTCCCGACACCTGTATAAGTAGTGCCGAAAGACACATACAGGGCAAGCGTTACTCCAAGCGATACATCAAAAGACACAACAAACAACCCAATCTACAAAAGTATGGTCAAAGCAGTTGCACGCTTGTTCTGCCAGAAACGGCGGTGAGCGACACGATGTACGGCGTGACTTATTGTGAATTCAGCAACAGGCACAAAACAGAATTCAGCTGTGACACGTTTGCCATATACCTCCCAGAGTGCCCTCCGATGAGCTGCCACAGAGTAAGTGCCGGCAACAGCATTGCCGACCATATTGCAGCAGAGCATCCGCATATCAGAAGTATAAGATACTACACTCCGCTCACAAACAGCAATGCACCGTATATGAATATCACCCCCAACATTGTACGCTACACCAGCAACAGCAGCAAGCTCGACCCTGCATACTTGAACAATGCACAATCTATTGAGGAGATGATGGACATCATTGGCGATATACTCTCGGACAGCACCACCACCCTTGAATCCATTCAGATAGCAGGTTACACATCACCCGAGGGATATGAGGACAAGGCGACACAGCGTGGCCTGAACCGCGCTATTGCAATGCGTGACCACATAAGAAAGCATCACAACCTGCCCGACTCAATCTTTGAAGTTGCCGGAGGAGGACGTAACTGGAACATCATTTATAACGATATAAAAGAGAGCAATATCCCCAATGCAGATGAATTCATTACCCGGCTTAAGGAGGAGTCCAACGAAAATACACGTGAAAAGATGCTCAAGCAGTACAACAACGGAGAACTATACAAAGAGCTCCAGGCACGCTATTTCCCGGCACACAGAATAGCCTGCTGCACCGGAATATATTACAGCAACACGCCCGACAGCACGGCAATGGCATTAAACGAGATTATTGACGAGCTGATGAACAACCCCGCACCCGATTACGGCAAGCTGCTTGCCGAACTGAAAGCATACAAGAACGACCCCAGAGTCCTGAATTTGCAAGGTGTCATAGAGTATCGCAGACATCACCGTCACGCAGCGGAACGCGCCTTTGCCAAGGCCGCACGTATGGGCGACGAGCAGGCATTGACAAATCTGGAGATATTGGAGAATAATAAAAATAAGTAATAGCAGACATTTATTGGCAATAAATAATTAATGCCAATTAAAGAAAATAGTTCTATTTTTGCATCGTTGAATAACGATGCAAAAATTTTATAAAATGGAAAGATATATCACACCACTTATAGATTTACTAAACGAAATGACACCATACCTGTTGCTTGGTTTCCTTGTGGCAGGAATATTGAAAGAGTTTGTACCACGAAGGATATATGCCGATAAATTATCGGACAACAACTTCCGTTCGGTACTTTGGGCGGCATTACTCGGTATTCCGTTGCCACTCTGCTCGTGTGGTGTCATCCCGACAGCAGCATCACTGCGACGCGAAGGAGCATCGCGCGGAGCCACTGTATCGTTCCTTATTTCAACTCCGCAGACAGGAGTGGATTCCATTCTTGCAACAGCATCGGTGCTCGGTATCCCATTCGCCATCTGTCGTCCACTTGTAGCCCTCATTACAGCCTTGGCCGGTGGCTGTGCTGTCAATATCTGGGCAAACGATGTAGAGAACGGTTGTTCCATAACCTGCAGTGCACAGAAAAACGAGAAGAGTTTTATGAGAAAGTGCATCGACACGCTACGATATGGTTTTATTGATATGTTGCAGGATATTGGAAAATGGATTGTCATAGGCCTTGTCATTGCAGCCATAATAACAATTGCAGTACCCGAGGATTTCTTCACCGGCCTCAGCAAATATCCACTACTGAATATGCTTGTCATACTCCTCTTCTCTGCACCAATGTACTTGTGTGCGACAGGCTCTATTCCCATAGCTGCAGCACTTATGCTCAAAGGACTATCGCCCGGAGCGGCACTTGTCCTGCTCATTGCAGGGCCGGCGACAAATATGGCAGCAATGCTTGTAATAAACAAAATTCTTGGACGCAGGACGTTGGTAATATATCTTTTGTCCATAATTGTTGGAGCAGTCGCATTTGGACTCGCCATTGATTACCTGCTGCCCAGTGAGTGGTTCAACACCGCCGTGAACAATGCCTACTGCAACCATTGTCATATTGACGGAACGCCTTGGTGGCAAACTGCATCGAGCATCATTTTCATTATACTTCTAATAGCAGCATATATTTTACGCTTCAGAAAAGGCAAAAGTGGAAGTATGCAGAAAAGTTTTAGAATAAATGGTATGATGTGCAACCATTGCAAGGCTAATGTTGAGAAGGCTCTTACCAACATAAAAGGTGTAACGGCTGTACGTGTAGAATTGGCTGAAGGCCGAGCATTCATTGACGGTGAGAATTTCTCGGCAAAAGAGATCATTGATACAATCCGCGAACTCGGGTATGAATATATAGAGGAATAAAACAGGACTATTATAACCAAAATCAATACATAATATACACACTGCATTAAAAAAAGTAAAAAAACGCCGATAATTGCACATAAAACATCAAAGTGTGCAATTTTTTAAATACTTTTGTACAAATTAAAACATTTAAAACGTACAAAATGAAAAAAATTATCTTTACACTTATGTGTGCGCTGATGGTTTTGTCAGCAAATGCACAGGACCTTAATTCTAAAGGCGACAACATCCTTGGAGAGTATTTCAGCCTAAAGGATGGCAGCAAAAGTAAAATCAGAATCACTAAAGAGGCCGACGGCACATATAAGGCTCAGGTATTTTGGGTAGAGAACTCATTGGATGCAAACGGCAACAAGCGCAAGGACGTAAAGAACCCCGACAAGAGCCTACGCAACGTGGACATCGACAAGGTTGTACTTATCAAAGGACTAAAGTACGATGCTGATGACAAGGAGTGGACAGATACAAAGATATATGACCCAACAGCCGGCAAGATTTACAGTGTTGACATTGAATTCAAGGATGAAAAGACACTGAAGGTTTACGGCAATATCTGGGGTATCGGAAAGACCGTATATTGGAGAAAAATCGAAGAGTAAATCAATTAAGCAGACAAAGCAGGAGTCACTCCTGCTTTGTCTGCTTAATAACCCTGCAAGGAACGCCCGCTGCAACAGAACCCGATGGAATATCACGATTGACCAAACTGCCGGCACCAATTGTCACATTGTCACCAATCCGGACTCCCGGGAGAATGGTAACGCCGGCACCAATCCATACGTTATTACCCACACTTATAGGATAGGCATACTCAAGGCCTTTATTGCGCTGCCCTACATCAATAGGATGTCCTGCCGTGGTAAAACAGCAGTTGGGAGCAACAAACACATTATCACCAAAAACGACAGGAGCTGCATCAAGTATCACAAGATTATGGTTCGCATAGAAGTTTTCTCCAAGAGATATATTGCATCCATAATCGCACCAAAAAGAAGGTTCTATAACAAACTCCCCTTTCGCCTTGCCGACTATACAGCGTAATATAGCTTTACGCTCCTCTACAGCATCATATGGCAGTGTGTTATACTTTTGACACAATACTTTGCAAGCATTCCTCTCTGTGATGAGAGCCACGTCGTTGTTGGCGTCATAGAGTTCGCCACGCAGCATTTTTTCCTTCTCGGATAGCATAAGAAATCAGTTCACAAAGACACAGTCGAAATACTCATCAAACAAAGCCTTCGCGTCGTCGAGCTGCTGTGGTGTATTCTCCTTTACTCCCTTTAGTTTATATTCCATTCCAAGAGGCTCATATTTGTGAGCACCCAAAGTGTGATAGGGCAGGATTTCGATACGTTTAATCATATCGTACCCTCTAAAATGCTCTCCAAGCGCGCGAATATCCTCTTCAAATGCGCTATAGCCCTGAACAAGAACATAACGTAACCAGAATGGACGTCCATTCTCCTGCAGCCATTTTGCCGTTTTAAGAGTCTGCTCGTTACTGCGCTCGGTCAGAGTTTTGTGGCGTTCGGGATTAAACTGCTTAACGTCGAGCATAACCAAATCAACCAAAGAGAAAAGTTCCTCGACATCACTGTTCCAAATGCTGCCGTTAGTATCTATGCATACGTGTATGCCCTGCTCCTTAAGGCGCTTGACCAGAGGAACAAGTGCTTTAGCCTGGAATGTCGGCTCGCCACCACTGAAAGTGACACCACCTCGTTTACCAAAGAAAGGCTTCTCATTCATTGCCATACGCACGATGTCCTCAATGTCGGTTTCCTTGCTCTCACCCTTGCAGTCAATTGTATCGGGGTTAGCACAATAGAGGCAACGAAAATTGCATCCTTGTAAAAAAACGACAAGACGCAAGCCCGGGCCATCGAATGTACCTAATGACTCGTATGAATGTACTCTAATATTCATAATAGTTATTTTGAAAAAATAGGCCGGCCAAAAAAGCCAGCCTATTTTTATTAAACATTAATACTGTTTATTACATACGCTCGTGGAAAGAACGAGAGATAACCTCCAACTGGTGCTCACGGCTGAGGCGGATGAAGTTCACAGCATAACCTGATACACGGATTGTGAGCTGTGGATACTTCTCTGGGTGCTCCATAGCATCCAAAAGCATCTCGCGGTTCAACACGTTCACGTTCAAGTGGTGAGCGCCCTTGGTAAAGTAACCATCCATCAAAGTTACGAGGTTCTCAACGCGTGTAGCATCGTCAACACCGAGTGACTTTGGAATGATAGAGAATGTGTTACTGATACCGTCCTGTGAGTCACGATAACGCAACTTTGCAACAGAGCTCAATGATGCAACAGCACCGTTCTTGTCACGTCCGTGCATTGGGTTCGCACCTGGAGCGAAAGCAACGCCCTTAGCACGACCGTCAGGTGTAGCACCTGTCTTCTTACCGTACATTACGTTAGAAGTAATGGTGAGCAATGACAATGTTGGCTTAGCGTTCTTGTAAACCGGGTGCTTCTTGAGCTCCTCGCTGAAGAAGTAAACCAAGTCAACACCAAGGTGGTCTACACGGTCGTCATCGTTACCGAAGCATGGGAATTCGTTCTCGATATCGAAAGACTCTGTCAAACCGAGCTCATTACGCTTAACAGTCACCTTACCATATTTGATAGCAGAGAGTGAGTCAATTGCGATTGAAAGACCTGCAACACCATAAGCAAGGTTGATAGAAGGATCGGTGTCGATGAATGCCATCTGAGCCTTCTCATAGTAGTACTTATCGTGCATATAGTGGATGATGTTCATTGAGTCGTTGTAAACGCGTGCAATCTCAACAAGCACCTTCTTGTAGTTTGCAAGAACCTCCTCGTAGTTGAGAACATCGCCCTCAAGTACAGGAATATCCTTAACAACAACAGTACCTGTGTTCTCGCAACGACCGCCATTGATGGCAAGCAAGAGAGCCTTAGCAAGGTTACAACGTGCACCGAAGAACTGAATCTGCTTACCAACTGCCTGGTAAGATACACAGCAAGCGATACCGTAGTCGTCACACTCGCGAACCTCACGCATCAAAGTATCGTTCTCATACTGAACAGAAGATGTATCGATTGATACCTTTGCACAGAACTCCTTGAAGCCCTCTGGGAGCTCGTGGCTCCATAGAACTGTCATATTAGGCTCTGGTGAAGGTCCTAGGTTGTAAAGTGTCTGCAAGAAACGGAATGAAGTCTTTGTAACCTTTGTACGACCGTCATTGAAACGACCGCCGATAGCCTCTGTTACCCAAGTTGGGTCACCGGCGAAGAGGTCATTGTAAGACTGCATACGCAAGTGACGAACCATACGCAACTTGATAACGAACTGGTCGATAAGCTCCTGAGCAAATGTTTCGTCGATGTTACCGTTGTCAAGATCGTACTGGATATAGATATCGAGGAATGAAGATACATTACCGAGTGACATAGCTGCACCATCCTGCTCCTTAACTGCAGCAAGATATGCCATATATGTCCACTGAACTGCCTCCTGTGCGCTTGTTGCAGGACGAGAAAGGTCAAGACCGTAGTACTCGCCAAGAACCTTGATTTCCTTGAGAGCCTTAATCTGCTCTGCAACCTCCTCACGAAGACGGATTGTGTGCTCAGTCATTGGGCTTACCAATCCCTTCAAATCAGCCTGCTTAGCCTCGATAAGACGATCAAGACCATAGAGAGCAAGACGACGATAGTCACCGATTATACGACCACGGGCATAGTTATCGGGAAGACCGGTAAGGAAGCCCAATGAACGATACATACGAATCTCCTCGTTGTAAGCATCGAAAACGCCGTCGTTGTGTGTCTTACGGTAGTGATAGAAGATATCCTTCACCTTCTCGTCTACCGGTATGCCGTTCTCAAGACAAGCCTTCTCAACAACCTTGATACCACCGAAAGGCTTGATAGCACGCTTCAACAACTCGTCGGTCTGCAAACCAACAATAAGCTCATTCTCCTTGTCGATGTAACCAGCCTTGTGCGATGTAATTGTAGAAACAGTCTTGTTATCCAAAGCACGTACACCATTGTTTGCACGCTCCTCAGCAAGAGCCTTTACACACTCAGCCCAAACCTTCTTTGTTCTTTCGGTTGGACCAACCAAGAATGAAGCATCTCCTTCATAAGGAGTGATGTTCTCGTGAACGAAATCACCTACATTGATTTCCTTGCTCCACAAGCCATCTTTAAAATTCAATTTCTTTTCCATAGTTTTTATATAATATATGGTTTAAAATCATTCAGCCAACGAAGAAAGAGGCATTCTTTCCCCTATTGCTCCGCAAAGATAATAAAAATTGAAATAAAGCACACAAATTTTTCGGATATAATTACGATAAAATATTAAATTATTTCATTTTTGCAATCATTTCATACAAAGCAACACACAAAGAGCAAATACAATTGAAAAAAACAAGCAGGTGAAAGTGTCGAAAAAGACTACAAATCACCTAGCAACTCTTTATAGCAACGCATTGTCTGATGCGCAAACTGCTCCATCGTAAAACGTGAAGCCCACTCCAAACCGCAAGCAATCATCTTGTCCCTGACATCTGAATCAAAGCATTTTTCAAGTGCCGACGCAATAGCCTCCACATCAAACGGAGCCACATATATCGAACCCGGGCCACCGGCCTCTTCAAGACAAGAACCAGTTGCCGCAACAACCGGCAAACGCGAATTAAGAGCCTCAAGCAAAGGAATACCAAAACCTTCGTACAACGACATATAAGCAAAAGCACCCGCGCATTGATAAATAACAGGCAAATCAAGATAAGGCACTCCGTGCAACAGATGTACTCTATGAGTAAGATTGTTTTCCGAAACAAATTTATCGACAAGAGCAGTATATTTTGTGCGACGACCAACCGCAACAAGATGAACATCCCCGGGCAACAGAGTCAAAGCCTTGACAACAGAAAGCAGATTCTTACGTTCCTCTATTGTACCGACCGAAACAACGAACTTGTCGGGCAAAGAGTATTTCGACTTAACCTCAGCAATCCTTTCGGCAGAAGCCTGCTGCGAAAAAAGAGGGTCGCATCCCTGGTATATAACCGAAATCTTTTCGGGAGCAATGCCGTAATCCTTTACAATATCACGTTTTGTACATTCACTGACAGCTATTATGTGGTCGGAATTCTTACAAGCCCTACGGAATTTATAATCATATATACATCTGTCAACAAAAGGATAGCAACTTGGCAAACGTCTGAAGATAATATCGTGGACTGTAACAACGCTCTTTACCGCAGGAGAAATAGAACGGATATTCAACGGGAGCTCATTGCTCAAACCGTGATAGACAGACACCCCATCGGCAGCTACATCATCAGTAACACCCCAGACACGCCAAAGGGACTTGAACTTACGTGCAAGAGCCCCAACAGGGAGCACCTTCTTCATTGCGCCACCAGACTGCAAGAGTATATCTTCAAATTTAGGATTATTCACATCCTTTGGAATATATACACAATACTCCTCGCCGGGATAATATTTTTGCAACGCTTCAAGAGCATATCTGCTATAATTCCCAAGCCCGGTGAAATTTTGCGCCGCGCGTTTACCATCAAATCCTACTTTCATTGCTAATATCTTATTAAAAGCAGCCAAGCCACTGCCATATCATAGCAAAAATAGTATTTTCCAGCATCATTTCACCATGCAACGCAAAAAAAATCGCAAAAACACCAAAAAATTATCGCTTTTTCTTGCACGGTATATTTTTTTGATATACCTTTGCATCATCAAACGAAAACAGACCACTTTTTCGTTTAAAAACATCTTTTGGAGAGGTGGCAGAGTGGTCGATTGCACCGGTCTTGAAAACCGACGTACTGAAAGGTACCGGGGGTTCGAATCCCTCTCTCTCCGCAAGAAAAGGAAGCTGAAAGGCTTCCTTTTTTACATTAGAGGGGATGAGAACACCCGAGTGGGGGTTCGTAATCGACGAAGTCGCTTGCCAAAGCAAGAATCCCTCTCTCCGCAGAAAAGCAGATTTCACTTCGAAGTCTGCTTTTTTTATTTGCATTTTCCAACTACATAATTCGTTGAAAATCAATTTAAAAAGAAATCAACGTAAAATTCTGAGGGATTTCAAAATCAAGCATATAATTTTGATAACCTGAAAAGGAAAATCTACCCACAACAGCGCTTTTTAAAAAAAAGGAACAACAAGCTTTGTTATTTATTATATAATTCGTAAACTCGCAACGATAACCAATAAAAAACTTCCACTATGAACTATTTATGGATTCTATTGGCAATATCATTTGCCATTTCAGCCGTGGGATGGATTTATTTCATCTACTTCTTCAGTATTGGATACGGGCTCGCCATTTCAGCGCTCGCAGCAGCTACCGCAATAATTTTTGCCGATACAATTACACTGCCGGCAATAATATTATGCAGTACATTATTTATATACGGCATACGATTAGCCGGCTACCTGCTTATTCGAGAAAAGAAATCGGCGTCGTATAAGCAAATCCTCTACCAACCGGACAACACAAAGCGCAAACCTGTTTTTGCAATGTTTATGATTTGGATTTCGTGCGCCCTGCTTTATATTGGACAAATAAGCCCTTGCACATTCTACCTATACAATCTTAGCAAAGGTGCAAACATCAACGAAGTATGGACTTGGAGCGGAGCAATCATCGCAGCCATAGGCGTAATAATTGAAATCGTGGCAGACGCACAAAAGAGTGCCGCAAAGAAGAAAAATCCAAAACAATTTGTCAGCACAGGACTCTACCGCCTTGTACGTTGCCCGAACTATTTTGGCGAAGTCCTTATGTGGACCGGCAGTTTTGTCATCTGTTTTGGTTCAAGCTGCACAACTGCACAATGGATTATCGCGTCATTGGGATATATCGGAATCGTATATGTAATGTTCAGCGGAGCCAGACGTCTTGAACTTCGCCAACAGGAGGTGTATGGTAATAACCCCGAATTCCAGGTATACATCAGGAAACGTCCAATAATAATACCGTTCGTTCCCATATACAGCGTTGCCAAGCACAAATGGCTCAAGGGATAAACAAAAAGGCCTGCAAACAAAGATATAACACAAAAAAAGAAGGATAGCATTGCTATCCTTCTTTTTATATCTAAGCCTTTCGGCAGTAATTACTTCTTCAAAGCCTCGTCTGCTTTTGCCTGAGGCATCATCTCCTCAGAGAACATATAAGCACCGGTCTTAGGTGATTTAACCAATTTTACAACCTTTACAAACTTCTCCTTATCACCTGTCTGGAGGGTTGCCACTGCTTTCTTAGCCATCTTTTATTACTTAATTTCTTTGTGAACGGTTACTCTCTTCAAATATGGGTTGTATTTCTTCAACTCCAAACGCTCTGTTGTGTTCTTGCGGTTCTTTGTTGTAATGTAACGTGACATACCTGGAACACCGCTGTTCTTCTGCTCAGTGCACTCAAGGATTACCTGAACACGATTTCCTTTTACCTTCTTAGCCATACTACTTTCCTCCTTTAATTAATCGAGTACTTTAATTTCCTCC
>JAGCMB010000034.1 GCA_017646665.1 Bacteroidaceae bacterium
ACCTGCGGGTGTGTATCGTATGCGTCTAAAATTGGATACGGATAATATAAATCCTGGCGGTTCCGAGAACTTTGTAGCCGAAAATGGTCTTATCATAGATTATCTTATAAGTATAGTAGGCGATAAGAGGAAACTGGCACTTCACACAGTTGATGGAAGTATAGACGGTGTGGATAATACAGCATTGCCTATGATGATTGAATATGATGAAATGATTAAATTCGTATTACGCGGTGCTCCGGGATATAAGTGTGATAAGGTTATTGTGCGTCATGGATATAATCTTGATGGCGAGCAGTATGTGAACGGCAATCTTCAGTGGCGCGAAGTAGAGATAAAAGTCAATGTCAATGCTAAGGAACATCTTGTGCCTGCGTGGTGTCTTGATGGCGATGTGGCGCTCTATGCCGAGTTCGTGCCACAGGAGGGTAGTGAGTGGCAACTTGTCTTCAGCGACGAGTTCAATGCCGAGGATATGTCGCAGCCTGTCGATGAGAAGTGGATGCGTTGCCAGCGTTACGGTGCAACCTGGAATCGTTGGCTAAGCGACAGCAAGGAGGTCATCTACCTGCAGGGCGGCGACCTTGTTGCTCGCGCAATACCTAACCCCGACCAGGAGAGCGACCCTGTTCCAATGATTACCGGCGGAATAAAAAGCAACAACCGTTTCGGCTTTACATACGGTTACGTCGAGGCACGTATAAAATCCAATCCATGGACCGGTAACTTCCCTGCATTCTGGATGATGCCCGAAGACCAGAGTGCAGGCTGGCCCGACTGTGGCGAGATTGACATCTGGGAAACCATCGACTCGCAGGAGCGCTCTTGGCACACAGTACACAGCAACTGGACATACGACCTTGGAAATACCAATAATCCAAAATCAAGTTTCAATGTCGAGACATCGCACGACCGCTATCATACATACGGTCTGAAGTGGGATGCTACAACCTTGATATGGTATGTCGATGGCAAGGAGGTCGGACGTTATGCAAAATCTACCAACCAGTCCCAACTTAACCAGGGACAATGGCCTTTTGACAAACATTTCCATCTGATACTTAACCAGAGCGTAGGAAACAATGCTTGGGCTGCCAATGCCGATGTGACACATACATACGAAACACGTTTCGACTGGGTTCGTGTGTATCAGACTCCCGGTATGGAGAATACAAACGGAACAGTTGGCGTGGTGTCGGTGCAAGGTGATGCTGAAGCAAATGTTCAGGCCGTAAATGGTGGAGTGTCGGTGACAGTTGAAACACCACGCAATGTTGCGGTGTATGACCTCGCAGGACGAAAAGTGGTGGCAGCAATGGTAAATGGTTCTCGCTACTTTGCCTTGCCTTGTGGTGTCTATTTGGTTGAGGGTGCAAAAATTATCGTAAAGTAGGATTGCGTCTTTTGAGCGAACATATTTTTGAATTATTTTAATTTTGCTAACGAATAATGGGCTTTTTGTGGTTGTATTTTCTGTCAAAAAGCACTATCTTTGCAAAAATTTTAGTAAATGCGTTTAGTGGGCGCAAAATTTTGGTTCGGAAATTGACCACATAAATGAAGAAAACGATATTTATATACATTCTGATTGCCATTGCCTTGACATCTTGTAATTCTTTCAACAAGGTGTTCAAGACCAATGATTATGACTACAGATACGAAGCAGCAAAGGGTTATTACCTTGAGGGTAAATATACCAGTGCAACGGATTTGCTTGAGTCTATGGTGACAATGCTGAAGGGTGGTGACAAAGCCGAGGAATCGCTTGTGTTGCTTGCACGATGCTATTATGAGTCCAAGGATTATGAAACTGCTGCGCAGTACTTCAAGCTGCACTATTCGAACTATCCTCGTGGCGAATATGCCGAATACACCCGTTTCTTCTCTGGTAAATCACTGTTTATGTGTACTCCGGAACCGGAACTCGACCAGACAAATACCTATGCGGCGATAAATGAGCTACAGCTCTTTATGGAGTATTATCCTCACAGTTCGCATAATGCCGAGGCACAGGATATGATAATGAAGATGCACGATGTCCTCGTCAAGAAGATGTATTTGTCGGCGAAACTCTATTTCGACCTTGGTGACCTTGCCTACATTGGCAACAACTACCAGGCTTGTATCGTTACAGCTCAGAACGCCTTGAAGGATTATCCTTATACAACACTTCGCGAAGATTTGTCAATCCTGATATTGAGGGCAAGATATCAGATGGCCCACAAGAGTGTCGAGTCGAAAAAGATAGAACGTTACCGCAACACCGTTGACGAGTATTACGCGTTCAAGACAGAATTCCCCGACAGTAAATACATCAAGGAGGCAGACAAATATTACAAAGAGGCGATAAAATTTGTCAAGACAACGGAATAATAATATAATAATTGAAATAAAATGGATTACAAGAAAACAAATGCTCCAACAAACACTGTCACACGTAACATGGCAGATTTTGTAAACGAGACAGGAAATGTCTATGAGTCGGTTGCCATCATCGGCAAGCGTTCAAATCAGATTGCTGCAGAAATGAAAGAGGAGTTGTTGAAGAAGTTGAACGAGTTCTCTTCATCTACTGACAATCTTGAGGAACAGTTCGAGAATCACGAGCAGATAGAGATTTCACGTTACTTCGAAAGACTCCCAAAACCAACACTCATTGCTGCACAGGAGTTCCTTGAGGACAAGATATACTTCCGCGATCCTTCAAAGGAGGTTGACAGCGAGGATGCATAATACAAAAACTGTATTGATATGAAATTTCGTTTCTACCAGTTGATGTATGTTGCATCATTGGTACTTACAATACTTGCAATGATTGCTCCCGTTGCCGGTTTTACAGAGGCTGACGGTGCAGTTGCAGAGATGACGAATTTCAAGTATGTCGCAGCAGACGGAGAGGTGTCCAGGTCTGTCATAGCACTTGGAATAGTATTGGTGTTCACCGCGATAGTCAATTTACTTGGTTTGGTTGTTTCATTGTACAGTAACTTTGAATTGCAAAAGAGAATAACGATACTCACAATGCTGTTGTTCGCCGGTTATTACATCCTGTTCTTTGTGTACACATTGATACTTTCCGGTGATGCGTCAATGGCTCTTGAGGTTCCAATGCTCTATCCGTTCATTTCATTGACATTAAATCTGATAGCGTTCATCTTGTTACGCCGTTGCGAGGCAAAGATAATTTCAAAAGCGCTTGGATTTCGTTTGAGGGACTGATAAGGATATGTAGAATAAAAAAATCCGTAACCAAGTTACGGATTTTTTTATTGTGTATGTTCTGTTTCAATAAACCTCAAGCTCATCAACAAAGATGAACGCGGGGTGGCCTACAGCGGGGTGCCATGCCGGCATATCGCGGTCCGACAGTGCCTTTATCTTTATATAACGGGCTTTGGTAGGCTCAAATTCAACCTTGTGCTCATATATCTTGTTCTCGTCTTCGGCTGTGAGGTCGGGGTATGTGCTGTCAAAAACAACAAAATAGTTCTCGCCGTCGTTTGACAATGATACTGTTATTCCTAACAGGTCAAAAACCCAGTCGCCCTTGTCGACGCTTGTGTTGAATGACACGATACTGATTTCCTCCTCCTGCTTCAGGTCTATCACCGCTTCAAGGTCTGTTTCGCAGAAACCGAGCCATCTGCCTGTGCGGTAGTTGGGGGAGCCTTTCAGACCGTCGACAAGTGTGATGCCGCCTTTGAATGTGTAGTTCTTGTGTATTGGCTGCAACATTGTTATTGGCTTTGCTGTAGCCTTGTTGAAGTAGAACTGCTCGGTGAGTGTCCTTGTCGCGCCACGCTCTCCAATGCCCTTTGCCTTCAATGTACAGGCTCCTGTAATCTCAATGGGTGCAGTGTAAAGGGGTGACTCTGTCGTTGGCTCTGTGCCGTCGAGTGTGTAGTATATTGGTGTGTCGTCAATAACCTTCAGTGTTGCAGTGATTATGCCGCGCTCGGTGTCTGTGCCGAACTCGGGTTCAATGTCAAGAATATGCTTGGCATAGTTGTAGTTGTTCAGCTCATACAGTTTGAGAAGTGGTAACAGACGCTGTCTGAAATTCTCGAAATCCTTATTTTCGGGTTTGCACCACTGAACTTCGCAGAGCGCTGCCATACGTGGCAGTTCCATATACTCAACGTGGCTGAATGTTGGGATATACTCGCTCCAAAGGTTTGCCTGAACACCGATTATATGCTTCTGCTCCTCTTGGGTGAGCGACTCGTGCATTGGCTCAAAGCTATACACTTTCTCCACCGGTACATAACCGCCTATGGCTAAAGGCTCATCGTCGGTGTATGTTGTCTGATAGTAGTCGAAATACATAAAGCTGGTTGGCGACATAATGCAGTCGTGACCCTGCTTGGCAGCCTCAATACCACCCTCTATGCCTCTCCAAGAGTGTACTGTGGCATTTGGTGCAAGTCCACCTTCGAGTATTTCGTCCCAGCCTATAATCTGTCGTCCTTTGCTGTTCAGGTGTTTCTCGGCGTGATTGATGACAAAGCTTTGCAGATACATCTCGGCGCTATGCTTGTCATCGCCCTTGATACCCAATGCCTTAATGCGTGCCTGGCACTTCGGACACTGTTCCCATTGTGTCTTGGGGCACTCGTCGCCACCCACGTGTATGTACTCCGATGGGAATATCTCTATTACCTCGTCAAGGACATCTTCAATGAATTTCAATGTAGCGTCGTTACCGGCACAAAGCACGTTGTCCGAAACACCCCACATCTTCCACACTTCGTATGGGCCGCCTGTACAGCCATATTCAGGGTATGCAGCAAGAGCTGCCTGCATATGTCCGGGGAGGTCAATCTCGGGGATAACTGTTATGTGGCGTTCTGCAGCGTAAGCGATAATCTCGCGGCAATCCTCCTGTGTGTAGAAGAAAGGACCATAGTGCTGTCCGTCGTACTCGCCACTGTTGCGTCCTATCACCGTTTCGTCGCGCTCGGCAGCGACCGTGGTGAGCTTGGGATATTTCTTGATTTCAAGACGCCAGCCCTGGTCATCGGTCAGATGCCAATGGAAACGGTTCATATTGTGCATTGCCAACATATCAATGAAACGCTTGATTGAGTCCTTTGTGAAAAAGTGGCGCGAAACGTCGAGGTGGGCACCACGGTAGGCAAAGCGTGGATAGTCGGTAATTGTCACCGCCGGCATCTCAACTTTTTCTGTTTCGGCAACAGGCAACGATTTGCGCAGTGTCTGTATACCGTAGAACACACCGGCAGACGATGTCGATACAATTTCAACCCCCTCGCTCTTTACCTCCATATTGTAGGCCTCTTTGTTCTCTGGTGCATTGCCAATGGCAAGGTTGATGGCATTGTCAATCTTTTCATTGCTCTCAACAATCTTCAGTCCAAGGCCTGTGCTCTCCTTTACATACTCCGCAAGCAGTTCGGCATTGCGCTTCATGGCCTCATCGCCATTGTGTGTGATGACGGTGTTTTCGTTCAGCTCAAAGCAGTCGCCTTGCTCCACTATAATCTCCTGTGGCAATGGTATGACGTTGTAGTCGGCTCTCTGTGCGCCATCCTTGTTACACGCTGTCAGGCAGCAACAAGCCACAAACAGTGATAAAACAGCTCTTTTCATATTTTGTCTTTTTGTTTATATTTTTACAAACGTATACAAATTTATGAGAATTTTAAAGTGTTTTCTTCTTTAATTGACTATCTTCGCGTAAAATAAATTGAAAACGAAATACTATGAAACGCGACAGACACATTTTTCAGCTTATAGAAACAGAATATCGACGTCAGCTCAAAGGAATTGAGCTCATTGCATCGGAAAACTTTGTGAGCAACGAGGTGATGCAGGCTATGGGTTCTGTACTTACAAATAAATATGCCGAGGGTTATCCCGGCAAACGTTACTATGGTGGTTGCGAGGTTGTGGATATTGTTGAGGATATTGCACGTGAGCGACTCAAGGAACTATATGATGCCGAGTGGGTTAATGTCCAGCCACATTCAGGCGCACAGGCCAATGCGGCAGTCTTTTTGGCTGTACTCAATCCTGGCGACAAGTTTATGGGACTCAATCTTGCCCACGGAGGACACCTCTCTCACGGTTCGGCAGTCAACACCTCGGGTCTGATATATACTCCGGTTGAATATAACCTCAATCCCGAAACAGGCCGTGTTGATTATGACAAGATGGAGGAAACTGCACTGCGCGAAAAACCAAAAATGATTATCGGTGGTGGCTCGGCCTATTCGCGTGAGTGGGACTATAAGCGTATGCGTGAGATTGCAGACAAGGTAGGTGCTATATTGATGGTTGATATGGCACATCCTGCCGGTCTTATTGCAGCCGGCCTGCTTGATAATCCTGTTAAATATGCCCACATCGTGACATCAACCACACACAAGACCTTGCGCGGTCCTCGTGGTGGTGTGATAATTCTTGGCAAGGACTTCCCTAATCCTTGGGGCAAGACAACTCCAAAGGGCGAGGTCAAGATGATGTCGCAGCTTCTCGACTCGGCGGTGTTCCCTGGCATACAGGGTGGCCCATTGGAACACGTCATTGCAGCCAAGGCTGTTGCCTTTGGCGAGGCGTTGCAGCCCGAATTCAAAGAGTATCAGGCACAGGTGAAGTTGAACGCTGCTGTTTTGGCAAAAGAACTTATGGACCGCGGCTTCGGTATTGTATCCGGTGGAACAGACAACCACTCGATGCTCGTTGACCTGCGTGGCAAATATCCCGATTTGACAGGTAAAGTTGCCGAGAAAGCGCTCGTTGCAGCCGATATCACAGCTAACAAGAATATGGTTCCTTTTGATACTCGCAGTGCATTCCAGACATCGGGAATCCGTCTTGGAACACCTGCCATCACAACACGCGGTGTGAAGGAAGATATGATGCCATTCATTGCCGAGATGATAGAAACCGTTCTTGGTGCTCCCGAGGATGAAAAGGTTATTGCTGCTGTCCGCGCAAAGGTAAATGAAACAATGGAGGAATTCCCCTTGTTTGCATATTGATAAAAGATATTTCCCGGGTATCGGGCTGCCTGAAAATGTTACAGCCGTTATACCGCCCGACGATTTATATAATGTATATGGCGCCTGCTCTTTTGAGCAGGCGCTTTTTTGCTCAATGATTCTCAAAACTTTCTCTTTTGTTCGTTGTTCCTTATTATACATTAAACAGAGAATTTTATGAGCAATATGAAGATTACAGTTTTTTCCGACCCCGTGTGTACTTGGTGCTGGGGTAGTGTGCCGGTTTTGAGAGCGTTGGCATATCATTATGGCGACCGCATTGAACTGGATTATGTTATGGGTGGTATGATAGAGGATATAAAGACCTACAACAACCGTCGGCTCTCGATTGGTGGTGACATTGCCCTCTCGAACAGGAAAATCCATGACCATTGGGTTGAGGCTTCTGCAATCCACGGAATGCCTGTGTGTGAACAAGGCTTTCACCTCTTTTCACAAGATAACCCATCGACAATACCACAGAATCTTGCCTACATTGCAGCCCGTGTGTATGAAGCACGATATTCGGGCGAGGTACACGCCGGTGCAGCACGTCACTATCTTCGTCATCTGCAAGAGGCAACGGCTGTCGATGCAGTCGTAACCGGCAATGCTGATACTCTTGTCGATATGTCGGCAGTAGTGGGTTTTGTCCCCGAAAAGTTCAGGGATATTTATGTCAGCGATGTAGTCAAGAAACTCTACGATGAAGGCCGTGCGTTCTGCCGTAGCTATGAGGCGACCTCATTTCCGACATATCTGTTGACCTATCGCGGTGAGGAGATGATGTTGCGCGGATATTCTACATACGATGTGGTGCGTAATTGTGTAGAACAGTTATCATTCGGCAATATAAAGCCATTCGACGATGGCCGTCAGGAATTTACGCAAGAGAATGTGCTTCGTTTTATGGATAGTTACGGCTCTGCATATCCGGTGGAGATTGCTACAGCCTTTGGCCTGACAAGGAATACCGGACACACCGCGTTGAACGCAGAGTCGTATCAAGGGCTGCCTGATATGCTTGACAAACTGCTCAAGACGGGAGAGGTGGCAAGCGCACCGCGTGGTAATGGCTTTATATACTACAAACTGAATGGTAGACAGCCCAAGCCGCATATATTTGGCCATAAATATGCCGAAGCCCGTATGTAAATTCAGGTTGAAGAATAAATGTGTGTTGGACTTGTTTGTCTTGCACACATTTTTTTTTACCTTTGTCATAGATAAATGAATGGAACTATGAAAAAACTGTTGTATCTGATTGTGGCTTCCATATTGGTTGCTTGTGGCTCGTCAAAGGATATGAAAGTGCGTATGCACACTACGTTGGGTGTCATTGACCTCTGTCTTTATGACGAAACTCCAAAGCATAAAGAGAATTTCCTTAAACTTGTCAAGGAACAACAATACGATTCTTTGCTTTTCCATCGTGTGATAAAGGACTTTATGATACAGGGTGGTGACCCTGATTCAAAGAACGCCACTGCGGGTATGATGCTCGGAGAGGGCGACCTCGGCTACAAGATTGATGCAGAATTTATGCCCGACAAGTATTTCCATCGTCGTGGAGTCCTTGCTGCAGCACGTGAGGGTGATGACGTTAATCCGACAAAAGCCTCGTCGGCAATACAATTCTACATTGTTTGGGGCAAGGTGTTTACAAAGGAACAGCTCGATGCATACAAGGAGTTCTACAAGAACCGTACAGGCCGCGAACTGTGCGTTACTCCCGAACAGGAGGCTGTCTATACCTCAGTGGGTGGCACACCGCATCTCGACGGTGAATATACTGTCTTTGGCGAGGTCGTCAACGGTCTTGATGTAGTAGAAAAGATACAGAATATGCCTTGTGATACAAATAATCGTCCGTTGGAGGATGTAAGAATATTAAAAGTGGAATTTATAAAGTAATATGTTGAATATCGGTGATAAAGCCCCCGATTTCCTCGGGGTTGACGAGAGTGGTAAGGAGCAGAGGGTGAGCGATTACAGTGGTCGCAGACTTGTAGTCTATTTTTATCCAAAAGATAGCACGCCCGGCTGTACTGCCGAGGCCTGTTCCCTTCGCGATGGTATGGATGATTTGGTCGACGCCGGGTATGCCGTTGTTGGCATAAGTGCCGACAGTGTATCGTCACATCTACGTTTCAAGGAAAAACAACAGCTCAATTTTCCGCTCGTTGCCGATGTCGACAAGAACACTATCAAGGCTTTTGGTGTCTATGGCGAGAAGAAAATGGCCGGCAGAGTATATATGGGTATAATACGTACAACATTCGTCATTGACGGCAATGGTGTTGTTGAACGTGTCATAACAAAAGTGGACACCAAGAAAGCTGCAGAACAGATACTTGACACAAAATAAAATCATTTATTAAAACAATTGAATTATGTTTCCTTTCCAATTTCTGAATGAAGTTGCGGCTGTAGATACAGTGGCAACTGCCGGCTTGTCTGAAATGTTTTCCACAGTTTCAGGTATGAGCCCCGAGGAGATTAAGCAGGCTGTTACAGCACTTGTTGTATCTATCTCTATCAAGTTGATAAAAATCCTGCTCATTTGGTTTGTAGGCCGTTGGGTGCTCAAGCGTGTTGTCAATCTGCTCAAACGAATACTGCAGAAACACGTCGATAATGAGTCAGTGAGAGGTTTTATCATCAGCATCATCGATGTTGTAGTGATGATAATACTGATACTGATGATTATCGGTGTACTTGGTATTGACACATCATCTTTTATAGCGATTTTTGCTTCTGCGGGTGTTGCCATAGGTATGGCATTGAGCGGAACTTTGCAGAACTTTGCCGGTGGTGTGATGATTTTGCTCTTCCGCCCCTTCAAGGTGGGTGACTTCATTGAGGCGCAGGGCGTTTCCGGCACTGTCAAGCAGATACAGATATTCAATACCTTAGTTACAACACCCGACAATAAGGTTATCCTTTTACCTAACGGTGCTGTTTCAACAGGTATCATCAATAACTACTCACGTGAGCCTAAACGTCGCCTTGACATGACCTTCTCAATCAGCTATGGCAATGATTTCGAGAAGGCTAAGGCTGTCCTTCAACGCCTTATTGCCGAGGATTCGCGAATTCTCAGCGACCCTGCAGCTCCATTCATTGAATTGGGTGAACTTGCAGCAAGTTCTATTGACATCGTCGTGCGTGTGTGGTGTAATCAGTCCGACTATTGGGCAATAAAATTCGACCTTAATAAAAAAGTATATGAGGTTTTCCCAAAGGAGGGATTGGAGTTCCCATTCCAGACATTTACAGTGAATGTAACAAAGGATTAATACCATTTTGGCATATAATGACAATGCACCCTTTCGAGGGTGCATTGTTTTTTTATGCAAGTGTTAAATATTACGCCTCTCATTGAAAAAATCCAATTCATAAAATAAGTTAAAAAATATTTTTTGTAATTTTGCAAACCATTTATGCATAGACTTTTGTTCGTGTCGGCAAAACGGGCTTATAATGCTTTGAAAAACAAATAGATAGAATATAATGAAAGCGAAAAACATTGTTGATTTTCATCCAAAATTCATTGATGCGATGAAAAATTACTCACGTGAGAAATTCTCGGCCGATGTTATGGCCGGAATAATTGTGGGTATCGTTGCAATTCCTCTTGCCATAGCATTTGGTATTGCAAGTGGTGTAGGTCCGGCCGAGGGCTTGATGACTGCTGTTGTTGCGGGTCTGCTAATATCTATCCTTGGTGGTTCAAAAGTGCAGATTGGTGGCCCTACAGGTGCCTTTATCGTAATCATTTATGGCGTAATACAGCAATACGGTATTGCCGGTCTTGCGATAGCAACCGTTATGGCGGGTATAATACTTCTACTAATGGGATTATGTCGTCTTGGTACAATAATCAAGTTTATGCCATATCCTATCATCATCGGTTTCACCGGCGGTATTGCAATCACAATCTTCTCAACACAAATAAATGACCTCTTTGGTCTTGGAATTGAGAGTGTCCCTGCAAACTTTGTCGATAAGTGGGTGTGCTATGCACAGAATATTACCAAAATAGACTACTGGAGTGCCGGTATGGGAATACTAAGTGTTGTGCTAATTGCCATAACACCGAAGTTCTCTAAAAAGATTCCCGGTTCACTGCTTGCAATCGTGGTTATGACACTTATTGCTTGGTTGTTACGCGAGTATGCCGGTGTCACAACTATCAAGACTATTGGCGACCTATACGAACTCCCTTCTGGTCTTCCTCCATTTACTGTTCCTTCGCTCCCCGAGGGTAAGTCGCTCTTTGCTACAATGCAGGAACTTGCTCCGGTGGCCTTTACAATAGCAATGTTGGGTGCTATCGAGTCATTGCTCTCAGCAATGGTGGCCGACGGTGTCATTGGTGACCGTCACAACTCAAATACAGAGCTCATCGGTCAGGGTGTAGCAAATATCCTTGCACCATTCTTTGGAGGTATCCCGGCTACCGGTGCAATCGCCCGCACAATGGCAAATATCAACAATGGTGGCCGCACACCTGTTGCCGGCATCGTGCACACACTTGTGCTCTTGCTTGTGTTGCTCTTCCTCGGTAGCCTCGTTAAGCTTATTCCTATGTGCTGCCTTGCCGGTGTACTTGTAATGGTATCATACAATATGAGTGGTTGGAGAACCATCAAATCTATGTGCAAGAGCTCAATGTCGGGAACAAGTGTGCTTTTTGTGACTTTGTTGCTCACAGTGTTCTTCGACCTTACACTTGCCATTGAGGTCGGATTGGTAATGGCTATAGTTATGTTTATGACACGTGCTATGGAGAGTGCACACATTTCTGTCGTTCGCGATGAAATGGGCGTCCACAACGATGGCGAGAAGGATGAGGTTCTCTCTATTCCTAATGGAACAGAGGTGTTTGAGATTGAAGGACCATTCTTCTTCGGTATTGCAAACAAATTCGACGAACTCACACGCAACACCGATGCAATGCCAATACGTATAATCCGTATGCGCAAGGTTACATTCATTGATGCGACAGGCTTGCATAACCTTGAAATCTTCATAAATGCATCGCACAAAGAGGGTCGAATAGTAATCCTCTCGGGCGTTCACGACAATGTGGAGAAGAAACTTCTGAAGGCCGGTATCGTTGGTTTGGTTGGCAAGGAGAATGTATGCAGTGATATACACCTTGCTTTGCAACGTGCTCAGGAGGTTTCCGATGCGCTTGTAACCGATAAATAAACAGCATTTGATGAACTGTGCAGTGCAGCCCAAGCCCACACTTTGGGTCTATATAGTCACATTCCTCATTGTGGTAATATGGGGCTGTACGTTTGTGCAGACAAAAGTGCTGATAAATGCGGGGCTGCGTCCCGATGAGATTTTTGTCCTGCGTTTTATCATCGCCTATCTGCTCATATTGCCTTTTTCGTGGCGCAAACTCTTCCTGGATAGTGTAAAAGAGGAGTTTATAGCATTGTTGCTTGGCCTTTTCGGTGGTTCTCTCTATTTCATTACCGAGAATTATGCTCTTGCCTATGGATATTGTTCAAATGTGTCGCTCATTGTGTGCCTGACTCCTTTGGTGACGGCGTTGGTAGTAGGGTGGCGTTATCCGGCAGAGCGTCTTGGCAAGGCTGGGGTAGTAGGTTCTATTGTGGCATTCGCGGGAATGGCACTTGTGGTATTCAATGGTAATTTTGTACTTAAGCTATCGCCTCTAGGCGACCTGCTTGCCCTGGCCGCTTGTCTATGTTGGGCATTGTATTCGTTATTAATAAAGAGGCTTAGTGCAAAGTACAGTAATATGTTGGTTACACGCAAAGTATTCGGTTACGGGCTTTTGACAATGCTCCCAATACTTCTGTCACGTGGCATAAACTATAATGTCGTTATTGATGGTGGAGTGTCGGTCTGGGGTAACATCATTTTCTTGGGCCTTGTTGCGTCGATGCTCTGTTTCTTGGGCTGGAACTGGTGTCTTGCCCGCCTTGGAACTGTCCGTGCGACGAATTTTATATATCTCAACCCTGTTATAGCAATAATTTCATCGGCTATTGTCCTTGGCGAACGTGTCACATGGATTGCGATATCGGGCGCAGTGCTCATTTTGGCAGGGCTTATATATATAGACAAAAACAGGACTCTTTAACATTCTGTTACGCTGTTTTCTTGTCGTGCTATTGACTTGTGAGGAAAAAAGCACTATTTTCGCAATTCGTTAAAAAAAAGAATATGGAAAGTTTGGATGGTAGGCTGGTTATAGGCGTTTCGTCGAGAGCGCTTTTTGACCTTGAAGCCGAAAATGAGATATTTGAGAAATATGGTGTCGCAAAGTACCGTCAATATCAAGAGGAACACGAAGATGAACCCCTGGAGCGTGGTACGGCATTCTACCTTGTAAAGAGTCTGCTTGAACTGAACAAACAGGCAAACCGCCCCATTGTCGAGGTCGTTGTAATGTCGCGCAACAGCCCTGAAACGGGTATGCGTATGTTAAAATCACTCGATATGTACGGGCTTGACATTACTCGTGTGGCACTTTCGGGTGGTGAGTCGTTGTCTAAATATCTGAAAGCGTTTTCAATAGACCTTTTCCTTTCGAAAGACGAGGGCGATGTGCAACGCGTGATGGATTCCGGTATCTGTGCCTCTGCGCTCATTTATGCACCGCCGACGGATTTTAACCCCGAGGATAGCCGCGTGAAGATTGCTTTTGATGCCGATGCTGTGATATTCTCCGATGAATCGGAGTGCCGTTTCAAGAAAGAGGGATTTGACGCTTTCTACAAATATGAAAAGGAGAATGCCGATGTTCCTTTGAAAGAGGGGCCTTTTGCCAATCTGCTAAAGAAATTGTCACAGATACAGGAGTGTCTGCCCACATCCATTGAGCTCTCTCCGCTGCGTCTTGCCATCGTCACCTCACGCAGTCTGCCATCGCACTTCCGTGTCATAAAGACTTTGCGTAAATGGGGCGTATATGTCGATGAGGCCTATTTCCTCGGTGGCCTCCGTAAGGATGAGTTGCTCAAGGCGTTCGGCGCTCACATCTTCTTTGACGACCAGGATACCCACTTGTCATCGTCAAGCAAGTATGTTCCGGCCGGCAAGGTGCCCTATTACTCCGACTCGCAGATAAACGAAGTGGTGCGCGAAAAGAAAAAACAGAAAGAGCAACAGGATTGACCCGACATGGTTCTTTACTGCTGCAAACAAATTCGTTGATAATGTGTTTTATTGATGGTCAACCTTGGTGGGTTGACCATCAATTTTATATAACCGTTATACAGAATGAAAACATTATTGCCGACTCTTAAATTTATTGTAGCCTCATTGCTCATTGGGTATTTTTCAATGCTTTTGCAGCGTGAATCAATCTCAACGTGGTATCCATTGCTCGAAAAATCGTCACTAACTCCTCCCGGCTATATTTTCTCCTTAATATGGGGCGTGTTGTACATCCTAATGGGTATATCCGCAGGGCTTGTGTGGGTGCGCCGAACTCCCTCAACTTGGGTTCTGATTCTGCTTTTTGCCATTCAACTTTTTTTGAATATGCTTTGGAGTTTCTGTTTCTTCTTTATTCAACAGCCATTGTTGGCACTGGTAGTTCTTGTCGCACTGTTCCTTACCGTTGCCGCTTATGTCATAGGATGCTATGCTCAGCGTCGCCTGGCTGCATTCATTAATATTCCCTATCTCTTGTGGCTGTTGTTTGCCGCCTATTTGAATACTTATATCATTGTCTTCAACTGATTTGTGGAAACAACCGGATTTTTATTTTCCGGCTGTTTCCACTCTCTTTATCAGCTCCATCTGTTGCTGATTCAACTGTGGCAAAACAACCTTGATGTTGACAATCAAATCTCCGCTTCCTTCACGCTTATAATGCGGAACACCTTTTCCACGCAGACGCAGTTTGCTGTCGGGTTGTGTCCCTGGCTTGATGTTGGTTTTTACGCTTCCGTTCAGTGTGGGGATTATTATTTCGCCACCAAGCAGCAGAGTGTACAAATCGCAGACCACTGTGGTTTGCAGGTCATCTCCATCGCGCGTGAAGTGGCTGTCCGGCTCAATGCGGAATGTGATGTATAGGTCGCCGCGTATATTGTTGTAGCTGCTCTTTTCTCCACGCTCTTTCAGCCTGATTCTTTGCCCGTCTGTGACGCCGGCGGGAATGGTTATGGCAATCTTTTCGCCGTTTATCTCCAGCACCCGTCTTTGGGTTGTTAGAACATCTTTGAGCGTGAGCTCCAATATTGCTTGTAGGTCATTCCCTCTCTGCCGGTGCGATGTGTGGAATGTGCCGCTGCCGAACAGCTGCTCGAAAAAGTCGCTGAAGCCGCTGTCGTTGCCGGCACTTCGTCTGAAATCGCCGAATCCTTCAAAACCGCCGAAACCAAATCCCTGTGCATTGTTATGCTGTGCGCGTGCGTTGCGCTGTTGTGCCTCGAATTCTTCGCTGTACTTCCAGTGCTCGCCATATTCATCATAGCGTTTACGTTTTTCGGCATCGCTCAGCACTTCGTTAGCTTCGTTGATTTCCTGGAATTTTGCTTTTGCCTGTGGATTGTCTTTGTTCAGGTCGGGGTGATACTTCTTTGCCAATTTGCGATAGGCTCTCTTTATATCATCCTGCGTTGCATTCTTGTCCACTCCAAGAACCTTGTAATAATCAATAAATGCCATAATACTGCTGTTTTGATTATGAACAAACAAACAGGCTGCCGGGTTGTTCCTGTAACCGTTTAAATCAATTTAACGACTTTCAATTTGCTCATTTGCTGAAAATGAGCGATATTCGCGCAATAAACAAAAGACACGGTAATGAAACAACTTTTTTCAATGCTTATCTTGTCGTTGTGCCTTGCCTTTGTATCGTGCAACGAAGAAGAATATAATGCCGATTTGGCAGTATCTCCTTATCAGCCGCTTCCGGGTAGACGTGTGGCCTCGATCAAAACAACCTTTACCGAGAATGGAGGTGAAAACATACACGAGCACCGTTTTACATACGATGCTCAGAACAGGATAAAAACCGTAAATTCAAATCTTGTCATATATACCCCTGTTGTGGTTGACAATAACGGATTCCGCGACACCGTCAATACAAGGTGCAATATGGTTACAAGTGCCAACTATTTCTATCGTGGCGAAGAGCTTGAGGTCGCTTTTAATGTGTCGATCGAATACCCCGATTTCCCAAAGATGAACAGACATTCGTGCAGTTCGAATTTTGGATTCTTTAATTCAACGGGAGTGTTGAACCGTTTTTCCCAAGCCTCTTTCGATTATTCAACAACGACATTGCTGAAGGCATATACCGACGGCGAAATCTCTTTCGATGTTCTTCGTGAAGGCAATGATGTCTGTGGCTACAACAAGACGAGTGTTGCTACTAACGGCGAGGTGCGCGAAGAAAAGAGCAAGCGTTACTATTATTCCCCCTTCAGGAACAAGACAAACTTTGACTTCTCGGCCTATTTCGGTTATTGGGGAGTAGAACAGTGTATTCCTATCATTTCACGTCCTTATCGTGCTCCTTACCAGTTGGCTGCATTCGGTATGCTTGGAGTGACAAGCGGTAATCTCCCTTGGGGAGTTGTTGAAACAGATGCCGATGGCAGGGATAACTACAAAGAGGGTGATTGGGTACTTGACAATCAAGAGTATCCGCTCTCCTTTGTGGATGTAGATGAACGAGTAACAGTGATAACATATTGTGAATAAACAAGTGAGCCCCGTGGGGCTCACTTGTTTTGTCATCCACAGAATGTTTTATTTGCATATATAGTCTAAATACTTTGTGATGGCTCTTTGGCATATGGGACAGAAGTCGGTCAATGCCTTCATCATACATTCGGGCCATCCTCGATAAATTCCCTTTTCAAGGTATCCGCCGCCTTCGTAGGCTCCTACAATCCAATCCTTTTCGGTAGAGCCCTCCGGTGCAACTGTCGGAATCTCGGTGTCTTTGGCTATCATATCCTCCCATTTGCCCTTGAACTCGACAAAGCGTGTGAGGTTTGCCTCCCACGGCTCTTTGCCGGCAGGGTAGAGTGCGCTCACGGTATTCCCGATTTCAATATACTCGTCGCCAAGTCCCATCAACGAGTGGCCAAATTCGTGTACATATACCTCTCCGGTCCTTCCAGTCTTTCCGGCCGAGCCCAATCCATAGAAATTGTAAATGCCACCACCGCCATATTTGTCGGTATTCGTGAGAATGAATATGCTCTCATACGGCGCATTTGCTGCAACATCTCTTACGGTCTGGAACTCCTCGGTCATCTGGTAGCGCTCGCTGTTCAAAGTATAGAAACGTGAGCCCAACAGGTTGTCAACCCATTTGCCGATGCCCGGTTTGCTTATGCCTTTCTCCTTTGATGGAGCCCACACCGCGCGTATGTTTATGCGGTATTTGTTCTCAGTGAATGGCGCGTAGCTGAATAAAGCATCGCTCCACATTCTGCACGATGAGAGGAACTTCTCTTTCTCCTCGGCTGTGAAGCCGTCGGGTAGCAGTACAATGTCGAGGCTATGGGCTATGTCGCCGCCAATGTGGATGTCGATACTTTCATATTGTGTCTTTTGTGGAACAATATTGTAGTCCTTGACATTGACTTCCTGTGAATACTTCTTCTCCCACTCTTTTGTCACTTTGTTACGGGCGTAGAACTCAATCCTGAAATCCTTTGCCGGCTCGGGGAAGATGACGCCTTCGGGGAATGAACGGCTTGTTACAGTAGCCTCAGGGGTGGTTTGCCATTCGTTGAAAAGGGTGCAATAATTGTTCTTGTATATCACTTTCCCGGTTGCGATATCTATTATTCTGAAGTGCTGTTCGCCATAATCGAATGGGTTGATGAGCGAAACTTTCGAGCCGGCCCATTTACCCTCTCTGATGACTTTGTCAAAGTAGTAGAATTCCTGCTTGCTGTCACCTGCGTGATGGAAATCGAAACGCATTGTGTTGTCTGTGAAAAACTCTCCGTAGTTCACATTCTTCTCTATCTCTTGTGGTGCAGTTGCCAATTTACCTGTGCTGCAAGAGAGTAGAGCCAGCACGGCAAGTGTCGGGAGAAAACTTTTTTTCATATATCAGTCGTTTGTTTCAGTTTTTAATCTGTTACTGCAAAGATACTGAAATTATGAGTTTTTTTTGAATTTATATCCCTGTTTCTTGTTTTATGTGTCATTTGACTTTTGTTTTTTATTGTTACGATAAATTAACAAGGCTAAAAGTTGACGTTTTGGCGCATTATGCTTATTTTTGCAAGAAATTGAATAAATAATAAAAATAATACAGTATTATGAGAAAATTATTTGTAGTTGCCATTGCAGCTTGTGTGGCATTTTCTTTTACATCTTGTAAGTCTTCAAAGGACAGTGCGTATAAAACAGCTTATGATGAGGCTCGTCAGGCTGAACTTGCCGAGGGTAATGGTCAGGAGAGCGAGGCAGTTGATATCGCTCCCGTAGCTTCTTCAACAAATTCAGCAAAGGACATTGATACAACATACCGCACAGAGAAGGTTGTTCTTTCTTCAGGTGCAGCCGGTGCACTCAAGGCTTTCAGTGTAGTATGTGGTAGCTATAGCCGAAAAGAGGGTGCCGAGAATATCCGCCAGTCTTTGGTTGATGAGGGTTATAACGCTATTGTTGTTCAGAACCCATCAACTGGTCTTTATCGTGTAGTTTGTGCTTCTTGCGATACAAAAGAAGAGGCAGCTGTTGCTCGTGACAAATTCAAGGCCGATCATCCACGTAACAACGATTATCAAAAGGCTTGGTTGCTTTACAACAAATAAATTTATAAAGGCTTCCACGGGAAGCCTTTTTTTTACAAAAAACAAATCCCGATGAAAACAGAAGGATACACAATAAAAGAGTATAATTGTCCGGTCAAACGATATTGTCAGACTCTCGATCTCAAGGATAATCCGGAGCTCATTGCCGAGTATCGTCGTCGGCACGGTGATGGCGAAGCGTGGAGTGAGGTGCTCGACGGTATTCGCAGTATCGGAATACTCGAAATGGAGATATACATTGTAGGAACACGTCTTTTTATGATTGTGGAAACTCCGCTCGACTTTGATTGGGATAGCGCAATGGCAAAACTCTCTACACTGCCACGCCAACAGGAGTGGGAAGATTATATGTCCGAGTTCCAGCAGGCAACTCCCGGCAGTTCATCAAATGAGAAATGGCGTATGATGGAGCGTATGTTCCATCTTTACGAAAAATAAGAATGTCGAATGGAAAAAATCAGCAACAAAAGTAAACTCATTGACAAACGTTATCTATTGCCGTTTGTTCTTGTTACATCCCTATTTGCATTGTGGGGATTTGCAAATGACATAACTAATCCTATGGTGGCTGCTTTCCAGACACTTATGGAATTGCCGGCCTCTGAAGCCGCTCTTGTGCAGTTTGCTTTTTATGGCGGATATGCGACTATGGCTGTTCCTGCGGCTCTTTTTATACGCCGTTACAGTTATAAGCGCGGCATACTCATTGGCCTTGCCCTCTATGCGATAGGTGCTTTCTTGTTTATCCCGGCTGCAGCGCAGCAGAGTTTCGCGTTTTTTTGTGTATCGCTTTATATTTTGACATTCGGCCTCGCTTTTCTGGAAACGACTGCCAATCCGCTTATCCTGTCACTCGGTTCAAAAGAAACAGCAACAAGACGCTTGAATCTTGCCCAGTCATTCAATCCGGTGGGTTCGCTGCTTGGTATGTCGGTTGCATCGCTTCTTGTGTTGCCCGAGCTGTTATCAGATAAACGCGGCCTTAATGGTGAAGTCATATATAACACCCTACCGGTTACCGAGAAGGCTCTGATACGCGAACACGACCTTGCTGTCATACGTGACCCCTATGTAGCGTTGGGTATTGTGGTGCTGATTATCTTCATTGTATTTCTTTGTGTCATAGTTCCTAATCTCCAAGGGCAGAAGAATATCCGTATAAACAATATGGATACACTCAAGAACCTGTGGAAAAACAAACGTTATCGTTTGGGTGTCGTGGCGCAAATGTTCTATGTGGCAGCACAGATAATGGTGTGGACATTCATCATACAATATGCCGACAATCTTGGTATAAACAAGGCTATGGCTCAGAACTACAATATTTGTGCAATGCTTCTGTTCCTTTTCGGACGTTTTGCGACTACGGTTCTTATGCGTTACCTCAAGTCGGGTACGTTGTTGGCTCTCTTTGGCGGCTGTGCTACATTGGCAACATTGGGCGCTATTGTTATAGAGGGAATGACCGGGCTCTATTGTCTTGTTGCCATTAGCTTCTTTATGTCACTTATGTTCCCTACGATATACGGTATCGCACTCGAGAATGTCAAGCGCGAGGATATGTCGCTTGGTGCGGCATTCCTTGTTATGGCAATCGTCGGCGGCGCTTTGATGCCACCATTGCAGGGAATGGTTATTGATGCTGGAACAATCTTCGGAATGCCGGCGGTAAATGTGTCCTATGCTTTGCCATTGATATGCTTTGTTGTAGTGACTGTTTATGCTCTCGGATGCCGTAAGGCTCAGAAAAAAGAATGATATATGGCAAGGATATTGGCTATTGATTATGGCAAGAAACGCACTGGTCTGGCAGTAAGCGATGAACTGCAACTCATAGCGGGTGGCTTGACTACTGTTGCCACAGCGACACTTGTCGATTTTTTGCTCGATTATGTAAAGAAAGAGCCTGTGGAACGCATTATTGTGGGTTTGCCAAAGCAGATGAACAATACCCCCTCCGAGAATATGTGTCGCATAGAACCGTTTGTTAACCGTTTGCGCAAACTGTTGCCCGACATCCCTGTTGAGTATCACGACGAACGTTTTACATCGGTTTTGGCGCATCAGGCAATCCTGGCGTCGGGTATCGGCAAGATGGCACGTCGCAACAAGGAACTTGTCGACGAGGTAAGTGCCACCATAATATTGCAGTCTTATATGGAGAGTCGCCGTATGCAACTGCGCTGATTGGACAATGCTTGCAAATTAGGAATATTTTGAAACAGATTAAAAAAACAGATATATGATACTACCAATTTATCTCTATGGGCAACCCGTTCTAAAGAAGGTTGCCGAGGATATTGATGCTGAATATCCGAACTTGAAGGAACTTATTGAAAATATGTTCGATACAATGCATCATGCATCAGGTATCGGTCTTGCAGCCCCACAGATTGGTCTTGCCATTCGTGTTGTGGTTGTTGACCTTGATGTGCTTGCCGAGGACGAGCCTGAATTCAAGGATTTCCGTAGAGTATATATCAACGCACATATAATTGAAACATCTGATGACACAGAAACGATGGAAGAGGGTTGCTTGAGTCTTCCCGGAATCCATGAGAAGGTTACACGCGCAAAGCGCATTCACGTGACTTATCTCGATGAAAACTTTGTCGAGCACGATGAATGGGTTGATGGTTATCTTGCGCGTGTTATGCAGCACGAATTCGACCATCTCGAAGGTAAGGTCTTCTCCGACCGTCTGTCGCCTCTCCGTCGTCAGATGAACAAGAACAAACTGGGTAATCTTGCCAAGGGCAAGGTCGTTTGCGACTACAAGGTAAAGCGCGTGTTGCGATGATGTTGCAAAGGGCAATTGCAGCCATTGTTATGCTGCTTGCCCCGTTGTTCGGCTTTGCTCAGTTGAACACCACGAGGGTAATGGAGATAGGGCGCAATGCGCTCTATTTCGAGGATTATGTACTCTCAATCCAATATTTCAACAAGGTAATTGATGCAAAGCCCTTTCTTCACGAACCCTATTTCTTCCGTGGTCTTGCAAAATACTATCTCGATGATTTTGTGGGAGCCGAGGAGGACTTGACGTTGTCTATTGACCGTAATCCATACATTGCACGTAGCTATCAGTTGCGTGGTCTTTGTCGTGCAAATATAGACAGCTTTGCACTTGCCGAACAGGATATCCGCACGGCGATAATGTACGACCCGCAAAATATCAATATGTGGCAAAATCTTGCCGCTGTGACAATGCAGGCCAAGGAGTGGGAAAAAGCCGCCGGAGTGGTGGACTCATTGCTTGCGTTTGCTCCTCGCAACAGTTCAGCATACATTATGCGCACACAGGTGGCTATGAACTTGCAAGATACTCTCACAGCACTCGCTATGGCAAATAAAGCTGTAGCAAGTGACAAATATTCGGCAAATGTTTACGAGGCACGTTCAATGGTGCATTATGCAATGGGGGCATACGATGAGGCCGAGGCGGATATCAGCAAATCGATAGAGTTGCTTCCCGGACGTAGCAACAGCTATGCAAACCGCGGATTGATACGTTATTATCGCGAGGATTTAAGAGGCGCGCTTGCCGATTTCGATATGGCCGTGTTTGCCGACTCCACAAGCCTCACGGCCCATTACAATCGCGGTCTGTTGCTGATGGAATTTGGTGACAACAACAAGGCTATAGAGGATTTTGATATGGTGCTTGGCGTTGACCCCGACAATACACTGGCTCGTTTCAATCGTTCCTTGCTTCGTTCAGCTGTTGGTGATTTCCAAGGAGCAGTTGCCGATTTGACAGTTGTCATTGAAGCCTATCCCAATTTTGAACAGGCCTATAGTTGCCGTGCCGAAGCCCGTCGCAAGTTGGGTGATGTCAATGGTGCCAAAGCCGACGAAGCGTGGCTCTTTAACCGCCGTCAGGAGATATATCTCAACGGTCTGGCATCGGTACAGAAAGAGTACTCTGCCGAGGATGATGCCGTGCGCAAACGCTCTAACGAAAATGTCCGCAACTACAATAAGATGATTGTCCCTGCCGATGTCGATGTAAAGCAGTACGCTACTGAGGCTCGCGGAAAGGTACAGAACCGCAATATATATGTAGAACTTGAACCGCTATTTGTCCTGACCTATTACAAGGATGAGAATGTAGAGGGTGGCTATCCTTATAATAGCATTGTTGAGGAGCTGAACTCTCTACGCAATGCTGAACGTCCGTTCATACTGACCAACAAAGAGCGTGCTCTGACAGGCTCTGAGGCCGAATACCATTTCAAACATATTGATGAAGTTTCAAAGAATATCACCGATGCGAACGATGATGCCGCAGCCCGTTTAGAACGCTCTGTCGATTACTACCTGGTGCAGGATCTTGAAGCTGCTATGGCAGATATTGAGAGAGCTGTGCAAACCTCGGAAAACGTGTGGAGCGTCTATTTTATACGCGCATTCGTGCGTTATCGACAGCTTGAGATAAAAAGACTGAATACCATCGATGAGGTAAAGACGCTTGCTCCCAAACGTGGAATGTTGTTGGCCGATTTGGATTACCGTCTTGTGAAGGCCGATTTGGACCGTGTCATAGAGCTGCAACCGACGTTTGTCGAGGCCTATTTCAATCGTGCCAATGTGTCGGCAAGGCTAAATGATTTCAAATCGGCAATAGTGGATTATACCCACGCGATTTCGTTGAATGACCGTTTTGCCGAGGCTTATTACAATAGAGGTCTGGCAAAGATATATACCGGTAATACCGAGGGTGGTGTGGCCGACTTGAGCAAGGCTGGCGAATTGGGAATGTATCAGGCTTATAGTGTTATCAAACGTTTCAGATAATAATGCTCGGGTAGAGTGTTGAATAAAAAACAGGGAGCGCGCTCCCTGTTTTTTTATAATGTCCCAATAGACTTGTTTTGCTCCTTGCAACCTATGCGGCATAAACTCCGTCTATGCTACGCTTGAACTTTGCTGTGTGTTTTATCTATTAAAATAAAAATTGACGACACTAGCTTTTCGCGACCCGCAGGGGATGAAAGTTGCTCCCCTGCCCGAGGGGAGCTGTCGGTTTGCCGACTGAGGGGAGGGAGCATCCTACCTGCGACCATTCGCTGCTAGTGTCATCGATTAAATAGTAATGGCGAGGATTTTTCCTCGCCATTACTATTTAATTCCACAAATTGCCCCACTCACCGCGGTGTCCGCCACCAAGCTGACCGCCGTTTGAGGTATCTACCGA
>JAGCMB010000035.1 GCA_017646665.1 Bacteroidaceae bacterium
TGGACCGCCCACTTTTGTCATTAGGTTGAATAAAAGAACTGTTTTTAGGCGTACGAAGCCTGAAAACACTGTTTACTATGTGTAAATGAGCATTTTGAGAGCAAGTACAACAACAAAAGAGCCTTTTTAGTCATCATCATAAAAAAAATTCATCTCCTTTCCATATTTTTACACTATCTTCGGGCAAATCTCAAAAAATCACTACTATGAAAAAGATTTTTATTTCGCTGATTTTAATATTGCTATGCAGTTTTACTGTTGCACAAAACGTTCAGATTCATTACGATTTCGGTCGAAATCTTTACAAGGAATTGGACGCACGCCCAACTATCACTACAACAGTAGAAATGTTCCGTCCCGACAACTATGGTAGCACATTCTTTTTTGTGGATATGGACTACAAATCAGGTGTGAGCTGTGCTTATTGGGAAATTGCACGTGAACTCTGCTTCTGGCAGGAGAGCAAATGGAACTGGCTTTCGGTTCATGTTGAATACAATGGAGGTTGCAGTGTGGGCGCAGGCTCATTCAACGACAGCTGGCTTGGTGGTCTCACCTATTCGGGACACTCAAAGGATTTCAGCAAGACATGGTCGCTTTCGGCAATGTACAAATGCATCCCAGGCACACGCAACAATAAAGGCAAGCTCGATGTACACAACTTTCAGCTTACCGGCGTTTGGGGTATTGAATTCGGTAATGGATGGTTCTCACATTCCGGTTTTGTTGATTTCTGGCGCGAACACCGTGCATGGCAGAACACAGAATACATTTTCCTCTCCGAGATACAGTTCTGGGTAAACCTGAACAAGATGGAGAACATGAAAAACAGCAATCTTAGCGTAGGTACAGAGATAGAAATTTCAAACAACTTTGTTGACAAAGGTTTTTATGCAATCCCAACACTTGCTGCCAAGTGGACATTCTGAAACAAACACATTATAATTAAGGAATACAAATCATGTTAAAGAAACTATTCGGTCTAAATCCTAATGAGACAACTCCACGTACCGAAATAATGGCAGGTATAACAACCTTCCTTACCATGTCATATATTTTGGCCGTAAACCCAAGCATATTCTCGGGACTCATGCCCGAGGGTGCTGTTTTCACAGCAACAGCACTTGCTGCAATCGTAGGCTGTGTTGTAATGGCTTTGTGGGCAAAATTGCCATACGGTCTTGCTCCGGGTATGGGACTCAACGCATTCTTTGTATATACCATCTGCGGTATAATGGGATATACATGGCAGTTTGCACTTACAGCCGTGCTGATTGAAGGTTTAATATTCATAGTACTTACAATAACCAATGTACGCGAAGCCATTGTAAATGCCATACCACTCAATTTGCGATACGCGATTGGTTGTGGTATCGGACTTTTCATCGCCTTTATTGGCCTGCAAAACTCGGGTCTGGTTGTAATGCAGGAGAGTACACTTGTAACTCTTGGTGATGTTACATCGGGCAGTGCGCTACTGGCTTTGATAGGTCTTGCAATAACCGGTGTGCTTTACATCATGAAGGTACGCGGCGCAATGCTCATAGGTATTCTTGCAACAACACTTATTGGTATCCCAATGGATGTGACACCCGAAATTACAGGCATAGTGGACACTCCCGACTCAATTTCACCCATCTTCTGCCAGTTCGAATGGGATAAAGTATTTACACTCGACATGCTCGTTGTCGTGTTCACTCTGTTGTTCATCGACATGTTCGACACAATAGGTACTCTTGTAGGTGTAAGCACAAAGGCAGGCATCGTTGACGAAAAGGGACGCATTAAGAACATCAAGGAGGCGTTCATGGCCGACGCAATTGCCACCACAGCCGGTGCATGCCTTGGAACATCTACAACAACCACATATGTCGAGAGCGCTGCCGGTGTTGCAGTAGGCGGTCGTTCAGGACTTACAGCATTTACCGTTGGTATCTGCTTTGTAGTAGCAATGTTCTTCTCGCCACTATTCCTTTCAATTCCCGCAGCAGCAACAGCACCTGTACTTATTCTTGTAGGTCTTATGATGCTTGAGCCAATTACCAAAATCGAGTTCAAGGACTTCAGCGAGGCAATACCGGCATTCGTCTGCCTTATTGCAATGCCTATGACCTACTCTATCTCAAATGGTATTCTGCTTGGTATAATTGCCTATGCTGTAATAAACATCATTTGCGGAAAGTTCAGGAAACTGACAGCTACAATGTGCATACTTGCAGTTCTGTTCGTCATGAAATTCATGTTCGTTAACCCTGGTAAAGATATTGAGGTAGTTACACCTAAAAATGAGGTACAGAATGTATTCAAGTCAATAAATGATGTGAAAGCCGACAACAAGAAGGAGCAGATTCTTGCAGCGCTCAATATATGGAATGTCGAGGATGTGGATGACACATACAGCATGTATATTGTTGCCGAACAGATTTTCACAAAGGACTCAATAGCACAAACAGGTGGTTTTGATATTGCCGATGCAGATATCAGCTACGACAATCTCCCAGTGTTCGTGGCAAAAGTCGACGAGGTGACAAAATATGTAATTCCAATCATCGACAATGGCTTGTGCAACGGTTATGCAGCTATAAACGAAGATGGCAAAACCATTTATGGAATTTATAAATCGCACATGAATAAAGAGCCGTCAACAGTTGAGAAGACTACAGAAACTGTTGAAGCTACAGTAACAGAATAAATCAGTCAAGTACTATAAGAAATACAACACTCTCGTCGCTGTTGTGAGCAAGTTGCAGGCTTCCTCCGTGCAGACGTATTATTTGCTTCGATACAGCAAGACCTATACCGGTACCACCTTGTTTGGTTGTATAGAATGGAGTGAAAAGATTCTCGGCAACTTCGGATGGAACAACCCCACCGTTGTTGCCGATTTCTATATGCACACGCTCGTCTGGTGCAATATGTGAACGGATTTCAATACACCCTTCACTCCCCATTGCACTGCATGCCTCAACGGCATTCTTGAGGATGTTCAAAAACACCTGTGATATCTGGTCACGATCGGCATAGATAATTGTATCGGCCGGTTGTACTGATACATTCAGTTTCACCTGCCCGAAATTAATTAATGCAACAGTCTCCTTTACAAGCCCCAGGAGGTAGAAAGCCTGTTTTTGTGGCAATGGAATGCGGGTAACCGTCCTAAAGGAATCTATAAATCTCATTAACCTGTCACTGGTTGAGTGAATTGTCTCCAATCCCTGCTGTAGTGTCACATCATCGTTATTACAATGAAGCAGAGTATTGCTTATGGATGTTACCGGTGCAAGCGAGTTCATAATCTCATGAGTCAGTATACGTGTAAGTTTCTCCCATGACAGCACCTCTTGAATGTCTAGTTCGCGGTTTATATTCTCAATGGTTATGACACGCAGGCTATGTCCGTCATGATTCATGAGTGAACAGTTCAGGAGCAAGCATACATCGCTGGCCTCGGTCGAGAAGCGTACAATTCGCTGCTCACCAGGTGGAATTGCAAACATGGTATCGGCAAGTTCCTCCGAAAGTGGGCGCAATCTGTTTATATGACTCAACATTGGGACACCCAAAAGTGCCAAAGCCTTTTTATTGTTACGAGCAACTGCACCATTCTCATGCACAATCATAATACCTATGTTGGCGCACTCTATCACCGCTTCAAAGTACCTCTCCTTCTCGGCAACCTTGAGCTTTGCATCATCCAGAACCTCCTTTATACTGTTCAGCGAATAGTTTACTACCGAAAATCTGGAATTGCTACCCCTTGTTGCAAAGCGAAATGAATAATCATTGTTGCGCACAGCATGGAAAATAAAATTAAGGTTCTTTATAAATTTACGGTACACTCCCACAAGTTTCCACACAACAAATAACAGCAACACTGCTACCAATGGCAGTAATCCATGCTGACCGTTTGCCAGAAACCAACCGGCCGCAGCGCTTAACATGATAAGCAGTACAACAAGCACTGCAAGCCGAGAAAAAGAGAGCTTACCTTTTTTCATATACCATAACGCTTGATTTTATTGTATAGCGTCTGTCTTGTTATTCCAAGTCTCTGAGCAACCAGCGTAAGATTTCCACCACACGAAATAATAGCCTCGGATATTGCCTTTCGTTCAACCTCCTCAAGTGTCTGCGTCTGCCCGTCCGACACAATTGTCTGGGAGACATAAAGTTGCAGATGTTCTACATCTATTTCACAGCCATCGCACATTATCACAGCCTTTTCCATAACATTCTGCAACTCGCGGATATTACCCTCAAACGGATGTGTAACCAGTTTTCCGGCAGCTTGTTGAGAGAGTTTAAGGAGTTCCTTGTTGTACTTTCTGCAATAGTGTTCGATGAACATTCCTGCAAGTGGAACAATATCCATTATACGGTTTCGCAAAGGAGGCAGATTTATATGTATGGTATTTATACGGTACAACAAGTCCTGTCTGAACCCACCGCTCTCCACCATTGCAAACAGGTTACGGTTTGTTGCTGTAATCAATCGTATATCCACACTCTGCTGTATATTGCTTCCTATCGGTATTACACTGCGGCTCTGCAATGCAACCAACATCTTTGCCTGCAGATGTAGCGGCAGATTACCTATCTCATCCATGAAAAGAGTAGAGCCGTCTGCAGCAACCATCTTTCCGGTTCGGTCGGAATGAGCATCGGTAAAAGCACCCTTCTTATGACCGAATAGTTCACTTTCGAA
>JAGCMB010000036.1 GCA_017646665.1 Bacteroidaceae bacterium
CAACTTGCGCAGCAACAAGTCAAGCGCAGTATGGCTGTAGGTCATACCGCTTGGGTTGCGAATAGCGCATGTTGTCAATAACACAAAAGTAAAATTATCGACAACTTGCGCAGCAATAAGTCAAGCGCAGTATGGCTGTAGGTCATACCGCTTGGGTTGCGAATAGCGCATGTTGTCAATAACACAAAAGCAAAATTATCGACAACTTGCATGTTGTCAATAATCCTTGTATTATATTATAAGGTCGCGTGCGTGCACGCGACCTTCTGTTTTGCTATCTTGTAAACCCCGGTGGACGGGTTGAACCGCCTTGTCCGCCAAAGCCCGGAGGACGGGTGCCGCTGCCGCCACCGAAATCTGGTGGCCTTCCGTTACCTCCGAATCCCGGTGGTGAAACCGATGGTGGACGTGCGATGGGGCGGGGTGGTGGCGGTGGCATCGGGCGCAGTACAGGACGGTAGTATGGTGCAGGCGGTGTGTTCCATCGCCACGTGTCCCAATCGTTGCTTGCCAGTCAGTAGTATCCGCTACTTCCTTCAATTATTCCGGCATTGCTGTAGGGATATATGTAACCGCTCATAGAGAGGTTGCTGTTGTTGAAATTCGGGTTTACAGTAGCCGATGCCTGATTGTTTCCTGCGGAAAGCATAATGTTTACGGTTGCCGATATTTCACTGCCATTTATTCCGAAATTGTAGTATACATTTCCGTATCGGTCAATATGCATCTCTTCATTTGTGACTCGTCCGGTTAGAGTAATCCCTCCCAATCCGTTAGGGGAGTAGATATTGCTGTTGTCGAATGCAGTCTGCACTGTTGCGGTTCCGTTGTTGATTGAAATGAAGTTGGTGCTTTCGGTGACAAAATTGCTCGCTCCATTGTTGATGGACACGTTGGATGCTTCCAATGCCCAAGAACCGCTTTGTAGGGCTGCTATTGCCTGGAGATACTGTACGGAGTCGTTGTGGACTTCCATTCTCTCTTCTGCTGCCCGTTTGCGCAGTCTTTCGGCACGCCAAGCTGCTTCTTTCTCCTTGCGGGTCATTTTCTTTTCTTGTGCCGATACATTGCTGCATATTACTGTGAGTAATAACAGTAAGAGAATAAGGTATTGGCCAATGAATGATGGCAGATATTTGTCGCTTGACACAGGAGGTATCTGCTCTTTTTCTGTGGATTTAGTGATTTCTTTCATAACATTCGTTCATTACGGTTTTTCAGTAAAACAAATAAGCTTGGCATTATGTAGGGCTGAAACTGTTGTTTGAGAATGATTTTAACCCTCTTTTACTCTGCTTTTGCTATTTTTGGTTTTATTTACACGTTTTTTTTGTGTTAATAATGTTTGTTTTGCGTAAAAATTCCTATCTTTACAAATAAATCCGTTTTTAGGTGAGAAAGTCCTTTTTTATATACCTTTTCTTTGCGTTGCTGCTTGTTGCTTGTGGTGGCAATAGAAAGGAGTGTATGCAGAATGACGAGTGGATTTTTGCTCCTCCGGCCGGGGTTGAAGTTGATACAGTTTCTGTGGATATTATGGATATTGAAAATCCTTTTATCTGTTATGAACGTGAGGATGATTGCTATTATATGGTCGGTGACGGCGGTTTTATGTGGTTGAGCAATGACCTGCGTAACTGGGTTGGCCCATACGATGTCCTCGACCAGGATACAACTTCCTGGATAGGTGCTTCGCCGGTGATTACATCGCCCGAGATTCACAGATATGGCGGTAAATATTACTATATGGCAACCTTTGAACGTCCCGATGTCGTGGCAGTAGGTGCCGATGAAAAGCCATTCGTCCGCCGTTCGTGTGTAGCGTTGGTTGCCGATGACATAAAGGGACCATACAGGACTATTGACCGTAATAGTAAATTGCTTGTTGAGAGCGAAATGGCTGCACACCCGACATTCGGAATTGATTATCTTGGTGCATCGTATATGATATATACACACCAGGGTGAGCAGAATGGTAATGGTACGGTTCAGATTATTCGTTTTTCGGATGACTTGGGACGTAGAATCGGTGAGGCCTATGTCATGTTCTCGGCAAAGGACAATGTCTGGTCGGGCAAAACGATTGATGGTGTAAGGAATTTCTCTCCCGTGATGGAGGCTCCCTGTCTGTTCATTACAGATGAAAAGGAGATGGGTATTCTGTTTACATCATACGTTAATGGCGAAAAGGCTCTTGGTGTTGCCTATACGCAGACCGGTGAGTATGGATACAATGGCCCTTGGGTGGTTGAACAGCTACCTTTGTTGACCGGGAATGTGGGTAGTGCATCGATATTCACCGATTATGATGGAACGAAGGTTCTTGCAGTGAGCAAGGATACTGTTATCTGTGGTGTGGAAAAGAGTGTTCCGCAACTGTATAAACTTGATATGCAATTTGATAAATTAAAGATAGAAGGACATTATAAATTTTAAGAATTATGCGTTTAATTATTCAACCTAACTACCAGCAGCTTTCTTGCTGGGCTGCATCTTATGTAGCAAAGAAGATCAATGATTTTAAACCAACAGCAGAGAAGCCTTTCGTGCTTGGATTGCCAACCGGCGGTACTCCTCTTGGTACTTACAAAGAGTTGATTAACCTCTACAACAAGGGTGTTGTAAGTTTCCAGAATGTGGTTACATTCAATATGGATGAATATGTTGGTTTGCCCGAGGAACACCCCGAGAGCTACCACTCATTCATGTGGAACAACGTCTTCAGCCATGTAGACGTGAAGAGAGAGAATGTAAACATCCTTAACGGTAACGCTGAGGATTTGGTTGCCGAGTGTGCTCGTTATGAGGAGAAAATCAAGTCATACGGTGGTATTGATCTGTTCCTTGGCGGTATTGGCCCTGATGGTCACATCGCGTTCAATGAGCCGGGTTCATCACTTGCTTCACGCACACGTATCAAGACTTTGACAACTGATACTATCATTGCAAACTCTCGTTTCTTTGACAACGACATCAACAAGGTGCCTAAGACTGCAGTTACTGTAGGTGTCGGCACTGTTATGGATGCAAAAGAGGTTCTTATCCTCGTTAACGGTCACAACAAGGCTCAGGCACTATATCACGCTGTTGAGGGTAACATCACACAGATGTGGACTATCAGTGTTCTTCAGATGCACCAGAGTGGTATCATCGTTTGTGACGATGCTGCTACTGCTGAGTTGAAGGTAGGTACTGTTAACTACTTCAAGGATATCGAGCGCGACAATTTGACACCATGCTATTGCTCAAAGTAATATAAGGAGTGTTTGAGTATTTTACATCGGCCGCCCATTTCGGGTGGCCGATGCTTTTTTAAATTCTCTTCTTGGCTGTTTTGATGTCATTTAACACATCAATAATTTTGTATTGCCTTTAACTTTTTTTATTTTTGCAGAATAATTTGTGCCGATATGATGTAAAATCGGCTAATCTATTGTGCTATAATGTGATGTAAATATATTGATATTATGAATAAAAGATTTTTTGCACTATTGTCGTTGCTCTTTGCAGTGCTGTTTGTCAATGCGCAGAACAGTGACGTTGAGAAGATGTTGAAAGAGGTCAAGGTTGTTACAGGATTTGAAAAAATCGAAAAGGCCGATACAACCCGTAGCTACTATCTTATGAAGGTAACACAGTTGCTCGACCCCAAGAACCCTGCAGCCGGAACATTCGAACAGCGCGTGATGCTCGGTCACCGTGGTTATGACCGTCCTATGGTTATCGTTACCGAGGGTTATGGTGCCGATTATGCTTTCAACAGTCCACGATATATGGAGGAACTTACAAAAATTATGGATGCAAATATCCTTTTTGTAGAGTACCGCTATTTTTCAGGTTCTATGCCTCAGCCTTGCAACTGGGAGTATCTTACCGTTGCAAATTCAATGACTGACTACCACAACATCATTACCTCGTTCAAACCTTACTACTCAAAGAAGTGGGCTTCAACAGGTATCAGCAAGGGTGGCTCGACATCAATCTTCTTGCGTGCATACTATCCCGAAGATATTGATGTTTCTGTACCTTATGTAGGTCCTTTGAGCTGTGCTGTTGAGGATGGTCGTCACGAATCGTTCCTTGAGCAGGTGTCAACAAAGGCCAACCGTGATGCTATCCGTGCTTTCCAGACAGAACTTTTTGAGCGCAAGGAGCGTCTGATGCCAATGTTCGACGATTTTTGTTTGAAAGATGACCTTGTTTTCCGCGTGCCTACATCTACAATCTATGACCTTCTGGTGCTCGAGTACCAGTTCTCGATGTGGCAGTGGGGTACACCGACAAATACCATTCCCGCACTTGACTCTGATGACAAGACTGTTTTTGACTATTTTGTAAAGATGTGTGGCCCCGACTATTTTGCGGCGGGCAGCAATATCGAGTCTTTCTTTGTTCAGGCTGTAAAGGACTTCGGTTACTATGGCTACAACATTGAGCCATTTCATAAGTATGTGAATGCTGAGGATGTTGAGGGCTACCTAAAGCGTGTACTTTTGCCCGAGCAGTTTGCCGACGTGAAGTTTGACGACAGCAACTACCGCTTTGTTACTGACTACTATACCGAGAATGATCCTAAGGCCATAATGATTTATGGCGAGGTTGACCCTTGGACAGCAAGCGGTGTTACCTGGTTGCGCGACCGTAACAAAAAGAATATCAAGATCTATATACAACCCGGTGGTAGCCACACCGCGCGTATCTTGAATATGCCCGAGGATTTGCGTAACGAAATCCTTGAGCAACTCAACGAGTGGATGGAGTATAAGTGATGAGAAATATTGCGCTGGCAATAAATGATGCAACAATAGGTTATCGCAACGGCAAGTCGGTAACTCCTGTTGTAACAGCAATCAATGCCACGCTATGTGCCGGTGAGGTTGTTGCGCTCATTGGAATGAATGGCGCAGGCAAATCAACTCTTCTGCGTACATTGTCGGCTTTTCAGCCGCCATTGTCGGGCAGAGTGGAGTTTGAAAAAGGTGACATTGGGCAACTCTCTTCGTCGGAACTTGCGCGTTGTGTGTCGGTTGTTCTTACGGAAAACAATTTTTCTACCTTGTCGGTGAATGAAGTCGTTTCTTTGGGACGTACGCCATATACCGGTTTTCTGGGACGTTTGAGTGATGATGATAAGGCCATTGTGGCAGCTGCGATGGAGAGAATGGGGGTGTTGCATCTTGCTGAGCGTGAGTATGCGACATTGAGCGATGGTGAGAAACAAAAAAGTATGATTGCAAAAGCCATTGCGCAACAGACTCCTTTAATGCTGCTTGATGAACCAACAGCATTTCTTGATTTTCGTAGTAAAGTGCAGCTGTTCCGCACATTGCGTACTTTGGCTGCCGATTTTGGCAAAGCTGTTGTGGTTTCGACCCACGATATTGAAATGGCTTTGCGTTTTGCCGATAAACTATGGCTGATAGATGATGGCCATTTATATGAGGGGAGTACACGTGAACTCGCTGCCGAAGGGCTTTTGCAGCGAGTTATAGATGGTGACGGAATGGTGTACGACAAGGAAAACAATAGAATAGAAATAACACGCTAAAGGGCTTTTTAAGCCACTTTGAAACATAAACTAAAACAATTCATTCTGAAATGAAATACAATTTTGATGAAATCGTTCAGCGCAAGCACACCGATTGCTTGAAGTACGACAATTTGAAAGAGATGTTCGGCACTGAGGAGGTTTTGCCTATGTGGATAGCCGATATGGATTTTAGAACTCCCGATTTTATTGTTGATGCAATACGCAATCGTTTGAGTCACGAACTTTTGGGTTATAGCTATATTTGTAAAAGATGGAGGCCTGCAATACAAAACTGGGTATCACGCCGATATGCCTGGAATGTGCAGGTTGATGAAATCGGTTTTGTCGGTGGTATTGTTCCTGCAATCTCTTTTGCTTTGCAGTGCTTTACAAAGGCCGGCGACAAGGTTATGATTCAGCCACCGGTATATCATCCATATCACCACGTGACACACGACCTTGAACGTGAACTTGTGTTCAATCCTTTGAAGCTTGTCAATGGCCAGCTGGAGATTGACTTTGCCGATTTCGAGGAGAAAATCAAAGGTTGTAAAGTGTTCTTGCTCTGTAATCCTCACAATCCTTGTGGCCGCGTGTGGACGAAAGAGGAATTGTTGCGTATGTGCGACATCTGTGTAAAGAACAATGTGCTTGTCATCAGTGACGAGATTCACTGCGATATGGCTCTTAAGGGGTACAAGCACACTCCATTTGCAAGTGTGAGTGAGGATGCAAAGAATAACAGTATCACCTTTATGGCAGCAAGCAAGACTTTCAATATTGCAGGTTTGAAGAGCTCATATCACATTATTCAGAATGAGGAAATTCGTAACCGATATAATGAATTTCTGCGTAAGAGCGAATTGGATACAGCTCACGTTTTTGCTACCGGCCCCGTTGCAACGGCATACGAACAGGGCGAGGAGTGGGTTGAGCAGATGCTTGAATATGTTGAGGCAAATATTGATTATATGGAGCAGTATCTCAAGGATAATATGCCAAAGATGGGTATGATTCGCCCACAGGCTTCCTTCCTTGTGTTCCTGGATGCCCGTGGACTTGGCTTGCCTCACGACAAGCTTGTTGAGTTCTTCATCCGCGAGGCAAAAGTCGGAATGAACGACGGTGCAATGTTCGGTGAGGAGGGTTCCGGCTTTATGCGTATGAATCTCGGTTGCCCACGTTCGATACTTGAAAAGGCATTGAATCAGATTAAGGCTGCATACGACAAGATTGCGTAAGCATTGCGTTATTCATTTTTATATATTCAAGAGGGTGAGGCTTCATCCTCTTGTTTTTTGTCCTAACCTTTGCGCTTTACAATTTTGTGGAATGAAAAAAAAGTACTATCTTCGCAGATGTAAATATTCTTGAATCATTTTGGTTAGAATAAAGGATATAGCGAATGCCCTTGAAATGTTCGCGCCTCTGCCGTTGCAGGACGGATTTGACAATGCCGGCCTGCAGATTGGATTAACAGATGCGGAAGTTGCAGGGGTTTTATTGTGTCTTGATGTGACCGAGGCCGTCGTTGACGAGGCTGTTGCATCGGGGTGCAATCTTATTGTGTCGCATCATCCCCTCATTTTCTCTCCGTTGAAACGCATTACCGGTAGCAATTACATTGAGCGTTGTGTAATCAAGGCTCTTGCAAACGGTATTGCAATCTATTCGGCTCACACAAACATTGATAATGCTCCGGGTGGGGTAAACTACCGCATTGCCGAGAAACTTGGCTTGCAGAACGTGCGTATCCTTGTTCCAAAAGAGGATGCGTTGCTGAAACTTGCGGTCTATGTTCCCGTGTCGGCAGCCGACGCAGTGCGCAGTGCGCTGTTTGCTGCCGGCTGCGGAAATATCGGCAATTATGATTCGTGCAGCTACAATATCGAAGGCTTTGGTACTTTCAAGGCAAATGACGGCTGTAATCCTTTTTGTGGCAAGGTGGGCGAACTTCATCGTGAGCAAGAGGTACGTATTGAAACAGTTCTGCCATCATATCTGAAAAACAAGGTTATATCAGCATTGCTGAAAGTGCATCCATACGAAGAGCCTGCATACGACATCTATTCTTTGAAGAACAGTTGGGATGGTGTCGGTAGCGGTGTCATTGGTGAATTGCCTGTGGACTGTGACGAGATGGAGTTGTTGCAGCGTGTGAAGGATAACTTCAATGTGGGCAGTGTGCGTCACACTCCATTGCTTGGAAAGAGGGTGAAGCGTGTTGCTCTTTGTGGCGGTGCAGGCGGTTCGTTTGCCGGTGCGGCGATGGCTGCCGGTGCTGATGTGTATATAACAGGCGAGGCACGTTATCACGACCTGTTCAACTACACCGGCAAAATGTTGATGGCCGTAATTGGACATTACGAGAGTGAACAGTATACTATGGACATCTTCAAGGAGATAATCCAAAAGGCTTGTCCATCAGTGAATGTAACGGTTACGACAGTAGATACAAATCCTGTCAACTATTTATAAAAGAAATAATATTAACACTTTAAATATTTAATAAAATGGCAAAGAAAGATCCTGCTGATTACACAGTAGAAGAGAAGTTGAAGACTCTTTATGAGCTACAGACAATCCTGTCGCAGATTGACAAAATCAAGATTTTGCGTGGTGAATTGCCTCTTGAGGTAAAAGACCTCGAGGATGAGATTGTAGGTCTTGGTACACGTATTGAGAATATCACCAACGAAATAAAGGTGATTCGTGAGAATGTTGTTTCTTTCCGCGAGGAGATGGAGCAGGCAAAGCGCAATATCGAAAAGTATACCGAGGATCAGAACAACGTGCGTAACAACCGCGAGTTCGATCTTTTGAATAAGGAGATTGAGTATAATAAGCTTGTGATTGAGCACGATGAGAAGAAAATCAATGATGCAAGAAAGCAGGAGCAGCAGAAGAATGATGAGCTTGAGAAGGCGAATGTTCAGCTTGATGAGCGCAAGAAAGACCTCGATATGAAGAAGTCTGAGCTCGAGGATATCGTTGCTGAAACAAAGGCCGAGGAGGAGAAACTCCGCGAACAGGCTCGTGATCTTGAACTGAATATAGAGGCACGTTTGTTGACATCGTTCAAGCGCATTAGAAAGAGCTCACGCAACGGTCTTGGTATCGTTTATGTTGAGCGTGATGCTTGTGGCGGTTGCTTCAGCAAGATTCCACCACAGCGTCAGATGGATATCCGTATGAGAAAGAAAATCATCGTTTGTGAGAACTGTGGCCGCATCATGATTGACCCTGAACTTGCAGGCGTAGAGCAGGAGAAGCCAGCAGAGGCACCAGCACCAAAGCGTCGTGGCATTCGTCGCGCAGCAAAGGCTGAGTAATAAATATAATGACTGAAAAGCGGACAACATGTTGTCCGCTTTTATTTTACCGTTACATTTGGTATATCGCTCCACAGGGTGGTGTAGTGGGGCGATTGCTTTTCGCTTGATGTCTTTATTTTTCCACTTCCCTGTACGGCAAATTTTATTGTACTTTTACCGAATGTCTTGTTTACCGTGTCTACGACAGAGGTGAGTCTATGCTCTTTTTCTATCGATTCTTTGTCTTCGAACAAGGAGTGGAGCTGATTTTGTGAGGCTGTTATTTTTGTGGCTATGACTCCGGCTTTTTTGTAGCCTACTCCTTTGCGGAATAGTTCTCTTGTTGCTGCTACTGCTTGGGTGACAATTGTCCTTTGGTCGCCGGTAGGTGTCTCAAACAGGATTAGTCGGTTTCCATAAACTTGCGGCTCATTTTCCTTGAAGCGGTTTGTATATGCAAAAACGCACATCTCATTTGCCACGCTGCTTTGTTTGCGCAGTTTTTCGGCAAGAGAGGAAGCGAAGTTTGCTGTCTGCTCTTCCAATTCTTTTATATCGTATATTTCGGATGAGAAACTACGCGACACGCATATTGACTGCTTGGCTTCAAAACTGTCCTCAAATTCTATACAAGGAATTCCTTTCAACTCTTTCCACGTTCTTACGCCTGTAATGCCGGACATTTTTCTTATAGCCTCTTCGCTCAATTGTGTGTAGTCATAGGCCGACTGCACTCCCATTGACTTTAATCTTGGGGCCGACCTGCGACCGATGCCCCAGATATCTTCTATCGGGTATTTGCGTAGTACCTTCTCGATATCCTCCGGGCGATGCATATAACACCCGCCTTTCAGTTTGGGATACTGCTTGCATAGCTTTGATGCAATTTTGGCAAGGGTCTTTGTCGGGGCAATGCCTACTGATACCGGGATGGATGTCATTTTCCAGCAACGTTGTGATATTGATTTTGCGTATTGGTCAAAATCAATGTCTTGCACTCCCCGTAGATCGAGAAATGCTTCGTCTATTGAATAGATTTCTATTGATGGTGCAAAATCTTCCAACACCCAACGCACGCGTTGCGACATATCGTCATAAAGGGCCATATTGCCCGAGAATACAACTATATTGTGCTTTGCTACCAAGCCGCGTATCTTGAAGAACGGGTCGCCCATCTTTATTCCCAATGCCTTTGCTTCGTTGCTTCGGGCAATGGCGCATCCGTCATTGCTTGACAGGACAATGACCGGCTTGTTCTGCAAGTCGGGGCGGAACACCCGCTCGCAAGAAACGAAAAAGTTATTGCAATCGGCAAGGGCGAACATATATCTATTTAGTGTCTTTAGTTATCCTATATTGAGATGGCGTTATACCCACTTCTCGCTTAAACAAACGGCAAAAGTATGGAAGTGTCGAGATATTTAATTTTTCGGCAATTTGTTCGATTGTAAGTTCTTTATTGCGCAATAGCAGTTTAGCCTGCAAAATTACTGCTCGGTTTATCCAATCGCCAGCTGTAATACCACTGGTTTCTGCGGTTAGTCGGCTTAAATACTGCGATGAGATATTCAAACGGTTGGCATAAAATGATAGTTCGTGTTTGCCTGAAATTGAATTAAGCAACTCGATGAATGAGTGAAAGAACTGCTCTTTTCGTCCTTTGGGATGTGCGTGCTCGTTGCTATGTGTGTGCGAATCTTCTACAATGCGTGAGTGTAACGACATTAATAGGTGGTGAATACTTCTATTCTCAAACGGCAGGGCTTGGGCGGTAGCATATATCAGCTGAAAGTAAATCTCAATCCACTTCGCGCATTCCGCATTCAATTTATACACGCACTTGATATTTTCGTTGTCAGCAGCAAGAGTAAAACCCATAATGTCGACAACGGTATCGGGAGTGTAGTCAAGGATTTCCACTATGGAGTTCTGGCCAACATACAACGACTCATTGTCTATTACCTTATATTCAATCAAATTTACCGATAACTTTAAACAACCGTTTAATACTCTGACAATGCGATTTTCCATAAGACGATATGGTTCGCCCTGTTTCATAATGTGTCCCACTGCCGAGGCGATTCTTACGCCTTGATTGATGGCAAATCCAGGATATGTAACAAGATGCAAATCCTCCACATCGGAGAGTTGCGTAATAGACATCTTATGAAGTTGAGTCATTGTGCTGAATTTTATACAAAGATAATACAAATAACTAAAAATTCTATATATCGCGGTAATTTGGTATCGAGAAGATAAAGAGTAGTCTGCAAAAGATAAGATGGACAATTACAAATATGCCGAACTTTGTATAAAACAAAATATTATTTTAGTTATGTTACGAAGTTATATGCGTTATTGGCCAGCAGTTGGTGGTATTATCTTTGCCATTGTTGCACTGCTAGTCGTCACATTTGCCGACCTTCTTGTTCCTACACAACGATTTATGGCGGTATTCTTTATGTTGCTCCTGCTTCACGAGTTTGAGGAATATGTACTGCCTGGCGGTTTCCCTGCTGCGATGAACATAGGACTTATGGGCGAGAAGAAGGATTTCGGCAAATATCCCCTCAACGAACTGAGTGCTTTTATTGTAAATGTGGCATTGGCATATCCGCTCTACATCTGCGGTTTTGTCTTTCACGAGGTGCTGTGGCTCGGCATCTTTATCGCCTATTTTACTATGGCTCAGGTCTTTATACATTGTATTGCTATAAACCGTAAACTGCACTCTTGGTATAGCCCCGGTTGCGCTTCGGCTCTCCTTGCTATGGTGCCATTCGGTATCTATTACCTTTGTTATATAGCCGAGCATTTTAACTTTCCATCATACTATTGGTGGGCTCCGTTGCTAGTGTTTCCATTGGTGGCTGTTGTGATGATTCTGTTGCCCGTGCTTATTTTCAGAAATAGAGATACGCGCTATGGCTTTGCCGAGTATGAGGCAACAGCTTTTTCTATTAAGAATGGCATAGCCAAACTTCGTCGATAACATCAAAAAATATTAGATATGAAAAAGTTTATCAAAAACTACGCACTCGAAATTTACACCGTGATTTCACTCGGCCTGCTGCTCGCAGGCGCATTGATGGATAACCTTTCGGTAATCCAGAAGTTTGTTATGGTCTTCAATCTCCTATTTATTCTCCACGAGTGGGAGGAAGGGCACTATCCTGGTGGTTTTATTGACCTTATATCGGGTATGATCGGCAAGGATGTACCAACCGAGACCAAACGAGCAAGCCGCATACCTACCGGCATTCTGTTAATGGCATTTACTTTTGTCCCTTTCTTCTGGGATGACTGCGTGATTCCAATCTTGGTAACGGTTACGCTTGGTATCTTCGAAGGCATCGTGCATATTATGGCGATTAGGGTTTTCCGTTTGCCAAAGTTCTACTCGCCAGGTATGGTAACTGCCGAGTTGGAGTTGCTGGTTAGTGTGGCTTTGATAGTGTGGTTAGAGCAAAATAATCTCGCTTCAGCAACTGACTATGTGTTGGGTGTTGCGATTATGATTATTTGCTTTATGGTAATGCAGCGCACGCTGGTGTGGATGGTTGGAATGAAGTATAGTGAACTGCCTAAACGCATTCGTGCTCAGTGGTCTAAGAAATAGTTGATTCGCGGATTATTTGAGTAAGCACAGCCAAATTGGCTGTGCTTACTCAAATTTTGACTACATTTTTTTTATTACATACGTCACGACACCCCAAATCATAAACTCATTTTCCGTGGTGATTTCGATTGGCTTGTAGGTGTTGTTGTTCTCGTTCGCTGGCATCAGACGAATCATATTGTTGCCCATTTCCACGCGCTTGACTGTGTACTCGCCATCAATGTAGCACACGGCCTTGCAGTTGTTGTATGGGTCTATGGCACGGTCAACGATGATTATGTCGCCGTCGTCCAACGCTGCGTCAACCATTGAAACACCGCTTATGCGAAAGAAAAATGTTGAAGCTTTATGTTTTACAAGTAGTTTTACAAGGTCTAACTTTTCACGCAGCTCTTCGGCCGGAGATGGAAATCCGGCTTTGACGTCACCTAACATTCTACTCTCGAATGAAGTGTCGCTCTCTATGTTATGTGGTATTAATTTTTCCATAATTATTGCAAATATACTAATATTCTATCTTTTTGTTTTTTGTGGAATTGTTTAAAAAATAAATATTTTGCAAATAAAGCCGATTGTTTCGTGTAAAAATCACTATATTAGCAATTGCTAAACAAAACTGTAACAAATATGATTATTGCTGTAGATTTTGACGGAACTATTGTAGAACATAAATATCCGAGTATTGGTGAAGAGTTGCCATTCGCTGTGTCGACACTACGTATGCTTGCCGACCAACAGCATCGCCTTATATTGTGGACGGTGCGTCGTGGCAGGCTATTGGAAGAAGCAGTTGAATGGTGCAGAAAACGTGGCCTGGAGTTCTATGCCGTAAACAAGAATTTTCCTGAGGAGATTTTAGATAACAATGATTGCTTTGGCAAGATTAATGCTGATATATTCATTGACGACCGTAACCTGGGAGGGATACCGGATTGGGGCGTTATATATAAGATGATTAGTGAAAACAAAGAGTGGAGGGATGTGTATGCAAATCAATCTTCTGCCGAGAAAGACAAGAAAAAGAAAAAAAGTTGGTTCTGGTGAAAAAAGTTTGTTCTGAATATTCTTGTTAATCAATGTGTTGTCTGTTTTGATAAAAAAAGTTGCAAAAAATAGTTCCAAAAAGTTTGCTAATTTAAAATAAAGTCGTACCTTTGCAACGCGTTAAGGAAATGCGCTGTTAGCTCAGTTGGTAGAGCAATTGACTCTTAATCAATGGGTCCAGGGTTCGAGTCCCTGACGGCGTACGAAGAGGAGAAAGTTGAAAAACTTTCTCCTCTTTCTTTTTGAGTAAAAAAAATCTCTTTTTAAATAAGTTGCTGAAAAAGTATGGCTGCACCAACAGTCATACAGCCGGCTACAGCCACGGAAAGGCTACTCATTGCACCTTCGACCTTGCCAAGTTCCATTGCTTTTGATGTTCCCATTACGTGTGATGCAGTGCCAATGGCAATGCCCTTTGCTATAGGGTTCTTGATTCCTAAAAGACGACACAGAAGTCCGCCGGCAATGTTCCCGAATAAACCGGTCATCATTATTGCAGACACGGTGATGGCGACATATCCGTCGAGTTCCTGTGATAGACCGATGCCAATGGCTGTTGTTATTGATTTGGGCAGAAGGGTTACATATTCTGTATGCCCAAGGCCAAAGAGTAGCGCCATGGCGAATATCGAGAGTCCGCTGGTGATTACGCCGGAGGCAATACCTATGAGTATTGCTGATAGATTTTTCTTGAGAATTGTTACCTGTTCATAGAGTGGAATGGCAAGTGCAACGGTTGCCGGGGTAAGCAGGTAGCTTAAATATTTTGCACCATTGTTGTATTCGCTGTATTCAATACCTGTAATAAGCAGTGTGGCTATTGTCATTGTAATGGCCAACAATAGCGGGTTGAAGAGGAAAAAGTCTATTTTCTTCTTTATGATGGTGCCAAGGATATATGTGCCAACGCTTATGCCTACACCAAAGAAAAGTGAATTGCTTAAAATCTCTGTCATTGCTTTTTCTCCTTTTTCTTTAGATTGATAATTATTTGTGTGGCATGTCCCGAAGCAAAAAGAACAATTATTGTTGATACAAGGGATATTACAATGATGGCTATGAGAAAGTTTTGCATAATACTCCACGATTCAAGCAGGCTCACTGTTGCAGGAATGAACATCATTGGCATTATCTGTATCAGAAAGTGGCCTGTTTCCTTTACCGCCGATAGTTTTACTATACCCGTGCATAGTGCAGTGAAGAGAATTGTCATTCCGTATATGCTTGCCGGGATGGGTAGTGGTATAAGACGGTTAAGCAGCTCACCAATCAGTGATATTGCCAATATTATCTCGAATTGTTTTATGTATTTCATAGTTGCAAGGTACGTAAAAAGCCTCCGGAAGGAGGCTGATTAGTGTTGTGCTTTATTCTCTTCCGGCTTGAGAGAGGAATAGGCTCAAATCAAAGTATACGCGTTGACCGGGAAATCTTTCCGATGGCTTCACTGTGACAATGTTGCAAAGTGTTTCGGTGTCAAGCGTCTGGGAAATGACATTCTCAATCTGAAGCTTGCCGAACATAATATATTCTTGGTCATCGGGGGTGATTATGCGGAACGGTGTCTCGCTGCTTTTGCCATCGCCGTAGTAGCATATCATATCAAGGATATTCTGGTATTTCTTTAAATATGACAGGCACTCTTCATCGCTTTTGCCAAGCTCTTTTGAGGCGATGTAGACGCTGAACAGGGCGTTAAGGCTTACAGGGTTGTAGGCGAGTATCTGTTTTGCAACGTTGTACATCTCAACATTTTTCTTCTCCTCGTAGAGTTTTTTGAGTGTCTGTTCATTCTCGTCCTTTCCGGGGTTGTATTGCGGAAGAAATGCTTGCCCGTAATACACAAGAGCGATATCGTCAACGCGCAACATCGGGTCGTTGCTGTTGTATATCTCAGTTATTTCGTCGAAATACTTACGCTCATTCTTTACAATATATTCAATTATGCTGTCGTTGAGCTCTATTTGGCTGTAGGCTGACACACAACCGAAGAGAAGCATTATTGATAAGAGTATTTTCTTCATAATTATATGTTGAATTTGATTATTACTCCGCTGTTGGCAGGGATTGTAACCTCTATTTTGTCGTATGGATTAAGTGGTAATTCCATGTCTTTGCCGGTCAATAGTTCAACAGCGTTGTGTGTTGTATTGTTGTGTGTTATTCCGTAATAGGCAAAAGCCTCTTCGGGTATGGTTATGCCACACTCCTTGTCGTTGTCGCTGAAGTTTGTGGCAATCAGCAACAGCTCCTTCTCTGTACCTCGCAGGTATGAGAAGATGTGGTGGCTGTCATATTGTTCGCTCTGAGGGTTTGCGTACTGCAAGCCGTAGAATTGTCCGCTGCAAAGTGCTTCGTTGCTGTTGCATAGATTTAACAGGTGGGCGTAGAATGATTGCAGGGACTTCTCTTCGGTTGTGAGCTCTGTACCTTTATAGTCGCCATTGCCTTTCCAGCGACGTAGAGTGTCAACACTCCAGTAGTCGAAAATTGTTGTGCGTCCGTCTACGCCACTATATCCCTCCTTGTCCATTCCGCGTTCACCGAGTTCTTGTCCGGCATACAGCATAAATGGTTGTGTATCAATGGTGGTGGATATGATAAGTGCGGCAAGGGCGCGTTCGGCTTTTGCAGCAAAGAAATCGGATGCAATGCGCTGTTCATCGTGATTCTCGAGGAATGTGAGCATATTGTGACGTATGTCGGCTGTGCTCTGCAATGGGTAGCTGATGTCATTTGCCGAAGTCTGGCCGTTCATAACAGCGCGTAGTGTGTCATAAAGTCCAACCTTGTCGTACAGATAATCGAAATGTCCTTCCTTTATGAATGAACGGTAGATGTGTGGCTGGTATATTTCGCCAATGAACAACATTCCTGGGAACTCTTCCTTTATCTTTGGCACAGCCCAGCTCCAGAATTCAACGGGTGTCATCTCTACCATATCACAACGGAAACCGTCGACGCCTTGTGCTGCCCAATATCGTAAAATCTTGAGCATCTTCACCCAAGTGTTGGGTATCGGCGAGAAACGGCGGTTGCCTGTGCGGTAGTCGATTCCGTAATTGAGTTTTACAGTATCGTACCAGTCGTTGCGTCCCGGTGAGCCGAAACAGTCGTTTCCGGTTGCACGTAGAGGGTTCTCGGTATATTCCTCGTCTGCACAATCTTTAGCATCGATGTTGCAGCCGTATGAGTGGTTGCCTAAATAGTAAAAATTGTTGTGGCCGACAAAGAAGGCGTTCTTGTCATCGTGTTCTCCAAAACTGTATGTTCCCTTTGGAGTGTTGTCGCTGCAATAGTGGCGTGCAACGTGGTTGGGGATGAAGTCCATAATTACCTTCATTCCAGCCTTGTGTGTGCGTTCAATGAGTGCCTTGAACTCCTCGCGGCGTTTTTCTACATTGACGGCCAAGTCGGGGTCATTGTCATAATAATCCTTTATGGCGTATGGCGAACCGGCTTCTCCCTTTACAATAGCGGGGTGGTCCGGAGCTATTCCGTGTTTGCTGTAATCTGTGCGGGTAGTGTGTTCAATTACACCTGTATACCAAACGTGTGTTGCTCCCAAATCGCGTATTGCTTTCAGGGCTTTGGGTGTTATGTCGTTGAACTTGCCACATCCGTTCTGTTCAATTGTTCCTCCGGTTACGCACTGCGCGTTGCTGTTGCCGAAGAGTCGTGGCAGGAGTTGATAAATTATTATTCGTGACATCTCGCTGTTTTTTTGTCTTTTGTTATTTAATGCCTGCAGCGGCCTTGATTTTCTTGATAAGTCCCTTTTGGACATTTCCAGGGCCACATTCGATGAAGTCGCTTGCTCCGTCGGCAATCATCTGTTGTATTGTCTTTGTCCAGCGTACAGGAGCTGTGAGCTGCGCTATCAGATTTGCCTTGATCTCCTGTGGTGATGTGTATGGTTTTCCATCGACATTCTGATATACAGGACAACGTGGTGCTGATAGCTCTGTTGCGTTGATGGCTGCCTCGAGTTCCTCTTTTGCCGGTTGCATGAATGGTGAATGGAATGCTCCGCTCACACTCAGTGGTAACGCGTGCTTTGCTCCTGCCTCCTTGAGTCTGTCGCAAGCTGCGTTTACGCCTTCGATGCTTCCCGAAATGACAACCTGACCGGGGCAATTGTAGTTTGCTGCCTGTACGATATTGCCTTCGTTGCTTATCTCGTTGCATATCTTTTCAACGCTTTCGTCGTCAAGACCAATTATTGCAGCCATAGTTGACTGTTGTATTTCGCAGGCTTTCTGCATTGCAGTAGCGCGTTTATATACAAGTTTCAAGCCATCTTCAAATGTGAGTGCGCCGGCTGCTGTCAATGCCGAGAATTCGCCTAAGGAGTGTCCTGCTACCATTTCGGGCTGGAAATCATCGCCTTGTGCAATTGCTGAAATGACAGAGTGGAGGAATACGGCCGGTTGTGTTACCTTTGTCTGTCTTAACTCCTCATCGCTGCCGTTGAACATTATATCTGTGATGCGGAAACCCAATATCTCGTTTGCCTTCTCGAAATACTCTTTTGCAATGGGATTGGTATCATAGAGTTCTTTTCCCATCCCACTGAATTGTGCTCCTTGTCCTGTAAATACGTATGCTTTCATATTATCTGTAATATTTATCTTCATTATCCTATCTTGCAAAGATAATGCTTTTTTTCGGTTGTTGATATATATAATATAATTTAACTTAAATATAATATATATACAGACAGCCGGCACGATTGCAAAATCGTGCCGGCTGTTGTTTGAGGTCTTTGTTTATTACTTGCTTGTTACTTCGAGCAGTTCTACGTCGAAGCGAAGTGCCTGGTTGGGACCGATGTCTTGGCCTGCGCCTCTTTCGCCGTATGCGAGGTCTGATGGAATCCACAATGTGATTTTACCACCTTTGCCAATGAGCTTCATACCCTCTGTCCAACCCTTGATTACGCGGTTGAGTGGGAATTCTATTGGGTTGTCGGCATCTGCCTGGTCGGGCTGGTATGCCTTAATCATCTCCTGACGCTCCTTTGGCATGTCGCTCCAACGGTTGCTGTCAAAAACTTTGCCGTTCTTTGTGCGGCCTGTGTAGAGTACTTTTACAACATCCTCGTCGTTGACTGCTTTGATGTTGCTGTCGCCGGCATTCTCAATCTTGTAAAGAATACCGCTTTCGGTCTTGTTTACGCCATCCTGCTTTTCAATTTCTGCAAGCCACTCTTCAGATTCTTTTCTGTTCTGCTCTGGGATGACAACTGTGAAGTAGTGCTGTACATAATTTGCTGCAAAATCTTCAGCAATTCGACCTTTGCCGTTGTGTATGTCGTTGATGGCTGTTGCAAGTGAACGCTTCTCAAGCTCAAACTGTACCTGTGATGCGCTGTATGCAATGTCTGCACCGAGGATCGCAGATACAATCTTCTTCTCCTTCTCGTCGGTGTAGATGCTTGCTGTTCCTGTTGTGTCAGCCTGTGCTGCCATTACACGTTCTCTCAACTCGTTGCTCATATATTTGTTGCCAACTTCGCGGAAGTTGTCTTTGTTGAAAGACTCGCCTTCAATCTCAAGAGTTGCTTGTGGGTCAAGAGCCTGTATCAAGAACGATGTCATAACATCGTAATCGATTTTGAACATTGGAATCATATTTTTCTCAATGCTGTTTGCAATGTCCATACCTACAATATAAGACAATGTGTCAATCTTTGCGTCCTCAGGCAATATCAGAGCCTTAAAATCTTTCTCTCCTCTACAACCGCAAGCTATCACTGCTGATGCAAGGCATACTAAAACTGATAAAAATGCTTTTTTCATAATATTTTAACTATTTTGTTTATGGTATTCAATTAATCCGTTCATCGGGCTGTCTACGATGTTGCCTATTGACAGTCCCAGACTCTCGGCTGTTTCTTTGATTTCTTCGCCGAAGTGGATGCCTATGTTGCCTATTATGTGTATCGGTAACCACGAACGTCTGTATGTCATTGTGTTGCGCTGGAAGAACTGTGTAAAGCATTGCTTGAGCATAGTGCTAATCTCGGGGATGTTCTTGTTCTCGCTCAAGAATGGGGTGAAGCTTGCCAGCCAGCGGTTGGGTAGTGAGCTGTGGTAGGTCTTTTCGAGTATCGTTGCAACATTCAGATTGTATTGCTCGAAGAATTTCTCACAGACCTTTTTAGGGAGCTGTTTCTTTAGACAATCGCTCAATAATTGTCTGCCTAAATGCGCGCCACTGCCTTCGTCGCCAAGTATGTAGCCCAACGATGGGGTGTTCTCTATGATTTTCTCGCCGTCGAAAAGGCAGGAGTTCGAGCCTGTTCCCAATATGCAGGCAATGCCTTCCTCGTGCTTGCACAATGCACGTGCAGCAGCCAAGAGGTCGCTGTTTATGTATATCTCCTTTGTAGGAAAGATATTCTCGAGTGCCTGACGCATACGGTTGTTTGCTGTTTCGTATGCGCATCCTGCTCCATAGAAATATATTTTTTCGGGTGTTTGCGATGTGATTTCGTCGGTCAGTTCAGATGAAAGTATCTCGAATATCTCGTCGCTGTCTTGATGGGTAGGGTTTAATCCTTGTGTCCTGGCCCTTGCCAGAACGTTGTCACCATCACATAATACCCAATCGGTCTTTGTGGAACCGCAATCTGCTATAAGTATCATATTTTTCGCTGTATTCTGCAAATATACTAACAAACTGATGAGATAAACAAAGTTTGCTCTGATTTATTTCATCGTGAATAAAGAAAATGTTGGGGATTTGTCTTGGACAGATGTTATTTTTGCTTTTTGCCGAAACCCGGGTCAATTTTTATTATTGCAGATACGGCGAAAGTGATTATAGTGCAAACTGTTACCAAGATGAAAAAGTTTTCATACCCCATCCACTCTTCGAGTGTGCCTGCAAACATTCCGGGCAACATCATTCCAAGCGACATAAAGGCCGTGGAGATTGCAAAGTGTGCGGTCGGGTATTTTCCCTGAGCGAAATATATCATATACAGGGTGTATGCGGTAAATCCGAAACCGTAACCTAATTGCTCAATGAATATGCAGCTGCTGATTGCCGCGAGGCTGGTGGGCTGTATCATACTCATATATATGTATACGGCATCGGGCAATGAGATTGCCACAACCATAGGCCATAGCCAGAATTTGAGTCCTTTGCGCGAGATACATATTCCTCCGGCTATTCCTCCGGCTATAAGTCCAATAACTCCAAGTACTCCGTATACAAAACCTATTTCGCCTTTGTCCAAGGCAAGGCCTCCACAGGTAACGTCGTCCATAAGGAACAATTTGCTCATTTTTGTAAGCAGTGCCTCGGGAAAACGGAATAGTAGAAGAAATAGCAGTGCTTGCCAAATGCCCGGTTTCTTAAAATATGTCTTTATTATATCGCCATAGTTGCCAAAAGCACTCCCTATGCTTTTTGTGCTGCCCGGAATGTCATTCTCGGGGGTGGGCATTGCTTTGGTGTGGTAGAACCACAAAGCAAGCATAATGACACCTGTTATGGCAAACGTCGTACTCCATCCAAGAGTGTTGCTGTCAAGGCTCTGTCCCAGCTTGTTGGCAAGCATTACAAGAATTCCGGAACTGAATACAGTGGCAATACGGTAGAAGGTGTTGCGTATTCCCGAGAAGAACGATTGTTTTTCTTGAGGTAATCCAAGGATGTAGAAGCCGTCGAGTGCAATGTCGTGGGTTGATGAAACGAAAGCCCCGACAAAGAATGTAGTCAAGGTAAGTGGAAGGAAAAACTTTGACGGAACGGCGAGTGCTATTGCTGCAAAACAGACGGCAAGCAGTAATTGTGATGCGAGTGTCCATTTACGTCTTGTGCTTATCATCTCGACAATTGGGCTCCACAGGGGTTTTATTGTCCAGGGAATAAGCAGTAGGCTGGTGTACAGTGCTATGTCGGCATTGCTGATGCCCATATCCTTGTACATTATATCCGAGATTGATGTTATGGCGTGGTAGGGGAGTCCCGATGCGAAGTAGAGAGAGGGAATCCATAGCCAGGCATTGTTTTTCTTTAGCATAGTAGTTCTTGTCGGTTATTTTGCGCGAAGGTAGTTCTTTTCCTTGCGTGTTGCAACTATTCAGCAGAAAAGAGGCGCAACTGCGCCTCTTTTCTGCTGGAATATCATTTTTTATTCAATCAATCTCGTCTTGTTATACTATTCCTTGAGCCATCATTGCCTTGGCAACCTTTAGGAAACCGGCAACGTTGGCACCTTTTACATAGTCGATGTAACCGTCCTCGCAAGTACCGTACTTGACGCAGGCACTGTGGATGTTGAACATAATCTCGTGTAACATTTCATCAACTTTTGTGCTGCTCCAGTTGATTTTGCCGGAGTTTTGGCTCATTTCAAGGCCTGATACCGACACACCACCTGCATTTGATGCCTTGCCAGGTGCGTAGAGTATTTTTGCCTGCTGGAATGCGTGGATTGCTTCGGGGGTTGAAGGCATATTTGCACCCTCTGATACTGCTATTACACCGTTTGCAAGCAATGCTTTGGCATCGTCACCGTTAATTTCGTTCTGGGTAGCAGATGGGAGCGCAATGTCGCCCTTCTCGCACCAAGGACGAGCGTTTGCTACGTATTTGCAACCATATTTGTCGGCGTACTCCTTTATTCGTCCGCGACGTACATTTTTGAGCTCCATGATGAAATCGAGCTTCTCGCGGTCAATTCCTTCGGGGTCGTAGATGTATCCGTTTGAGTCACTCATTGTTACAGGCTTGCCACCGAGCTCAATAATCTTCTCGACAGTGTACTGTGCTACATTACCGGAACCTGATACAAGACACACCTTGTCTTTGATTTCTTCGCCGCGTGTTTTCAGCATCTCCTGTAGGAAGTATATGTTTCCATAACCTGTTGCTTCGGGACGGATGAGTGAACCGCCGAATTCAAGGCCTTTGCCGGTAAATACTCCGTTGAACTCACGTGTGAGTTTTTTGTACATTCCGAACATATATCCCACCTCGCGTGCTCCAACACCGATATCACCTGCAGGGACGTCCATCTCGGGGCCTATATGACGCCAAAGTTCTGTGATGAACGCTTGGCAGAAACGCATTACCTCGTTGTCACTCTTGCCTTTGGGGTCAAAGTCTGAACCACCTTTGGCTCCACCCATAGGCAGTGTGGTAAGTGAGTTTTTGAAAGTCTGTTCAAACGCAAGGTATTTCAATATGCCTACGTTTACAGATGGATGGAATCGGATACCTCCTTTATAAGGGCCAATGGCATTGTTGTGCTGTACACGATAACCAGTGTTTACCTGTACGTTGCCTTTGTCATCCATCCAGGTTACACGGAATGTGAAAATACGGTCGGGGATGCAGAGGCGCTCTATCAAATTGTACGCTTCAAACTCGGGATGTTTGTTATACTCCTCTTCAATAGAGTGGAGAACCTCCTCTACGGCCTGAAAGTATTCAGGCTCATTTGGAAATCTTTTTTTCAGGCTCTCTAATGTGGTTGCTACGTTCATTTTTTATAATGTTTTGCTTGTTGTTTTTTCTTCTTTCTGCAAATGTAATACATTGTTTTTTGAAAATAAAGAAATGTAAGCGTTTTTTTTAAATGAATAGCAAAATGATTGTTTTAAATTGATTTGTGGTGTCTGTTTCTAATAAAATTATACTATCGGTGGAAAAATGTTTTTGATTTTCCGGATTTGTGGTGCGGCTGTACATTTTTAAGGTTATTTCAAAAAATAGATGTTGATGTTTAAAATTTGCAAAATTTGAACTATCTTTGCACCGCTTTATGCGCTCCGTTGAAAGGGGGTGTTTTAGCGAGAGTGATAACAAAGAAATTGTGAATTTTAAATAATATAATGATGAAGAAAATCTTTACTACATTATTTGTTTTGGCTGCATTGACAGTGCAGGCGCAATATTTGCCGAACGGTAGCTTTGATAGCTGGAAGAGTGCTTGCGGCAGCACAGAGGCTTTCGGTACGGGTAGTATGTCGAGTCCGAAGACCGGAGAGATGCGTCAGCGTCCCGGTGTCGAACCATCTGATTGGAACGGCTCGTCAATCAATCAGAAGGTTATAATGACGAAATCACAGCAATTGGTGTATAATGACAACAATACTGTGAAGATGACAAATGTGTATATTGGCGTTGGTAGTATGGGTTCTGTAGCTCCAGGTTTTATAACATTCGGAACACCTTGGGTTTATGCTTCGAGCACAATAAACGATTGTGATGGTGGTACATACGGTGGCGTGAAGTTTACCAACAAACCCGATGCTATCAAAGGACGTTTTAGGAGAGATGACACTACGGGCGAGAATTCTCACATTATCGTCTATATGTGGAACGGAACTTTTGTATCTAATGTCGGCAACAAGAATTCTGCTAATCAGCCCAGAAATGATGTTGACCGTGCTATATTAGGTATGACTTCGGCAAGTCAAAGCGGAACATTGGTTGCAAAATGTGACTATACATTCACATCAACAGGTGGTGGCTGGCAAGAGATAATAGTGCCTATTGAGTATCAAAACAACTACGCTCCCGAAATGATGAATGTCGTTATCAGCGGTGGTGACTATTGGACTCGTGGTAATATGCAGGATGGTACAACGCTGTATGCCGATGATGTTCAGTTTGTGTACTATTCAGACCTTTCTTCTCTCAGCTACGATGGTGTTGACTATTTGAGAACCGGTCAGAATGACTATATTATTAATAAGGAGTACGATGAGAGCAAACTCTCTTTTGTACCAAGAGGAAAGGGTGCATCTGTTGAGAAAAGCTACAATGCAGACAGCAAGGTGTTGACCATTACAGTAAAGGGTAATGATTATGCGTCAAACAGCAGCAATGTAACTGTCTATACTGTAGAATTCAAAGAAGAAGAGGGCGGCGGTGTTGTTGAACCTAATCCGGAGCCAGAGCCAGAACCGGAGCCAACACCTGGTGAACCGGGCGATTACACTCCTGCATTTACAGGAACAAAGACTAAGGGTACACGTTGGATTAACACTGTAACATTGTCAAGTCAAGAGTATGCTGACGAGTCTTCAAATACATTTATGATAATCAATGATGGCTTGCTATGTTATAATGATTACACAGCTTCTATTGAAATGAAGGCTGCTCCTGGCGAAACAGTTACTCTTGCTATCAATGATGACGATGCTACCTCTTGGATGCACGCGTATGTCTATATTGATGCCGACAATAATGGTTTCACAGCTTCAATTGCTGATGGAAGCAATTGGCAGCCTGCAGGCGACCTTGTATCTTATTCATTCTACAACAATGATTCAAGCAGTGATGAACACGGCTGGAACAGCGTTGGTGCTTCTATAAGTGGTGATGCACGCAGCACTGTTGATTTGCCTTCATTTGCAGTACCTGCCGAGCCTGGTGTATATCGTGTACGTGTGAAGATGGACTGGTGTAACATTGACCCGGCCGGTGATACAGACGGTAAGTTCGGTGACTTTATGGATAATGGCGGTCAGATTGTTGACTTTATGTTGAACGTCTGCGATTCTGCTGTTGAACCAGAACCGGAGCCAAATCCAGAACCGGAGCCAGAGCCAGAGCCAACACCTGGTGACGAGGTTGATTATACTCCAACGAATACCGGTACAAGAAATTATGCAGAGCGTAATATCAATGCATTTATATTTACAAGTACGCAGTACGGTGAAGTTAGACACGATCTTACTGCCAATGAGCGCGTTAGTGAGTATCTTGATTTGACTGATGAAGTGGAATTTGTTGCAACTCCAGGTGAGCAGGTGTCTGTCGGTATTGTAACCGAAGGTTCTTGGGTCAACCACTATATCTACATCGACTACGATGCAGATGGCTTTACAGCAAGCATTGAGGACGGTAGCAACTGGCAACCCGCAGAGGACCTTGTGGCATATTCATTCTACAACAATGGCGGTAACAGTGACGAGAACGGCTGGAATAGTGAGGGTGCGATGATTTCAGGTGACTTCCGCAGCAAGCCATCACTGCCGACATTTGTTGTGCCAGATGCTCCTGGTGTGTACCGTTTGCGTATCAAGCAGGATTGGTGTAGTATTGACCCTGCCGGTGACAGCAACAGTAACTTTGGCGGTACATTCTCGAACTACGGAGGTCAGATTATTGACGTAATACTCAAAGTGTCAGACCTGACAGACATTGAGGATGTGGAGGTTGAGAGCGATGTCAAGGTAATCTATGATATGCAGGGACGCAGATTGGAAGAGATTACAAAGCCCGGTATCTACATTGTCAACGGCAAAAAGATACTTGTAAAGTAATCCTTGACTATAAGATGTACGGCGGACGCAATTATTTGTGTCCGCCGTATTTGTATATAATTACAAAATAAATTTTAGACAAAATTCCTGTTTTTACATCAAGTTGTGTTATATTCGCGGTCAAAGTTTTTTTGGATGGAAAAGTTAAAAGAATTATATATAAAAACATACGGGGTTGAACCGCAGTCTGTGGTGAGATTGAGTGGTGATGGGTCAAACCGTGTCTATTATAGAATGACAGGGTGTGAGTCAGTGATGGGTGCTGTCGGGACTTCTGTTGAAGAGAATAGGGCTTTTGTTGCGCTGTCAAAGTCCTTGCATGATGTTGGTGTTGCCGCTCCACAAGTGATAGCGCTCTCGGATGATGGTTTGTGTTATTTGCAGGACGACCTTGGTGATACAACCCTTTATGCCTCAATGGCTTCGGCGCGCGAAAAGGGCATGTTTGAGGTGGATGATGTTGGGCTTCTGTGTCGGGTGATGGCAGAACTTCCGAAGATACAGTTCGGGGTGGCACGTTGTTTTGATTTTTCTTTGTGCTATCCTGTGAGTGATTTCAATGAACGCACTATAATGTGGGATTTGAATTATTTTAAATATTGTTTCTTGAAAGGTGTCGGCGTTGAATTCAATGAGAATAGGCTGGAGGATGAATTCGTGGAGTTGACAAATCTGCTTTTGAGTGACAATGACAATGTCTTTCTCTATCGCGATTTCCAATCACGCAATGTGATGCTCAAGGATGGCAACCCTTATTTTATAGATTTTCAGGGTGGTCGCAGAGGACCTGTTTATTACGATGTCGCATCGTTCGTCGGGCAGGCACGTGCAAAATATCCGGATTCAGTTGTAGAGTCGATGCTTGACGCTTATCTGGATGCTCTTGCTTGTTATAAAGATGTTGACAGGGAACATTTTGTAAAGATGTTGCAATTGTTCCGTGTTTTCAGGCTCTTGCAGAATCTTGGTACTTATGGTTATCGTGGCCTCTTTGAACGTAAAAAGGCCTTTGTCGAGAGTATTCCGGCAGCCTTGGAGCAGTTGTGTAATTTGCTGGATGGGTTGCAAGGAGAATTCTCTTATATCCGTTCTATTATCGGAGAGATTGCGGCATTGCCTATCTTTGTGCGCAGTGATGTAAAGGAACTCACTGTTGATGTTATGAGTTTCTCTTATAGACGTGGAATACCCGATGATACTTCGGGCAATGGTGGCGGCTTTGTCTTCGACTGCCGTGCAATACATAATCCCGGGCGCTATGAGCCTTACAAAAAACTCACAGGAATGGATGCACCTGTGATTGAATTCCTTGAAAAAGAGAGTAATATAGTCGATTTTCTTGAGAATGCATACGCCTTGGTTGATAATATGGTTGACACTTATAAAAAACGTGGTTTTACTCACGTTCAGGTGTGTTGTGGATGCACAGGCGGTCAACACCGTTCGGTATATAGCGCCGAGCATATTGCCCGTCACGTTGCCGATAAATTTGGTGTCAGGGTGGTTGTGACACACAAGATGCAGGGCATCAGATATGTTATAGATGCGAAGTGAAGAGCTCTTTCTGTATTAAAACAATAGGGATGTAGGCGTTTATTCTCTGTGTTTATCTTTTTGTTTTTACGGAAAATTTAGGTAACTTTGCAAAATTGAAAAGAAAATAAACGTTTATTTATAAAATGAAGAAATTTCCAGTATATAATCAACTCAATTTGCCTCAAATTAATAAGGAGGTGCTTGCTGAGTGGGAGAAAGAAGACCTGTTCTCAAAAAGTATGACCGAGCGCGAGGGTGCTCCATCGTTTGTCTTTTTTGAAGGACCTCCTTCGGCTAACGGTATGCCCGGTATACACCACGTGATGGCGCGCAGTATAAAGGATACATTCTGCCGTTTCAAGACAATGAAAGGTTTTCAGGTCAAGCGTAAAGCCGGTTGGGATACACACGGCTTGCCTGTGGAACTTGGTGTAGAGAAGAAGTTGAATATTACTAAAGAAGATATTGGCAAAAAGATTTCAGTCGATGATTATAACCGTAACTGCCGCGAGGAGGTTATGAAGTACACCCGTGAGTGGACCGACCTTACACGTAAGATGGGTTATTGGGTTGATCTTGAAAATCCATATATCACATACGAGAACAGCTATATCGAGTCTTTGTGGTGGCTGTTGAAGCAACTCTACAACAAGGATTTACTCTACAAAGGTTATACAATCCAGCCCTATTCTCCAGCTGCAGGTACAGGCTTGAGCTCTCACGAGCTTAATCAGCCCGGATGTTACCGTGATGTAAAGGACACGACAGCGGTTGCTCAGTTCCGTATGCTTGATCCCAAGCCCGAAATGACAGCTTGGGGTACACCATACTTCATTGCTTGGACAACAACACCTTGGACATTGCCATCAAACACGGCGCTCTGCGTTGGTCCAAAGATTGACTATGTTGCAGTACAGACATACAATGCCTATAATGGCCAGCCTGTGACATTGGTGCTTGCCAAGGCTCTATTGGCAGCCCACTTCAATCCTGCCGGTGCCGATATGCCGCTCGAAGAGTATAATGCCGGTGACAAGATTGTGCCTTACAGGGTTATTGCAGAATACAAAGGTGCCGACATTGTCGGTATGCATTACGCACAATTGTTCCCTTGGGTGAAACCCGTAAGAAAGGATGGCGACAGTTTTGTTGATGCTTCGGCTGAGGCATTTAGAGTAATTCCTGGTGATTATGTAACAACCGAGGATGGTACCGGTATCGTGCACATTGCACCTACTTTTGGCGCCGATGATGCTTTTGTGGCAAAGGCAGCCGGTATTCCTTCACTCTTTATGATAAACAAGAAGGGTGAAACACGTCCAATGGTCGACTTTACCGGAAAGTTCTGGGCAATGGATGAACTTGACGAGAATTTCGTTGCAGACTATGTGAACACAGACGAGTATGCAAAATTTGCAGCAGCGTATGTGAAGAATGCATACGACCCACAATATACTGTTGACGGCCGTTATGACGACAAGGCTGCAGCAAAAGCTGAAACGCTTGATGTTGTGCTCTGCATGGTTCTGAAACAGGCCGGCTTGGCATTCAAGATAGAGAAGCACGTACACAACTATCCACACTGCTGGCGTACAGACAAACCGGTGCTTTATTATCCGCTCGATAGCTGGTTCGTTCGTGCATCGCAGATGAAGGAGCGTATGAGCGAACTTAACAAGACTATCACATGGAAACCTGAATCAACGGGTACAGGCCGTTTTGGTAAGTGGCTCGAGAATTTGAACGACTGGAATTTGAGCCGCAGCCGTTATTGGGGTACTCCGCTGCCTATTTGGACAAGTGAAGATGGCGAGGCTATCTGCATCGGTTCTGTCGCAGAACTCTATGACGAGATAGAGAAGGCTGTTGCTGCCGGTGTTATGGCAAGCAATCCTTACAAGGAGAAAGGCTTTGTTCCCGGTGATTACAGCAAGGCCAACTATGACAAGATAGACCTTCATCGTCCATACGTCGATGATATCAAACTTGTTTCTTCTACCGGCAAGGTTATGACACGTGAACTCGACCTCATTGATGTATGGTTTGATTCAGGTGCTATGCCTTACGCACAGATACACTATCCGTTCGAGAACAAAGAGATACTCGACAGCCGTGCGGTATATCCTGCCGACTTCATTGCCGAGGGTGTCGACCAGACACGTGGTTGGTTCTACACCTTGCACGCAATTGCAACAATGGTGTTCGACAGTGTGGCATACAAGACTGTAATCTCAAACGGTCTTGTGCTCGACAAGAACGGTGACAAGATGTCAAAACGTCTTGGAAATGCGGTTGACCCATTTGATACAATAGAGAACTATGGTAGTGACGCATTACGTTGGTATATGATAACCAACTCGGCACCTTGGGACAATCTGCGTTTCAATGAAGAGGGTGTCAAAGAGGTTACACGCTCATTCTTCGGTAAATTATACCAGACATATAGCTTCTTCACTATGTATGCAAACGTTGACGGTTTTACATATTCAGAACCCGATGTTCCGCTTGCAGAACGTCCTGAACTTGACCGTTGGATTCTGTCGGCACTCAATACATTGGTGAAGAATGTCAACAACTGTTTGAACGACTACGAGCCCACAAAGGCAGGTCGTTTGATACAGGATTTTGTTATTGACAACGTAAGTAACTGGTTCGTACGTCTTAGCCGTAAACGTTTCTGGGGTGCCGGTCAGAGCACGGATAAATTGTCGGCATATCAGACACTGTATACTTGTCTTGAAACAGTTGCCCGCCTTATGGCGCCAATCGCTCCATTCTATGCAGAGCGTCTGTATCAGGACTTGACATCGGTTACCGGACGTGGTGATGCTACATCGGTTCACCTTGCAAAATTCCCCGAGTGCGATGAGCAGAGTGTTGATAGCGAGTTGGAATATCGTATGGTATTGGCGCAGCAGATTTCGTCAATGGTGCTTGCGCTCCGCAAGAAAGAGGCTCTGATTGTGCGACAGCCATTGCAGAAGATTGCAATCCCTGCGGCTGACGAGGTGATGAAATCCCGTATTGAGGCTGTAAAACAGCTCATCCTCAACGAGGTGAATGTGAAAGAACTTGTCTTTGTCGAGGGTGACGGTATTCTTGTCAAGAAAATCAAATGTAACTTCCGCACTCTTGGAAAGAAGTTCGGTAAGCTTATGAAGAGTGTGAACGTGGCTGTTACCAATATGGCTCAGGAGCAGATTGCTGAACTTGAGAAGAATGGCAATATCACTTTGCAGGTTGAGGGTGTAGACGCGCTCATTGAACTTGCCGATGTTGAAATCTTCAGCGAGGATGTTCCTGGTTGGACTGTAGCCAACGAAGGTGCATTGACTGTTGCACTTGATGTTGAGGTGACAGAGGATTTGCGTCGCGAGGGTGTTGCCCGTGAAATTGTCAAGAAAATTCAGGCAATGCGCAAGGATAGTGGCTTTGATATTGTTGACCGCATTGTGGTTGAAATAGAGAGCAATGAGGTTACTGATTCTGCCGTTGAACAGTTTAATGGCTATATCTGCAATCAGGTTCTTGCCGATGAACTGAAAATCAGCAACAACGTAGATGGTGACAATGTTGTAGAATTGGATAACATCGTTGTGAAACTATCTGTAAGAAAACTTTGATAAACTATATATTGTATTACTAACCATAATAAATTACGAGATATGTCAGAAAAACTCCGTTATTCAGATGAAGAATTGGAAGAATTCCGCGCTGTGATTATGCAGAAGTTGGAACTTGCAAAGAGAGATTATGATCAAATTATGAGAGCTTTGCGTCACGAGGATTCAAATGACGTTGCAGATACATCACCTACTTATAAAGGACTGGAGGATGGTAGCGATGCAGCCTACCTCGAGGAACAGATGCAGATTGCCAGCCGTCAGGCAAAGTTTATCCAGGGTTTGCAGGCAGCTCTCATCCGCATTGAGAACAAGACTTACGGTATTTGTCGTGAAACAGGAAAACTCATTGCTAAAGAGAGATTGATGGCTGTGCCACACGCTACACTCAGCATTGAGGCCAAGAAGAACAGATAAGCATATATGGCAGATAACTCGAAAGGTCGTTCCCTTTTTGTTTGGCTATCGGTGTTGCTTGCAATATTTATCGACCAGGTGATAAAAATTGCAGTAAAGACAAGTATGGCGTTGGGTGACGGCTTTTCTGTTTTTGGAGATTGGTTCCAGATTCGTTTCATTGAGAATAATGGAATGGCGTTTGGTATGGAACTTTTTAATAAATTGTTCCTTACCGGTTTCCGTGTGCTTGCCATTGCTTTCCTTATCTACGTGCTTATTAAACTTCTTAAGGACAAGAACTATCCATTGGGCTTTATCTTTTCGGTGGGAATGATTCTGGCCGGTGCTGCAGGCAATCTGATAGATTGTCTGTTCTATGGCGAGATTTTTTCATCGAGCTATGGCGAGGTGGCACATTTTGTTCCTTGGGGCGAAGGGTATGCCTCTTTCTTTCAGGGACGCGTCGTGGATATGTTCTATTTCCCACTCTTTGTGTGGCCTGAATGGTTGCCGCTTATAGGTGGCGACATATTCTTTAGCCCGGTGTTTAATTTTGCTGATGCCTGTATCAGTTGCAGCGTTGTTGCGATTTTGATATGGTACAGAAAGTTTGTCTTTAAAGGTTGATGCTTGAAGATGGTGAGGAATGTCGTTAAGTTCGTGACAGGGCTATTGGTGCTGCTACTGGTTTCTTGTAAAGTGGAGATGCCTGAGAATATTCTGCCACCCGGAAAGATGGAGGATATTCTCTATGACTATCACTTGGCCAATTCTATGTCGTCTACATTTGCATCGGCCGACTACAAAGAGAAGCTTATGTATGCCTATGTCTATGACAAGCATAATGTCAGCAAGGAGCATTTCGACTCTTCACTTGCGTGGTACAACCGTTATCCCAAGCACATGAAAGGCGTCTACGAGAACCTTGAAAAGCGTTTCCAAGAAGATGTAGATGTTCTGGGTGGCGCAAAGGTGCTGCAAAACGAAGGTGTTGATATTGATGCAGCCTATTTGGCTTCGGATGTTGCTGAGTTGTGGACTGGATTTCCTGTGAAAGTACTCTCTTCAACGCCACTTAATAATAAAATACTCTTTTCTTTCAATACTCCCGACGACTCGTCGTTTGTTGCCGGAGATAGCCTTGTGTTCTCATTTAATGCAATGTTTGTCTCGGAAAATGAGGCAAATGTCAATCAGGAGGCTTATGCTGCCATAACACTTGAGTATAACGACGACTCATATTGTGTTAAGGGTATCAGCATCAAAGAGGCGGGAGATTATACCGTTGCCGCTTCAAGGAATTTCGGCAGTTCACTGAAGTCAATGTCGGGCTATGTGTACTATTTCGACAACGATACCTCTTATACATCAAGGGTGTTGCTTGACGCATTGTCTGTTAAAAGAATTCATCCTACGGCAAATTCAAAATAAAAAGATTTTCAATGTTGTATTTGGCTCGCAGATTGTACTTGCCAACAGGTGAAGTGTTGGAGAGATATGTGGTCAAATCGGGTGGTGATTGCCAGCTCGAATGGTTCCCGTTTGAGAAAGAGAGTCATTCGATGATTCTTGTCAATGAATTGTATATTCAAAAAAGTAGTGACGGCGTGTTGACGATAGGTGAGATAGCATCCATTTAACCCCTGCGGCGGAATTCGCTGCATATAATGGCTGTCGCAACCGAAACATTGAGCGATTCCGATGTTTCACGCCCCGATGGGTAATTGGGGATGAAAAGTCTTTCGGTGATATTCCTGCTGCACTCTTTGCTGATTCCGTTACCTTCGTTTCCCATTATTATCAGGCCATTGCCTTTAAGTTCTTTGTTGTAGATGTTCTCGCCGTCAAGGAATGTGCCGTATAACGGAGCTTTTTCTTTTATCGACTCAAGGAATTCCGGCAGGTTGACATAATGTACCTTTATGCGGCCTATGGCGCCCATTGTCGCTTGTATGGTTTTAGGGTTGTAGATGTCGGCTGTTCCCACTGAACAGAAAATATTTTCTATGCCGAACCAGTCGGCAATTCGTACTATCGTACCCAGATTGCCGGGGTCTTGCACGTTGTCGAGTGCAAGGCATAACTCACGCTCCGGGGTGGTGTAGTCGGCTTCGTACTGTGGTTGGTGGAAAATTCCCATCACTCCTTGGGGTGCCTGTTGAAAACTGATGCGTCGCATCTCTTCATTGCTTACTTCAATAACTTCTGTTTCGGGGTCAAGACGGTGCTCTTTTAGCCATTCTGTGGTGGCTATTAGCTTGTCAAGCGCTATCCCTGCTGCCATAAGGTCGAGGACTGTTTTTCCACCTTCGGCAACAAAAAGACCGCTTTCCTTTCTCTGTTTTTTGTTATCGAGTGCCAATATGCGTTTCTGAAGTGCTTTGCTCAACATCTTTTTTGCTTTTTGCGTGATTAAAGTGGTGCAAATCTACCTTAAATCTTTCAAGTTTTTCGTATATTTGTAAATTATTTTTAGTATAATCCCGTTATTAGGGGGATTTTTAGGTTTTGTAATCTATTATTTGAGTTTTTAATGACGTCGTTGAGGAAAATAGTATTTGCGCTCTTGAGCGTGCTTTTGCTGTTCTCGTGCTCGGTGAAGAAATTCATTCCCGAGGGCGAGTATCTGCTCAACGATGTCGATATTGTTTCTAATACAAACGCCGCCAATGCGTCAAAGGCCGAAAAATACATTCTACAAAAACCTAATGCAAAATGGTTCAGCCTTGTAAAGGTGCCTATGTACACATACGCCCTTTCGGGACGTGATTCTACAAATTGGGGAAACCGTGTATTGCGTCGTCTTGGTGAAAAACCTGTTGTCTTCAGCAAAAGACTTGCCGAGGCTACAAGATTGAACATTCAACAGATGCTCCTCAATGATGGTTATCTGCACGCGCGTGTCGACCTCGAAACACTTGTCAACGAAAAGAAACGTCGTGCAAAGGTCATCTACTATCTTCACGAGAAAGAGAGATACTATATATCGGATTTCAAGATGGTGAGTGAGGATACCGCTCTTGCCAAGATTATATTGGCCGACTCTGCCTCTTCAATGATTAAGGTCGGTATGCCGTTCAATGTCGATGGTATGGAAATGGAGCGTCGCCGAGTAACCAATCTGCTCAAGAATAATGGATACTATCGTTTCCAGAAAGAGCATATCACCTACACTGCCGATACTGCACATCACTCAAACAAGGTGAGGCTGACAATGAATATTGCCGGTTTTATCCCATCTGCCAATGCTGAACCGGTTGACCATAAGGTCTATCGTATTGGTAAAATCTACTATGTCGCAAATGCGGGTCTTCATCTTGATGATGCTCTTTTGGAACAGTGTGACACCATAGTGCACGATAATTTCACTCTCCTGTACAAGGAGTCTCCGGTGGTCCGTACAAAGAAATTGCTTGAGAATACCTACATCACTCCGGGCGAGCTGTTCTCGCAGGATAATGTGGACAAGACATATAGCTCTTTCTCACAGCTTTCGGCATTGAAATATACAACCGTAAGAATGCAGGAACGCCCCGATACGGCATTGCTCGACTGCTATATTATGTACGAAAAGAGCAAGCGATGCACGGTCGGTTTTGACCTTGACGGAACCAATACTGCCGGAAATTTCGGTGCATTGGCATCGGTGACAATATCCGATAAGAACCTTTTCAAAGGCTCTGAGCAACTTGCTTTGAGGTTGTTCTGCGCTTATGAGGCTGTTTCCAACCTCAGGGGATACAATGGTAATAAGTTCTTTGAGTATGGTGCAGAATTGAGTCTGCGCTTTCAGGGTGGTCTTATATCTTCGTTGGTTCCGGCCGGTCAAAGAAAACTTGTGTCATCATCACTGTTCTCGCTCAAGTTTAATTCGCAGGATCGTCCGGAGTTCAACCGTAAGCTCATTTCCGGTACCTGGAGTTATATGTGGAGCCGTAAAAAAGAGACACAGCACAAACTCGATGTCATTGACTTGAACTACATCTATGTACCTTGGATTGCCGAAACATTCAAGAAGGAGTACCTCGACAGTATTTCAAACCGCAACTCGATATTGAAATATAATTACGAGAACCTTTTGATTACAAAATTGGGCTATACATACTCCTACAACTCGTCGTTGAACGAAGCGAACCGTTATAAACGATTTGTTTACTCTTTGAGAACAAATGTGGAGTGTTCCGGTAATGTGCTGTATGGAATTAATTCTCTGTTCAACAGTGCCAAAAACGCCGATGGACAATATACGTTTATGAACATCGCCTATGCCCAATATGTTAAAGGAGATTTGGACTTCACCACACGTGTAAGGATTGATGACAGAAATCAGGTGGTTATGCATTTGGGATTTGGTATTGCATACCCCTATGGAAATTCGCGCATCCTTCCTTTTGAGAAACGTTATTTCGCCGGTGGTGCAAATGGCCTGCGCGGATGGACTGTGCGCACGCTTGGCCCGGGAAGTTACAAGAATAGCAATAAGAATATTGATTTCATCAACCAGTCGGGTGATATAAAGCTCGATATGAGTGTTGAGTTCCGTTCACACCTCTTTATGATGGTGCACTCGGCTGTGTTTATTGATGCCGGTAACATCTGGACAATTCGTAATTACGAAGAGCAACCAGGCGGACAGTTCAATATTACAACCTTTTATAAAGACATTGCCGTTTCTTATGGTCTTGGATTGAGATTGGAACTTGATATGTTCGTGTTCCGTCTTGATGCGGCTATGAAGGCTATAAATCCGGCATATAGCGGCAAGGAGAAATTCCCGATAATAACACCGAATTTCAACCGCGACTTTGCCTTGCATTTTGCAATTGGCTACCCCTTCTGATGATGAAGGTTTGTTTTGAAGAAGAAGATAATAATATATATATGGAGATTCGATTTATGAGTATTGGCAGCGGTAGCTGCGGAAATTGTTACTACCTTGGGGTGGGTGACTATGGTATTCTCATAGATGCCGGAATACCGTCAAAGACCATCAGGATGGCTTTGAAAAAGGAAGGAATTGCTTTTGAAAGCATTTGCGCCCTGTTTGTTACACACGACCACGCCGACCACATCAAGTCGGTTGGGGTGATTTCATCAAAGGCAAATATTCCTGTATATGCAACCAAAGAGGTGCATAAAGGCATCACGCAAAACTATTGCGTTTCAAAACCCATAGAACCGGCCTATGTGAGGTATGTCCAAAAAGAGGAGCCACTCACTTTGCGCGATTTTGTTATCACTCCCTTTGAAGTGCCACACGACGGAAGTGATAATGTGGGATATTTCATTGAGGTTGGTGACAAGAAATTTTGTATAGCAACCGATTTGGGCGAGATTACACCCAACGCATCCTATTACATTGACCAGGCCAACCATCTTGTCATTGAGTCCAACTACGAAGAACAGATGCTTGCGATGGGACGCTATCCCGAATTTCTCAAGGTGCGTGTTTCGGGGCCTCGTGGTCATATGAGTAATCAGGCTACGGCAAAATATCTTGCATCGCATTTCAATGAGCACCTGAAGAATATTTGGCTTTGCCATTTAAGTGAGGAGAACAATCATCCCGAACTTGCATACAAAGCTGTGACAATGGAGTTTGGCGACTACGGAATTATTGCCGGAAAAGATGTGCAGCTTGTTGTGCTGAAGCGTGCAACACCTTCACAGCTATATCGTTTGTAAAATCAAGAAAAGAATTATAATAAAATATAACATTATGAATTTTGTACAGGAATTAAAATGGAGAGGAATGATCCAGGATATGACTCCCGGAACAGAAGAACAGTTGCAGAAAGAGTTGACAAGTGCCTATTTGGGCATTGACCCGACAGCCGATTCGTTGCATATCGGTCACCTTGTTGGTGTTATGATGCTTCGTCATTTCCAACTTTGTGGTCACAAGCCCATTGCCCTCATTGGTGGTGCAACAGGTATGATTGGCGACCCATCGGGCAAATCTAAGGAGCGCGTGCTCATTGACGAGGAGAAACTTCGCCACAACCAAGAGGCTCTCAAGAAACAGTTGGCCCGTTTCCTTGATTTTGACAGCGATGCGCCTAACGCAGCAGTGCTTGTGAACAACTACGACTGGATGAAAGAGTTCACATTCCTTGATTTTATCCGTAATATCGGCAAGATGATTACTGTGAACTATATGATGTCTAAGGACTCTGTAAAGCGTCGCTTGTCGGGCGAGGCAGGCACCGATGGTATGTCTTTTACAGAGTTTACATATCAGCTTCTTCAGGGATATGACTATGTTCACTTGAATGAAACCCACGGCTGTAAGTTGCAGTTGGGTGGTGCCGACCAGTGGGGTAACATCACAACCGGTACCGAAATGATTCGTAAAATGTCGGGTAACGAGGTGTTTGCTCTCACCTGTCCGCTCATTACAAAGGCCGATGGCAAGAAGTTCGGAAAGACAGAGCAGGGTAATATCTGGCTCGATAAGCGCTATACATCGCCTTATCGTTTCTATCAGTTCTGGCTCAATGTCAGTGACGAGGATGCCGAGAAGTATATAAAGATATTTACATCAATCTGCCGCGAGGAGATTGAGGCTCTTGTTGCAGAGCACGCTCAAGCTCCACATTTGCGTCTGTTGCAGAAACGTCTTGCAATGGAGGTTACTGTGCTTGTTCACGGCGAGGAGGAGTACAACAAGGCTGTCGAAGCTTCTGGTATCCTCTTTGGTAATGCCTCTACCGATGCGCTCCGCTCACTCGACGAGGATACACTGCTTGCTGTCTTTGACGGTGTTCCACAGTTCGAGGTTTCACGCGAGGCTATTGCCGAGGGTATTAAGGCTGTCGACCTTACAACTGACCTTGCCGCAATCTTTGCTTCAAAGGGCGAGATGCGTAAACTTGTTCAGGGTGGTGGCGTTTCTGTAAATAAGGAGAAGCTTGCAGCCTTTGACCAGGTAATCAACAACGAAAATCTGCTCAACGACAAATATATCCTTGTTCAAAAGGGTAAGAAGAACTATTACCTTATCATTGTAAAGTGATAACAGAGCATAGTTCTCTTTTCAATTTGACACTCACATCCGGAAGGATGTGGGTGTTTTTCTTTCTCCTACACCCATAAAAAGCCCGTTATTTTGAAAAAGTTTTGATATTGTTGTGAAAAAACTTCGTCGTTGTTTGGATAATACCAAAAAAGTTCATACCTTTGCATCGCTTTCGAAAAACAGGAAGTAATATGGTGGCTGTAGTTCAGCTGGTTAGAGCGTCAGATTGTGGTTCTGAATGTCGTCGGTTCGAATCCGATCAGCCACCCTTAGTTGGAGAACAAAGAAATTTGTTCTCCAACTTTTTTTTGCTTCGATTTAAAGTGTTATTTTTGTTATTATTAATATTATTGTAAGATGAAACATATAATTCCCTTCTTGCTGCTGTTTGTGCTGGCTATGGCTCCTGTGTGTAGTTCTTCGGCACAAGATAACCAGGACGAAATTGTTATGCCACAATTTCCCGGTGGCGAAGCCGAACTGCACAAGTATATAATTTCGGAGCTTGAATATCCTCTTGAGGCGCGTCTGAACAATGAAAAGGGTGAGGTGCTGGTGGCTTTTTCTGTCGGTATGGATGGTTATATAACAGGTGTCAGGGTTGTACGTTCCGTGTCTAAGAGCCTCGATGCCGAAGCCGTGCGTGTGGTAAGTAAGATGCCACCCTGGATACCCGGAAAAAAGAATGGCCGTGCGGTAAGAGCCGAAATGTCAATACCCATAAACTTCAAGGTAATCTACGAAAATAAATTCACGAACGAGGAAACGCGTGGCAAGAAAAACAAAAAGGCAAAATTCAGATATTGATATATTATTATCGTGAAGCTACATCTGTTCAATCCCGAAAATGATCTCGCTCTAGCCGATGGCGGTTTTAGTTATTGTCCGCCACCGGCAGCAATGCGCATTGCAACAGAGTTGGCTTCGTTGCCGCTATGGTATGCCGGTGCCGAAGATGTCGTTTCGTTGCCCGATGAACACATCCTGTTCCGCAACGCGATGGCAACTGTTTTTAATTTGCCTAAAATCTACAATCCATCAATGCGGCAAGTGGTGACATCTCTTTCACCGTGGGGATGGAGTGCGCAGATGCGTCATCGTCTTAAGGCTATGGGATTTGCCAAGGAGTTGTTGCCAAGCGATGCAGAGATAGAACAAATACGTAACCTCTCGAACCGGGTGCTGACGATTGATGTTCTTTTGGCTTTGCGTAATTCGGGTGTTGACACGCCACCATTGCCACAATATATTGATAATCTTGACGATGCAGTTTCGTTTGTCAACCGTTGTGAGCGTTGCGTTGTTAAAGCACCTTGGTCGGGCAGTGGTAAAGGGATAATGTGGGGCATTGGCAGAGCCGAAGAACCTATGGTACATTTCTGTAAAGGGGTTATCAGGCGTCAAGGCGGTGTGGTATGTGAACATTTCCTGAATGTGAAAACAGAATTTGCTATGGAATTTCTTGCAACGGCAAGCGGTATAGAGTTCGCTGGATATTCCCTTTTTACGGCCGAGAATGGTGCATACGTGGGTAATATACTCGCTTCAAACGAAGAGGTAGAAAGGCGCATTTCGGAATATATCCCTTTGGGAAAAATCTCCGAAGTAAAGAAATGTCTATGTGATATAATGCGGAATCTACTGGCCGAGAGTGGCTATCACGGATATTTTGGTGTTGATATGATGGTGTATGACAACGGTGACGGTTGCCGTCTTAATCCCTGTATGGAGATAAATCTCCGTATGAATATGGGGGTTGTGTCCCGTCTGTTTTATGACCGTTTCGTGGGCTACGGTTGCAAGGGTATTTATCGGGTAAGTTATTTTAAGGGCAATGGCGAAGCCTATCGCTTGCATCTTGAAATGCAGTCGGAACATCCATTGAAGATTGTGAACGGCAGGGTAGTCAAGGGCTATATGAACCTTGTACCGGTGACGCCCGATAATAATTATATAGCGTATGCAATAATAGAATAGGATTTTTGATTTTTAATGACTAATAATTGAATATATGGATAACAGTACAATACAAAGCAGAGTAGAGAAGTTGCGCGACTTTATGCGTGCCGATAACATTGATGCATTTATCGTTGTGAGCAGTGACCCGCACAGCAGTGAATATGTTGCCGATTGTTGGAAATCACGCGAGTGGATTTCGGGCTTCGACGGTTCGGCGGGAACAGCAGTTATCACTGCTGACAAGGCTCTCTTGTGGACCGATTCGCGTTATTGGCTTGCTGCCGAGAAATCACTTGAGGGAACAGGCTTTGAACTGATGAAAGATGGCGCAGCCGACACTCCTTCAATTACCGCTTGGCTTTCAGCAAACCTTGCCGAGGGCGCACGTGTGGGTGTTGACGGATGTGTGTGTTCCATTGCCGAGACAAAGGCTTGGGGCAATGAACTATCTGCTGCCGGCATTGCACTTGAAGCTACAACCGACCCTTTTGCAACAATATGGGAAAACCGTCCCGAATTGCCTATGGGGCAAGTCTTTCAGTTGCCTTTGGAGTATTGTGGCGAAAGTTCGCGTGATAAATTGGCACGTCTGCGCGAGGCCCTTTCATCGCAGGGCGCCGATGGTGTTATGCTCACAATGCTCGACGAGGTTGCGTGGGTGACCAATATGCGCGGAACCGATGTTGATTATAATCCTGTTTTTGTGGCATATATGCTTGTAACAGCCAACACAGCAACGCTATTTATCGAAGGCGAAAAGGTATCTCACGATATGAAAGAGTATCTTGCCGGTGAGGGTATCTCTTTAGCCGGATATGGCGAAGTGTGGCAGGCACTCCGTGAATTTGAAGGTGCATCGTTGATGATGCAGCCTAACCGTTGCAACAGGGCCGTGCTCGAGAATTTGAATACAGCTTGTTATCCGTTGCTCAATGATTCGCCTGTGGCTCTGATGAAGGCTGTGAAGAACGATGTGGAGATTGCAGGTTTCAAGAAGGCGATGCTCAGTGAGGGTATTGCAATGGTGAAATTGCTCAGATGGTTGAAGCCAGCCGTTGAGAATGGTGGCCTAACAGAACTCGATGTAGACAGTATGTTGACCAGGTTGCGAAGCAAGGATGCCGAGTTCCGCGGCTTGAGTTTTGCTACTATTGCTGCATACGGCGCAAACGCAGCCATTGTGCACTATGAACCTACACCGGCCGAGAATGCCGTGTTGCAACAACGTGGCTTTTTGTTGCTTGATTGCGGAGGACAGTATCTTGGTGGCACAACCGACGTGACACGTACCATTCCGCTTGGCGAGCTCACCGACGAGGAACGCGAGGACTATACACGTGTTCTCAAAGGACACATCTCGCTTGCAATGGCAAAATTCCCCAAAGGCACTTGTGGTACACAGCTCGATGTCCTTGCACGTCAATGGCTATGGCGTGCCGGCGAGAACTATTTGCACGGCACAGGTCACGGAGTGGGGCATTTCCTGAATGTTCACGAAGGTCCGCATCAAATAAGAATGAATAATATGCCAACTCATCTGCAGCCCGGAATGACTGTTACAAATGAGCCCGGACTTTATAAAGCCGGTCGTTTTGGTATAAGAATAGAGAACACAATGCTTGTGAAGCACTATTGTGAAAGCGAATTCAGCACCTTCTATGAACTGGAGCCACTCACATTGTGTCCAATAGATACAACTCCTGTTGTTCCTGAAATTCTTGGCGCCGATGCCATTGCCTATCTCAATGCATATAATGCTATGGTTTGTGATGTACTTACACCTCATTTGAATGACGAGGAGAGCCTATTCCTTGCTGAAATTACACGCCCCATATAATTATGAAAAGAATATTGCAGCTACTGATGGTGTTTATACTTCTCTCTTGCTCAATGCAGGAGAGAAGCAGTGAAAATCCCTTTGAACTTATCGCTCACGCCGGAGGGGTTGTTGACAGCTGTATTTACACAAATTCGCGCGAAGCTCTGGAACAATCCTTTGAAAAGGGGTATAAATATATAGAATTCGATTTGCTTTTTACAAGCGACAGTGTGTTGGTAGCTGCACACTCTTGGGATAATTTCAATAAAATGACCGGTTTTGCCCATTGGGGCGACAGTGTGCCTTCGTACAACGATTTTATAACAAGGAAAATCCTGGGCCGTTACACACCTGTTAGTGCAGCCGAGATAAATGCGTTTTTCGAGTTGCACGACGGCCTGTTTCTTGTCACCGACAAAATTTCAAATCCCGAAATATTACAACGTAATTTTCCACGCCTTAAGGAGCGTATGGTTGTAGAGGCTTTTTCGTTTCAGGACTATTCTGTTCTGAAAAATGACGGATATTTTCGTGTCCTATACTCCTGTATGGCGCAAGATTTGAACACGACACTTTTTGGGAGCGGTAATCAATACATTGAATCCATTGACTGGATTGCTCTGCACACTACTGCTTTCAACAATCCGATGTTCAAATCAATAAAGGATATCAAAAGATTCAACATTGCATTATTCACAGTTGATGACACATCTCATATTCCGGCAGAGTATAGGGATGTTGTAAAAATGGTATATACAAATTACATAGAACCATAGTATATGGTGTCTTTTCTTTCATTATAACTGCGGTGTTGTCCTTTTTTGCGGTTATATTTGCGTGTGTCGTTTTGATTTATGTAAATTTGTTTCAAAATCAAAACACAATGAAACGTATAAACGATATAACCCACGCACGGTTGCTTAAAATGGACAGTATTACGCTCCCCAACGAACCCTTGCGTTTTAGAAATTTGGTGCTTGTGTTCTGCGATGCAGGCGAACTGACTTTTGAACTGAATTATACCTCATACACATTAAAGGAGAATGGCTTTCTTATAATAACTCCATTGGATATAGTTACATTCGAGAAATCGAGTGCCGATTACAGCAGTATTGTCCTTGTACTGCCATCAGAGAGTTTTTCTCCAATATTGAAAGATATAAATCTTTTGAATTTCAAATATATCAAACAATCGCCTGTAATCTATTTGCATAGTGAGTACCTGGCACTGTACAAACAGATTCTGTCTACTTTGTGGCAACTTAAAGAACTCGTTGGTGAGGATGAATTTGACAAGATTGCAAGCCTGCAAATATCTTCACTCTCTGTTGTGCAACAGGACTATTATAACAAATACATTGCCAATAACGATAACTCCTACGAGTACATTCCACGCAAGAAAGAGCTCTTCCGCATCTTTATAAATAAATTGGTTGAAGCTCACACCGTTTCGCGCGAGGTGCTTTTCTATGCCAACGAGCTTGGCGTGAGCAGTGGTTATCTCAATGAAGTGTGCAACGAGGTATCGGGACATTCGGCAAAGGCAATCATCGACTCTGCAGTGACAGCAAGGCTCAAATATGAGCTCTCCTATACCACAAAAAACATACAGGAACTTGCCGATGATTTCAATTTTCCAAGCCAGTCATATTTTACACGTTACTACAAACGAATGACAGGCCTCACTCCAAGTGAGTTCAGAAAGGAGAGGGCGATGAAATAAGATGATTGTTCCCTGCACTTCAAAAGCGCAGGGAACAATTCTTGTAGGGGCAGCCCGGTGTATCTGCCGGCATTGTCTAAACTATCACGATTTTATTTTATCAATACCTTTTTGCCGTCAATTATATATAGACCTTCACTTGGAACTTCTATTTTTCTGCCCTGCAAATCGTTTTGTGCGTTTTGACAATGCCGTCTGTCCGCAACCCAAACGGTATAACCTACGGCTATACTGCGCTTGACGAGATGCTGCCGGCATTGTCTAAACTATCTACGATTTTATTTTATCAATACCTTTTTGCCGTCAATTATATATAGACCTTCACTTGGAACTTCTACTTTTCTGCCTTACAAATCGTTTTGTGCGTTTTGACAATGCCGTCTGTCCGCAACCCAAGCGGTATAACCTTCGGCTATACTGCGCTTGACGAGATGCTGCCGGCATTGTCTAAACTATCTACGATTTTACTTTATCAATACCTTTTTGCCGTCAATTATATATAGACCTTCACTTGGAACTTCTATTTTTCTACCTTGTAAATCGTAGATAGTTTTCACCTTTCCGCTTTCCGCTTTCACCTCTTCAGGCATCTCGTCAATGCCGGTAAAGTCCATCTCAACGATGTAGAATTTATTCCAAGGAGTAGCTCTTTCGTAGGCAAATTTTCTTCCATTGGGTACATACAAACAAGCATTGATATAAGCATCGCTACTGAATATATTTTCACTTGCAGTGACAGCTTTCTTTGAGCCTACTCTAATTTCAAAAATATTATTACAACCTGTAAAGGCATTGTCACCTATAGACTCTATAGTACTGCTTATATATAGAGATTCAATACTGCTACATCCTGCAAAAGTATTGGTACCGATGGTTTTAACACCATCAGGAATTTCAATGCTTGTAAGACCGCTGCAATTGTAGAACGCATAATTGCCAATGCTTGTAACGCTATTGGGGATTTCAACGCTTGTAAGCCCGGTGCAACCTTCGAACGCAGAACCTCCAATGCTTGTAACGCTGTTAGGGATAATTGTTTTTTTACAACCAATAACCAATGTGTTTGTTTCTGTTTCTATTATTGCATTGCAATTACTACGGTTATCATATTTTGCATTACCAGCAGCAACCGTTATACTTGTAAGCCCGGTGCAACCAAGGAACGCAGAACTGCCAATGCTTGTTACGCTGTTGCCGATGGTAACGCTTGTAAGCCCGGTGCAACCACGGAACGCGCTGTATTCAATGCTTGTAACGCTGTTAGGGATTACAACGCTTGTAAGGCCGGAGCAACCAGAGAACGCATAATTTCCAATGCTTGTAACGCTATTGGGGATTTCAACGCTTGTAAGCCTGGTGCAACCAACGAACGCAGAACCTCCAATGCTTGTAACGCTGTTGCCGATGGTAACGCTTGTAAGCCCGGTGCAACCACGGAACGCATCCCATCCAATGCCTGTAACGCTGTTAGGTATTGTAATGCTTGTAAGCCCGGAGCATTGACTGAACGCCCGACTTCCAATGCTTGTAACGCTGTTACCGATTGTCACGCTTGTAAGGCCGGAGCAACCATAGAACGCAGAACCACCAATGCTTGTTACGCTGTTAGGGATTGTAATGCTTGTAAGGCCGGTGCAACCTTCGAACGCAGAACCTCCAATGCTTGTTACGCTGTTGCCGATGGTAACGCTTGTAAGCCCGGTGCAATAAGCGAACGCATAACCTCCAATGCTTGTTACGCTGTTAGGTATTACAATGCTTGTAAGACCGCTGCAATTGTAGAACGCATAAGCCGGGATGTTTTTTACATTTTCTCCAATTATAACTGTTGACAATGCTGCACAACCGTCAAATACAGGATTATTATAACTTGTATAATTCTCAGCATTAAATTCAACGCTTGTAAGCCCGGAGCAACCATAGAACGCATAATATCCAATGCTTGTAACGCTGTTAGGGATTACAATGCTTGTAAGGCCGGTGCAATCACTGAACACATGATCTCCAATGCTTGTAACGCTGTTAGGTATTGTAATGCTTGTAAGCCCGGAGCAACCATAGAACGCATCATCTCCAATGCTTGTAACGCTGTAGGTTGTAGCATTGTATGTAACACTCTCGGGGATTACCACACTGCCGGTGTACTCATTGGAATATTCATCATAATAACTTCCTCGATAAGTAACCGCTACTGTTTTGTTTGTGGCATCGGTGATGTTGTAATAAATGCCATTGACATAAAAGTCTTGGGCTGTTGCTGTTCCCACGCAGCACAATAACAGTAGTACTGTAAATAAATGTTTTAATGTTTTCATATGAATAGTGATTATGCTTATCAATAGTTTGCCGATTCAATATCGCAAATTTAGTTATAATCGTTATTTGTTGCAAATTGTTGTTCAATTTATTAGACATGTTGTTGAGGGCTTGCCCAAAAATCTCTTTTAAATTATTTTGAGATATCTCCCATGCGGTCGATATGACACCAACGAGGAGTTATGTTCTCTTTGCTCCGGAATGGCTTGCAAAAAGAATATGGTGGTTGTTTTTTTGGTTATGTAGAAAAAGTGGGTTATAGTTGAAGTATTATTCTTTTTGGATGAAGTACGAAAAACTCGGCACCCTGGCGGTTATTTGCCTTTACAACGATAGTACGATTTCTTTGCGCTTAGGTAATGTCAAAGAGAAACCGGCACTGTGTGAGCAACAGTCATTGTTAGCGGCAAATGAGGAGAAAGAATGGGTGATGTCTGAGCGGTGCATTATGGAGTTGATGCTTTTGCATGAAAAGCGAGTTCTCCCATTCCCGAATTTGCCGCGTTAAGACAATGATGACAAGAAAAAAGTGACCGAGTTATGTTGCACAGCAACTCACGAGCAAAGCTTTATTCGACTTGAGAACTCTGTGCCGAGCCTTTTGCTCCTTTTGGGCGACAAAAGGAGATGAATGCAAGACTCGAATTTAAAACAAGCGAACGATAAAGGTTGAGAGCAAACGTATAATATTACTATAAGCGCGTCAATATTCACACTAAATTTCTACTGAGCCTTGTTTTCATTATCCGCACAATCTTTGTATCTTCGCATATTATGCGCGAGGATAATTTTTTATATAACGAGTTTGGTACCTATCTGCGTGGCATCTTCGGCTGCAAGGTGCAGAAGATTACCATCGATGCCGGCTTTACCTGCCCCAACCGCGACGGCAAGGTGGGGCGTGGCGGTTGTACGTTCTGCAATAACCAGACGTTCAACCCTGCCTATTGTCACCGCAATCGTTCCATAGCAGAGCAGATGAATGAGGGAATATCATTCTTTGCGCATAAATACCCCGAAATGAAATATCTTGCCTATTTTCAGGCATACACCAATACGTATGATTCGCTCGATGTACTCAAACAACGCTATAACGAGGTTTTAGCCATTGATGGCTGTGTGGGGATAGTCATTGGAACGCGTCCCGATTGTATGCCCGATGAACTGCTTGAATATTTGGCGGAGCTTGCGAAACGGACATTTGTCCTTGTTGAGTATGGCATTGAGAGTACAAACGATGCGACGCTGAAACGCATAAACCGTGGTCACGACTATGCTTGCGCCGTTGATGCGGTAAAGCGCACTGCAGCAGCCGGTATTCCTGTGGGGGCGCATATTATTCTTGGCTTACCGGGCGAGGAGCGCGAGGATTTGATGCAACAGGCCGAACTGTTGTCGCGCTTGCCGCTCACTACACTGAAACTGCATCAGTTGCAGGTGGTGCGTGGCACGCGTATGGCCGAGGAGTATGCCGAGAAACCGTCGGACTTTCACATTTTTGCGATGCAGGATTATATAGAAACAGTTATTGACTATATTGAGAGGCTTAACCCCAATTTGGTGCTTGAGCGTTTTGCATCGCAGTCGCCCAAAGAGTTGTTGATTGCTCCGGATTGGGGAATAAAGAATCACGAGCTTGTTGATAAAGTGAAGGCGCGTATGAGGGAGCGTGGAACGTGGCAGGGCCGATTATATACGGAAAAGAGTTGAAGTCTAAACTTCAACTCTTTTCCGTATATAATCCAATATACTTTCGATATCATCGGGGTGGAACCAGGTGATTTCTTCGTCCTTCTGATACCACGTTACCTGTTTGCGGGAATAGATGCGTGTATTCTGCTTAATCTTCTCAATGGCGAAATCGAGCGTCCATTCGCCGTCGAGATATTTGAAAATCTCTTTGTAACCGACTGTGTTCAGTGAGTTATGCTCTTTTAGGTGAGCGAACTGCTTTACCTCATTGACAAGGCCTTGCTCTATCATCATATCCACACGGCGGTTGATGCGTTCATAGAGCTCCTCGCGGTCGCGGCGCAGACCAACCTTTATGATATTGAATGGACGTTGTTTTTTTGTACGTGTGCGGAACGAGCTGTATTTCTTGCCTGTCATATAACAGATTTCCAAAGCGTGCATTACACGCTTTGGATTCTTTATGTCGGCTTCATTGTAATATTCAGGGTCGAGCAGACGTAGTTCTGCCGCAAGGCTTTCCAATCCCTCTTTGTTGTACTTGTCAATGATGATGGCGCGTGTTTCCTCGTCGACGGTGGGGATATCGTCTATGCCGTAACAAACAGCATCGATATACATCATTGAACCGCCTGTGAGCAACATCGTGGGGTGGTTGGGAAACTCTTTGTCGAGCAGATTGAGTACCTCACATTCGTAACGTGCTGCGCTGTAATAGTCACCGGGAGCGAGCTGCCCGACAAAATAATGTTTATGCAGGGCAAGTTCCTCTTTCGTGGGCATTGCTGTGCCAATCTCCATACCGCGGTACATCTGACGTGAGTCGGCCGAAATTATCGGACAAGCGAAATGTTCGGCAATGGCAAAACTTGTGGCGGTTTTGCCAACTGCGGTGGGGCCGATAAGCACAACAAGGTTGTTCATCTTCCTTATTTATTCGTTTGAAGATGAATTAATAGATGTCGTCGATGGAACTGATGTCTGAGAGGTCGCCGATTCCGTAGCCTTCGGGGTCAAGGTCATCCTCGTTATAGCTGTCGCTACCGTAGAAATCCTCGTTGATATCGTCCGATGCTTCTACAATTGGAGCCTTGTTCATCAATTCGTCGAAGTTGAGCATTTGAACAGGTGCATCGCCTACTGATTTTGTGCAGACTGCCTGGTCGATATCCTTGCCGAACTCTATTTTGCTGAGCTCCATATAGAATACGCGGTCGCCGAGCGGGTCGAACACATACACCAGCTTCTGCTTCTCGTCCTCGATGATGTCGCCTATGACAGTGTCTGCCATTACATAGCTTTCGTCCTCGGACATACCACCCATATCCTCGAGTGTTATCTCGACCTCCTTAACCCAACGGTCGTTGCAGATGAAGAATGAGGTCATTTGGTCATCGGGGTAACCTACTGAATTGAGAATAGCTGTATGTAGGTCGAAGAAAGTGGCATCGGAGTCAATTTCAATATCTCTCCTGAAGTTATCCACTTCATCTGATAAAAGTCTGAATTTATATACCATAGTTCAATTATTTTCCAATTATACCTCTTTCCGACTTATTCTCCACAAAATCAACAATTTGCTGTACTTCGGGAGTCATTGTCATTGTTTCCTTAATCTTTGCGATACCCGTTGTCACCTTTCCTTCGTAGAGTAGACGGTATGCGTTGTGAATGTTCTTGATGGCATCGTTTGAGAAGCCGCGACGGCGTAATCCAACGATGTTCTCACCACAATAGTGCAATGGGTCGCGCGCAGCAATGACGTAAGGTGGAATATCCATACTTACCTTGCTGCCGCCCTGTACCATAATGTGACCACCCAAATGGCAGAACTGGTGTACAAGAACACAGGCACTGAGAATGGCAAAATCATCGATATTCACCTCGCCGGCAATCTTTGTTGAATTGCCGATGATGCAGTTGCTGCCAACTACGCTGTCGTGTCCAATGTGGCAGTTCTCCATAAAAAGGTTGTTGTTGCCGATTACAGTCTTGCCTTTTGATGCAGTACCGCGATTAAGAGTAACATTTTCGCGTATTGTATTGTTGTCACCAATTTCAAGTGTGGTGTCTTCGCCAACAAACTTCAGGTCCTGTGGAATACCTCCAACAACAGCACCGTGGAAAACACGGTTGTTGTTGCCCATTCGTGTACCGCTCAAAATGGATGCGTGTGCCATAATGTGGCAGTTGTCGCCAATGACAACATTGTCGTCAATGTATACAAATGGTTCAATGGTGCAGTTCGCTCCTATTTTTGCACCCGGATGTATGTATGATAGTGGATTGCTCATATCTATTTGTTTTATTCTTTGTTTTTAATGATTTGTCCAACGAATGATGCCTCTGCAGCCAGTTTCTCGCCTACAAAAAGGTATCCTTTCATAACAGCAAGGCTGTGACGCAATGGCGCGGTCTGTTCAACTTTAATAACAAGTGTATCTCCCGGTACTACTTTCTTGTGGAATACAATCTTGTCTATTTTAACAAAATATGTAGAGTGCTTTGCTGCATCTTCCAATTGGTTAAGGATGAACAGTGCACCGCATTGTGACATTGCCTCGATAAGCAGCACGCCCGGCATAATAGGCTCGTCGGGGAAATGGCCTACGAAGAACGGCTCGTTCATTGTGACGTTCTTTACACCTACGATATAGTCTGAACCTATTTCTGTAATCTTGTCAATCAAGAGCATAGGACTACGGTGGGGTAGCAGACTCTTTATTCTCTTTGTGTCAATGAGTGGCTCACGATTCGGGTCGTAGATTGGTGCCTGTATCTGATGCTCACGTATCACCTTGCGCATTGCGCGTGCAAACTTGTTGTTGATGGTGTGTCCCGGACAAGTTGCAATGATGCGTCCTTGCAATGGCTTGCCAATGAGGGCGAGGTCACCGATTATGTCGAGCAGTTTGTGACGAGCGGGTTCGTTGTTCCATACAAGTGGCTTGTGGTTCAGATAGCCTAACTTCTTGGCATCCATACGTGGCACTCCGAGAATATCGGTCAACTGGTCGTATTTATCCTGTGGCATTTCACGCTCATAGATGACAATGGCATTGTCGAGGTCGCCACCCTTGATTAATCCAAGGTTCAGCAGTGCTTCGAGCTCGCGGACGAATACAAATGTACGGCTCGATGCAATCTCTTCTTTGAAGTCCTCCATATCCTCCAATGTGGCATATTGGTTGAAGAGAAGGTCGCTGTCATAGTGTACAAGAACATTGAGGCTGAACTTTTCATCGGGTAGAATGATGATTGAGTTGCCTGTTTTCTCGTCCTTGATTTCTATTTTTGACTTTATTACAAAGACATCCTTTTCGGCATTCTGCTCCTTGATGCCTACGCGTTCGATATTCTCGACATAGTACTTTGCGCTACCGTCAAGAATAGGAAACTCGGGGCCGTTGACCTGCATAAGGCAGTTGTCTATTCCAAGTGCAAAAAGTGCGGCCATTGCGTGTTCGACAGTGCTTACACGCGCCTCGCCTCTTGTGAGCACTGTGCCACGTGTCGTTTCAGTGACATTCTCGGCTATGGCATCAATAATGGGCTCTCCGGGGAGGTCTATTCGTTGTATCTTATATCCATAATTCTCCGGTGCTGGATTAAAGGTTACAGTAAGGTGTAAACCGGTGTGCAGACCTTTGCCATAAAGAGAAAAACTTCCGTTAAGTGTCTTCTGCTTATTCATAGAGATTTTATTTTTTGTTTTTTAAAGCTTCAAGCTCTTTTGTAAGTTCTTTGACTTTCTTGTCAAGCGCCGGCAGACGTTTCAAATATGCCGATACGCGTATGAAATCACGGGCGTCCATCGCTGGTGAACCCATCAGTGTGAGTCCGCTTTTCAAATTCCCCAATGTACCGCATTGTGGACCAACAGTGGTGCGGTCACCGATTGTGCTGTGACCGGACACTCCGGCCTGACCACCGAAAATACACCACTGACCGACTTTTGTTGAACCGGCAACTCCCACCTGTGCGGCCATTGCTGTGTGGCTGCCTATTTCGTCGTTGTGTGCTATCTGTACAAGGTTATCCAATTTGACACCGCTATGTATTGTCGTTGTTCCCATTGTGGCGCGGTCGATACAGGTGTTTGCACCAATTTCAACATTGTCCTCAATTACTACTATGCCGGTTTGCGGTATCTTGTTGTATCCGTTTGGCGTCGGTGCAAAACCAAAGCCATCGGCACCGATTACACAACCGCTGTGAAGAATACAGTCGTTGCCGATGCGGCAGTCGTGATACACGGTAACGTGGGCATAAAGCAGACAGTTGTTGCCTATCTTTGCTCCATCACCAATGGAAACACCATCGTGAATATAGCAGTTGTCGCCAATTTCACAATCTTCGCCGATGACAACAAATGGTGCTATATAGCAATTCTCGCCAATCTTTGCTGTTTTGGCTATTGAAGCAAGCGAACTTACTCCTTGCTTCTTTGGCTTGCTTGCCTCATACATCATCATCAATGTCGCGAGGCTTTGATATGCATTGTCTACCTTTATTAGTGTAGCTGCAATCTCCCCCTTGGACTCAAAGTCACGGTTGACAAGGACAACGGATGATTGGGTAGTGTATATATAATCGGTATATTTGGGGTTTGCCAAGAAGGACAATGCTCCCGGAACGCCCTCTTCAATCTTTGCAAATGTATATACCTCGGCGTTTTCATTGCCTACAACCTCTCCATTTATAAACGAAGCAATCTGTTTTGCCGTAAATTTCATATCTTGTCTGCGCTTTATGAGTTTGTATTTATGCGAAGATAACTATTCTGTGTGAATAACAATATCGTTTTTTGACAAAAAAGTGGTCTGTCAGACGTCGCAACTGTTAAATGATGTTTCTCAATTTAAGCTCGTTTTCCATTTGCTGCTGATATTCAGCTGCTTTCTCTGCCGCAACGCTTGCGAAGTTCTCGCTGCTATCGGCAAAGATGATGGCGCGACTTGCATTGACGAGCAAGCCACAATCGTCGTTCATACCATATTTGCAGACCTCTTCGAGTGAGCCGCCCTGTGCACCGACACCTGGCACGAGCAGGAAGTGTGTGGGGACAATGTTGCGGACATTCTCGAAAGATTTGCCTTGTGTGGCACCGACAACATACATCATATTCTCATCGCTTCCCCACTGCTTTGATGTAGCAAGAACCTTCTCGAACAACATTGTGCCGTTTTCGTCCTTTGTGAGTTGGAAATCGTGTGAGCCGGGGTTTGATGTGAGTGCAAGCACGATAACCCAGCTACCCTCGTATGCGAGGAATGGCTTTACGCTGTCTTCGCCCATATATGGAGCAACGGTGATTGAATCGACCTTCATCTCTTCAAAGAATGAGCGTGCGTAGAGCGATGATGTGTTGCCGATATCGCCACGCTTTGCATCGGCGATAATGAATATTTCGGGATAGTTCTCCTTGATATAGTTTACAGTCTTCTCAAAACTTATCCAACCCTTGACGCCGCCGGCCTCATAGAATGCAAGGTTTGGCTTGTAGGCTACGGTGTATGGAGCTGTTGCATCGATAATTGCTTTGTTGAACTCGAATATTGGGTCATCGCAGCCTAGCAAATGTGCCGGCAACTTCTTGATATCACTGTCAAGACCAACGCACAAGAATGAGCGTTTTGCTTTAATCTGGTTGATAAGTTCTTGTCTGTTCATAGCTTATATGTTTTTGTTATAATTCCTGTTCTTTCATTCTCTCGGCATTTTCGGCGATTATAAGGTGGTCTATGCAATCCTGGATGTCGCCGTTGACAAATGCGTTCAAGTTATATATGGTGTAGTTTATACGGTGGTCGGTTATGCGGCCTTGCGGATAGTTGTAGGTGCGTATTTTTGCCGAGCGGTCACCTGTGGAAACCATTGTCTTGCGTTTGTTGGCTATGTCGTCGGCATAGCGTTGGTGCTCGCGGTCATATATGAGTGTGCGCAAGCGTGCAAGCGCGCGTTCCTTATTCTTGGGTTGGTCGCGTGTTTCTGTACACTCAATGAGGATTTCCTCGATTTGGTTGGTTTCGGGGTTGAGCCAGGGGTAACGTAGGCGCACGCCCGATTCCACTTTGTTTACATTCTGACCACCGGCACCACTTGAACGGAATGTGTCCCATTTGATGGCACTTTCGGTGATTTCAACATCAAAAGCTTCGGCTTCGGGCAGAACGGCTACCGATGCTGCCGATGTGTGCACACGACCTTGTGTCTCAGTGGCCGGAACGCGTTGTACACGGTGTACTCCCGATTCATATTTCAATGTACCATATACCTTTTCGCCGGTTACTGTGCAGATAATCTCCTTGTAACCTCCCGATGTGCCTTCGCTGCAACTTGAAACTTCCAATCTCCAGCCTTTGCTCTCGCAGTATTTTGTGTACATACGGAACAGGTCGCCTGCAAAGATGGCTGCTTCGTCACCTCCTGTTCCGCCACGTATTTCAAGGATTGCATTCTTGTCGTCCTGTGGGTCGGCCGGAATGAGCAGAAGTTTAATCTCCTCCTCGGTCTTGGGAATCTCCAACTCGCATACTTCAATCTCTTCGCGCGCCATCTCTCGCAATTCAGTGTCACTCTCGTTGGCGAGAATGTCCTTTGCATCGCTGAGCGATGTCAGCAACTGAATGTAACGCTTGCGGGCATCGAGTATCTGCTCCAATTCGCGGTATTCCTTGTTGAGCCTTACGAAACGCTTCATATCGGCAACGACAGAAGGGTCAGTGATAAGTGTCGACACCTCCTGAAATCTTGCTTCAAGGTCGTTGAGCTTGCTCAGCAGTGAATTATTTTCCATTCTCGTTATAATATATGCCCTGCATTGCTGCAAGGCATAAGATTAGTATCTGAAAGTGCCGTAAGGACTCTCAATTATCAACTCGTTGTGGTCACATTCTTCTACACGGCCTACAATCTGTGCATCAACACCAAAGCTCTTGCTTATGGCGATAATCTCCTCGGCGTGTTCCGGTTTTACGTAAACCTCTAGGCGGTGTCCCATATTGAAGACTTTGTACATCTCGGCCCAATCGGTTCCACTCTGTTCCTTGATTGCCTTGAAGAGTGGTGGAATGGGGAAGAGGTTGTCCTTGATGACCTTCTTGTTCTCGACAAAGTGCATAACCTTTGTCTGTGCACCACCTGAACAGTGAACCATTCCGTGGATTTCGGGACGCAGTGCATCGAGTATCTTCTTTACGATTGGTGCGTATGTTCTTGTTGGTGACAGAACCAATTTGCCTGCATCAAGCGGTGAACCTTCGACCTCGTCGGTCAACTTGAGTCCGCCTGAATATATCAACTCTTCGGGAACACCCTTGTCATAGCTTTCGGGGTATTTCTCGGCAAGATACTTGCTGAACACATCGTGACGTGCCGATGTAAGTCCGTTGCTGCCCATACCTCCGTTGTACTCCTTTTCGTATGTTGCCTGACCGTATGATGCCAAACCGACGATTACATCGCCTGCCGCGATGTTTGCATTGTCAATGACATCGCTGCGTTTCATTCGGCAGGTAACGGTGCTGTCTACAATGATTGTGCGCACCAAATCGCCTACATCGGCTGTCTCGCCACCGGTAGCATATACACCAACGCCCATCTCGCGCAGTTCGGCGAGCAACTCGTCTGTGCCATTGATGATTGCCGAAATTACCTCGCCCGGGATGAGCAACTTGTTGCGTCCGATTGTCGACGAAACAAGGATATTGTCGGTTGCGCCCACGCAGAGCAGGTCGTCGATGTTCATTATAAGTGCATCTTGAGCTATGCCCTTCCACACTCCAAGGTCGCCGGTCTCTTTCCAGTACAGATAGGCCAATGACGATTTTGTTCCGGCACCGTCTGCGTGCATAATGTTGCAATACTCGGGGTCGCCGCCAAGAATGTCGGGGATTATCTTACAGAATGCTTTGGGGTAAAGACCTTTGTCGATGTTCTTTATCGCGTTGTGAACATCCTCTTTAGACGCAGAAACTCCGCGCATCATATATCTTTGGTCGCTCATTGTTTAATATTTTTTATATTCGTTTTGCAAAGATAATGTATTGCGCGTGAAAAGACAAATAAAAAATGGATATTTCCACACGCCTTGCGCTTGCTTTTTTCAAGTGGGTGTGAGTGCTGTTTTTATTGAAATATTCATTGTGACGATTTTTCTTTGATTGACATTTTGTCATTTGTAAAAATTTAATCCCGATTTATAATATAGTTATGGCGAATGGCTTTTATATACTTTACATTTGATGCTATGTGTCTTGTTTGTGTTGATAAAATGTTTTGTATTTGCATTTGTTTAGCTCTTTTTCAAAAAATGAATGGCTTATTTTTCAATATTTATCGGTTTTTGTCTATATTTGCGGTTGCTTCCGGAAAAATGTGCTTGTTTGTCGTATTTGATACGTGACAGATGGGGCTTTTACTTGACAAGTGACAGCCTTTTCGTATAAAGAAGCTGTTTAGGGAACAAAAGTCAGCCTGCGCTATTCCAAAAGCCGCGCAGTTGTGACAGTGGGGCGGCTTTGCCCTTTGATTGTGAATTTATTAATTTTTAATTTTTTATCTATGTTTAACGGACATCCTAAAGGTTTGTGGGCTCTAGCCCTTGCCAACACCGGTGAGCGTTTCGGCTATTACACTATGTTGGCTGTGTTCCTGTTCTTCTTGCAGGACAACTTCGGTTTCTCTATGGGAACCTCAAGTACAATCCAGGCAACTTTCCTGGGAGTAGTTTATTTTGTACCTCTTTTCGGTGGTATGCTTGCCGACAAGTTCGGTTTCGGTAAGATGGTAACAACCGGTATCTTCGTAATGTTCTTGGGATACTTGTTGCTTGCATTGCCTCTTGGCGCCGGAAATCTTGCACTTGGTGTAATGGTGCTTGCATTGTTGTTTGTGTGCATCGGTACCGGTCTTTTCAAGGGTAACCTCCAGGTACTTGTAGGTAACTTGTATGACGATCCAAAATATGCCGCAAAGCGCGACGAGGGTTTCAGCATCTTCTATATGGCAATCAACATCGGTTCTATGTTTGCTGCTGCTGCCGCACTTGGCATTATGGCTTGGGTGCAGGCCGATTACAGCGTAAGCAAGGCTGACTCTTACCACTTTGCATTTGCTGTTGCTTGTATCTCATTGATTGTTTCAATCATCATCTATTATGCATTCCGTGGTACATTTGCTCACGCTGACCGTGCCAAGGTTGCTGCAAAGGGCGCTACAAATGTAGCCGAGGAGCAGTTGACTCCTGCACAGACAAAGGAGAGAATCATCTGCCTTTGCCTTGTGTTTGCCGTGGTTATCTTCTTCTGGATGGCGTTCCACCAGAATGGTATTACAATGAACCAGTTTGCACGTGAGTACACAGCTACTTCTGAGACTGGTTTCATGAGCCTCTTCCTCAGCAAGTCATTCAGCTTCACCGATATGAGAAGCATCTGGAATCTTGTGGCTGTCATTCTCCTTGTATATGGTATCCTCAACATCTTCCAGTCTAAGACTGTAAAGGGTAAGGCTATTGCTGCTGCTCTTTTCTTGGCTGCAGGTGGCTTGCTCGTTTACCGTGCTATGAACGTAACAGGTTCTGTTGAGGTTGAAGCTCCTATTTTCCAGCAGTTCAACCCTTGCTTTGTTGTTGCGTTGACACCTATCGTGATGCTTGTGTTCAGCTCACTTGCAAAGAAGGGTAAAGAGCCTTCATCACCAATGAAGATTGGTCTTGGTATGCTTGTTGCTGCTGTGGCATTCGTTATCCTTATGGTGGGCTCTTGGGGTCTTCCTGTTCAGGCTGAGCAGTTGGCTGCAACAGAGGCTGGTACTGCAACTTTGGTTTCTCCAAACTGGCTCATCAGCACATATCTTGTGTTGACTGTTGCCGAATTGTTGCTCTCTCCAATCGGTATCTCATTCGTGAGCAAGGTTGCTCCTCCAAAGTACAAGGGTATGATGATGGGTGGCTGGTTTGTGGCTACTGCAATTGGTAACTTCCTCATCTCAATCCCAGGTCTTCTTTGGGGTATGGAACTTTACATTGTATGGGGTGTGCTCATTGCTGTATGTCTTGTATCGGCACTCTTTATCTTCTCAATCCTCAAGCGTCTTGAGAAGGTTGCATAATCATTGCAATATCAAATGTTTAAATAAGAAAGGACAGGCCACGGCCTGTCCTTTCTGTTTATATAAAAACGTAACAGTTTCAAAAAAAATGTTATAGCTGTTGCTTTTAAATTTTAATTTCATAAATTTGCGCTTAAACGCGAATATATACTGTACTTGCTGTGTGAAATATACAAGTAAACCTGTTATTTCCCGCTCGTTTGTTCCTATATTTGCAGAAACTGATGGTGGCTTACATTTATTCCGTATGATTTATGTAGAACTTCCAGTTGAAAAAAACCGACGTCTGCCGTTTTATTTGGCAATGGAGGAGTATGTTGCACGAGAATTTCCCGCGCAGGACTATTTTTTCATCTGGCAAGTAGAGCCCACTGTTATTTTCGGACGTAATCAACTTGTTGATAGTGAAGTTGATGTCGCTTTCTGCCGTGCCAACGGTATTCAATTCTATCGCAGAAAAAGCGGAGGAGGGTGTGTGTTTGCCGACCGCAGCAATCTGATGCTTTCCTATATCACTCCTGCCACAAACGTGAATTTTACTTTCAACCGTTATATGCTGATGGTTGAAGATGCCTTACAGCGTCTTGGAATAGATGCAAAGACGTCGGGACGTAACGACATTCTCATTGATGGCAAAAAGGTCTCGGGCAATGCTTTCTATCATCTCCCCGGACGCAGCATTGTACACGGAACAATGCTCTATGATACAAATCTCGATTATATGCTCAATGCCACAACGCCCTCTGCAACAAAATTGCGCAGCAAGGGAGTGGAGTCGGTGCGCCAACATATCACAACGCTTTGCAACCACATTAATATTACAATCGAAGAGCTTAAAGAGCATCTTCGCAGTGTGCTATGTGATGGGGCAATAGTGCTTTCTGCAGCAGATGTTACGGCAATAGAACGTCTGGAACAGGAGTATTACGATGACAGCTTCATTTTCGGCAACAATCCGGCAGCAACACTTGCTAAAGTCCAACGTATTGAGGGGGTGGGCGAGTTCCACGTATCGGTAGATGTAAAGGAGAACAGAATCCGCAAGGTGTCGCTTGCCGGGGATTTCTTTATTATAGGAGATTTGAACTCTATGTTGCTCAACAAGTTGAATGGGGTGGAGTATAACCGCGCTGCCATAGAAAAGGTACTTGCTGATGTGGATACCGGAGATATAATAATGAATCTGAAAAAGGAAGAACTTATAAACCTATTAATATAACTGACCTATGGAAAATAAAAGAACCTGTCTTTATGACAAACACGTTGCATTGGGTGCGTTGATAAGCCCGTTCGGAGGTTTTGATATGCCAATTCAGTATAGCAATATTGTTGACGAGCATAATGCGGTTCGCCAGGCTTGTGGAGTCTTTGACGTGTCGCATATGGGCGAGGTGCTTGTTACCGGTGCCGAAAGCGAAAAGTTCGTGAACCATATTTTTACAAATGATGTCACCGGTGCTCCGGATGGCAAGATATATTACGGAATGATGTGTCACCCGTCGGGCGGTGTTGTAGACGATTTGCTTGTGTACAAGATGGCGCCACAGCGATATTTCCTTGTTATCAACGCTTCGAACATCGACAAGGATGTTGCTTGGATAATGGAACACGCCAAGGCGTTCGATGTCGTTGTTGAACACCAGAGCGACAAGTATGGCGAGGTAGCTGTGCAAGGTCCCAAAACAGAGGAAATCATTGAACGTGTACTTGGTATTCCTTGTAAGGAACTGGCTTTCTACACCTGTAAGGAGTTGGAGTATAATGGTGAAACAATAATAATTAGCCGTACCGGTTACACCGGCGAGGATGGCTTTGAGCTTTACGGTTCACACGCCTTTACAAACGAAGTGTGGGATAAGCTGCTTGCAAGTGGCGAAGTGAAGCCTTGTGGTCTTGGATGTCGTGATACATTGCGCTTTGAGGTAGGCTTGCCGTTGTATGGCGATGAACTCACAGATGATATAACTCCACTTGAAGCCGGTTTGGGAATATTCGTAAAGCTAGAAAAGGATTTTATAGGCAAGGAGGCTCTTGCAGCGCAAAAAAGCGAAGGCTTGAAACGTAAGATTGTGGGCATAGAGCTCAAAGACAAAGCTATACCACGTCACGGATATGAGGTTGAGGCCGATGGAAAAGTCGTAGGCGTTGTTACAACCGGATACAATTCAATATCAACCGGCAAGAGTGTGTGTATGGCTATGGTAGATATTGAATATGCAAAACTCGACACCGAGGTGGCCGTGCGCATACGCAAGAAGGTGTTCCCCGGTGTGGTGACAAAGAAACGTTTCTATGACAAGAATTACAAGAAGTAAAAAAACTATAAAACTAAACTTAATAACTAACCAATAAAAAAACTGATTATGAGTACAATTCTGGAAGGACTCCGCTATGCCGAGTCACACGAGTATGTAAAGGTAGAGGGTGAATTTGGATATGTCGGTATTACCGATTATGCACAGCACGAGCTTGGCAATGTCGTATATGTGGATATGCCTGATGTTGATGATGAAGTGACTGCCGGTGAAGATTTTGGTGCCGTAGAGAGCGTGAAGGCTGCAAGTGACCTCATTTCGCCTGTTAGCGGTGTTGTTGTTGAAGTGAACGAGGCTTTGAATGACAGTCCTGAACTAGTGAACAGCGACCCTTATGCAAACTGGATTATCAAGGTAAAACTTTCCGACCCTTCGGAGGCTGACGCTTTGATGGACGCAGCGGCTTACAAGGCGTTCATTAATGAATAACAAACCAAGAGCAACAGGCGCGTGACAGTACCTGTTGCTCTATATGTTTTTTTGATTATGAAATATTTTCCTCATACCCAACAGGATATTGAGCAGATGCTTGAGGTTGCCGGATTGAAGTCTATGGACGACCTCTATGGCGAGATACCGCAGCAACTGCTTTTTGACCGCGAATTCGCACTCCCCGAAGCGATGTCCGAGGTGGAGGTGAGGCGGTTTTTTGAGCTTCTTGGCAATAAGAATGCAAGGCTTGCCTGCTTTGCAGGTGCCGGAGTCGAGGATCACTATGCACCGTCGGTGATTGCACCGATATTATCGCGTGGTGAGTTCTTGACTGCATACACCCCCTATCAGCCCGAAATTTCACAAGGTACATTGCAATATATCTTTGAGTATCAGTCGATGATTTGCGAACTGACAGGAATGGATGTCACCAACGCTTCGATGTATGATGGAACAACAGCAACAGCCGAGGCTATGATGATGTGCGTTTCCATTGCAAAGAAACGTAATAAAGTCTTGATATCTGCCACAATGAACCCACGTGTCAGACGTGTAGTGGAAACGTATGCAAAATATCAGGGTGTTGTAATAGAAACCATCGCCGAAAAGGATGGTGTTACAGACCTTGCCGATTTGCAGACAAGACTGGAGGCTGATGATGTTGCCGGTGTCATTCTTGCACAGCCAAACTTCTATGGTATTGTCGAGGATTATACAGGTGTGGCCGATATGTGCCACTCAAAAAAGGCAATGTTTGTAATGAATTGCAAGCCATCGGGGCTTGCTGTGCTCAAGACACCTGCAGAGTGGGGTGCGGACATTGCTTGTGGCGATGCACAGTCGCTGGGTATTCCAATGTGCTATGGTGGCCCGTATGTAGGTTTCATAGCTTGTACCAATGCAAATATACGCAAACTTCCCGGCCGCATCGTGGGTGCCACAACCGATGTTGACGGCAAGCGCGCATTTGTTCTTACATTGCAGGCGCGTGAACAACATATACGTCGCGAAAAGGCTAACAGCAACATCTGCTCCAACCAATCGCTGATGGCGCTCTATGTAACTATCTATATGTCCGTTATGGGACACAAGGGACTGAAAGAGGCTTGCGAACTCTCATATAGTGGAGCTCATTACCTTGCAGAAAGACTTGTTGCAACAGGTAAATGCACAATGGTATTCGACAAACCGTTTTTCAATGAATTTGCTGTGCGCACAACAGTGTCAGCAAAGAAGGTGCTGGATGAACTGTGTGCAAACGGAATTCTTGGAGGTGTGCGCATAGCTGATGATGTACTGCTTGTGTGCGTTACAGAACAGCGTACAAAAGAGGAGTTGGATAAGTTCGTTGAAATAGTGAACAATATTTAATGTCAGGAGGAAATATTATGATACGCAATTACGATAAATTGATTTTCGAGCTCTCAAAAGAGGGCAGAACAGGATATTCCCTTCCAAAAAATGTTTTCAAGGAAAAATATTCTCTTTGCAGTTTGCCGTCAAATCTGAAACGTGAGTGTGCGCCCGAGCTACCCGAGGTAACAGAATTTGATGTGGTGCGTCATTACACAAACCTGTCAAACAAGAACTTTGGTGTGGATACGGGATTTTATCCTCTTGGCAGTTGTACAATGAAGTACAACCCGCGTCTGAACGAGGAGATAAGTGCGTTGCCGTCGTTTGCTGCACTGCACCCCGATGCTCCGGTAGAAACAGCGCAAGGAGCGTTGGAGGTATATTATAATCTGGCTGCATCGCTTGCCGAAATAAGTGGCCTTGCTGCTTTCACGCTAAACCCTTATGCCGGAGCACACGGTGAGCTGACAGGCTTGATGATTATGCGTTCATATCACCAGCAACGTGGCGACACCAAACGTACAAAGGTTATCGTTCCCGATAGCGCCCACGGTACAAACCCTGCCAGCGCTGCTGTGTGCGGTCTTGAAATCGTCGAGGTGAAATCAACTGCTGACGGAACAGTTGATGTAGAGGATTTGAAACCGTTGCTTGACGACACCATTGCCGGTATTATGATGACTAATCCTAATACACTGGGTATATTTGAAACAGAAATTCCTGAGATTGCACGCCTTGTACACGAGTGTGGCGGCTTGCTCTACTATGATGGAGCAAACCTAAACGCCGTGCTTGGAAAGTGCCGCCCCGGAGATATGGGCTTTGACATTATGCATATCAACCTTCACAAGACGTTCTCAACACCACACGGTGGCGGAGGCCCTGGTGATGGTCCGGTGGGTGTGCGTGCAGGCCTCGAGGCGTTGTTACCCAATCCACAGGTGAAAAAGGATGCCAATGGAAAATTCTACATCGACACCGATGAAAAATCGGCCGGTTATGTGTCCAATTTCCTTGGAAACTTTGGCGTGCTGTTACGTGCATACACCTATATTCTCACTCTCGGTCGCGAGAATGTGAAGATGGTAGGCCCGCTTGCAGTACTGAACGCGAACTATGTGAAGGAGTCGCTTAAGAACGAGTATTATCTGCCTATCGAGGGTGTTTGCAAGCACGAGTTCGTGTTCGACGGCCTTGCCGACAAATCAACAGGTGTCACAACGCTTGATATTGCCAAGCGTCTGCTTGATTACGGCTATCACGCTCCAACAATATACTTCCCTTTGCTATTCCATCAGAGTATAATGATTGAGCCTACTGAAACGGAAAGCAAAGAAACTCTTGACGAATTCATTGCTGTAATGAAAAAGGTTGCAGCCGAGGCTGTCGAGAACCCCGATGTTGTGAAGAGCGCTCCGCATAGCACACCGGTGCGCCGTCTTGACGAAACGACGGCCGCGCGCTCACCAAAGACAACATACAGACAACTTGTAGGTTGATAATAATAATGAATTTTGCAAGAGGAGGCAAGGAGAAATCTTTGCCTCTTCTTGTCTGCATATATAGACAAATGATAATATCTTGCATTGCCGGATGGTATTTACATATTTTTCATTATTTTCGCGCAATATTTTGAAAAAGAATATTAAAAACATAGAAAATGAAACAGGAAAATGAAAAACAGACGGGATTGCCCGAGAATGCGTTCCGTCCATTGAAAGAGGGCGAGGAGTACAAACCTTTGATGTCGCCCGACAAAAAATACCCCGAGGTAAATGCTTGGTCCGTGACTTGGGGTGTGCTTATGGCAGTGTTGTTTTCGGCTGCATCGGCATATCTTGGTTTGAAGGTGGGTCAGGTTTTTGAAGCAGCTATCCCCGTTGCCATCATTGCAGTTGGAATGTCAACACTGGCAAAACGTAAGGGCGCTCTTGGTGAGAATGTTATAATTCAGTCAATAGGCGCCTGTTCGGGCGTTATTGTAGCGGGCGCGATATTTACTTTGCCGGCATTGTATATCCTAAAGGCAAAATATCCCGATATGACGGTGACGTTTATGCAGATGTTCATCAGTTCATTGCTTGGTGGCGTCTTGGGTATATTGTTCTTGATTCCTTTCCGCAAATATTTTGTAAAGGAGAAACACGGCGAATATCCTTTCCCCGAGGCTACAGCAAGCACTCAGGTGCTGGTATCGGGCGAGAAGGGCGGCAGTCAGGCGAAACCGTTGTTGATAGCCGGACTTATTGGTGGATTGTATGATTTTGTAGTTGCTACGTTTGGTTGGTGGAACGAGAATGTCACAACACGCATTGTAGGCTGGGGTGAGCTGCTTGCAGACAAAGCAAAGGTGGTGCTGAAAATCAATACCGGTGCTGCTGTACTTGGTCTTGGATGTATCATCGGATTGAAATATGCTGTAATTATTTGTGTGGGTTCTCTCCTTGTGTGGTTGGTGATTGTTCCGGGAATGGGGTTGCTGTTTGGTGACGAGGTGTTGAATATGTGGAATCCTGAGATTACAACAGCTGTTGGACAGATGTCACCCGAGGAGATTTTCAGCAACTATGCAAAGAGTATAGGTATCGGTGGTATCGCAATGGCCGGAATTATCGGTATTCTAAAGTCGTGGGGTATCATTAAAAGTGCCGCGAGTCTTGCTGCACGCGAAATGGGCAGCAAGAAAAACAGCGGTGAGCAGACACGTACACAAAAAGACCTCTCAATGAAGGTGGTGCTCTTTGGCTCTGTATTTACTTTGTTGATGGTGTTCGTGTTCTTTTTCTTTGACGTGATGAACGGTTGTATTCTGCAAAGTGTAGTAGCCGTGCTGCTTGTGGCCGTGATTTCTTTCCTCTTCACCACTGTGGCTGCAAATGCCATTGCGATTGTGGGTTCTAACCCTGTATCCGGTATGACATTGATGACTCTTATCCTTGCTTCAGTCATAATGGTTGCTGTTGGACTTGAAGGCCCTTCGGGAATGGTCGCTGCACTAATTATGGGTGGTGTGGTATGTACTGCGCTCTCTATGGCTGGTGGTTTCATAACCGACCTTAAAATAGGCTATTGGCTCGGTTCAACGCCTGCAAAGCAGCAGACCTGGAAGTTCTTGGGAACACTTGTGTCTGCCGCTACTGTGGCCGGTGTGATTATGATACTTGACAAGACTTACGGTTTTACAAGCGGTGAACTTGCTGCACCACAGGCCAATGCAATGGCAGCGGTGATTGACCCATTGATGAGTGGTGTTGGTGCTCCCTGGTTGCTATATGGCATTGGTGCCGCACTCGCTTTGGCGTTGACAATCATCAAGGTGCCTGCATTGCCTTTTGCGCTTGGCATGTTCATTCCACTTGAACTGAACCTTCCTTTGCTTGTGGGCGGTATTATAAATTGGTATATAACAAGCCGTAGCAAGGATGCTGCGTTGAACGCTGAACGTGGTGAAAAGTGTACCCTTCTTGCTTCGGGATTCATTGCCGGCGGTGCGCTTATGGGTGTGCTTAGTGCCGGATTGCGCTTTGGCGGTGTCAACTTGGTCAACAAGGAATGGCTCGGTAATCCGGGTAGCGAGGTGGTGTCGTTGGTGATGTATACATTGTTGATCGTTTACTTGGTTAAGGCAAGTATGAAGATTAAAAAGTAAATTACTAAAAAGCGCATTGCTGCGTTACGCTTGCCCTGCAAATCCTCATTTACTTCAAGTAAACTCCGGTTTACAGGTCATCGCAAGCCTGGCACTGCATCTTTTTATTAATTTCCCAAAATGACGAGAGGGTGTCCCAAGAGAAAATGGGGCACCCTCCTTTGTTATAAAGATATTTCGAGGCGAAAAGCAACAATTTATCTCAAATACATATTGTAGCTCTTTTCAAATGCTATTGTTGTTTCGCGGTCGTGTCCGGGATATACAACGGTTTCTTCGGGTAAGGTGAGTATTTTCTCGCGTATTGTTGTTATCAAATCGCGATGATTGCTGTCGGGGAAATCGGTACGGCCTATGCTGCCACGAAAGAGTGCGTCGCCACTGAAGAGCATTTTTTCTTCGGGCAGATAGTAGGCAAGGCTACCGGGGGAGTGTCCCGGAACGGATATGGCAATTATGCGGCTCCCACCGAACAGTATCTCATCGCCATCATTCAGGACACGGCCAAGTGGTGGCACATCCTCGTCATATTTTACTCCAAAACGTGCAACACGTTCCTTGATGTTTGCAGCCCAAGGCCAATCGGCATCGTTGGCTTCGGCTTTTACACCAAAACTCTCCTCAACAAATGCGTTGCCAAAGATGTGGTCAAAGTGCAGATGTGTGTTCAGATGATGCTTTAATGTCAATCCGTTGTCTTCGACGAATTTCTTTATCTGCTCTCTTTCCTGTGGAAACCAGGCTCCACAATCAATCAGTACGGCCTCTTTGGTGATATCCCAAAGGAGATAACAGTTTGCCTGTATTGGATTTACAATGAATTTCTTGAGTTCCATAATGCGGCTTAAATTTGTACGTATACAACCTTCTTGTCCTTGTAATATTCCTCGGTAAAGTAGTTACTGATGTCGATGATTTCGCGGCAGTTCTTGAACTGCTGTGTTTCGGCTGTCATATCGCCGCCTTTTAGGCAGATGATGCCGTTGGGCAGGGCATTGAACTGCTCTTTGGCAATGTTCTTGCGACAGATTTTTACAAGGTCGGGCAGCTGCATTACGGCACGGCTCACAACAAAGCTGTACTTGTCTTTTATCTCCTCGGCACGGCTGTGGCTGGTGCGTACATTTGTAAGTCCGATAGCCTGGGCTATCTCGCTTGCAACACGCACCTTCTTGCCAATGCTGTCTACAAGATGAAAATCGACATCGGGAAACATTATGGCAAGGGGAATGCCGGGAAATCCACCGCCACAGCCCATATCCATAATTTTTGTTCCGGGTTTGAATGTTATATATTTGGCTATTGCCAACGAATGTAGAACGTGATGAAGATAGAGGTTCTCGATGTCCTTGCGTGAGATTACATTTATCTTGCTGTTCCAATCGTAGTAAAGGTCGTAGAGTGCAGCGAACTGTTCTTTTTGCTTATCGCTGAGGTTGGGGAAATACTTTATTATGCTTTCCATTATTTCATTATATCTTTTAGTGTGTTATAGTTGAGTGAAATCTCTATGTCGCCCAAAGCATAAGGTGCAATCTCGTATCTATTGTAGAGGAATGTTATGCTGTCCTTGCCAAGGATGATGTTGTTGGTGATGAAGAAATCAATATCAAGGCTGTATCCTCTCTGGCACAGTTCCTCTATTGTCGACACGTTGTTATCCTTTAGGAGTTTGTCGGTGAGTCTTGTGATTAATGTATCCTCATACCCCTCTTTAAAAATATCCTTGAGGGTGATTTCGGCTCCTGTTGCAGGGTCAAAGCAGGCTATGGTGTTCAAGGTGGTTGGGTGTGCGCCGCCATAATACTCCTCGCGTGTCATAATGTAGCTGACGTAGCCTTTGTAACCTGTAATTGTCCTACCTTTGATGTTGCAATAGCAATTCATCATACCCGGTGGTATTTCGCCCTCTTTCAGGTTGTGGTATTCATTGCGTCGTTCATCGAAAAATTCTTTCCGCGCGGTGACATAGAAGTTACAGGCATCCTGCAGTGTTGGAGTGCCGTAAAAGAACAAGCCCCAAACCAGCGTGCTGTCGAGCTTGGCATTGGCCTGCCCATTGCCGAGGTCAAAACGTGGAAGTACAATGTCTATTGTCAATTTTGGAGCATTCTCCTTGTCGTATGCGAAAGAGTATTTCTCGTGTATCTTTATTGTGTCAGTGGCAACGAGTACTTCCTGTGTTGTTGAGGGCTGTGTCTGCACACCCTCTTCCTTTTTATTTCCGCTACAGGAAAAAAGTAGAAATAATACTGAATAAAATATAATTGTGGCGCACTTTTTCATACTTCGGTTGTTTATCTGTTACAGGAAAATCAAAGGTAGTACTTTTGGTGTAAAACGACAAGAAAGTAACTCTAGTTTTTTGTTTTGATACGATTATTTTCAATGTCATATAAAGCGGAAGTCTGACTTTTGAACCTGCAAGTGTTAACTGCTAAATTTTGTTCTTATGAAAGTTTGTAATTTTTTAGCCTTTACCGGTGGAATGTTGGCCGGTGGGCTTGTGATGATGATGTTCGCCCCAAAGAAGGGTGAAGAGATGCGCAGGGATATCAAGGAGAGGATTGGTGACCTGAAAAGACATTTCGACAATGCAGGTTGTTGTGGCAAGGATGGATGCGACTGCAAAGTAGAAGAGAAGGTCGTTGAAGAATAAAATTACATCTTTGAAGGGTTGAATGTATGGGATTTAGAGCCGATATAGAAGATATATCAAAGGATGCTCTTGAGTATTTAAAAAGGGGCTTGGATGGTTGCAAATTGCATTTGGTGGAATCGCTCTCACTATTGTTCGGTGATGTTGTTTGCCTGTTTGTACTCTCCTTGCTCCTTTTTGTGGCGTATATTGCCTTGATGGTTGTTGTCGCTATGCTGTTGTTTCCGCTCATAGGGCTTCCTCTTTCCATTCTTGCAGTCGCTGTGCTGTTGCTGTTTACGGCTGTTGTCGTATTCCTGTTCAGGGAGCGCCTTTTTGCAGATAGGATAGTAAGGCATTTTGTGAAGATTTTCTTTGGAGGAAAGGGGTGTGATGATGGATGTTAAATGCAGTGATATAACTTCGCTACGGAAATTACGTGAAGTGGAGCGTAAAAACAGGATTGCGCGTGGCAAGGCGTATGCACGTGCAAAAGTCAGGCTCGCGGGGATATTCTCGCTCGAAAGGCTCTTTCTTTCGTATGCCGAACAAATTGTACCTCCCGGCATAAGACGATTTATTGAAATTATATTTCCAAAGAGCAAGGAATAAGAGGCTGTTTGTGTTGTAGGCTGAACTTTTTTTTATAGTTTTGTAAGAACTATGAAAAAAGGAGTATGACTATATTGTTTATAACAGTTGTTGTTCTATTGGTAGCCGGTTTGGCTGCAGTAGCAATATTATATAATCGTGTTTATGGAAAATGTGCGGCACTCGAAAATGAAAACAGGGTGCTCAATGCCTTGAATGCAAGGTTGAACGAGGATGTCCGCAATGTCGATGCCGAATTGCGTAATATGCAGTCTGTGCGCGAGGAACAGTTCGTGCGCATTGCTTCGCTTGAAAGTGAAAACAGGTCGTTGAGCCTGTATGCCGAAACACAAAAAGAGCAGTACAAGGCCGCGCTTGAACAGATGCGTGTGGAGTTCAAGGCTATGGCCTCCGATGCGTTGGAGAAGAACAGCGAACTGTTCAATAAACAGACACAAGAAAAACTTGCAAATATTCTGTCCCCGTTCAACAATGACCTGAAACTGTTCCGCGAAAAGGTCGACAGCTATTATGGCGAGGAGAGCAAGCAACGTTTCTCGTTGCAGGAAAATATAAAGAATCTTATTGAAGCCAATCAACGTATAAGTCGCGATGCGGTAAATTTGACCAATGCCATTGTGGGAACGAATAATAATAAATTCCAGGGGGATTGGGGAGAAACCATTCTGGAACAGATTCTTGAGAATTCAGGACTGATAAAAGGGGAGCAGTGGGAGCTTCAGGTGACATTGCGTGATGAAAAGGGCGCCGCAGTGCTTAATGAGGAGAGTGAGCGTCTTATGAAACCGGATGTTATTGTTCATTTCCCAGGAAAACGCGACATAATAATAGATTCAAAGGTGTCCCTGAAGGCATATATGGCATATCTTGCGGCCGAGGACGATGCAACACGCGCGCTTTATATGAAAGAGCACGTTGCGAGTGTGCGCCGTCATATCGACGAACTTGCCGGTAAACGATACGATAAATATAATGTACACTCTCTTGATTATGTGATGCTCTTTGTTCCCAACGAGCCTTCATATTTTATGGCTATGGAGGCCGACAACAAACTTTGGAACTACGCTTACAAGAAGGGCATTGTCCTGATTTCTCCGTCAAATTTGATTTCTACGCTTTTTGTCGTGAATTCGTTGTGGACACGTGAACGCCAGCAACGCGATGTGCAGAAGATTGTAGATACAGCCAATGCCATATATGACAAATTCGTGAATTTTACGGATAACTTCGGCAAGATAGAAATTGCTCTTGAAAAGGCCGGAGAAGCCTATCGTGAGGCTTTTAAACAGCTTACAACAGGAAAAGGAAATATAACAAAACGTTTGGGGGAACTCAAGGAACAGGGGTTGCTTACTACGACAAAGCAGATTCCCGAAAACTTTTTGGAAAAAGAGTGATTTTGAATCAGACAATGCACATACGCAAAGCAATATATGACGATTTACCGGCGTTGATGCGTCTTTTTGATAATGCAAAGGGGATTATGCGCGCCTGTGGTAATATGCATCAATGGGGAGAAGGATACCCTTCGGAAGAAGTCGTACTCAACGATATCGAACGTGGTGTTTGTTACGTTGTGTGCAATAGTGCAAATGGTGAGATTGAGGCGACAATGGCGTTTATTCCCGGGCCGGATTCTACTTATTCTTACATTGAGAAAGGCGCGTGGCTGAATGATAACCCTTATCACGTCATTCATCGCATAGCGGTTACAGCACCGGGAAAAGGCTATGCACAAAAGATGTTTGATTGGGCATTGGGGTTTACGGAAACAATACGTATAGACACTCATAGCGATAATGTGATAATGCATCATATACTTCGTAAATATGGATTTATATATTGTGGCGTAATCTATTTAGCAAATGGAGATGCCCGTGATGCGTACCAGCTTAGTAAGCTGAAAAGTGAAAGCGGAGAACGGAAAACTACGTGTTGGTGACAATCACACGCTTCCACCTTTAACCACACTGTCGTGTGCTTTAAACTCGGCCTCACTCGTTGCGTGTGTGAGCAGGCTTCAACCCTCTCGTTTGTACAAGTTTTCACCTTTCACCTTTCAGTTTTCAGTTTCAATTGTTATTTTTGCGGTAAATAGCGAAAATAACAATTATGTCAGGCAGGGATGATATAGATTTTGGAACGGCTAAAATTCCTCGTCTTTTTACTAAGATGTTTATTCCCACACTATTGGGAATGGTGAGCTGGTCGTTGTTGACTGTAGTGGACGGTGTTTTTGTCGGTCAGGGAGTGGGTAGTAACGGTATTGCTGCCATAAACATCTGTTATCCTATTTTCCTTGTGCTGACCGGTTTTGCGCTGATGGTTGGAATGGGTGCATCGGTTGTGGCATCAATCCACTTGTCGCAGAATAATGTAAAGGCTGCACGTATCAATGTTACACAAGCTGTGTGGTTCTCTACGTTTGTTGTGATAATTGCGATGCTTGCGATATTGCTTGTGCCTGAACAACTGGCGTATATGCTAGGTGCATCGGAAACGCTTATGCCGTTAGTACGCGATTATATGATTTATCTCATCCCGTCGGGCATTATGCAGATGTGGTCTGTGGTTGGACTTTTTGTGATTCGTCTTGACGGTGCTCCTAAATATGCGATGTGGTGCAATGTAGTGCCGGCTATGCTCAATTTCTTCTTTGACTGGCTTTTTATCTTTCCGCTAGGAATGGGGGTGAAGGGTGCTGCTATTGCTTCGGCTATAAGCACAATGGTTGGTGGAGTGATGGCGTTTGTGTATTTGGTGAAGTATGCCCGCACGTTGAAAATGAGTGGAGTGAAGATGTCGCCCACAAGCATTACCTTGACGTTGAGAAACATTGTTTACCAGTGCCGCATAGGTTTTTCGGCTCTGCTCGGCGAGGTGACAATGGCATTTGTGCTGTTTGCCGGAAATTTTGTTTTTATGAAATATTTGGGCGATGCCGGTGTTGGTGCATACGGAGTGGCTTGTTATTATACTCCTTTTGTTTTTATGTTCGGTAACTCGATAGCGCAGTCGGCTCAGCCTATTATCAGTTATAACTATGGAGCAGGGCGCTGGGATAGGGTACACAGCACACTCGCAATCTCGGTGCGTGCGGCAGTGCTCGGTTCGCTTCTTTCAATCATTGCGTTCTCTCTTTTCCCGGAGCAACTTGTACATCTGTTCATTGCCGACAGTGATCCCGCAGCACAGATTGCCATTGAGGGCTTCCCATATTTTGCTACCGGCTTTCTGTTCTTTATTCTGAATCTTGTTGCAATAGGCTATATGCAGAGCATTAAAAAGGTTGCCGCTTCAACAATATTAGCCCTGTTGCGCGGTGTTGTCTTTCTGTTCCCAGCCTTTCTGTTGCTGCCGGAATTCATTGGCGTAAAGGGTATGTGGCTTGCACTGCCTCTGTCAGAGGTGTTGACATTTCTCGTTGTTGTGGTTGGTTATATGTTTTTCAAAAGGTCACGTTCACGGTAATCGTGCGTTGATGATGACTTTTTGAGGCTGTTCGTTGACCCACTTCGGTGTCTCTGTTATGTAGTCATCAATCTGTGCTGATGCTCCTATTGGCATCATAATTGCTATTAAAGCAAATAATAAAGTTTGTAGAGTTCTTTTCATATTAAGTCAGTTTTAATTTTTCGATGTCTCAAAAACATACAGAATCATTTATTTTTTTACTTTATCGGTACTATTTTTAACAAACTAACTTGTTTTTTGTTTTGTCAACTTTCATTCACTAAAATGGAGGTCATTTGTTTGGTTAGAATCCCCTGAGCAGTGCGTTATAATGGTAAATTTGTATTGGAAAGACAACAAATATTATTGCCAATCGTTACTATAGTACTTAAGATTTTATACTAAAAGCCGACAGTTATGAAGATATCAGAGATTAGAGGAAGAGAAATCTTGGACTCGCGTGGAAATCCCACGATAGAGGCCGAAGTTATATTGGAAAATGGCGTAACAGGTCGTGCCTCTGTTCCATCGGGAGCATCTACCGGTGAAAATGAGGCGCTGGAGTTGCGTGATGGTGATGAACATCGCTATAATGGCAAGGGTGTATCAAAGGCTGTGGCAAATATCAACGAACGCATAGCACCGGTATTGCGCGGATGTAATGTGTATGACCAACGAGGCTTGGACAGAATGATGCTTGAACTTGACGGTACGCCAACCAAATGCAATCTTGGTGCCAATGCCATTTTGGGAGTGTCACTGGCTATTGCACGTGCTGCCGCAAACGCTTGCAATATGCCTCTGTATCGCTATCTTGGTGGTTGTAACGCCCACGTGTTGCCTGTTCCTATGATGAATTTGCTCAATGGCGGACGTCACTCCGACGCGTCTATTGCATTTCAGGAGTTTATGATACGCCCGATTGGTGCCGGTAGCATACGTCAGGCCGTGCAGATGGGTGCCGAGGTGTTCAGTGCACTGAAGAGCGTGTTGAAGAAAAAAGGTTATAGCACAGGAGTTGGTGATGAGGGTGGTTTTGCTCCGGAGTTAAAAGGTGCTGAAGAGGCTCTGGATGTGCTTGTTCAGGCAATCAAGGATGCCGGTTATATCCCGGGTACAGACATTACATTGGCAATAGACTGTGCTGCGTCAGAATACCGCCGTGAGGGTGTGTATGACTATACTCTCTTTGAAGGTTCTAAGGGGAAAAAGCGTACATCGGAAGAACAGGCTGATTATCTGGAACATCTTATAGAAATATACCCTATCGACTCTATTGAAGATGGTATGGGTGAGAATGATTGGGAGGGATGGGCTATGCTCACTGAACGCATCGGCAACCGTTGCCAGCTTGTGGGTGATGACCTTTTTGTAACCAATGTCAAGTATCTTGGCAAAGGAATAGAACAGAATTGTGCCAACAGCGTGTTGGTGAAAGTCAACCAGATAGGAACGCTTACCGAAGCACTTGATACCATTGAAATGGCACGTCGTAATGGCTATACAACCATAATAAGCCACCGTTCGGGTGAAACCGAAGATACTACAATAGCAGATATAGCCGTGGCTGTGAATGCCGGACAGATAAAGACCGGCTCGATGAGCCGCAGTGAGCGTACAGCCAAGTATAACCAACTGATACGTATCGAAGAGGAGTTGAGAGATACTGCACGTTATGGTGTGTAGTGCTTGAACGGTATTTTTTGATAGGAACAATTACAAAACAAGTAGGAAACGTTCTATCTTTCCCAACCTTCGACACGATAGACCTTTTCCATCAGTTTTTGCTCTTTGCCCGTATTGGCGTTCTTGTACCACACCTCTATGCGTGCAGCGTAGTAATCGCCCCAATCGCCGGGATAGATTTTGAAGCACTGTTTTTCAACAACCTTTGAAAACGATGTGGTAGAGGGTGTTGCTACCATGCTTGCGGCCGAAATTCGCTCGGGCGAGAGCGGTATGTTTTCAGTTGCCTCGTAACAACGCAGGTATATCCATCCTTCTTCAAGTGCAGGGTGGTGGAAATCGTATGTATACATTCCGCCCTGTATATCATTCCAAATCTGCAGCCAGGTGTTGGTTGCTGTGCTGTCGATGGGGTGTGGCAGTTTTTCGCCCTCTAAAAGCGGAAGGTTATAATCCAGTTGGGCCGGAATGGGATGCTCTTTGCCGAAATTGTCGGGGCCGGGGTTGAAAGCCTGTTCAATGGCTGTCATCAGTAAATAGACGAAATAGGTTACTGTAAGTGCTCCCAATATGAACGAAAACAGAAATCTCCACCACTTTTTGAATATGAGCAGAATAATCCATGACGTTATCATTGCCACGAAGGTCAAGGGTACTGAAATTACAAAAAATATCGGCCACATTGAATCGAAGTATGCCGAAATCAATAATGATGCAATGAATGCCAGTGGGAACAGCCACCAGAATCTGTTGATGAAGTTTTTCATTTTTGTTTTGTTTTTTTTGAAAAACGCGCCCATTGTGAGTTTATTGCCATAAAGGAAGTTAAAGAATATTAATGCGGACGTAAAATATTTAAGTGGTCAAAAGTTTTTTTAAGCTATGCCATTATTTGGCGTAGGTTTGCTGTATATTTGCGGTTAACGGCGGACATATACTATATTCGCGAAAAATTCCAACTATGAACAACGACAAAGGGCAAGGTTTGATGAACAAATATGTGTGGGTAATAGAAACCATACATAGACACAAGAAACTTACGTTCAGGGAACTGAATGGACTGTGGCTCAATGATGATATAAGCATGGGGGTAGAACTTCCTAAACGCACATTCGATAACTGGAGATATGCCATCTGGGATATCTTTGGACTTGATATTGTAAACGAGCAAAGGGGAAAGTACCGATATTACATAGAGAACGAAGAGGATATTACCGGTAATGGTCTTTCATCGTGGCTTTACAGCACGCTAAGCGTTGCGAATACACTTTCCGGCAGCCAAAGTATAAAAGAACGTATTTTGCTTGAAAATATACCATCGGGGCAGGAGTATCTGCAACCGATTATCGATGCAATGAAAGCAAACCTACAGCTGAATATCACTTATAGGAGTTATTGGAGTGACGGAGAGTGCTGTTTTGATGTAAAACCTTATTGCGTAAAGCTCTTCAAACAGCGCTGGTACATGGTTGCACAAAGTACGCATCATTATTATGATAACAAGCCACCGATGATCTACTCGCTTGACAGGATATTGCAGCTAGCGGTTAAGAAGGATACTTTTGAGATGCCGGCTGATTGGGAACCTCAGGATTTTTTCAATGGTTGTTTTGGCGTTTGCCGCAGTATCGATATTGAGATTGTAAAATTAAAGCTCTCTGCTTCTCAGGCGAATTACATACGTGACTTGAAGTTGCATGACTCGCAGGAAGAGGTTGAACACAACGATAAATATAGCATATTCACATACCGCTTACGCCCGGAATTTGACTTCCAGCAGGAACTGCTGCGTCATGGCGAGGACGTTGAAGTGCTTGAACCGCAATGGCTGCGCGAAGAGATAGCCGGGAAAATTGAAAGGATGAGGGATAAGTATGAATGTTTAAATAATGGTAATTGAAATCTATTGTCTATGAATGAAGAAATAAAGGAAATATTCTCTTTGTTGGATGATTATGTTTCTTATAAAAGAGAAGTACGGAACAAGTATCCGTATCATGTAAATCCAATAGAGGAGATCCGAGCTAATGAAAATGCAAACAGCCGCATACTCGGCACTTTGCTCCGTTATGAGCATAATGGAGAATATAAGATTTTGAAGAGTTTTTTGGAAAGAATGCTGCCGGAATTCAGGATTGAAAAACTCTCTAAACCTGTTATAGAATCAGAGCAATATCGTATAGATTTGTCTGTTCGCGAAGCCGGCAAGTATGCTATTATTTTTGAAAATAAGATTCACAATGCTGTACTACAAAAAAATCAATTGGCAAGGTATATTGAAAAACTGCATGATGAAGAACATTTTAGTTATAATCAGATTTATGTGATTTTTATGCCACCAACAGTTGGATATGAATCAAATGATTGCTGTTGGCATAAATTTGTGGATGGAATATGTGGAAAATGCGATAATGGAGAATGCAAACTAAATTATTCCCCTGAATTGCGTAAGATGTTTAAGAATGAAAACCGTTACAAAAAAATCACATTTAGAGACGATTTGTTAAACTGGTTGAAAGAAGATGTTTTGCCAAACTTAACAGAGAAAGAGGAACTGTTGAAGTCTTCTGTGATTTTGTATATAGACTATTTGGAAGGATTGTTTCAATTAAGAATGAATGAAAAAAATATTTATATGGAACTTAGAGATTTTATTGTTAAGAAACTAAAACTTGATGACAAAGTATTGGAGGGTAAAATAGATGTTTTGCAACAAGAAAAAGAAAAGATAGATTCTTTATGCAAAGAGCTTGAAAATATGAGACTTTTCTATATGTGGGAGCTAATAGAAGAAAAAATGAAACCTATAGTTGAAAATATTGCAAAATCCTATGAATTGGAGTGTGATCTAAGGGTTTATAATGATGGAAATCGTACGTTTTCTCTAGGTTTCAAAAGAAAAGATTGGGATTTGAATATAATCTTTGCATGTTTTGTAAATTGTGGAATGGATTTATACATAGGTAAGCACAATGCGGAACCTATTAGTGGATATTCAACTTATAAGTGCATAAATGGATGGAATGGCGATAGCAGTGATAGAGAAAAATTTCCTCACGGATGTGTGTGGTTGAAAAAATACGAAAATAAAATATTAGATTTGCTCCGTGATGTAACAGTAGATGATGGTGCTGAATTTAAAAGATTTTTAGAAGACAAATTGTATCATACTCTTAAAGAGATAGAAGGGCATCCTAATGAAATAACTATGAAAATCTCTAGTTCTCAATAATAAAATATCCTTAATATTTATTTCTTCCGACCTCTGCCACTAATTGGCAGAGGTCTGTTTTTTCTTTGCATAGGATTATTAACTTATGCACATAAAAATTATGAAAATTGATTCTGCTTTTCCGGATGTACTGATTATTGGTGTTGGTGGTGGCGGTTGTAATATCGTTGGAAACAACAGTGTTATATTTGGTGTTAATTCTGTTGAGATTGACAATGTAGAACAACCCGATATTGATACATTATTAAACGAGGAAATACGAACAGTATTTATTGTGACTTGTCTTGGTGGTGAATACGGCTCAGCCGTTGCACCACAGATTGCTGCTGAATGCAGGAAAAGAAAACTAAGGACTATCGGTGTTGCTACATTACCGTTTGAGTTTGAGGGTGCAGTAAAGACACAACGTGCAAATGCTACAGCAAATGAACTTGCAAAGAATTGTGATTCCCTTAACCTTGTACATAATGAAATAATGTTGAAGGGTAACCAGACAATTGCTGTAAATGAGGCATTTAAGGATGTCAATATGCGCATTTGGGAGATAATCACCAAAGAAATATACTCAACCCCTGTCTGGTTTTACGATAAGAGTGAATATGTCATCAAGAATAGGTTTAAGAAAAGGTTCGGGTGGTTGCATAAGAATGAAGGGGCTTTGGTTTGTAAATCTTTCATAGATAATGATTATAAGATAACCAGGCTATGCATTGACATTGTGGAACGGAAAGCAAAAAGGGTTATGGGAAAAAGGTGGTTCAATAATCTTAGTGAAGACATAAAATTCAAAGCATTGTTGTATGCTCTTGTTTGTGAATTATGGGATGACGGTGGTCAATACCTGATTTCCTGGGATATTGTGTATGATGTACTGACCATCAGCAGAAAATGGCAGATTCAAGGTTGGTTGCTGTCTTATGAAGCAGTAGATTGTCTTGAAGAATGCAAACTTGCAAATAAGCGCAAGGCCAGTGTGGAAATATATAAAAGACGAAAAGAATTGCTTTCCTCGTTGAACAATGCTACCGAGTAACAGAAATTATAAAATATATGGAAGAACAAACAACAGTCAGGTTTTATGCTTTTATATGCTGCTATTTCAAGGATACGAAATGGGGCAAACACTTGCGACGCAATCTTGAAGGCTATAAAGTTCCTACCACCTTGTACAAGCGGAACGGGTGGAAACGTAAGCCAATAAATTCGATATTTCTTTTTTCTATTGAAGAACGCGGTATTGGTGGGTTTCACGGTGGACTGAAGGGGTATCTTGAGAATTCTCGCCACTTTATTGTCGTGTGTTCGCCACATTCAGCCAAGTCAAGAGTTATGGCTGAAGCAATATCCTATTTCCACAGCATCGGGCGTAGTAAGGATATTCATTTCTTTATTGTTGATGGAATTCCTGATAGTAGCGACAGAGAAACTGAGTGCTTCAATCCCGTGGTAAAGAAACTCGGCATTACTGTAACATCATGTGTAAACATAAATGAAAAAAAATATCGTTGGTCTTGGCTCAATAGGCAACGTGCTTACGTGCAACTCATTGCGGCTCTGTTGGGAGTGGAAGCAGACTTGATATTACAACACCATAAAAGACGTGCTATACAAAAGTTTGTAATTGTGCTTGTGGCGTTTATCGCTGTGCTTGTGGCGCTGTTTGCTGTTTGACAACAGGCAAGCATATTCATCATATAAAAGTCTTTTTTTCTCAACTTTGCCTATCGTTCGTATTTTTTCTGTATCTTCGCAAAGAAATACTAAATTGGGAATAAAATAACAATTAAAATAGATTTATGGCAACAGTTGATGACAAGAAAATCATCTTTTCGATGGTGGGCTTGAGCAAGACAATCAAGCAGACAAACAAACAGGTGTTGAAGAATATTTACCTTTCGTTCTTCTACGGTGCAAAGATTGGTATCGTGGGTATGAACGGTGCGGGTAAATCTACATTGATGAAGATTATTGCAGGCCTCGACAATGACTATCAGGGCAATGTGGTTTGGTCACCGGGCTATTCGGTGGGTTACTTGCCACAGGAACCACACTTGCAGGACGGCAAGACTGTGATGGACTGCGTGAAAGAGGGTGTGCAGGCAACAGTTGATGCGCTTGCAGAGTATGAGGAGATTAATATGAAGTTCGGCTTGCCCGAGTATTACGAGGATGCCGACAAGATGAACGAGCTTTTCGCACGTCAGGCCGAGTTGCAGGATATTATTGATGCAACCGATGCGTGGAACCTTGAGAGCAAGCTGGAGCGTGCTATGGCAGCACTCCGTTGTCCTGCTCCCGATGAACTCGTTGACCACCTATCCGGTGGTGAGCGCCGTCGTGTGGCTCTTTGCCGTCTGCTTCTTTCAAAACCCGACGTGCTCCTTCTCGATGAGCCTACCAACCACCTCGATGCCGAGAGTATCGATTGGCTTGAGCAGCACCTGAACCAGTACGAGGGTACTGTAATTGCCGTTACCCACGACCGTTACTTCCTTGATGATGTCGCTGGATGGATTCTTGAACTTGACCGTGGCGAGGGAATTCCCTGGCAGGGTAACTACTCGTCTTGGCTCGACCAGAAGACAAAGCGTATGGAGCAGGAGGAGAAGAGTGCAAGCAAGCGTCGCAAGACTCTTGAGCGCGAGCTCGAGTGGGTGCGTATGTCACCAAAGGCTCGTCAGGCAAAGGGTAAGGCCCGTTTGAACTCATACGAGCGTATGCTCAACGAAGACCAGAAAGAACGCGAGGAGAAACTCGAAATCTTTATTCCTAACGGCCCCCGTTTGGGTAATAAGGTTATCAATGCCGAGAATATCGGTAAATCGTTCGGTAGCAAGCACTTGTTCAGCAACTTGAATTTTATGTTGCCTCCTAACGGTATTGTAGGTGTTATTGGCCCCAACGGTGCAGGTAAGACAACACTCTTCCGTATGATTATGGGACTTGAAACTGCCGACGAGGGTACATTCGAGGTAGGTGAGACAGTGAAGATTGCATACGTTGACCAGAACCACAAGGATATTGTTGCCGACAAGAGTGTCTACGAGGTTATGAGCCAGGGCAATGAACTTATGCGCTTGGGTGGCAAGGAAATCAACGTGCGTGCATATCTGTCACGTTTCAACTTCTCAGGTGCCGACCAGGAGAAGAAGTGCGGTGTCCTTTCAGGTGGTGAGCGCAACCGTCTGCACCTTGCAATGGCACTGAAAGAGGGTGGTAACGTGCTCCTTCTTGATGAGCCTACCAACGATATTGACGTGAACACACTGCGCGCACTTGAGGAGGGTCTTGAGAATTTCGCAGGTTGTGCTGTTGTTATCAGCCACGACCGTTGGTTCCTTGACCGTATATGTACACACATTATCGCATTCGAGGGTGACGGCAATGTGTTCAGTTTTGAGGGTTCATACTCTGATTACGAAGAGAACAAGATGCGTCGTCTTGGTATCGAGGAACCGAAGAAGGTGAGGTATCGTAAACTTATGGAAGACTAATACTTTGTTGTCTAAAAGGCCACTGACTGTGTTACGCTTATTTTGGTGGTAGGTCATTTAGGGTTACTAAACTCCCTACCACCAAAATTTCGCAAGCCTTGTCATTGAACTTTTATACAACAAAGGCGGTAGTTGTTGACAGGGAAAGCCTTGTTATCTCACTTTTTAAACTAATAAAATATTCATGGCTTTGTTGGCTGCGTTATGCTTATTGCTGTGGCAGGTCTTTTAGGGTTACTAAACTTCCTATCACCACAATCTCGCAGGCCTTGTCATTGAACCTTTTATATAACAAAGACGCTTCTTGCAATTGACTGCGCAAGCCTTGTTATCTCACTTTTTAAACTGATATAATTGCTATCATTTCGACATTGCGAAGCATGGAGAAATCTCATAAAGGATTAACATTACTATTATATGTGTGTAGTATCTCCTGAAATAATCGATTCCATTGTAAAGGAACTTGAGATAGATGACATCCGTTCGGCGTCAATCCGTCAGATTGGGGCAGTGGTGCGTGCTGCCGAAACTCGCACAGGCACGGAATTTATCCATTTTGAGATGGGTGTTCCTGGCTTGCCTCCGGCCGAGGTGGGGGTGCGTGCCGAGTGTGAGGCTCTGCAGCGTGGGGTAGCATCGGTCTATCCGATAATAGATGGAATACCGGAACTGAAGAACGAAGCTTCGCGCTTTGTTAAGGCATTTGTAAATACCGACATAAGCCCTGACGGCTGTATCCCGACGGTAGGCTCCATGCAGGCTTCGTTTGCGTCGTTGATGTTGGCTTCGCAGCTTGACAAGAAACGTGATACGGTACTGTATATAGACCCCGGATTTCCGGTGCAGAAGATGCAGGCACAGGTGATTGGCGTCAAGGTCGCATCGTTTGACATTGCGGAGTATCGTGGTGAGAAACTTGAGGAGAAACTGGAGAGTTGCTTTGCACAGGGTAATATATGTGCGGTGCTTTATTCATCGCCCAACAACCCGACGTGGATGTGCTTAAAGGATGAGGAACTTGAGATTATTGGTCGTCTTGCAACAAAGCACGATGTTGTGGTGATTGAGGACTTGGCATACATGACAATGGATTTCCGTCGCGATATGAGCCGTCCGTTTGAGCCACCGTTCCAACCGAGCGTGTCAAAATATACCGACAACTACATTCTGCTAATAAGTGCGTCAAAGATATTCAGCTATGCAGGACAACGAATAGCTGTAGCCTGCATTTCCAATGCTTTGTATAATAGGGGCTATGATGCTCTCAAACAACGATATGGTATTGCACGTTTTGGTGCGGCATTTGCATATATATTCCTCTATTCGTTCTCGTCGGGTGTGTCACATTCGGCACAATGTGCGCTTGCTGCGATGTTCAAAGCTGCGTGCGATGGGGAATATGACTTTGTTGGCGATATAAAGGAGTATGCCGAGCGTACAGCACGCATAAAGGAGATACTGCTGCGCAATGGCTTCAGTATTGTCTATGACAAGGATGTAGATGAACCCGTGAGCGACGGTTTCTTCTTCACTGTCGGGTACAAGGATATGGATGGAGGGGAATTGCTGAAAGAGTTGCTCTATTATGGCGTGAGTGGCATTGACCTTGCCACAACAGGTGGCACACGTAAGGGTATCAGGGCCTGTTCGTCAAACATAAAACCTCACCATTATGCATTGCTCGAAGAGAGATTGCGTAAGTTTAATGAAAATCATTGATTTATATATGAAAAAACTGTTATTTGCATTGCTTTGTATCTTCGCGTTTTCATTGAATGCGCAGGAGATTTCCATTATCCCTAAACCGGCCGAGATGCATGCTGGTGAAGGACATTTTCTTTTTAGAGGAAAGGTTGTTATTTGTTATCCAGAACAAGCCAGCAAGGATATAAAGAAGGTGTTGGATGGCTTTGTCAAGGATTTTAAAGAGAGCACCGGAGTCAAGCTCAAGAAATCGACTCCAAAGAAAGAGAAGTTGCAGGATTGGGAAGTGACAAAATTCAGCAAGAAAGCCGATGCACATATCGTCATATATATTGACGAATATATGGCCGACGAGGAGTACAAGCTCTCTGTAACTCCTAAAAGAATTGATATAACAGCAGCAAAGCCTGCGGGCCTGTTCTATGCATTCCAGACTTTGAAACAGTTGATGCCACGTAATGTCATGGCCGGTGTGCCTGATGATAATATTCAGGAATGGGCTATTCCTTGTGTCAATATTCTTGATGCACCACGTTTTGGTTGGCGCGGATTCATGCTCGACGAGGGACGTCACTTCTATGGCAAGGAGGAGATAAAGAAAATCATCGATGTGATGGCGGCCTACAAAATGAACCGTTTTCACTGGCACTTGACCGAGGACCAGGGCTGGCGCATAGAGATAAAGAAATATCCTAAACTCACCGAAGTGGGTGCATGGCGCGACAGCAAAGTGTGCGCGTGGGGCGATGTGAAGCCCGACGGAATACGTTATGGTGGCTACTACACACATAAGGATATAAAAGAGGTCGTAGAGTATGCAAAGGAACGTTTTGTAGAGATTATTCCCGAGGTTGACATACCGGGACACTCACAGGCGGCTGTTGCCTCGTACCCCGAATTTCTTGCCTGTGACCCTGAGAACAGACACGATGTGTGGTTGTGGCAGGGTGTGTCAAGCGATGTTATCAACGTCGCTAATCCACTTGCTGTGCAGTTTGCAAAGGATGTGATTGATGAACTGACAGAACTGTTCCCGTTTGGTTATATACATCTTGGCGGTGATGAGTGCCCAACGCATAAATGGGAACGCAACAGTGATTGCCAGGCTCTATTGAAGGAGATTGGTTCTGAGAACTATCGCGATTTGCAGATACATTTCTACAAACAACTGCTTGACCACGTTGCACAAAAGCCAGCAGACAAGCAGCGTAAACTTGTGTTTTGGAACGAGGTGCTGCACGGTAATACAGAGCCTTTGGGAACAGATATAACAATTATGGCTTGGATTGGTGCCGACGGTGCTGCAAAAGATGCTGCAATGCGTGGTATGAACACAATCCTCTCGCCGCAGATTCCGTATTATATCAACCGTCGCCAGTCAAAACTTGAAACAGAACCGATGTCACAGGGCTATGGCGACGAAACGGTAGAGCGCGTATATAACTACAAGCCGATGAACGGTGTTGCCGAGGAGTTGCAGCGTAAATATCTTGGCGTTCAGGCGAATTTCTGGACTGAATGGGTTGTTGAACCTTCGGTTGTCCAGTATCTTATGTTGCCTCGTCTGGCAGCTGTAGCCGAGGCTGGATGGACGCCTGCAGAATTGCGCAATTACGATGATTTTGTCAATCGTTTGCAGGGTGAAGCGAAATATTATAAATTGAAAGGTGTCGACTACGGAAAGCACGTTTTCAAATGATTTTATAATTAAAAATAATTTTACACGGCAACAACAAATAATTTGTTGTTGCCGTGTTTGTTTTTTATATTAATTAATTGTTTTACAGAATATTTATATTCAGTGTTTAATGTTGTTTGTAGCTCTATGTTTCTTGTGATGCAGATAAAATATATTGGCATATCGGTAGTGTTTTAAGGAATCTGTTTTCCATCAGAAGGGAAGTCCTGCAACAATCCGATTTCTTTAAGATGAAAATTTTGCTATTTCTTGTTATTATATATATAATAAAATATCGTTTTTATTTGTATCTTTGCAGTTAAAATCGCTGAAAAGTGATTTTTGTGACATACTTTCATTGAAAACAACAATTGACATATATGGAGAAAATCAGAAATTTTTGCATTATCGCTCACATCGACCACGGTAAATCGACCTTGGCCGACCGTTTGCTTGAAACGACAAAGACAATAAACATTACAGAGGGACAGATGCTCGACAATATGGACCTCGAAAAGGAGCGTGGAATCACTATCAAGAGCCACGCGATACAGATGGAGTATATGTACAAGGGCGAGAAGTATATTCTCAATCTAATTGACACTCCGGGACACGTCGACTTCTCTTACGAGGTGTCACGTTCTATTGCAGCCTGTGAAGGTGCCTTACTTGTGGTTGACGCGACACAAGGTGTTCAGGCGCAAACAATCTCAAACTTGTATATGGCAGTCGACCACGGTCTTGAGATTATTCCCGTGGTGAACAAATGTGATATGATTAACGCCATGCCCGAGGAGGTGAAAGATGAAATTGTTGACCTTATCGGTTGCGACAGGGATGACATTATTGAGGCTTCGGGAAAGACCGGCTTGGGTGTTGAGGATATCCTTGCTGCTGTCGTTGAACGTATCCCTGCACCTGTCGGCGACGAAGAGGCTCCATTGCAGGCACTTATCTTTGACTCTGTATTCAATTCTTTCCGCGGTATCATTGCATATTTCAAGATTACCAACGGTGTTCTGCGCAAGGGTGACAAAGTAAAATTCTTCAATACAGGAAAAGAGTACGACGCCGACGAAATCGGTGTATTGAAGATGGATCTCTGCCCCCGTCAGGAGTTGCGTACCGGCGATGTAGGCTACATTATTTCGGGTATCAAGACATCACGCGAGGTTAAGGTCGGTGACACAATCACCCACATTGCACGCCCATGTGCTGCAGCCATCGACGGATTCGAGGAGGTAAAGCCAATGGTCTTTGCCGGTGTATATCCAATTGATGCCGAGGATTATGAGGACTTGCGTGCGTCACTGGAGAAACTGCAACTCAACGATGCTTCGCTGACATTCACGCCCGAGTCTTCGGCCGCACTTGGTTTTGGTTTCCGTTGCGGATTCCTAGGCCTTCTACACATGGAGATTGTCCAGGAACGTCTTGATCGCGAGTTCGACATGAGTGTCATCACTACCGTACCTAACGTTTCGTACATGGTGTATGACAAGCAGGGTGAGGCAAAGGAGGTGCACAACCCAGGTGGTATGCCCGACCCGACACTCATTGACCACATTGAAGAGCCATATATCAACGCAAGCATAATTACCCGTGCCGAGTATATTGGCCCAATTATGACACTCTGTCTTGCAAAGCGCGGAGAGTTGCTCAAACAGGAGTTTATCACCGGTAACCGTGTTGACATCCGCTTCCTGTTGCCATTGGGCGAGATTGTCATTGATTTTTATGACAAATTGAAGAGTATCTCTAAGGGATATGCGTCGTTCGACTATCACCCGGCAGGCTTCAGGACATCAAAGCTCATCAAACTTGATATTCTGCTTAACGGTGAGCCTGTGGATGCTCTTTCTACTTTGACCCACGTCGATAACGCATACGGCCTTGGTCGTCAGATGTGTGAAAAGCTACGCGACCTGATTCCAAGACAGCAGTTCGATATTGCTCTTCAGGCAGCTATCGGCACAAAGATTATTGCACGTGAAACAATCAAGCAGGTGCGTAAGGATGTAACTGCAAAATGTTATGGTGGTGACGTGTCGCGTAAGCGCAAATTGCTCGAGAAACAAAAGAAGGGTAAGAAACGTATGAAGCAGATTGGTAATGTTGAGGTGCCTCAGAAGGCATTCCTCGCAGTGCTCAAGCTCGATTGATTGATGAATGACAACGGGTTGCCGTGCGGCAACGATGATAAAAGATTGATAATTTAGGAAGAATATGGGAATATTCAGTTTTTTTAGTAGAGAGAAAAAAGAGGTTCTTGACCAAGGACTTTCAAAGACAAAGCAAAGTGTTTTCAGCAAGATTGCACGTGCCATTGCCGGCAAGAGTGAAATCGACGATGAAGTCCTTGACAACCTTGAGGAGGTTCTTGTGACATCGGATGTAGGTGTTGAAACCACGCTCAAAATCATTGACCGTGTGCAGAAACGTGTAGCACGCGATAAATTTATGAATACAAACGAGCTTAATAAATTGCTGAAGGACGAGATTGCACAGTTGTTGATGGAGAACAACACCGAGGATGGCGGTACTTTCGACATTCCTACAACACCCGGTAATCCATACGTTATTATGATTGTGGGTGTGAACGGAGTGGGAAAGACAACAACTATCGGAAAGCTTGCGCACCAATATAAGAAAGCCGGAAAGAAGGTGTATCTTGGAGCAGCCGACACATTCCGTGCTGCAGCTGTTGAGCAGCTTGTTGAGTGGGGACATCGTGCCGATGTTCCTGTGATAAAGCAGGGAATGGGTTCAGACCCGGCCTCTGTTGCATACGACACTCTTTCGTCTGCTGTTGCAAACAATGCCGATGTGGTAATAATTGACACAGCGGGTCGTCTGCACAACAAAGTGGGCCTGATGAATGAGCTTACAAAAATCAAGAATGTTATGCAGAAGGTTGTTCCAGGAGCTCCAAACGATGTTATGCTTGTTCTTGATGGCTCGACAGGACAGAATGCTTTTGAGCAGGCAAAACAGTTTACAAAGGCTACCGAAGTGACATCGCTCGCTATCACGAAGCTCGACGGTACAGCCAAAGGCGGTGTTGTTATAGGCATCAGTGACCAATTCAAGATACCCGTGAAGTATATTGGCCTGGGTGAAGGTATTGATCATTTGCAGATTTTCAATCGCGAAGAGTTCGTTGATTCATTATTCGGATAAGAAACTGTTTGAATTTATTTCCTTGAAATTTTTATAGAACTTTTTTAGAGTGTTTTTTCATTTTTAAAAGGCGCATAGTGACTATGTAACTGTGAAAAATGGAAAAACAGGCAAAAAAGGGCATAAAAAGACAAGCACCTTTTGCGGATAATGTAAATAATATTTTTGAAAGAAATTTAAACAGTTTCTAATGATGAAAAAGAACCGTGTAGATGTCATCACGATGGGGTGCTCAAAGAATCTTGTCGATTCGGAGTATCTTATGCGTCAGCTTCAGGAGTGTGGCTACGAGGTTACCCACGACAGTGAGGAGCCTTGTGGTGAAATTGCTGTAATAAACACCTGTGGCTTCATAGGTGATGCAAAGCAGGAATCAATAAATATGATTCTTGAATTTTGCCAACGCAAGGAACAAGGCGATTTGAAAAAGCTCTATGTGATGGGATGTCTTTCTGAACGTTATCTCAATGAATTGCGTGAGGAAATTACTCAGGTAGACAAGTTCTATGGCAAATTCAACTGGACAGAACTGCTTGCCGACCTAAAGCAGCAGTATCGCACCGAATTGGCGGCAGAGCGTGTACTGACAACTCCTGGGCATTATGCATACGTAAAAATATCCGAGGGCTGCAACCGCCGTTGTGCATACTGTGCCATTCCCATTATAACCGGTGCGCACAAGTCGCGTCCGATGGAAGATATTGTAGCCGAGGTGCGCGGTCTGGTGGCAAAGGGAGTCAAGGAATTCCAGATAATAGCACAGGAACTCACTTTCTACGGCGTTGACCTTTACAAGAAACAGAGCATTGCCGAATTGGTGGAGCGTATATCGGATATTGAAGGTGTGGAGTGGATACGTCTACACTATGCCTATCCAAGCCATTTCCCTTACGACCTGTTGCGTGTAATGCGTGAAAGAAATAATGTCTGTAAATATCTTGACATTGCGTTGCAACACGTCAGCACAAAGGTCTTGAAGAAAATGCACCGCAACGTCACCAAAGAGGATACCTATGCTCTTGTGGAGAGAATGCGTCAGGAGATTCCGGGGATTTGTTTGCGCACCACAATGATGGTAGGCTTCCCGGGTGAGGGCGAAAAGGAGTTTGAAGAACTTATGGATTTTGTGAAATGGGCTAAGTTCGACCGTCTTGGCGCATTTGCCTATTGTGAGGAGGAAGGCACATTTGCTGCTGATAATTATCGCGATAGTATTTCGAAAAAGAAGAAACAGGAACGTTTGGATCGTCTGATGGAGGTTCAGCAAAGACTTTCCACACGATTGAACGAGGCCAAGACCGGAAATGTCTATAAAACGATTATAGACAGGGTAGAGGGCGACTATTACATTGGGCGTACAGAATTTGACTCGCCCGATGTTGACACCGAAGTTCTTATAAACATCAATGATGGAGAACTTGTGATAGGCAATTTCTACAATGTACGCATTACGGACGCAACAGAATTCGACTTGATGGGTGTTGTAGAGAATTAAAGGCTTTAGATGTAAGACAACAATATGAATAACAAGGAATTTATTACTAAATTGGCAAAAAAGTGTGGCATTTCTGTTGCTGAAGCAAACACAAATGTCGATGCACTGGTGGGGCTTATGACCGATTGCCTTAAAGAGAATGACCAGCTTAATGTTTCCGGCTTCGGTATTCTCGAGGTAAAAATGCGTAATGAAAGACTCTCGGTAAATCCTAAGACAGGACAACGCTTTTTGGTGCCTCCAAAGATTGTGCCTGCGTTCAAGCCAAGCAACAAACTGAAAGATAAATTCAAATAATTAAGGAGATAGAGCTATGGATGCAAAATTGAACCAGTCCGATTTGATATCGCTATTGGCGAAAGGGTGCAATATCTCTGTTGCCAAGGCTGAACTGTTTACCAAGAATTTCTTTGACCTTATTGTCGAAGGTTTGGAACAGGATGGCATTGTCAAGATAAACGGCCTTGGAACATTCAAGATAACAGACGTTGCAAGTCGCGGAAGTGTCAATGTGAATACCGGTGAAAAAATTGAGATAAAAGGGCATAAGAAACTCACATTCATTCCGGCCGATGCTTTAAAAGATAATGTAAACCAGCCTTTTGCAATGTTTGAGCCTGTTGAGGTTGACGATACATATCAACCCGAGTCGGCCAATGAGTCTGAGGCTGATGAAACTATCGAAGTGGATGGCGTGACAGAGGTGGTAATTGAGGATGTACCAACTATTACCGAACAGCAAGAAGAAACTTCGGAATTTGATGAAATGGAACCGTCGGTTGAGGAGAAGGAGCCATTTGTAGACGGGGATGATGCTGAAGAAAAAACAGAAAATGAGGAGAGCGAGGTGGAAATGCCGGCTCTAAACAATGAAGACGTGGAGAGTGCAGAGCCAAAGAACGAACCGGTTGTTGTGCAGGAAAGACCTTCAGAACCAATTGTTGTGCCTGTTCCCAAAAAGAACACACAAGCTGAAAAGCAAGCAGCTCCTGTCAAAAAGAAAAAGGCCAAATCAAACTTCTTCATATACTCGATACTTGGCTTTATAATAGGTTTTGCCATTGTTTTTATGTTGAGAAGAAATAACTCTTCGGATGTTGAAGCCCACACAGCTGATGTTGATAATGCTCAACAACCGACAGCACTTGCAGAGGTAAAGACTCAACAGGCTACCGGTGTAGAGGCTGAAACTGTTGCGACAACAACCGATTCGGTAGCAAATGTGGCAGCAGAACCCGTAACGGAAAATATTGACCACGCCGACGAAACAGAAAACAGTGTTGCGGATATCACGACCGAAGAAGAGGCATCCGGCGTATATGTATTCACTGTTGTCGAAGAACTTAAAGCTATTCCATTGAAGGATATAACCCTTGCAGATACACTATTGTATGTTGCCAATGGCGAGTATTGTTCACATATAGTTGCTCCCAACGAAACGTTGACAAAAATCTCGAAAAAATACTTCTTCGACAAGAAATTGTGGCCATACATTGTTAAATATAATAATATGGACAAACCCGATGCGTTGCGTAGCGGTATGGAAATTAGAATTCCTTGCCTGATACCAAGAAAGACGCTGAAAAAATAACACTATTAAGTTAAAGTTTGTTTAACGCTAACAATGCTTAAATCTATTTTAATGAATTTAACATAACAATAGCGTTGAAGATTGTAATTTTGTCCAGAAATAAAACTAAAATACACAAAAATATAATTATGAGTGCAACAATTGACATTCGTGAGTTGAATGAGATGATTGAAAGGCAGAGCGCCTTTGTTACCAACCTGCAGACAGGAATGAGTCAGGTAATCGTAGGACAGAAACATTTGGTTGAGTCCTTGTTGATTGGTTTACTGTCCGATGGACATATATTGCTTGAAGGTCTGCCAGGTTTGGCCAAGACACTTGCCATAAAAACTTTGTCGGAGCTGATAGATGCAGATTTCAGCCGTATTCAGTTTACTCCAGACTTGCTCCCTGCCGACGTTGTAGGTACAATGGTGTATAGCCAAAAGAGTGAGGATTTTAAAGTGAAGCAAGGCCCAGTATTCGCCAATTTTGTATTGGCCGACGAGATTAACCGTGCTCCGGCAAAGGTGCAGAGTGCGCTGCTCGAGGCAATGCAGGAGCGTCAGGTGACTATCGGTAAGGAAACATTCAAGTTGCCCGAACCATTCCTTGTAATGGCGACACAGAACCCTATTGAACAGGAGGGTACATATCCACTTCCTGAGGCTCAGGTTGACCGTTTTATGCTCAAGGTAATCATCGGCTATCCCGAATTGTCCGAGGAAAAACGCATTATCCGCCAGAATATAACAGGTGAGAAGATTGAAGTTAAGCCTTTGCTAAAGCCTGCTGACATTGTAGAGGCGCGTAAGGTTGTACGTCAGGTATATCTCGATGAGAAGATTGAGCAGTACATCGCTGACATTGTGTTTGCTACACGTTTCCCCGATAAATATGGTATGAAGGAGATGAAGGATTATATTTCCTTCGGTGCATCGCCACGTGCATCTATCAACCTTGCTCTTGCAGCCCGTGCCTATGCCTTCATCAAACGCCGTGGCTATGTTATCCCCGAGGATGTACGTGCCATTGCACACGATGTATTGCGTCATCGTATCGGTTTGAGCTACGAGGCCGAGGCAAACAACCTTACAACCGATGAAATTGTAAGTCGCATTTTGAATAGTGTAGAGGTACCCTAATTAAAAACTTTTTCCTAAGATATGGAAACGAGTGAACTCATTAAAAAGGTTCGCAAGATTGAGATAAAGACACGAGGTCTTTCGCACAACATCTTTGCCGGACAGTACCATTCTGCATTCAAAGGACGTGGTATGTCCTTTAGTGAGGTGCGCGACTATCACTATGGCGACGATGTGCGCGATATAGACTGGAATGTTACAGCACGTTTTAACAAGCCTTATGTCAAGGTCTTTGAAGAAGAGCGCGAATTGACTGTTATGCTTCTTGTCGATTTGTCGGAGAGTCTTGATTTTGGAACGGCACTTCGCACAAAGCGCGAAATGCTTGCCGAGATTGCTGCTACGATTGCATTTGCCGCAATACAGAATAATGACAAGATTGGTGTAATATTCTTTACTGACAGGATTGAGAAATTCATTCCTCCGCAAAAAGGCCGAAAGCATATACTATATATAATCCGAGAGTTGCTTAACATTGAACCGGAAAGCAAAAAGACCGATATTAAAGTTCCATTGGAATTCTTGACCAATGCTCTGAAGAAAAAGTGTACGGCATTTATGCTCAGTGACTTTATATGCACCGGTGATTACAGGAATGCTATGACTATTGCCAATCGTAAGCACGACCTTGTCGCGATACAGGTGTATGACCGCAGATTGGCTGAATTGCCCGATATAGGATTGATTAAAATCCGTGACGCGGAGAGCAATGAGGATATGTATATCGACACATCCTCAAAAAAGGTTCGCGATGCACAGCGCGTATGGTGGAACAATCAAAGCAATAAACTCAAAGAAATTTTGCAACGTAGCCGTGTCGATTCCGTTTCAGTGCGCACCGACCAGGATTATGTAAAGGCTCTGCTGGCTCTTTTTGCACAACGTAGTTGAGTCTGGACTGTAAAGTTAAATTACTGATGAAAAAAATATTATCATACATATTTGCAGCGTTCCTTCTTTTCTTTGCATTGCCAGCAAAGTCACAGAATGTGCTTTTTAATGCCTATTTCGACTCCCTGAATGTCGACACCAAAGAGATGCGCATTGGTGAACACGCAAATTTCATACTGGAGTTGAGCGTCGACAGTGGCTATAGTGTCGACATGCAAATTCCAGATGCATTGACAGCTGATATTGAGGTTCTTGAAAAGAAAAGTTACAAAACAACAGATGCAAAAGGACGCGATACGTATCGTAGCGAGTGTGTGATTACCTCATTTATTGACTCAATGCAGGTTATACCTCCTGTGATTGCAAAAGTAAATGATGACGAATACTACACAAACGCAACATATTTGCTGGTGAACAGTGTGCCGGTCGATACTACCAACCTGAAAAATATCAAAGGCTTCAAACCGGTTTGGGATGCAGAGCTTACATGGGCGGAGTATCGGGATGCAGTATATCTTTTATTTCTGCTGATTGTACTTTTGGCACTGTTGACATGGATTGTTGTCAGATATATAAACAACAAACCCATAATACGTATTGTCAGAGAAAAGCCTCGCAAACCCTCACATTTCACTGCTTTGCAGAAAATGGATGAGATAAAGAGTGACGATACTTTGCACCGTGAAGACAGTGTAAAGGATTACTATACAAAGTTGACCGATACTTTGCGTGAGTATATGTACAATCGCTACAAATTCAATGCTGCAGACATGACAACAGGTGAAATCATTGAAAATCTGTTACGTTTCAATGACAAGGAGGCGATAAAAGAGGTGAAGGAGATTCTTGAAGTTGCTGATTTGGTCAAGTTTGCCAAGATGAAACCATCGCTCAACGAGAACGACCGTAATATGCTCTATGCGATAGACTTTGTCAATGCAACGAAGGATGTTGAGGAAGAGAACCAAAAGCCTGTTGAGAAGAAGGTTGTCAATGTGCGCTCTCTAACTCAAAAACGTTGGCTCATTGCTTCAATTGTTGTAGTCCTTTGCACACTGGTTGCGGTTGCTGCGCTATTAATAACAGACCTCAGTCATATGTTCGGCTAATATTTTAGAGATATGTATTTTTCAAGAATTATATACCTGTTGCTTTTCATACCGCTAATTGCATATGTTGTGTGGTATGTGTTAAGAGGAAGGAAAATATCACCGTCGATGAAAGTGTCGACAACATTGCCTTTCAACAAAGAGCTGAAGACCTATAAGAACTATCTTGTCCACGCTCCTTTTGCGTTGAGAGTGTTCACAATGTCCATGCTGATTTTTGTGTTGATGCGTCCTGTGGCAACAAACCACTGGAGCGAGGAGAGTGTAGAAGGTATAGATATAATGCTGGCTATGGACGTGTCAACAAGTATGTCAGCTGTCGATATACAGCCAAACCGTATTGATGTTGCCAAAGATGTTGCATCAAAATTTGTTTCGGGAAGAAAAAATGACAATATCGGATTGACTCTTTTTGCGGGTGAAAGCTTTACGCAGTGTCCGCTGACCATTGATTATAGAAGCGTGTTGAGCTTAATTGACAAATCTGGTATCGAATATGCTGCCAATGGTACATTGAAGGACGGTACTGCAATTGGATTGGGAATTGCAAATGCAGTTTCGCGTCTAAAGGACAGTAAAGCCGAATCAAAAGTCATAATCCTGTTGACTGATGGTTCAAACAACAGTGGCGAAATAACTCCCGAAGATGCGGCAAACATCGCAAAAGAGTATGGAATAAGAATTTACACCATCGGTTTCAGGACAGACGAGGAGATTGTACAGACACCGTACGGTTTATTGAATGATTCCGAATTTGACGAAAAGACATTGAATACAATTGCGTCGGTTACAGGAGGTGAGTATTTCCGTTCATCAAGCAAGGAGAGCCTGATGAATATATACAAGGAAATTGACCAAATGGAACGCACAAAACTCGAAATCAAGAATTTTGGCAGTCAGGAAGAGAAGTTTATGATTTTCGCACTATTGGCTATTGTATCGTTGCTGCTCGAAATTCTGCTACGCAATACAATTCTCAAGACAATACCTTAATAATATATTACAGAGATGAAATTTGCAACACCAGAATATCTATATCTTCTTCTGCTCATACCTTTGGCAATTGTGATATACAAGTATGCCTGTTATAGAAGAAACAGAAATATCAAGCGCTATGGTGATCCGGAACTTGTCGGCAAGTTAATTCCGGCACACTCATCAACACGTGCCAGGATAATTTTTTGGATTTCATTGATTGCTTTGGCTTTTATGATAATTGCCTTGGCGCGTCCACGCTATGGTAAAGGAAAAACAACTGTAACCACACGTGGCGTGGAGCTTGTTGTGGCATTGGATATATCAAATTCAATGTTGGCGGATGATATTTATCCCAACCGATTGGAAAAGGCCAAACGATTGGTAAAGCGTCTTGCCGAACAGTTGAAAGGAAACAAAATAGCCTTGGTTGTCTTTGCCGGAGATGCTTTTGTACAGTTACCGATAACGGATGATTTCATCTCAATAGAGATGTTTCTTGAAAGTATATCCACAAACCTTGTTTCAAGACAGGGTACTGACATCGCAGCCGCCATTAATATGGCTTCAAGATGTTTTACTCCAAACGAAAAGATCGGCAAGGCAATTGTCCTGATTACAGATTGTGAAAATCACGAGGGTGGTGCCGAGGAGGCTGCCAAAAAGGCATCTGAAAGTGGCAAGAAGGTCTTTATACTTGGAATAGGAACAGCCAAGGGTGGACGAATACCTTTGGATGACGGAAACTTCCTGCGTGACCGCGAGGGACAGGTTGTTGTGACCAAACTGAACGAAGAGATGGCTATGAACATTGCCAAGGCTGGCAATGGTATGTATTTGCACGTGGACAACACAAACGATGCACAGAAAATACTTTCGGATCAGCTTGACAAAATGAACAAAGACGAAACAACAACAGAGATGTATACCGGATATAATGAGTTGTTTATGTATCCGGCAACACTGGCTTTAATTCTGTTGTTTGATTTGGCATTAATTGGTTTGCTCGACCATAAAAACCGAAAGAAAAATAATTGAACGAAAACATTGGGAGGTATAGATATATGAACCTTGACAAAAGAAAATATACATATATGGCATTGGTTGCATTGGTTGCAATAGCGGCATTATATGTAACCTATTCGCTGATAAAGGATGGTAGCCCCACCGTAAAAAGTCAAAACGAATATCTTGTAGAGGCAAACAGACTGCACAATGACAGTTTGTTTGAAGCTGCTGTCGAACCATATATGAAGGCTGCCGGTTTTGATGCACAGCAGAGCCTTGTCAATTATAATACAGCAACCAATACAATTATGAAGAATCATACCCCACTAAGTAAATCATTTAATGAAGAGGGGTATAAACTTGATGCTTCAATAGATTCGGCCTTGGTAAACGCTGTTTCAAGACTCGAAAAAGCCGGTGAAGAACAACCCGACACAGCGAAGTACTCATCTATTTATCATAATATGGGAGTTACCAATCATATGCGTAACAACCTTGATGCAGCTGCAGAGGCATATAAGGAGGCTCTCAGAAAGAACCCTGCTGATGAAGACGCCCGCTACAACCTTGCTGTAATACTTCATCAGAAGAAAAATGAGCAACAACAGAACCAGGAACAAAATCAACAAAATCAACAACAGCAGGAGCAACAGAAAGAGCAAGAACAAAAGGAGCAGGAACAAGAAAAAGAA
>JAGCMB010000004.1 GCA_017646665.1 Bacteroidaceae bacterium
CTCTCAAGCACTCCTTTTGCAGGATAGGTGACGCATCGAACAGTTCCTGCAGGGTCAATACACAAGCCTCCGGTTCGCCTTTACTCTGGTATGTGTTCATCAACTGCATCAAAGCCTCGGTGTAGGTAACCATTTGTTGCTTGTCGAGGTCATCGGCATTGGTAGGTTGCAACAGGTAACTTTTATATGTGTCTATAGCCTCATTGTACTTGCCGTCATGTTGCAATGTCCTTGCTTGCATAAAGGTATTTTCATTGGCAAAGCCGATGCTGCATATAAGTATGAATGTGAGCAAAAGTGCTGTTTTCTTACTCCAAAAAAGTATGTTTTTCTTCATGGTTTTCTTCTGTTATTCGTGTTCCTCACCAATTACAAAAATATATAAAATATGTGTATGGGTGTAAATACCCCTGTTTACATTTTGGTTTACATTTGCCCTGTTTTCGTTAAAAATCCCCTTTATATAGGCTTAAATGTAGGATTCTCTTATTTTACGCTTCGGGAATATGGAAGTAACTTTGTATTTGTAAAACTATGCGCGCTCGATAAATGCGCCGGCATTGTAATAAAAACGATTTGAGAATTATTGAAATTTTATAAAAAATGAAACGAAAACTATTTTTCTTGTTTGCTGTCGCATTATGCATGGCGATGGCATTACCAACAAAGGCACAGACCGACAGCTCGGGAGTTGCGCAGGAGGTGAAAAGTAAAAAGACACTTCCTTATCCCCGTGCAACCAAGGCTGTCCCGGCCTCGGCTATGGAGTACGATTCCATTGCAGGTTGTTTTGTAGTGCGTGACACTATAGCACCCTTACGCGCGGGTTCGCGTTCAGGTGCTTCACGCGTTGTTACCCGTGCGGCGGTAGCTTATACCGAGCGTGGTGTGCAGTATGGCTATTTCGGCGACCAGCTTTCGAGCGACAATATGGCCGAGATGAGGCAAATTGTTGAGTCGTGGACTACATTAATACCAAATATCGATATTGATGAAGTTCTTTCTCCTGCCCCGGATAAAGAGACTTGGTATATGCAAATTGTGGGTATCGACAATGATGACCTTGATGACGCAGACGGCGAAATGCGTATCTACAACGATATCGGTACTACCTGGAATTACAAGACTATTGCCATAGACAGCACCGCCTTGCGAGGCAACGAGCACATAAAGAAGGTTGTGTTCGAGGATTGTGCATCGGCATCGGAAAATGCTAACACCTATTTGAGAATGGTAATTCACGACGGTGCGTTCAAGGATTGCAAGAACTTGAAAGAGTTCAATATGTACTACCTTGTAACATCCGGAACTAATAACTATCAAATGCTATATCCCTGGGATATATACATAGGCGATAATGTATTTGACGGTTGTCACCCCGATTTCCGCATTGTGGTTGCTCCACAGTTGTATAACTACTTTATAGTTGATGACAACTGGGGTAAATACGCCGACAGGATTGTGGCATCGGACTACCTGCCTACAACTTATGACCCTATCACATTTGAAGGTGTGACATACGACTATGCGGCCAACTCGCTGAATACATTGCCTACATCGGAACTTACCCGTTTGCAATCGTCGTGGTGGAATGCTGCCATTATTGGTGCTGAAGTTGCCATAGCAATAGCTACTTGGGGAATAGCAAATTCATCAATCACATCTGCTAAAGCATCACTTCAGACATCAATAGAAGCAGCTGAACTTAAATTAAACATTGCCAAATGGAACTTGAGCAATGCCGACTTGCTATTAAGAGACGCGATAAAAAGTGCGGTAAAGTATAAAGTTAATGTGTTTCTTCAATCTGCCAAAGAAGGTCATAAGGCGGCTCTGCTTGCATATACTACAGCTAAAGAAGCATACACCGCTGCCCTTGGTGCTACAGTTGCAACCGATACATACTATATGATAGCTGCCGGAGTGAGTGCTACATCGGCTGCGGGTGTAAATGGATTGGGTTATATCGCCAATACTGTAGGAAATAAGGCACGTCGTGAGCCAACTTGGGCTATGACAGGACAGTGGTTGTTTACAGAGAACAAGCATACCATATACCACATGTATGTGAAAGATGTTGAAAACAGAGAGACTATTACACTGTATAATGACATTGGTTCAGCCTATAACTACAAAACCGTGGCTATTGGTCGTGATGCATTCCGTGGCAAAAACAATCTGAAAACTTTGAAGTTCGAAGATGTGAACACCGGCGAGATGTATGCATCTATGACTATTGTTATTCCCGACTCGGCGTTCCTTGGCTGTTCAAATCTTGAAACAGTGGATTTGATTATGCGCAGCAACTACACCGACCGTGATGTTGCTCTTGGTCCTGAAAACTTTATCCTTTGTGGCGAAGATATCTTTGCCGGCTGCGACACTACTAAACTGAAAATTCGTGTCGGCGCCGAAAAGTACGAAGAGTTTGCCGAAAATATCTATTGGAAACAATATAAGAACTGTCTTGTTGCGGTTGACGTTCCCGAGGAGGTTGACTATACCGACTATGGCGCACAATATAGCTACACATTTGAAAACAACACATTGAAAAAGCAAACCTATATTGGAGAGCACACAATAGAACACGTGCACATCATCGGTCAGGATAATGAAGATCTCGCGAGTCAGGACGGTGAAGTGGGACTTTTCAATGATATAGGTGCCTATAACAACTACAAGCTTGACTATGTGAAGAATAAGGCCTTCTATGGCAGC
>JAGCMB010000037.1 GCA_017646665.1 Bacteroidaceae bacterium
CACTGGCCTTTGCTGCCTTCTACATTATTATGGCACAGGTGTACAGTGCTTTCACCTACAACGGTTCCATTAAGGACAATGAGCGGATATATATGATATCGCCTTACAGCGAAATGTTGGGACGCTATAATGAAAATGCGCCCAATCCTGTTTCATACGAAACCGCAGAGGCTTTGCCTGTTGTTGAGAGCATTGCCTCAATGGCGTGGTATGAGAGCCCCACCCATGTGTGGATAAATGGCAACGGTAATGGCTATGAGAAGTTCAAATGCGGTGTTACCAAATGCAACAGCACACTGCTCGATGTATTCTCGTTCGGCATTGTTGCAGGAAACACCGAAGACTTCGGGCAGATGAATGCAGCTGTGGTGTCGGAGAGCATGGCAAAGACAATGGGTATAACTGTTGGAGATGTCATCAAACTCGAGGAGGGAGAACTTGCACCGGGTACACCGCTCACGGTTGTTGCAATATTCGAGGATTTTGACGATAATACCATTCTTGGCGGACGGCACATATTCCGCAACGACAACAGGAAAGACGGTTTGGTAAACAGCAACTGGAACTATTCGGTATTCGTGAAGTTCCGGGAAGGGGCCGGCACTGATGAATATATTGCTTTGTGGCAAAAGAGGTACTATGAATTCAACGAAAGTATGTATGAGCAATATATTGCTGCAACAGGAGCCAAAATCAGCAAGGAGGAGAAAGAGAAACTGTGTAAACTGGAAATAAAACTTGTGCCTATGGATGAGTTTTATTTCAATACACAGTTTGAAAATTACTTGAACGGTTCCGTCGGCACAACGATTACACAGCTTGCAATTGCTCTGGTAATTGTAATTGTGGCTTTCATAAACTTTGTAAACTTCTTTATGGCTCTTGTGCCTGTACGCATGCGGACAGTGAATATATGCAAGGTTTTTGGTGCAAGCAGCAAAAAATTGCGATGGAACTTTATTTTTGAGGCCGTAGGGTTGGTGCTTATTGCTCTTGTCATTGCCTTTTACATGATATATGCCGTACAGGGTACCGGTATAAACGAGTATGTAAACTTCTCGTTGGCAATGGGCGATAATGCAGAAAGCGTAGTGCTTGTGTGTACTGTTGCCATTATAATGGCTGTAGCGGCAGCCGTTTATCCTGCATTCTACATTACAGGTTTCAATGCCTCGCTTGCTGTCAGAAAAGGATTTGCAAACTCAAAGGCCGGCCGCGCCTTGCGTTCGGGGCTTGTGGCATTGCAGTTTACGGTATCTATGGTACTTATGGTTCTTGCACTTGTATTCTCCATGCAATATAGTTATATGGTACGTTACGATATTGGTGTGGATAGGGAGAATATGCTTATGATAAAATCGGAAGACCTTGCACCGAAACATGAACTTTTCATCGAGAAACTTGCTGCAAACCCTAATATAGAGGCTGTGACATCGACAAATTGGGGACTTTTCGGTTCCGGCGACTACAATTCGAGGCTGATAGATGGTGTTACTGTGAAAATGCAGATACATTATGTGCGGCACAATGCTCCGCAGGTATTCGGTATTCCTGTAATAATGGGGCATGGTTTTGTTAAGGGCTCTCCCGGATACTTGATAACAGATTACACATCACAGGCAACAGGGCTTGGCATCGGTGACAAATGGGATAATGAAGAGATAATAGGTATAATACCTCACATAAACTTTGTGGGGGCAAACAAGGCCAAAATGAATACGATGCTTTACAGTCAAGCCTCGTCGGATTACCGTATGTATTTCTATGTACGCCTTGGCAAGAATGTGGATATTGAGGAGGTTTGTTCCGATATACGTGCCATTGCAAAAGAGATTGAGCCCAATGCCGAAGAACCGGAGATTGAATTTGTAGACAATGCCATTGCAAAAGTCTATGGCGATACCAAAAAGCAGACTGTAATGATTTCTATCTTTGCGCTTATTGCTGTTGTAACATCGTTGATGGGTGTGTTCGGCATTGTGCTATTCGAGACACAGCATCGCCGCAGCGAGATTGCTGTACGCAAGGTCTATGGTGCGACAAATGGCAGTGTGGTGGCAATGTTCAACCGCCGCTACCTATTCATCGTGGTTGTGTGCTTTGCGGTAGCTGCACCCGTAGCTTGGATTATTGCAAGCGACTGGCTCCGGGGATTTGTCAACCGCATAGAACTCTCATTGTGGCTGCCGCTCGCCGTGCTTGTTATTGTAGCGGCGTTGACGGTGTTGCTGGTTACCCTACGCTCGTGGAGGGCTGCGACAGAGAACCCTGTGGAGATGATAAAAAGGAATAATTGAAAAACTGTTCATTGCGAGCGCAGAGAAGAATCGCAAAAACAGACGCTCCATAAAAATATAAAACAATGAAAATAGCATTAAAGAACTTCTTGACAACATTGAAGCGCTACAAGGTGGCTTCGCTGCTCAATGTAGCTGGGCTTGCTCTTGCTTTTGCTGCTTTCTACATAATAATGGCACAGGTACACAGTGCCATGACATTCAACCGGTCCGTGAAAGACTAGGAACGTGTATACATGCTTTCTTCATACTATGAGTTCTTCGGCGGTTGGGGTTCTACAGTACCCAACA
>JAGCMB010000038.1 GCA_017646665.1 Bacteroidaceae bacterium
AATAAAGCAATGAAAACACTACACTTGCCGCTGAAAGCAAAGTGGTACAAAATGATTGAAAGCAGAGAGAAGACCGAGGAGTACAGAGAGGTTAAGCCGTATTGGGAGAATCGGTTTGCGAAGATGGTTCCTGCGAGATATAGGTCATTATGGAATGAATGTATAAAAAAGAGAGATTTCTCGCATTTTAGACATAAAGTAATAGCATCTACATACGATTCCGTCAAATTCTCTTATGGCTACACCACGCGCACGATGACATTCGAGATAGATAGCATAACAATCGGTAAAGGGAAAACTGAATGGGGCGCACCCGAAGAAGAAGTTTTTATCATAAAACTTGGGAACAGAATATGAACAAAGTAAGCATAACAATCAACGGAGTAAAGTATGATGCGGTGGAAGCTGATGGTATTAATAATATTTGCAAAAGTTGTGATTTAACCACCTTCTGCGACGAAATACCCGGCTTTTTATCTCTTTGCGATGTTTTTGATATAAAAGAGGGCAACCGTCATTTCAAAACGAACCATGATAGATATATTTGTCCCTTTTGCCCGTAAGGAGTTGGGCGTTGAACCGGTGAAAGAATACCAGTTCCACAAGTCGCGCAAATGGCGGTTCGATTACGCATTCATTGATCATAAGATTGCTCTTGAGGTTGAGGGTGGTGTCTACACCGGTGGCAGGCACATCAGGCCTAAGGGCTTTCTTAACGACATCGAGAAGTATAACACTGCTGCAATACTTGGCTGGAGAGTCTTGCGAACAACGCCCGACAGCCTGCGGACCTTCAAGACTATTGAACTCATAAGATGTGCAATACAAGGATATGACAACAAAGACAAAGAAGAAGAGAGCTCCTATGGAGCGCGAGAGAATTGAAGACAGCGGATTGACTATCAAGCAGGAGCAGGTTGCAGTTGCACTTGCAATGGGTTGGAGCATCAAAAGTATCGAAGAGACATACGATGTAACCCATACGACGCTATATGCGTGGAGGCAACAACCTGCATTCATTGCACATCTCAGGCGATTGCAGAGAGAGACAGTGCGCGAGATACGTGGTCAACTCTCCGAGTTGGCTAACAAGTCTATTGAGACAATTTCCAGGATCATTGACGGCGGCGGCGAGCAGGCACAGCTCAAGGCTGCATGCTATGTGCTTGACTTTATGGCTGGCGAACAGCGCGACGCGAAGAAACTGAAACAGAAATTAGTGATAAAAAATGTGGGCAAATAAAAATGTTGTCAGAGTTCACACTCGTATATCAGAAGACGCGGCAAGGTTTCTTGGTGCACAGGTGACCGACAAGCGCCCCATGTATAGGATTATTCGTGACATTATAGAGGCACACGTCTCGGGAGTGCAGCCTTATCCTTTGAAGTCAAAGACTCTTGAGGCGCTGCAAAGCGTTGTTCGGGAAACAGGATATTGCGACGTTGAAGCGCTCATACAAGACTTGGCGAGTTCCTTTTTGCGTGTCTATCGCTGGCATAACAGCCAGCACGACGATTATGAAGAAGATGTGCTGAACAAGGATATTGATGATATGTTCAGCGAAATGATTGTTGTAACGAAAAGTCATGAGAAAGAGTTACGCGTTAAGAAAAGAAAAATATAAGATATACCACACGCTCATTAACAGCTACAAGTGGCAGCTTCTTCGTCGCAAGAAATTTAAGGCGAACCCAATCTGCGAGGATTGCAAGGCGGCCGGAAGGGTAACGCCCACAGAGGAGGTCCACCATATTGTGCCTGTTGAAAGTGGTGAGGACGAGGCTGAGATGCGCAGGCTCGCATACGATTACAACAATCTCCGCTCGCTGTGCAAGGCTTGTCATGCTGCATATCATGCTCCGGCGGAGAAGCCAACAGATGAGGAAGTTAAGAATTTTTTTAAAAAATATCTGGAATGACGCAACCAATAAGATACATGACAGACGAGGAGGAGATGACTTATATCGTTGCAATCTCGTCTGAGAAAGAGGGGGGGGAGTAGTTTTTAATCGGGCTGACACCTTGGCTTCTAACCCCCGCCTTAAACCTCGTGTTGAAAAAAACGAAAATAATTTTTAAAAATCGCGAAATGGGCAGAGAACTTACAGAACTTAAGCGCAAGCTGCGTGACGCCTTGAAAGCAGAAGGCACATATTGCCGCGCTATGGAATTCCGAATTGAGATAGCCGCTGGAGCCGGAATGTTGCATAAAAAGTTGCTTGACGACATCGAGAGACTCTCGTCGCCGGTAATTCGATATGACGAAGACTTGGATTTTGCGCCAGGCCCTGACGAAGCGGTCAAACTGTTAGACAAGGCAGCAAAGAATTATCACAACGCACTCGTAGCTCTTGGTCTTGCCGACAATCTTATAGATGACGCTCCTCGAGGACCAGGCAGGCCGCCAAAAGAACTGCCGGTGACCGACGCAGACGCGCTGAATATTTTGATTAATAATACTGTTGGTGATGATTCAAGAACTTGACAAAGAACATTATGCCTTGCTGAAAAGTGCTACAGCAGAACGCATACGCGCGTTGCGCGAGGATACTTCGCTGTGGCTCGCTGTCGACAACACCGACAAAGCTATTGGCGGCTCAAGGTTGCGCACCTACTTTGAACGCTGCATTGAACAACCGGAGGAGCATAATCTCTATGAGCTGCTTGCGCTCCCTCGATTCGCGAACAACGTTGCAAAGTATATATACTTGCCGACGATGGCAGCGCGAGTCATAAGGTGCGCAGAATCTCTTCCACAGCCTACTGCGAAAGGGCGTGTATATGTGCGCCTTTCACCGGTTCAGATATTTCAATATGCAAGTATCTACGGATTTTATCACAAGACAAAGAAGCGTGTTGTGCGCGAGGTCTTATTGTTTGTGCCGCGTAAATTCGGCAAGACAACAACAGCCTCGTGTATGAGCTTCTATGACATGCTTTTTGGGGACGCAGACGCCGAGGCATATATCACATCGAACAGTCTTGAACAGTCGCGTATATGTTTCAACATGGTGCGGAAAGTGGTCCAAAAGTTGAATCGCACAAAGTGTTTTCGCGAGGTCGCCGAAACCATTGAGGCACGCATGCCCGGTCGGGAAAGTAAAATCCGTTGTCTCGCGGACAATCCGCGCTCTCTCGATGGACTCAAGGCAAGCCTGAACGTGAATGACGAGAGCTCGCAGGCAGTGAGCTTTGCGACAAAGAATACTGTCACCACGTCAATGGGGCCAAGGGAGAATCCTCTTGTTGTAGATATAACTACTGCGAGCGACAGAGTTGAAGGCCCATTCGTTGACCAGCTCAACCACTTTAAGTCAATTCTGCGCGGCGAGGTGGTTGACGACAGCGTGTTTGCCCATATCTTTCAGCCCGACCTTGGCGATAGCGAAGCCGATCCTGCGACATGGAGAAAGGTCAATCCTCATATTGGCGTAACTGTCGATATAGACTTTTACGCTGCCGAGTACAAAAAGGCGCAGCGAAGTCATGAGAATATGATAGCTTTCCGGACAAAGTTGCTGAATGTCTTTGTGTGCGGAACTTCCCAGAGCTGGATTACCAGCAACGAAGTGTGGGATAGATTCAGAGACTGGAACATAGCCGAGCAGAGCATTGATGAGAAGCTGCTGTATGCTACATGCTCAATTGACTTAAGTATTAGAGATGACTTCTCAGCTGTCACTTATATAGTGTGGCTTGCCGACGAAAAGAAGATGCACTCGCATACAGACTACTATCTTCCAAGAGCTACACTCGCGCGCCATCCGAACTCTGAACTCTACAGAAAGTGGGCGGAGGCCGGCCACCTTATACTCACCGACGGAGATGTCATTGATTACTCGCGCATAGTCCAGGACATACTCGCTCGCAACTCGCAAGTTGCAATCACTGCTATTGGATATGACAGCTACAAGAACGCGGAGGTCATCACCAGCTTGCGCAACAGCGGCGCGGCTAACGTGCTGAAGCCTGTGCCACAGGTACGCAGTGCCTTCACCAATCCTACGGATATCATGGAACTTGCCGTGTCGCGCAAGGTGATTACTTTTTCGCCCAACCCTATTACAGCGTGGTGCTTTCAGAATGCGGTAATTGACGAGGATAACACTGGCAACAGAAAGCCGATGAAGCGCTATACTAATTCACCGCTCAAGATTGATGGAGCAATAACAAATCTTATGTGTCTAAAGTTATGGAGCGAACTTAACTTACAGATGTTCAGTTGATTAATAGTTTCAAGTGCCGCCACTTGCACGATTTTCTTCATATAGTATATGAACTACTTTTTACGCAAGATAAGTGCATGGCTAGGCATTAGCAAGGAGCAATCCACCTATATCGGAGGTGGGACTCCTTTGTCATATCCATCTGTGACGGAAGATGCGTCGATGAAAATCTCTGCGGTGTACTCGGCCCTCAAGCTAATCAGCGAAGGTGTTGCGCGTCTACCACTTGAATTACAGCGCTACAACAGCGTTCAGCAACGTTATGTCGATGACTACAACCGCCCATTATACACAGTGCTGCGTCTGTGTCCTAACGGCAGCATGAATGCATTCAGTATGTGGAGCTCTGCAATCTTGCAGATGTTGCTTTACGGAAATGCGTATCTGTTGCCAGAACGCGATGCTTCTGACGAGGTAATCTCACTCACTTTGCTCTCCGCTAACTCTGTAACTCATAATATCGCCAATAGAGTGTATCAGATTAATGACGCGGTGAATGGCATACACGCAGTCGTAAAGCCTGGCGGAATTGTGCATCTCAAGAATCTTGGCAACAAAGGCGGCCATTCTGGAGATTCAACGATAGATAATGCTATAAGGGCAATCGGCATTAACCTGCTCTCTGACGACAACACAGCCACAACGCTGTCGAATGGTGGTCGCATGCGTGGTATATTGTCCGGCAACACGGCTATGAATACGTTCGCCGACGCAACGACAAAACAGTTGAAGGATGTGAGCAACAGCGTTGAGAGCGATATGCGCAACGGCAAGCTCGTTGTGCCAGTGCCTGCAGACATGAAGTTCCAGCCAATCACACTATCGCCGGCCGACGCAAAGGTCCTTGAGAGCAAGCAGTTTTCAATAAGCGATATTGCGAGATTCTTCCGAGTCCACCCAGATCTGTTATATGCCGGCAGTAACAATACATACAAGGCGGCGGAGATCCCAAATGTAATGTTCCTTGTCCAGACTCTTGAGCCGCTGCTTGCACAGATTGAGGCCGAGTTGCTGGTCAAGCTCATACCTCGTGGCAGTTGGGGCTGGCGCCGAGTGAGGTTCGACCGCGAAGTGCTCTACATGACGGACTTGCAGACAAAGTCGGTCTATTACGAAAAGATGTTGCAGACTGGCATATACACGGTCAACGAACTTCGTAGAAGGGAGGGGCAAAGCCCGGTAGAGGGCGGTGACAAACCGCTGGTGTCGGCTAACTTAAAGACTATTGATACTATAATTAACGAGAACAATAATGGGCAAAAAGACAATTGAAATACGAAGTATCGCCGAGGTTCCTGTTGCCGCCGTCGACAGCAGAACCATCTGCGGTTATGCTATAGTATGGGGAGTTGAAAGTCGTCTTCTCTGGGGCTTTGACGGCGAGTTTATTGAGGTCATTGACCGCAGCGCTGTTGACGAGGAACTCATTCGTAAGTGCGACATCAAGGCTCTCTTTAACCACCGCCAGGATTACCTGCTGGCACGAAGTGTGAATGGCGTGGGTACATTGCGCCTGTCGATAGATGACAGGGGACTAAAGTTTGAATTTGAGGCCCCGGAGACTTCGGCCGGCAACGACGTTCTTGAGCTTGTGAAGCGCGGCGACCTTCGAGGTTGCAGTTTCGCCTTTACATGCGACAATGAGGATGTAACCTATGACCGCAGAGCTGATGGCAAGCCCCTGCGAACTGTACATAAGATTCGAGCATTATACGACGTATCAGTGGTCGTTGACCCTGCATATATGCAGACCAGCGTCGATGTTCGCTCTGCCATGCAGCCGCTAACACAAGAACCGCCCAAGCCTGTTGAACCATCACCAGAACTCCTTGAATTCCGAAGAAGATTGGAAAAAATTGATAACAGTATTAACCCTTTAATTTTTTAAATGATGAAAAAAAAAGAAATGACAACCGCAGAGTTGCTATTGCGCAGCGAGGAGTTGCGACGTGAGGCACATGCTATCAACGACAGGGTTGAGGCAGAGCAGCGCAGTGCGCTCAGCGATGAGGAGCAGAGACAGTGGAATACTATCGACAAGGAGCAGGACGAAATTGCTCGTGAATTGAAGCTTCGTAAAATGGCAGAGATTCAGGACTCACAATTCGCTATACCTGCAACATACGCATACTCTCGCGAGAGGGCCGAGGCGGGTAAGATGTTGCGCGACGCCCTCAGCAAGAAAGGGGAAATCCGTATAGAGCTGCGCGACGCTCCTACGACCTCTGCTACAGTGCAAGGCGCTGTACCCATCTATGTCAAGGACTTTATTGAGCCACTCGAAAAGGGTATTATCTTCGACAAACTTGGCATTAATATTGAGTATGGTCTTACAGGAACCGTCAAGTATCCTATCATGCCATATATCACTGCAACCATCGAGGATGAGAAGGTGCAGCTGGAGGATACAACAATTAACACAGAGGCTATTACGCCCAAGCCACGCCGTACTGCGATCAAGTGCCCATTGACCGGCCTTGCCAACATTCTCACCGATATGAAGGTGTATAATTGGGTTGTAACCAATGTTGCACGCGCGGTTGCGCGCACTTTGAACCGCTGGATGTTCCAGCCCTCAGCAATTAAGGCTAATGTCTTCGGCTGCTTCGCTTACAACGCTTCTTACAACAAGATACAGGAGAAAGCTTTCAAAGGTGCTGTTCCTACATACCAGGAACTCTTGGCAATGCGTGGCGCGGTGATGGCGACCGGTGCTTATCCCGATGGAACTTATGCATATGTAATGAGTGCTAACATGTTCACAACATTGGAAGCTACACCTAAGGCAAGTGGCAGCGCCGAGATGATTATAAATAAAGGCCAACTTGGAGGCTATCCAGTATTCATTACCGAGGAAATCGAGTCGCTAGGCGATGGCACATACAATGCAGCGCCTAAGCATGTGGGCTTCGGTCGATTCGGCGACTGTAAGGTTGGTCAGTTCGGCAACATGAACTTGTTGATTGATCCATACACTGAGAGCGACAAGGATATAGTATCGGTGAAGCTCAATACACATTGGGCAGTTGACCTCATCCGTCCTAAGAGCTTTGTCATTGGTACTGTTGGTGCGTAACACATCTATTGACGGGGGAGGAATCCCCTGTCAATAACACCCTATGAAACTATGAGATATCTAACCCTTGAAGAGTGCAAGAGGCATCTGGTTGTTGAACACAGCGAGGATGATGCTCTTATAGAGCGGAAGGCCACGGCTGCAGAGCGTAGTGTTGAGCAATATCTGCAGGCTCCTTTGTCGTCTTTTGAGGAAGATGGAAAATTGCCCGAAGATATCATTGAAGGCATTTTGCTCTACCTGGGCTCTTTGTATAACAATAGAGAGGGCTTCTCGACCATGGCTACACACGCCAATGCCAGCATGACCGCTCTTTTAAGACCATATCGACGCTATGCTTAATGCCGGAACCCTCCGAGAGAGAATCGTACTCCAGCGTGCGGAGCATGTGGGTCGTGGGGCTGATGGAAGTGTTATTACGGAATTCCGTACTTACGCCACCGTGCGTGCACAAGTCATCCAGCAGCGGAGCAGCAAGGCTTTCAGCAATGGCGAGAACTGGTATCCTACAGCGCGCTCTTTTAAGTTGCGCATACCCCCGGAGGTGAAGGGCGGCGATCGTGTTCTTTACAGAGGCGAGACCTACGTTGCGTTACCGCCGAAGGTGTTTGAACGCCAAGGATACCAGGAAATAGATTGCGAGCTGTGCGATGAGTAAAAAGGTCTTTGCGGCATTGGTTGATGATAGCGGGTTCGAACGCATTCTTGCAAACCTTGCGCCCGAAAAAAGAGTCCCGGTCATGCAGACGGCTATGTTGCGCGGAGCTGTAATTGTTCAAAAGAAGGTGCGCAGTGTGTGGAAGGCTTCACACCCAGACAGCGACCTCGACCGTGCCATTCTGATAGGCCTTTATCCGTCGGGCGAGGGTTCAGTTATGCGTCGTCACTACGTTAAGGGTGGGGAGGGGCGCGATATGAACAAGCGCAACCCAAAGTATAGGGCATATATTCTCAACTTTTTCGAGAACGGCACCAAGCCGCGTACGACAAAAGGCAAGATAGGCAGCAAGTATCCTAGAAAGAGACTCAATCGCGGTGCCGTCAATGCTCTGAAGATGTTCGCAAAGGGCTATAGTCGGCGTAATGCAGCAATTAAGGAAATTGAACGATATCTGTTAGTTGAGTTGGCAAAACAAGCGAGAAAATGAAACCAAGCGGACACTTGAGCCGATGGCTCTTTAGCACGATTGCCGGCACTTTCGTTGAAGGCACAACACTTTACATTAGCGTTGCTCAAGTAGCGCAGGGTGAGCTGCAATTGCCCGAGAGTGCTACGGTAGAGGATGGTACCCTGACTGTCGGCTACTCTATTGCAGAGGGCCATGTCTACCCGATGTGCACTCAGCGCGAAGTGAAGAGGCCATACGTTGTGTACGACAGTATCGAGGTGCTATATGACAGTACCAAGGATGGTAACGAACCTGCAGAACTCAATGCGCGCGTGCTGTGTGTACATAAGACTTCACCGGAAGTTCAGGCACTTGCTGACAGCGTGGAGGATCTTCTGAACAACGCGTACATAAAGTCGCTCGACGCATGTTGCTATGTAACATCGAGAAGATTGGATTATGACGCGCAGGACGGCGATTTTTTGGAAGAATTAAGAATTAACGTAAAACTTTGAATTTATGAGACTAGATGGAAAATCAATGAGATTGCGTGTCAACGGCAAGACAATAGCATTGTCTAACAGTTGCACATTCAATACTACCACGCAGACTATTGACGCCAAGACAAAGGATGACGCGAAGGGTCCCTATTCGGAATTCGACTTTGTTGATTGGACCATGGGCAGCGAAAACCTGGTGGGATACAAGGAGGAGACTACTTCGCAGATCCTCTACAAGGAACTGCTCGCTCTCCAGCTTGCAGGCACCGAGGTGGAGGTGTCAGTGGACCTTGTAAAGAATGCTTCAGGTGCAGTTCCTGCTAATGGCGATTGGGAAAGTGAAACCGCCGAGAACAAGGCATTTGCTCCATACAAGGGCATGGCGTGGATTGAATCTCTCAACCTGTCAATGCCCAAAGATGGTAAGGCTACTCTGAGTGTCAACCTTAAGGGCAATAGCCCATTATCTTTGGTCGATTAATCTCTTAAACTATGGCAACAGTTAAGATTGATGGTAAGATGTACTCTTATCGCTTCGGTTTCGGCGCGATGATGCAGTATGAGAAGCTCACCGGTGAGAGATTGACATCCGAGGCGCTAATCAACGGCAGTGTGACGCAGGCCATATCCATGCACCATGCGTGTCTCAAGGCAGGCGATGAAAACTATCGCATGGGGCTTGCAGAGTTGGCCAACCACATGGATAGCCTGGAAGTTCGCCGACAGCTTGATGGCGCATTGAACGCCGAGCTCACCCACTGGAATGAGCAGAATGCGGTAGCCAGTAGCCAGCAAGAGGATGACGGCAAAAAAAAACATCCGAGAAAGAAATAAGTATTGCGGAGCTCTATGAAAGATGTGTGGGTGAAGGCGGTATGGACCCGCGTTACTTCGCCCACACTCTTACATTTTACGAAGCCGGGTTGTTTCTTAAAGGCCTGGAACGACGCAAGCGCTCCGGCTGGGAGGCGGCAAGGTATATTGCATTCCAAGCGCTCCGGCCCTACGCGAAGGACGGATTCTCGATAGAAGATATGGGAAAGTTCTATTGGGAAATACCTCATAAAGCGCTTGCCGACGAAGAGGATGAGATTCGGAAGTTAAGGGAGCGAGTAAGAAAAGAAGACGAAGAACTATTAAAAAAGTTGAACAATGGCAGCGGGGGACATTAAGATAAAATTACTCCTTGACGGTAGGGAATTCGAGGCAACTTTGCAAAAAGCAAAAGGCAAATCGAAAGATTTCAAAAAGAGCACGGAGGCTGACTCTGAAAGTATTAGTAAGGCTTTTTCGGGTGTAATAGCAAAGGGCGCGGCAATAGGCGCGGCAATAGGTACCGCCGTAGGCATTGCCGAAAAAACATTCGGCACATTAACATCGCTTTCCCAGGAGTATGCCGATGTGTGGGGAAAGACGATTACGACTCTAGAGACTTCGTGGGATGCATTATGGGCAACTATCGCCAACCCGAGCGGTCTAACTGCATTCTCAGACGGTCTTTTTGAGGCTATCGAGAGAGCTGAAGAGCTCTACGACGCAATGCAGAAGTTGCAATTCGTCAAGATTGGCACAGATTTCTCTATCGCCATAGATACGTCGGCAATCAAAGAGCAGATGACCATTGCGCGCGACAAGACAAAAAGTGAGACAGAAAGGCAGTCCGCTATCGACGAGGCAAGGAAGATTGTTAAGACTATAGGAGACAACACCAAGGTTTTATCAGAGGCTTCTTCCGAGGCTGCTCGAGCGTCTCTTGCTAAGGCTGCTGGCATCGACAAAGAGATGGTAACTATCAACGACGTTGAGAGATTGCTCAGGCAGCGAATAACAGCGTCTGAAGAGGATAAAGAGCGTGTAAAGGGTCGCGCAACAGAATACCAAGCTATAATGGAGAAGGAACAATCCGACGGCAAAGCAGCCTTTGTCAACTGGCTATTTGGCGGCGGCATTGATATTCCCGCGATAAAGGAGGAGTATAAGGAAGACCTCTTGCAGAATGCCGTCTTCAACACTATGACCGCAGAGGATTATGAAGCTTTGGCGGCCACATATAGCTCATACAAGTCTGCTATAGACGCATATAACGAGAAGGTGCAGGAACTAGACTCTGTGCAAGGTGAGCTTACAAACTCTATTGCCGCCGCCAAGAAGGCTAAGGAGGCCGCATTAAGAAAGGCCGAGGAAGCTTCTAGAAAGGCCGCAAAAGAACAGGCAGAACTCACAGCACTCAAAGCTTATGTTCTCAATGCTTCGTTAACGCCTATAAGTGAGATGCCGATTTCGGGTATAACAACAACACTTGATGTTAGTGCACAGCCTAACGCTAAAGGTGTGGCGATACAATCTTTGGACATTGCCAACCCGTTAGACTCTTTGGAAGGCACACCATGGGAAGAGGCGCAGATACAACAGATAGAAAAGATGGGTGAGGCTCTTGCTAATACAGACCTCGTTGTGGGTTCTTTGAGTGGGTCTTTCGCGTCACTTGGAAACTCCATCGGCGGCTCGGCAGGGAATATGCTAGAGTTCGTTGGCAGCACCATGGAGTGTATACAGCAACTAATACCCCTCATAGGTTACATACAAGCCGAAACGATTGTGCATAATGCAAATGCCACAGCCGCAATGAAAGATGCTGCGGCAAAGACGCTGAGTTCTTATGCAGGCATTCCCTTTGCCGGCGTGGCTCTTGGAATAGCGGCCGTAGCGTCATTGGTGGCAATGATGTCGTCGCTGCCAAAGTTTGCCGAGGGTGGCATTGTGACAAGCGCAACGATGGGCATTTTCGGCGAGGCAGGTCCTGAAGCGGTGATGCCGCTTGATAGGCTCGAAGAGTTCGTTAACAAAGGAGGTCGCGACGTAAGGGTTCATGGCGAGATTGTTGGCCGCGGAAAGGACCTGGTTGTCGTTATTGACAATTACAACAAGACAAGGAGGGTGAGGAATGGGTAAAAAAATAGGCTACTGCCGCACTTTGGATGATGACCAGGTAAAGGTTACATTTAGCGGCGACAATGTTAACGACGGAGAGATAGTGCTGAATGGGATAACACTACAAATGGACGGCAACGGGCGCGAATACGAGGCTGTTAAGGTTACAACAGCCACTGTCACATGCACGTGCGATGGGCTCGCTTTGCTCGACCTATTCACCGACAGTATTGCGGTGAGTGTAAAGATTGAGAATACCACGACAGGCGCTGTTATCTTCAGCGGTTACGTAACCCCAAACACCTTTAGTCAATCGCTTTCGGGCATTAACGACGATGTTGCTATTGAGTGCGTCGACGCATTGGGCGCGGGTAAATTCATATACTATCGCAAGAAGAATGGCGAGGACTCACCATTCTGCGCAATGACAGTTGTCGAAGCTGTGCTATACATAGCGGGGTTGTTGGGCATTAAGCGCGTGTACCTTGGTAACCACATCACAGTGCAGCCACGCCATGGCGAGTACTCAACAACCAGCTATGAGAAGCTGACGCTTGCTGAGCAGTATTTTTACGCCGACATCACCCCGAGGAGAGTGCATGTTGACGGACAGGATGTTGTAACGTATGCACCGGAAGCCATGACATGCTACGAAGCTCTTGAGATGATTGCAGCATCGTTCTATTCGACGTGGGTGCAGATAGGCGAGAATCTCTACATGCACGACTATGCCGGGCTTCGTGCGACCGGTTACAACAATTTTAAAGAGATTACATCCGCGGGCTCCACCAATGCAATACCGCAGCAGGCGATGATATCGCTGAATGCAGACTCCTTCGACGAGGGCGCAACGAATATCTCGGTGCTGCCGAGATATACATTGTTCTCGGTAGAACATCAACAAGAAGAGCAGATAGACTTGTTCCCGGATATGTTTCGCGATGAACTATTCCAGCCACGAGAAATAGAAGCGTACTCCCCTGATGATGACACTGTGAAGTTGAGCATGCCACTATCTGGTGGCTTGACAGTTGGTTCCAGAGGAGACATCTTCTATTTTAACTCGTGGATGGCTATCACGGAGGTAAGTAGACCCGATGTGGCGAAGTACGACAAGTCTGGATATTGGAAGTACAAGAAGTATGGCAGCGAATGGACTAACACCTTAACCCTTAGCTACGAGACTGTGAATACCGGCGATGTAATGGCCACCCTGCAATCTCGCTATGTAACGGCAGTGCCGGCAAGGTTTCGATGGCGATTGAGGCTATCTATTGAGATTGCTTTCGGAAATAGCTTCTATGGATATTACTATCCGAATATCGACACCGGCACAGGCTACGACTTGCTGATACAGCTGCTGAACAATGGCTTATATTACAACGAAGTGACACAGCTGTGGACGCCTGAACCGCATTATATTAAGTTGACCTTCCCCGCGGATGGCAAGGAGTGGCGTTCTCTATTCTATTGGGCCAACAAGGACAATGACGCTGTTGCAGCAACTTATAACATTGCGTATGTGGAGAACCCTGGCAATATAGAGTTGCGCATTGTCTCTAAGGATGGCTTTAATCTCCTCAGGCCTACGCGCATGTGGATTCGCAAGCTTCAGTTGTCGATAGTGGATCCAACGGCAACGCGCGAAGCTCATGAGACAGATCCTTTGCCCGAGATAGAGTATCGCGGTTCTTGGGGGGGCGAGGAACTTGAGACGGTGAGTTTGCCGATAGATATAGTTCCGACGCTGGCCAACAAGAGCTTTGGCACACTCATCGACGGCGTTGAATATTGCGAGGGCATTGATTACAACAACCCATTGGCTACGCGCCCGGCAGCGGAACTCCGATACAACGTAAATGGAGTTAAACAGACACTCCTTGAGCGCATTGAGACTCTTGCCAACGCACCGGACAATTACGAGTTAACAATACCTTTACATGACCACCACAATGAGATTAGCGCATTACAGTGCATCTCTTCGCCGTTGTGGAATGGCAACAAGGCTATTGTGGCAATAGAGAAGAACATATTAGAGAATAGCATTAATGTTACAATCAATTAATTAATTATGAGGCTAAAAGGAAGAGATGTGCGTATATATGTGGCGCCCGGTAGTGGAGGCCAATACACGCCGATAGCACTGTCTAAAGAATGCTCTATTGATGTGAGTTGTGATATAAAAGAGATATCCTCTATCGCGTCAGGCCGAGGAAAGAAATTCAAGGCCGGGCGCTATAGTTGGAGCGTGCTATGCAGTGCTCTCATTGATGACACCGACGGTACCAGCCTGTCATTGTTGAGATATCTAATGTCGGGTAAGAGGCTGATATTCTCAACGAGTATTGCAGAGGCGAGCAAGGAGCGTCGTTTAAACGGTTATGTCTATGTGGCTAATTGGAAAGAGAATGCGCCACTATCTGGTATGGCCAATTATTCTGTAACCCTTACAGGCTCTGACGCGCTGAATGTCTTTGGCGAAGACGTGCCGCCACTTGTAGAATGATTGTATTATATATATATAACTGAATATTCGACATGGAGGAGAAAATCAATAAAGTTGTAACTCACGACGGCAAAGAATACGGGTTGACAGACATGGCGACCAAGCAAGAGTTGGCAATCGAAATAGAGCGCGCCAAGCAGGCAGAGAAGGCTAATGCTGATGCGATAGGCACAGAGCGAGAAAGAGCGTCGGCCAAAGAGATTGAATTGCAGAAAAACATCGCTAACGAAGTCCAACGCGCGACGCAAGCTGAACAGATGATTGAATCGAACGCGGCGCAGATAGACTCTTTCAATGCGGTAGCTAAAAAGGGAGAAGTTGAATTACACTATAAGTCTCTTGAGTATGAGAGCTGTTACTTTGCTATCCCTGCTGCAACAGAGACCACTGCTGGCGTGATGAGTGCAGAGGATAAGAGGAGTGTTGAGAAATCGAAAAACTTTGTCGACTATGCAGTGTTGACAGGTGGCACTCCTTCGATGAACACAACTTCAGCGACCTTTACTTTGCCAAAGATATTTATTTCTGCTCGCGAGAAAGGGCTTCTTCAAACGACAGAGGATATTGTAATAACCCAAACTGATAAGTCTTGGTCTACACAATATATTGTATTGGATATATCAAGCGAAGCAACAAGAACTGTAAACAGCAAAGACGCTCTGATTCTTTCTGATAATGAGGTTGTTGTTGCTCTTGTACGTTGGGGACAAGGTGTTATGGAAGCTAATTTTTTTTCATATCAATTAAATGGAAAAACTGTAGAATTAAAACCAACAACATCCATTTCGTCTAAAGTTGATAAATTAAGAGTCTATCGTGATTATGCTGTAATAACAGCACAGTACCCTTCTATGAGTACTTCTAATAAACAATTTATAGTTCCTACAGGCACAACGATATATAGCAATAGAAGTATAGGACGTGTTGTTCTTGAAAATGATATTATCTATGGATTGCATAACGGAGCTGGTTATGTTTATTGTATTTTGGATGTTGCTACTTTGGAAAGCAGGACAACCAGTGTAAATACCGCAGATTTTGTTTTAGGGGAGAATGAGGTAATATTGGCTTATGTCAATATGTATGTTGGTGTGATGCACGGTTATTTTTCAAAATATACACTTAATGGCAAAGAGATAGAATTAATTCCGACAACATCTATTTCGGAACTTTCAGCCACTGTTGAGACCCTTAAAATCCCGACAGTAAACATGATGTATAACCCACGTGTTGACCTGACAAAAGATGGGCTGCGAATACTTGACATTGGCAACAGCTATACAACTGATGCGACTCATTATTTGCCCGATATTGCAGCGGCGGCTGGCGCAACAGCCGGTTATTCACTATACAAGGCCACACGCAGTGGTGGTTCATTCAAACACTGGGTAGATACATATAACGATGCTGATACTGACAATAACTATCTACAATTAGTGGTGGGTGATAAAATGGACGGCGTTGCAACAGGTACAGGCTACGCTGGTGATAGTAGTTATTTCAGGAATGCCTTGCTGAACGGTAAATGGGATTTGATACTTATTCATCAGGTAAGCACTTATGCTACCGATTTTGACTCTTGGAACGGCAACACTGATGCTGGCTATTTGAAAGAACTTATACAGATAATACGTGAAAGCAACCCGCAGGCAACCATCGGCACATATCTCGTTCACAGTTACAGAAGCAATTATAGCGGAAATCCCGAAAAATCTTCTTTGGAAAGGTGGAAGAAAATTGCCGAAGCGACAAAGAAAATGTGTTTGAACTATGGCATTGATTTTGTCATTCCCTATGGCACTGCTGTGCAGAACCTTCGCGCTACATCGTTGAGTGATGATAACGAATTTTCTACCGACGGCACCCACCTTGCCGATGGCCTTGGCGATTATGTGGCTGCCTGCTGCTATTGGCAAGCGCTGTTTGCACCGCGCACAGGAATAAGCATTCTTGGTAATACCTACCGCAAGACCGATTTGGATGAGAGTGTAGCTGGTGTTAAGAATATTACTGATGAAACTGCATCAATTGCGCAAAAGGCTGCAATGTGGGCTGCATATAATTGGTATGAGGTAAAAAATCCTGAATAAACATGAAGCTCGGAACACACAATTCAGCGACAGGAGGTCGCCTTGTATGGTGGCTGCACCCTATCTCGTGGGTAATAAACCCCACAAGCAAGTGTCAAGACAAGAGCATTGACGAGCAACTGGAGGACGGTGTTAAGTTGTTTAATCTTCAAGTTGCTTATATTGGTGGTAAGTGGCGGTTTACTCACGGGCTTGCTGTGTACAAGGAGGATGTCTTTGAGACTCTTGCGATGATGAAAGCATGTGCAACAAAGGAAGAGCCTATTTACTTTCAGTTGTATCTTGACAAATGCTTCTGGTGCAAACGGGATGAGGTCGCTTTTATTGAGCTTGCCGCAACAATAAAAGCCGAACTACTTAAGGATGGCATCTTTATGATGTTTGACCCTTGGATTGAGTGTACACGCGAATACCTCAAGATAGGTAATGTTTTAGAGAAGATAAGCCTTGAGGAGCATTATTGGACAACTGCATGGAGCAAAGACAAGTCTTGGATTGACAAGATTCCCTTGCCGAAGAGGCATGCAAAGATGTTCAACGCGAAGTATAAGAGTGAGTGCAAGAGTGAGTATTTAATGTTGGATTTCTACAATTATGGGTGATAACTTTATACATTTAAACGTGACGCAAGATGTGGGTAATGGTGTCACAATTATGTTCATGTGCGCTATTGCTATTATAGCGATGGTGTTGCTTGATTTGAGCACAGGTATAAGAGCCGCTCGAGCGACAAAGGAGAAGATAAGAAGTAACATCCTGCGCAGAACGGTTACCAAGATATTGGATTATTATCACTTTTTATTAGCTGGTGTTGTTGTGGATGTTACAGGATTGGCATTTGAGTTCTATACGTTGCCTTATTGTGCTATACTTGTTGCTTTTGCTGTTGCCGGTATTGAGATTGTGAGTATGTACGAGAATTTCAGAAAGGCGAAATCGGCTGCGGCAGATATTCCGGCAATGATTGACAAGATTGTGAGAGTGAAGAATAGTAACGATGCGAGAGAGCTTTTTGAAGAGATTAGGAAATACGGAGATAAAAGACAATGAGCAGAGGCTTAAGGAATAATAATCCGTTGAATATACGGAAGAATAATACCAAGTGGCAGGGACTTGCCAAGGAGCAGAAGGATAAGGCATTCTTTACCTTCGTGGCTCCTGAATGGGGTTATAGAGCGGCGTTGAGAACCCTGCAGAACTATAAGAGGGTGCATGGACTGACTACCATCCGTCAGTGGGTGAGCCGTTGGGCGCCGCCGTGTGAGAATGACACAGAGGCGTATATTCGCGTGGTGTGCCAGCGCACTGGCATGCCGGAGAGTGCAGAGCCTAACATTGCCAATAAAGTGGTGATGTGCAACATTGTCGCGGCTATGAGTTATATGGAGAATGGCAAGGTGGCTGTGATGGAAGATATATACAAAGGTTGGGACTTGCTTTAACATGAAAACCTTAATTCGCATATCGGAGATGATTTTACGCGTGCTGTGGTGGGCTATTATTGTTGTGGCCTTGTGTGCGCTGCTCTGTTGTCGTGGGGTGCAGTATGTACCTGTGGAAACTTTAAGAACCGACAGCGTGCTTGTGGTGAACCATGAGCACGATAGTATCTTTATCCTTGATAGTGTGATTGTGAAGGAGAAGAACGATACAGTGTTTGTTGACCGCTGGCGAGTGGAGTTTCGTGAGGCTTTAAGGGTTGACACATTCCAGGTTCACCGAGTGGACAGCGTGCAGACTGTTGTTGAGGTTGAAAAGAAGCTGACAAAGTGGCAGCAATTAAAGATGGATGTCGGCGCAGGAGTTCTCTATGCTGTGCCCATTCTTATAGCGGTGGGGCTGTTCTTGCTCTATCGTAAACTGAAAAAGTAATCACATTACATACAATATAATAGCGCGGCTTATTGGTAGTCGTGCTAAGGTTATATAATATTATGTCTACTTAATGAATTAAGAGTATGAATAAGGAGAAGCAGCAGGTGTATAATGAGGTGCTTGCTGGGGTGCTCGACAGGTTCGGGCTAACTGAAGAGAGAATGTTCCGCTGCAACTGCAGCGAGTGTGTGGAGGCAAGAACGTCGCTGGTGATGACGCTGACCGGCATGGGATTCAGCGACCGCGACATTGCCGAGCTAACCAACAAGATGCGTAGGTGTAGCGTATGCCTAATACGCAACAAGTATATCGAGGAGAATGCGCCGTGGACAGTACGACATTGTATTGATGCGCTAAAGAATAGAGGGTGTGGCCGATGAGGCTGCACCTTTTTTTTGCCCTGTTACGAAGTTGTTGTGGAATGGTTACGAAGTTGTTGTGAGATAGTTGAGAACTGCTTCTTGTGGCGTTGTGGTCGTTGTAATTTTGCTTCGTCGAGGAATAGTTCCTCGGCCTTGAAACTTTAATCCTTAAATTTATGGAAGAGGTAAAAAGAGAGAACTGGGGTGGAAACATCGCGCTCTACATTATTGGCGCAGTGCTGGTGGTTGGCATATTCGCTTTTCTGTGGCACAAGAGCGCTAACGAGAAAGCGCAATTCGCCACAGGTATTGCAAACCTCCAGGGTCGTGTAAATGCAATCGAACCAGTTGTGACAGCACAGGGTAACAACTTGTTCTCGCTTAACGGCGTGATTGCAAGTACTGTGCAGGGTGTGAAGGACATGAAGGAGTGTTTTGGCTACGACATTGCAGGACTGAACGACGCAGTGTTCACTGCACGCACTCGTTCGGGAGGTTGCGGTGGTTGCGGTAATCGCGAGTTCAAGCAGTCTTCGACTTACAACCTTGCGAGTACACAGGTTACAGTTGACGAGACTTGCCGTAACTGATGTGTCACCGAGAGGGGGCGCAAACGCTCCCTCTTTTAAAACAAAAAAAACAAAATGAAATCAAAGATAGATGTGAGAGTATTCGCCGTAAACAAGGCGGTGGAGGTGATGGGTACAGGCGCGCTCATCAAGGATGTAGTTGCTAAAGCTCAGGAAATTGAGAAGTACATCATCGGCGAGGCGGTGTTGCCCGAGGTGTTCGAGGAGACATCGCCCATGGAACTTCTTAATGGTATTGCGTCGGCTGTCAGCGCAAGTGCTGCGCCTGAGACTAAGGACAAGAAGTGATGTGGGGCAAGGAGAAGCAGGAACCGCTGCCGGCATTCACCACCCGAGGCGAGGCCTTCGCCTACATGCTGCAGCAACAGTTGAATACCGGCGTTGAGGCTATGGCAGCAGCGCAGAAGGCTGACGAGTTCGCAGAGATCTTCGCCAAGAACATGCAGCTGCCGGAGAGGGTGGAGCCACAGCCGAGGGGCATCGACAAGGTGTTGATGTCTATTGACAAGGTGAGTGTGTGGGTCGACGAGCATCCAAAAGTTGTGGAGATGCTCGTACCGACGGTGACATTCATCGCGGGTCTTTTCACAGCCAAGGCGGCGGCGCCTGCTCCTCCATCACGGCCACAGAGTGAGCCTATTGACTTCGATAATATTGATTGATATGTTAAAGAAAGTATTCCTGGCGATTGAATGCGCCGACGAAAAAGAGCGCGACGAAGCGCAGTTGATATTGAACGAGCTGTCCAACGCTCGAGTGATTACAGCCGATAGGCTTATCAAGGCTTATCCAATGTTCAAGGCGCGTGAAACCGAGATTAAACAGCTGTTCTCCATGGTATCCAACAACGGCATAAAGGGGCTGCTATCCATCCAGGGAGCGAGCCTGCTGGCTAAGCTCGCAAGATCATGAATAGGGTTGACAAAGTATGCTGTGGCGACTGTGCCAAGTGTGCACTATTGGCCAACGGAGAAGTAGACATGATCCCGTGCGCTCTTGACCAGATATTGCGAAGAGTGCAGAGATTGGAGTACAATATTGAGGAAGCTAATAAAAATAAGTGCAGATTGGCTGCACAAGAAAAATAAAGAAAGATGTATAAAAAGATGTTGGAGCAAGCACGCCAAGATGGCGTGACCTCCGAAAAGACGATGTGGGCAAGCATTGAGAATATTAACGAATTGCTTGAGCTGGTAGAAGAACATCATCCTGATGTCTACAAAAAGTTCATGCGCCGGCAACACGAGCTGCTGTATGGTCCTCATTACAATGAACTGTTAGCAATGGAGGCTGTCGCCAGCATTGCATATACCGACAAGGATGGCAAACGCAAAGAAGGCGCATACTGGACTGTCGAACAGATCGAGGAGGCAACACGTGGCATGTCTTTCCCAGCAGGAACCACCAAGTACGACAAGTATGTAGCGTTCAATTCCTTTAGAAGTGATGTGTGCAAGAAACTCGATGACACGCAAGTATTGCAAGCCGGTTATGCCTTTTACTTTGCCGACGAGGATTATATCGGGCAAGGCAAGATATGGCAATATATGGGTTGCGTAAGGTAAGCAAAAAGTATGTTCCAAAAAGAAAACACTTCCATATAATGTTGATTATTAAACATATATAAGGATGTGTTTTCTTTTACTATGAAAAACACGTATATATAACAACTTGGCGAGCGTGTTTGTTTGTAGAATATTGATAATTAACAAGTTTTAATAGTTAAACACCTCTATTCAGGGGGTGTTTTTATTGTTTTTTTTCTTTTAGAGTTCGTTTATTTTCGTTTATTTTCGTTTATTTTCGGGAAAAAGTATGTCCCTTTTATGTCCTTTTCATTACCTTTGCGGCAGAAAAGACAAACACACACATGGCAAAGTTAGTAATTAAGCTCGACAAACGCAAGAGCAACGCACAAGGGGCGTCGCCTGTGAAGTTATATGTATATCACGAGAAGCAGATGTACTTCTCTACTGGTTTGACCGCAACACCACAGGAGTGGGATGCCCGCGCGTCGCAGTTCTGCGCCAAAGATCCGGCTGCGCGATCCAAGAACGCGAAGCTGCGCGATATGTTCAACCGTTGCGACATGTTGTTGCTACAACTCTCCGTTGATGGAGAATTGCCAAGGCTGACAGCGAAGGCTCTGCGCGCCCGAATTGAACAAGAACTGGGTGTGAGAAGGGCAACAGGTGCGTTATTAATCGACTACCTGGCGAAGGCGAAGACCGGCAAGGCTGAAAGAACGCAGAGATTGTTCGAGTGGACTCGGCAGCGCGTGGCTGATTATGATGGCGATATACGCGTGGCCGATATAACAGAGCAATGGGTGGCTCAATTCCGTGACACTCTTCTTGATGAATATGCACCCAACACTGTGCAACAGGCCTTGGCGCACGTGTCGCGAGCGATATCTATTGCCATAACAGACGGCCTGCTTCAGCGTAATCCATGCAGCGGTGTGCGAAAGCCGCGTGCGGAGACGCGCAAAAAGGCGTTGTCTCTTGAGCAGTTACGGCAGTTGCGCGACATGACTTTTGAAGGCTGTTACGCAAAGACTATGGAGTATGCGCGAGATATGTTCATGTTGCAATTCTACCTGCTTGGCATCAATGTTGTCGACCTGTACGATCTGCGCGAGGTGGTTAATGGTCGAGTCGAATACAAGAGACATAAGACACGCACACTGTACTCGGTCAAGGTTGAACCAGAAGCAATGGAGATTATAGAACGATGGCGAGGAGAAAAGACGCTTGTAACCCATTGCGCCAGCACTGCAGCATACATGTGCACGATGTTGACTCGATGGCTCGGCAAGATGTTGCCAAAGCTCTCAACGAATTATGCGCGCCACACCTGGGCAACATTGGCCGCAGAACTTGAGCTACCAATAGAGACTGTCTCACACGCTCTCGGTCACAAGATCGGCAGCCCAATTACTGCTATATATGTAGCCTTTAATCAACGCAAGGTAGACGAGGCCAACCGCCGTATCATTGATTATATTAATGCGGATTTGCTTGAAAAAGGCAAAAAAAAGGCAAAAAGGGCAAAAGGTAAAAAATGATTACAACACGGTTGCATCTTCCCTTATGGAGGGGTTGAGGCTTCCGCGTTGTGTATCAAGATTTGACAAAATTTGTCAAAAAGTAAAAAGAGTTTACAAAATATGCTGCCTTGTCAGTGGTATGTTCTTTGCCAGGTATGGCTGAATGTTGCTCAAAACAAGATCTAACTGGTCTATGTCAAATTCGGTTACCTCAAATGTAGAGTCTAAAAAGTATTCAATGGATATCGCGTTAAAACGCACTGTTTCAGTATAAGGCCAAAACGAAGAAAAATTCTGTTTTTCAACCGATACGCACAGCGCGCCCCAAGGGTAGAGCCTGCGGCAGGTGATGAATGGGGCATTAGAACGGTCTATCTCAAAACCGTATTTTATGGCAATTGGTTCAAGTATTGTTTTCATTTTTCTGCGTTTTTATATATTACTCCTCTATTTTTGCGTTGTCTATTTCATCTGCATGGGCGATGAGGCGCTTTGCGATGTCGCGCAGCGCGTCGGCCAGCTGGTGGTATTCACTCTCGTTGAAGTATCGAGCCTTGTTGAGCACTTCGCAACCGTGTAACCGTTGTGATAACCAGCTCTGCGACTTGCCAAAATACTGCTCTGCGAGCTGTGACTTATTGATAATGCCTTCGAGTTCGCTGAAGGCGGTTGCTGTGGCATCGGGCTTGTACTCGATACACTTGGCGCGGCGTTCGTTGTACTCCGCTAAATTATAAATTTTCCTTTTGCCTAAATACATAATTTTTGTAATTTTGCCCCCGATGATTAGTCGGGGGCGGTTAATAACTCAAGTTGTTAATCTCTCAGGGCGTTCAGCAAGCCCTCGATTTGTCTGATGATTGACTGATTCTCCTTTGTTTCGATGATTGACAGCAGGCGAAATATTTGGCGAATCAGTCTTTCTTTGTAGCTCATTTCATTTATACACCTCCTTTCTTGCTTGTAGTACAAAGATATATAATATTTTTATTATATACAAGCGTTTTGCAAAATATTTATAATAAAATTATTATAATAACAAGCCTTTGCGTTGGTGGTTGAGTCTGTGGTCTATCGTGCACAGGGGATTTCGGTCTCTTGTGCACTTTTTATTTGCAGAGAAAATCAGCCGGGACCGTTATTTTGTAAATAAAGACCGGTAAAAGGAATGGGGTTTTGTTGACCTGTCTGACTGCATTGGTTAAGATGAGACTGTTGTGGTGCTGTTGGTGTGCGGAATTTGCACTGGTTGGTGCAGAAAATGCAACGGGGTGGTGCAGAATGTGCACACCCCTATAAAGTATTATCTATATATTAAAGTATATCTATATATAATAAATTTATAAGTATGGCAAGCACAAGGCTTGCCACACTCTCTCATTGTTGTTCTTTTTGAAAAAAAACGTGAGGGTTAATTTTGATTTTTTTTGATTTTCTATCGCGCGCGCGTGCGACGCACGTGTGTGCACAGGTTCAGGCGCGGCCTGCTTGTTCGAGAATTGCCATTAGCTCGCCCTCGTCGATGAGGGTGATGGGTTGCCCGGCTGCCTGTCGTTTCTCGATGTCGGCCATCTTTTTGGGGCCGAAGCCGTTGCCGGCAACGACAAGGGTTGTCTTGCCGCTGATGGCGGTGTTGATATCTGCGCCCAGGTCGCGCAGTATCTTGGCGAGCTCTTCACGCTTGGGATAGGCTGTAAATGTGCCGGTGATTACACAGTTGCTGTGGTAGAAAATGGTGCTTTTGTCGCTGATTTCGTCCTCGGTAGGCACGGAAAGGGTGTGCTTGTCGATATGTCTTACTTCTGCCATTTCGTCGAACTTGCCGCGGCGCTTGGGTTTTGGCGGGGTGATTGGTAGGCCTTGCAGCGCCAGGAATAGTTGAGCGCAGGCGCGTGCGTCGCACAGGGCATCGTGGTGATTGCCGAGGTCTATGCCGTAATATTCGCAAGCGTTGGCAAGGTTCATACCGCTCAGCTCGTAAGTGTCTACCGTCTCATTAATGCAGTTGTTGAGGCTGTAGTGTTCTTGTGCGGCTTCTGCGAATCGCACGTCTGCACCTGTCCAATGGCACACGAATGGCGAACCGTCACTGAGCATTTCGCGCAACTTTGTGTGGGCTGTTGGATATGTAGGTGCTGAGGCTGTCATCTCGTATGTGATGCCGTGTAGCCAGGTGAATGTTTCGGGCATATCGTTCTCTACCGGCTTGATGAGGCTGTACCATTGCTCGTGGATTGCTCCGTTAACTACTTTTACGAAGCCGGCCGCGCAGATGCTTGCGGGGTTCTTTGTCATTGTCTCGAAGTCGACGGCAACGAATGTGTCAATAGTGTTCTTCTTTTTCATATTTTTTTTGTCTTTGATATCTTGTTCTACGTCCTTGTTTATCTTATTCCCTATTCTGAAGATGACAAATACCATTACGGCTATAACTATGACTGTGATAATTCCAATCATGCTGTGTGTAATTAAATTCTTACCATCATTATTACTCGATAGATGCGGATGATGTCATCGCGCTCGATTGTGAAGTCTGGGAACTCCTCGCGGTTCTTCTTTTGCATGCGGAAGTCTCCGCTGTCGGTCGGGAATAGTATTCCCAGCTCAAAGCCGTTGCTGTAGGTGTCTACTACATAGAACCTGCCTGGGCGCGGGCGCTCCTCGCCTTTGGGATAGCTGGCAAGGGCGATGTTGTCACCGGGCAGATAGGTTGGCACGTTGCTGTTGTCGGTGGCGCGAATGCGGTACCAAAGGTCGATGGTGACGCCCTTGGCGCGGATGGGCGATATCTCTACCTCTTCGGGGTTCTCCTCGATGTATTCCAGGATGTCGCAGCCTCCCTCTCTGCATAGCGCGGTGGGGATGACCGGTGCGCCTTGGAGTTCCTGGACCTCTGTAGATGCCTCGCAGTTGCAATTCTCGCAATTTGTAGATGTGTTGCCGGTGATGTTGCTATGACCGATGTGGCTGTTGTTGTTACCGGTGATGGCGATATCGCCACTGTTAGTTGGCCTGAGCATTTCGGTTTCCTCATCAGATAGCCATTTGGTGTTGACTTCTGGAAAAGCTATCTGAACTTTGGCCATTATCCCATTACCACACGCTCTTTTGCCTAAGAGCATCTCGCTTAAATTCGTTTGAAGAACGCCTGTTTTTTCGGCCATTTCTTTTTGGTTATAGCCATAATATTCCATTATGGCTTTGATTTTCATAATATTACGTTTGTTTTTCATAAAATTATAATTTGGACACGGTTTAAATAAACCAAATGGTTAAAAATAATTATCATTTGGCTTGCAATATAATTCTCATTTGGCGTATATTTGCACAGCATTTAACAATGAACGCACAATGTTAAGGTAACACGTGCGAAAATAATAATTAATTCAAATTACACAAAGGAAATGGAAGCAAAGTTGGAGCGCCACAGTGCTGCGCAATATGCGTATGTGGCATGGAGATTAGCGAAGAGAAGTACCCGGGTTGCGGAGTGGTTCTGGAATGTTGCAACGGCCCTATTGGTGATGGCAGCTACAAGCGGCAGTCTGTTGTTCGTCTGCGCGACGCTGCTCGTCGCCATGGGCGCAACCCGTCATCGCACCAAGGTTGAACGTATTAACGGAATTAAGGAGGATTGAGCAATGGCATACATAGATAACACAAGGCCGCACTCGCACTGTGCTTACGAATTAACATTGTGTATAACCAAGGATGAGGCTGAGGCTTTGATGCCTCTCTTCCGCAGGGCGCTCAAGGATGCCAGGAAGTGTTACGACAAGTACAAAGACATTCATGAGTCCGGTGAGGCTACCACTGCCCAGCAGAACAAGCTCATGGAATACGAGTATAAGGTTGAGGCGCTGAAATCGGTTGTAATGACAGCGGAAACATTGAGGAGATGATTAAAGAATTGAACGACAGAATTAACAGATTGAGAAGATGAGAGTATTAAAGGTTGACTACGGAGCAGTACAGCAGATTGCAATTGAATGCAACTGCACGCGTCAGAAGGTGGCGTTGGCGCTGAAGGGTGCGACATCTACCCCCGATTCGCGGAAAATCCGCGCGCTGGCAATCGCAAAGTACAACGCACGAGCTTTAAAGGAGGTTGAATTAACGCAGAAAGAGTTGCTTGATGGGATGGGGAGCGAGTGACCGCGATGTGATCGCACGGCTCAAGCGTAGACTAGTGCAGTGCTCGGAGTGTGAACACTGTAGACCTATACCAGTGAAGAAGGGTGAGTTGTCGCGCAACGACTGTGCAAAGCAACCTTTACAGGTTTTTGCGACTACAGCACCAAGGCAATGCAGGTACCACAGCAAGTGGACGTGGATGACACGCAAGGGCATTGATGTTGATAGGATATAACAATAACAGGAGCGGATACGCCGGCAAGCAGCGCCCCACGCCGATACAACAAGTGTTGCGCCGGCTCCGCTCATTAAAAGAATTCGGGTTGCCTATACCCGACGCGCAAGAGGCTTTTTCGCTTACTACCTGCTTTTTCTACTCTTGCGCACCTGGCTGCAGAGCGCTCACAATGGGTGAGCAACAAATTCTGTTCTATAGCTTATTTCGGGGTTCGACTCCCCCTGCAGCCACCAACAAGGCTCTTTAGAGTCTGCCAATACACAGGACCTGTTGTGTAATTTGGATGCCGGCGCGTTGGCGTTGTGAAATGGTGGCGCGCCTTTTTTTACAGAATAATTAAAATACAAAGATATGGCAACAAGCAACACAGTAAAATGCAAGAATGCAATAGCACGCAAGACAATGCCTATTCGCGAACTCGAGAAGCTTTGGATTACAACCGATGAGGCTTGCACTCTCCTGAACTGCACACGTAATTTCCTTGAGGATCTACGCGATGAGGCAGAGGTCGCATGGGCAAAGATAGGTGGGAAATGCTACTACGAGTATGCGAGTATTAACCGCATGTTTGAGCGCAACCGAGTGCCGGCAAAGGCAAAGGCAAATGCATAATCTTAATTATTAATTTAAAAAACAGAAAAATGGAAGGGAAAAAAGTAATTGTGCGAGGTGTGAACAGTGGCGTATTCTTTGGAACGCTTGACTCACAGAATGGTCAGAAAGTTGTACTCAAGAATGCTCGCAATCTCTGGTATTGGGAAGGCGCGGCAAGCATAATGCAGATTGCTGCAGAGGGTGTGAAAACCCCTTCTGAGTGCAAATTCACCGTTGTTGTTAGTAGTCTTATGTTGCTTGATGTCGTAGAGATAATTCCTTGCACCGATGAGGCTGTGGCGAACATAGAACGCGTGGGAACATGGAGGATTTAATAAAGATATTCCTTGCCTCTGGTAGCGGTGATGGTAGCGGTGATGGTAGCGGTGATGGTAGCGGTGATGGTCGCGGTTATGGTCGCGGTTATGGTCGCGGTTATGGTCGCGGTTATGGTCGCGGTGATGGTCGCGGTTATGGTCGCGGTTATGGTCGCGGTGATGGTCGCGGTGATGGTAGCGGTGATGGTAGCGGTTATGGTAGCGGTTATGGTGAATTCAACGGCCATACAGTGTATTATATTGACAATATAGTAACCCTGCTCTACAAAGTCTATATTGAGGATGAGGCGAATGGTTGGGCGGTTGGCAGAATTGTACGCGGAGACCTTACGACAGAAAGGACCTATGTTGCCAAGCGTGGTTATGTCTTTGCTCATGGAGCTACACTGCAGGAGGCGGTTGAGGCTGCTAATGACAAACTGATTGCCAATAAGGATATTGACGACAGAATTGACGCTTTTGTTAACACTTTTCCTCTTGTTGACTCTTTTGTGAGTGGCGAAGAACTGTTCCGTTGGCATCATCGGTTGACGGGGAGTTGCCTGCAAGGTCGCAAGAACTTTGTGTACGAGCGCGGGCTTGACATGGGTGCAGAATATACAATTCTTGAGTTTATCGCGCTGACGAAGAATGTGTTCGGCGGCAGTGTTATCAAGAGACTTGAGGAGCGATATCGCTCAATAGGGGGGGATAAGTAAAAAGAGAAAAAGATGATTATATACATTGTTTGTTGTCTTTGCTTGCTTATTGGTGGAGTATTAGGCGCTTATATGGGATATAAAGCCGGATTTGCCAACGGGGAATTGCACTCGCTTTATAAGGGCGCTGCGGCTGCTGTCAAAAGAGAAGAGGACAAGTTTAAAAGAATGATGCGGAGGCCTTATTAGGGTCATTGGTGATATTCACGACAAATAATCAATACCATGAATTACAAGATTGTACCGGAATTTGCGCGAGGCATGCTTGTGTATAATGTATATGTGGCTGTGACGGAAGCACAATCGAATGGCTCGATGCAAGTTGATTGGGTGTTGCGGCGCTCTTTCAAGACACCTCGCGCGGCACAGGAATATGTTCAAGAACTTAATACTTACGGCAAGAAGAGATGAAAGACAGTAATTACATAGTTGTGATGGGGTGGATGATGACCGCCCTGGGGCTGAACGGCAATGCGCTGCTTGCCTATGCCTTGATATACTCGCACTCGCAGGATGGTGAGGGTTGCTATTGGGGTAGCCTGTCGCACACAGCGGACCGATTGAACATTAGCCGCCGTGCGGCAGTGGATGTACTGAACCGATTGCTGGAGCAAGGGCATATAACGAAGAGTGTGGTGGAGGTTGATGGCGTGCAGCGCTGCATGTATCGCGCGGTGGTCCCGGCAGAGGCTGTGCCGCCAACAAAGAAAAAGAAACCGAAGGCTGATGAGGCTGCACCATCGAGAGTACGTGCACGATTTGCGCCTCCAACAGTGGCCGAAGTACAACAATATTGCAACGAGCGAGGCAACAAGGTGGACGCACAACGGTTCTTCGACTACTACGAGACTAATGGCTGGGTGCAAGGCACACGAGGGAAGCCCATTAGAGATTGGAGGGCTGCTGTAAGAACATGGGAACGACAAAATAATAATTACAATCATGGACAGAGAAATGATAAGGAGAGCATTATCGATAAGCGTCGCGCCGACATCTGTCGAGAAGTCGCAGAACTCGATGCCGAGTACTATGCGCGCAAGGCTGCAGAGCTGGACGCCCAGCGAGTTCTTGAGGCTTCACAACCCTGAAGCAGGCTTGCAATTGATTAAGTGCAATGCATATAGTGGCATGCTTGCGCTGGACGCTCGTATCCCGACGTTGGCGCATATTGCAGAAGTCTACGGTGAAGGTACAGTAATGACATGGCTCAAGTGTCAACTTGATAGTGTGGATGTAATCTTGGGCGCCAACGCCTTGGGTGAACACGCCCGCCATGACGCTTGCCGGCTAATATTTGCGAAGTATAAGGATATCAATGTTGGCAACCTGCTTCATTTTTTTGCAAAATACAAGCTTGGTGAATATATGGAGCAAGTGGCGTATGTTGGCTGTGTTGAAAAAATATTGCTTGCGTTGAGGCTATATATATTGAATCGCAATGACGACGTCGCTCGAATAGAACGCAATCGAGGCGTAGAGCGCGCATGGGCAGAACGCCAGCAATGGGAACGTAAGGCTATAAGTTACGACGAATACATTAAAGGGAAATGAGATGAAAAAGGTCTTCATAAGTGGCCCGATATCAGGGCTTCCATACGTGGATGTAAAGAAAACTTTTGCTGTCGCCGAGGGTGTGTGGAGAAATAGACTGTGGCGGAAGTATAGAGTTGCCAACCCAACAACTCTCTGTTCTGCAAACTGGTCGTGGTGGCGCTGCATGGCTGTATGCCTGTGGCACTTGATATGGTGCAGTCATATATACATGCTGCTTGGATGGCAGAACTCACGTGGCGCGAGAATAGAACATCGTCTTGCAAGAGCCCTTCACAAAAAAGTAATATATCAAAAACTACCATTATGGAGAGGCCAACCAATACCAACAAGAAAGTCGTAGAATTATCACTATTCGATGACAGTGCGACTGTTGTCTCGGTAAAGAGGACGAAACAACAGGTCTTTGAAGATTACGACACTTTTCTTGCGAAGTTTGACGACGAGAAGCCCAAGACAACTGACGAGTGCTATACGCCACAACCTGTGTATGACGCAGTGCTTGAATGGTTGCGCGGTAAGGTCGACATTGAAGGCAGAGCGATTGTGCGGCCCTTTTTCCCCGGTGGCGACTACAAGAACCACGAATATCCAGAGAACTGCGTTGTGGTCGACAACCCACCGTTCAGCATTCTTGCGGAAATATTGAGATTCTACCAAGCAACCGGTATTGATTACTTTCTCTTTGCGCCTGGCTTGACGCTGTTTGGAAGCAGTCCTGGTAATGATTGTTCAGTTGTATGTGGTGCACAGATTGTATATGCTAACAAGGCGAAGGTGTTGACTGGCTTTCACACGTCGCTGTTCCCGGGCGTAAAAGTGATGATTGCCGGCTCGTTGAATAGAGCTATTACAGCACAACACTGCGTGACACGTGCCCCAAAGCGCGTGTATAGTAAGAATGTGATTACATCGGCGTTGTTGCATAAGGTTACACGAGGTAACGACGTGCTGATATATGACGACGAGGTCTCCATTGCAAAGGCACTTGATCATGGCGTCGATTTATTCGGGGGGGGGGTATTTAATAAGCGACGCGGCAGCTGCAAGGATTCAGGAGATTCAGGAGATTCAGGAGATTCAGGAGATTCAGGAGATTCAGGAGATTCAGGAGATTCAGGAGATTCAGGAGATTACGCTGTCGCCGCGTGAAAAAAGAATAATAGAGAGATTGAATGCTCAAAGCGATAAGACAAATAATAGCAAGGAAATGCGTCGAGAGTCGTCGACCTCTTGTGGCATTGCAGAGTGAAGTTCTTAAGGCTACTGGGATGACGATTGAGGCTGTTGAGGCTGAGGCCTTCAAGTTGCGCATGGAGGGAAAGATAGACCAAGGGCGCACGTTGAATGACAAATATTACGTATTAATATGACATTACGCGAACAAAAAAAACAACACATTGTAGCTGCTGTATATGCTACTATGAAGCGAATGCCAGGCGCACCAATAGAAGATATATTGCGCGTTGCCTCCATGTCACCAGCTCCCATGTACTACATCACACTCGATAGGGCTGTGCGCAATCTTTCCTTGATTCTTCGAGGAAGAACTGCTACTAGAAACGCATTGAAGCAAGCGTTGTATGAAGAATTGGCAGAAAAATTCAAAAGGGCAAAATGTGTAACACTGAAAGATGTGGCGCAGATACTGGAGACACCTGCAAGCTCTTTCTTTATAACTTTCGAAACTTTCCGTTGTGCCTTTTACAGGACTTTAAGGAAAAAGAAATTAATATAGAAGACTAAGAAAATCCTTATTGTAGTTAACCGAATAAGAATAAATAAAGCAATGAAAACACTACACTTGCCGCTGAAAGCAAAGTGGTACAAAATGATTGAAAGCAGAGAGAAGACCGAGGAGTACAGAGAGGTTAAGCCGTATTGGGAGAATCGGTTTGCGAAGATGGTTCCTGCGAGATAT
>JAGCMB010000039.1 GCA_017646665.1 Bacteroidaceae bacterium
TACTGCTTGTCTGTAATGGAATGTTGTCAAGGATCTATAGTGCTTACCGCTCTATCATCGCGTCGCCGCGGTGATTGCCGAAAGCGAGTGCAAAGGTAATGCAAGTTTTTGAACTGACAAACAAATTAGAAAGTTTTTTTGTTATAAAAGCGAGAAAAAATTAATTACGCATCAAAAACTGCGCAATTACATAAAATTCTTGCCAAAACTGTTAAAAAACCACCCTTTCACAAGGGAACATTTGTTTGCAAAAGTTTCGTCGCCGAACATTCAAGTTGCAGGAGTTTGCTTCACCACTGCCCGGCTAAGGTATGCACTTTTTTATTACAAACAAAACTTTCTTGTCTTTTTTTGAAAAAAAACGCAAAATTTTTCATTTTTATCAAAAACAGGACATTTTTCAAATACGCGATTAAAAAAGGTTCTATTCTGAGAATAGAACCTTATATATAATGTATCACTGCGCCACCGTACATTCTATCTGTTTCACGGATTCTGCATCAAGCGAAACCACCTCGACTGTAGATTCACCGGAAACGGCAATATACATCTTGGAACCATAAACAATAATATCATTTGCCGTATTTCCCAAACAGCGGCCATTCTGCGACTCAAAATAGTTCTGCACAACATCACCAGCAGAGAAATCGTACATTGTCAATGAAGAATTCGCGCTTTTCCAATCTCCGGAATTCAGCACATAATATTTTCCTGCTCCAGCAACTACTTTCACAGGATTCAAACCCGTTGATATTGTACCGACAAGCAGGCCTTCGGTATTATAAAGATAGGCATCACCGTCGTTGATATAATCGGACGATGTAACACAAACATACTCGCCTGCCGCACAAACCTTATAAGGAACCGGCAATGAAGATTCTTTTATCCAAGGCGAATCAACCTCTCCACTCTCCACACCATAAGACAGATAAGTCACTGTCATATTCCAAGAGGCATCATAACTTGAATAATAACCATAAAGGACACCTGAACAGTAGCAGAATTCTGTCATATTCGAGCACCTCTCGACAACAGCAACAGTTCCATCAGGTGAAATACATTGGAGCGTGCCTGGGACATCGGCATAATTTCCATAAGAGGCAACATACACATCATCACCACAAGCAACGACAACCGCCGGATTACAAGCAACCTCAATCTTCTCCACCTCGGTAAAAGTAGAAAGATTTACAACAGATACCGTATTATCATACCCAAGCGCAGTATTGTAATCCATACCGCCGGAATTTGCTACATACAGATAGCCATCACACACAGCCAACTGTTCCGGGTTACGCCCGACCTTAACCATTGCATCCACTTCAAGAGTTGCAGTATCTATACGGGCAACATACCCATCGTAATAGGAAACGAAGACTTTACCATCGCACGCGGCAAGATAACGGGGTTGTGACTTGTACACATACGGAGGATTAGGTTGCCCGTCGGGCTCATTATCACATGCAGCAAAAACAGCTACAAGACCCAAAAGAAGGAGTTTTTTAACGACATTTTTCATACAATATATAAATAAAAGGTTGGCAAATCAAAAGGTCACTCGCGCCGAAAGCCTCCACTGGAAGCCCGGCATTGGGTAATTCTTTATCACCTCATACTGTTCACCTGTGATATTGAGCAGCTCGGCCTGAAGACGCAAACCCATTCTGTTAAAGGAGAAACTGCGATTCAGCGAGAAGCTATGTTCAAGATAACCCGGCATACGATTATTCGCCGTATTTTGCGGTAACATATAACGTTCGCCCACAGCAGAAAGAAGATAAGAGATATTGACGATTGGATTTTCGAACGACATTGTCAAAGAACCCGAATGTAGGGGCGTATAAGGAAGTTGATGACGATAATTCTTTGCCGAAGCATCGGTAACATCCACAGCATATTGGAAAGAGTAGTTGGCATCGAACATCAACGCCATTTTCTCCGAGAGAGCCAGGCGCAACGACGCCGCGGCATCCACTCCTACGATATCAGCCTCGCCGAAATTCAACATTCGCCACACATACATCGTTGGCAAAGCAACAATCTTGTCGCGTACATTATTATAATAACCATCAACCGACAAAGTCAAATTCCTAAAGACACCACTCCCCGACAACAAATATGTTGCACCTATATTATACTGCGTTGCCTTTTCGGGTTTCAGCCCCACATTTCCAAGACGCAGATAATACAAATCGGCAAATGTTGGCACACGGCAAGCATCCTTCACCGATGCACGCAAATGAAGGGCATCATCATCCAAAGGCGACACGACAACACCAAATGATGGAGAAAGCCTAAAGAAGAGCGGCATAGCATCACCCGTGCGCACATCATCGACAATGGTCGTGGCCAACAACGATGCAGAAAACTTAAAGCAACGCAATTTATACTCTGCCGTCGCAGCCACCCACGACGACAAGCGCCGTGGAGCCTTGCTGTTTTCAAAATTATTTTCAAGAGCGTTATATGCCACATCTGCAGCCAGAGAAAAGCCGAGATTACAAAGCGGCCTATACCCCACCGCCAACGAGGTATAAAACTCATTCTGAATATTGACATCAACCTGCTCGCCGGCACTATAATTTGGGCTTATTTCACGATAGCGGGAATAGTTGTAATCATACTTGAACAACGCTTGCAAATCCCAGGAGTCGCCAAAAGAACACCCATACCTTGCTTGTGCAAAAATATTTCTATTCCACAAGCGCTCCCTATTCTCCTTATTATATAAGTTGACTGCACCCGGCAAGCCGCGTTCCGAGATGTAACAATAGACCTTCGTGTCAAGCCTGCCGCCACCAAGCCAGACATCGGTATTTGCCTCGACAGTAAAAGCATCAATATCGCTATCCCGACGTTTCTCATTCATAACAAGACCTGAATTGACAAGTGTGAAAGGGTACATTCCGTCACTGCGAAGATAATCACCGTTAAAAGCGAGCCCCCATTTTCCCGACGGTTTATAACGATGATAGAACGAAGCCCCTGCATATCCAAACGAGCCACCCTCGAGTTCAATATTTGTCATGGTCCTATTCAGCGAGAGCGAGCGTAACGACAACAACGTCGAAGAAGAATACTCACGCGCACTATGCAATGCACCATCACCGCCCTGCCCCATCACCAATGTCATTGCAGAGAGATTACCCAACGGGAAACGACCAAGATCAACGACACCGCTCTGCGCATCGGAAACCACCACGCCATCATAGCAGACCGCCGTATGCTTAGCACCCATTCCACGCACGGAAACCGTCTTTAGCCCACCGACACCACCATAATCGCGCACATTCACCCCCGACATATATTTGAGGGCATCAGCCACACCGGCAAATCCCAAGCGTTCGATATCATCGCGCGACACCTGCTGCAAGGGGACCGCCGAGGTCACCGCAACAGGCAACACCACCTCAACAGCATCTACCTCGGGAAGAAGATACTGCAACGAATCGGACTCTTGAGCCACCACCGCAATCATCGGGGCAAGACCCAAGCATACAAAAAGGGCATAAAAAACACGTAACATATATACAATTTACAAAGCCCTTACCCGGGACTTATATAAAACATAATGAATATGGCAGGTTTTCTGACTTGTCCACCCAAGCACCTTCCCACTCAACAAAAGAGCAGTGGCATTTGACCGCTTGGGCACTAAAAGACTCACAGCTACGGGTATAGTTCCGGACTCTAACCGGATTCCCTTTTACTAATCACTGCTGTGGGCAATGATTACACCATTATTCAACCGCGAAGATAAGTATATTATTCACAACCTACAACACCTCAACGCAAAAAAGAAAATAAAAAATGGCGACACTTTTTAAGTGTCGCCATTCATTGTATCTAAAGCTAAAATTATTCTGCCTCAGCAACAACTGTGAAAGGAACCTTAACGGCAACTTCCTTGTGCAACTTAACAGTAGCCTCGTAAGAACCGATTTCCTTAACTGCTGCAACAAAGATAATCTTACGATCAATCTCAAGACCAAGCTTTGCAAGTTCCTCAGCAATCTGGATTGCACCTACTGAACCGTAAACAGCACCAGTAGCGCTCACCTTTGTAGCGATTGTCAAAGCAACACCCTCGAACTTAGCTGCAAGAGCCTCAGCGTCAGCCTTAATCTTAGCCAACTTGTGAGCACGCTGCTTCAAGTTCTCGGCAAGTACCTTCTTTGCAGACTCGCTAGCGATAACTGCCTTACCTGTAGGAATCAAATAATTACGGCCATAACCGTCCTTTACCTTAACGATATCGTCTTTGTAACCCAAGTTGATTACATCTTCTTTCAAAATAAGCTCCATAATTATTTCCTCCTATTATTTCATCATATCAGTAACAAAAGGCAGCAAAGCCAAGTGACGTGCACGCTTAACAGCCTGTGCAATACGACGCTGGAACTTCAAAGAAGTACCTGTGATGCGACGTGGGAGAAGTTTACCCTGCTCGTTCAAGAACTTCTTCAAGAACTCGGGATCCTTGTAGTCGATATACTTGATACCGTTCTTCTTGAAACGGCAATATTTCTTCTTCTTGACATCCACTGTTGGAGGAGTCAAATATCTGATTTCTGAAGGTGTCTGTGCCATAATTAGTTCTCCTTATTAGCTTTTAAATTTCTTCTCTTGGCAGCATACTCTGCAGCATACTTGTCCAACTTAACTACCAATGAGCGAATAACGCGCTCGTCGCGACGGTACTGCAACTCTAACTTAGAAATAACCTTAGGCTCTGCGTTGAACTCGAACATTACATAGAAGCCAGTGGTCTTCTTCTCAATGGGGTAAGCAAGCTTCTTAAGTCCCCAGTTCTCCTCATTGACAATCTCAGCACCTTCAGCAGTGAGAATGCCTTTGAATTTCTCTACCGCTTCCTTCATCTGAGCATCAGACAAAACGGGAGTCAAAATGAAAACGGTCTCGTATTGATTCATTTTTAATTAATAAATTGGTTAAACAATCGTTTTTACTAAACGCGGGTGCAAAGATATACA
>JAGCMB010000040.1 GCA_017646665.1 Bacteroidaceae bacterium
GAGCAACCCTCAAGCGCCGGTTTACATGAACTTGCAGCCTCCAAGACACACGGCCCGTACATCGCTGCACGGCCGGTGGGCTCTTACCCCACCTTCTCACCCTTACCCTTGCGGGCGGTTATTTTCTTCTGCGTTACTCCATCTTCGCAAATGGCTTTCTGTTAGGAAGTGGAGTGCTCTGTGCTGCCCGGACTTTCCTCCTTTACCTTGCGGTAACGGCGACAGACCGTCCGACTGTCTTATTCCTGTTTATCATAGACTACACCCAAATGTATTGAGGCAACTTGCTTGGCCGGTGCAGTGTATGCTTCTTGTGTTTGCGATGCAAAGGTAAATCAAAGCATAATAATATGCAAGTGCTCTTGCGCAGGCTTATATGTATGGCAAAAAATATTTTAACACAAATTAACATGGTAGCTTTGTGATATTTTGAAATAATCTCTCTCTATTGTGGTGTAAAAGTTAATACGCAACCGGCTTTTGCATTTTACTTTTATGGAACGTTTATCGGCCGACAATAGTGTTTTTCTGCTTTAACCGCTATTAGTTTGCTTTATGTCATATCAAATTTGTGGCAGGTGCTTTCTACTTTCACTTGCCTGTATGTGTCACGGTGGTGATATTTTATTGATATTATATTGGTAAATGTTTTTCATTTCAAAGTTTTAGTGCGAAAGCCGGTTTTTTTTGAAACATTTTTGTAACCTTTAACGCGCTAAATTTGTATTTGATGTAAAGTATTTATAACTTCGCGCATTAAAATCGTATCAGAACAAAATGAGGCAATTAAAAATTACCAAAAGTATCACGAATCGTGAAAGCGCATCGCTTGACAAGTACTTGCAGGAAATTGGTCGAGAGGAACTTATCACCGTTGAAGAAGAGGTGGAGTTGGCACAACGAATTAGAAAAGGTGACCGCCGCGCACTTGAGAAATTGACACGCGCTAATTTACGTTTTGTGGTATCTGTAGCAAAGCAGTATCAGAACCAGGGACTAAGTCTTCCAGACTTGATTAACGAGGGTAATCTTGGATTGATAAAGGCTGCTGAGAAATTTGATGAAACACGAGGTTTCAAATTTATCAGTTATGCTGTATGGTGGATTAGACAGTCTATTTTGCAGGCTTTGGCCGAGCAGGCGCGTATTGTACGTCTGCCGTTGAACCAGGTTGGTTCTTTGAATAAGATTACAAAGGCATTTTCTAAATTTGAACAGGAGAACGAGCGTCGTCCATCGGCCGAGGAGCTTGCAGACCAGCTCGATTTGCCGGTTGACAAGGTAGTGGATTCACTGAAAGTGTCGGGTAGACACATTTCTGTTGATGCGCCTTTTGTTGATGGCGAGGATAATAGTCTGCTTGATGTCTTGGTCAACGATGATTCTCCTATGGCTGATAATCTGTTGGTCAACGAGTCATTGTCACGTGAGATTGACAGAGCATTGTCTACATTGACAGACCGTGAAAAGGAGATTATCCAGATGTTCTTCGGTATCGGTATGCAGGAGATGACACTCGAGGAGATTGGTGACCGTTTTGGTCTTACACGTGAGCGTGTACGCCAGATCAAGGAAAAGGCTATCCGTCGATTGAAACAGAATCAGCGTAGCAAATTGCTGAAATCTTATTTGGGATAAAATGTATTTCGAGCCGCAATAGCGGCTCGATTTTTTTTGTATATCACGCCTTCTCTTGTTAAAAGTTGTAATAAACTTTTAGAAGTGTCAATATTTCATTACATTTGCAGATATTTATGCTATTGACTGTATGAAAAAGATTCTTTCAATATTTTTTATTTTATTTTTGATTGTACCGGCATTTGTTTTTGCAAATGACGGCGATGATAAGGATTCAAAGAAGAATTCCGATGAAGGCGTATATGTATGGGGCGTTTCGCTCTCTTTCCCCGATTCAGTTGTGTATTTCACCGAGATACAGTATATTGATGGCGTTGTGATTGAGGATAAGTTCCTGCCTAATCGTCATATGTATTCCTATGAACTGAAGGATTATATGAGCTTCGAAGAGGGAAAACCTGGTCGTACATCTGTTATATTCTTCTCTAAGAAACGCTCAAAGCTCGAGGGAAAAGAGTCAAAGGTCAAGAAAAGACTTGTTGAGCGTGAAAACAAGACTGTTCGCTATCTTGGCGATAAATTCAAATTTACAAAGCATTGATAATGCTGTTCCGTTCTGCTTGGTTTGCTCTATTTTTCCTGTTTATCTCTCTCTGTTCGTGTCACGATAATATACAACCGGATAAGGAGGCGGATACAGGGTTGCTTAAAGGTGATACTGCCGAACGCACTTTGGTCATTTATATGATGGCCGAAAATACACTTGAAAATTTTGTTGAGAAAGATATTGACGAGATTGGAATAGGGGCAGCGAATGTCCCATCCGATTGTCGTCTTTTTGTTTATGTCGATGATTGTGATCTCCCAAGGCTGATTGAGTGTTATAACAAGAGTGGTGTCGGCGCGTGTAGAAATTTGCGCTCATTTACCGAGGATTTTTGTTCCAGCGATACGGCTGCGCTTAAAATGATTCTCACAGATTTGCTCAGCGACTATCCTACGCGTGAATTGGATTTGGTTCTGTGGTCACACGGTGATGGTTGGTTGTCCGACAATGCGCGTGTCGCGCCAATGCGTACTATAGGTATTGATAATGGCCGGAATGTGTATAGTGATAGAACGACGATGGCCATTGAGATTGATGAATTGGCTGCTTTGCTCGAGGGTTTGCCCGTGAGGGTGGATAGACTTTTGCTTGATGCCTGTTTTATGCAGGGAGTTGAGGTTGCATACGGTCTGCGTAATGCTGTAGAGTGGGTGGTTGCTTCTCCTGCCGAGATTCCGGCCGAAGGTGCTCCTTATAATGCTATAGTCGGGGCTTTTTTTACATCGGATGGCGTTGAGGAAATTTTGGAATCATACCTCTCTGCATATCTCAATTCAGGTATGGGTATTGTCCTTTCGGCTGCCTATATGCCGGCTATGCAAAAACTTGCCGATGCTACTTACGCCAACGTCTGCACATATTTCAACTACGAGAAAAAACGTGATTATACTGGTGTCTTTGCCTATCTTCCAGGTGATGTGCAGAACTCTTTCAAGGGGGCTGTACCTCATTATTATGATGTAAATTCCGTAATGAAGCGTTACTTGACCGATACCGAATATTCGGCGTGGAGGAATGTGCTTGATGAAGCAGTGCCTTATGCCCGGACAACAGGTAGCTGGTGGTCGGATTGTATAAAAAAGAGGTGCACTGTTGATGTTGATGTATACAGCGGCATATCAATTTATATGCCACAACATTCGAGCCGCAATGCCTCATTGAATATCGATTTTGCAAATACCGAATGGTATCAGGCGGCCGGATGGAAAGAGGCCGGATGGTGATTCTTTAGAATTGTACGTGGAATTGTACGCGTATGCCCCATTTTTCAATGCCGGGAAGGTCGCAGTATGTGAGTCGTCTTACATAGTCTATGCGCAGAACTTTGAAAATATTCTCAATACCTATTCCTATCTCCATATATGGCATTGTGCCAAGATAGTGGTATTCGTCGTTCTCATATGGGAACTTGAACAGCTCGCCTGTGTTCAATGGGTCGGGGCGGTTCTTTGAGGTCAGGTGCCCGAACATTCCGCGGAACGATATTACTTCGCGCCAATTCAATTTGCGTATTAATGGTATTCGGTTGAAAATCAATCCGTTCATGTTGTATGTCAAATCCCACGATGCGTATTCGTCGTTGAAGAATTCCATTGCGTTCATCAGTGAATATGATTCGCGTTGTATGGTGTATGAGAGGTTGGCATTGGGGATGATGAGCATTGGGTATGGTACTTTGTTCCATACTTTGCCGGCTTTTATTATGCAGTCGGTGTATCCGAATGCCGAGAACCAGAAACGTTTATAGAAACCGAACTCTGTATGGTGGTAGTTGAATTCGCTGCCCAATATGCCTTTGATACCCATTTTGTGGGAAAGTGTGAACACCGGGTGTTCGGGAGTTACGGAACGGCGGTTCCATTTGCTTTGTATGAACTTTTCTTTTGGTGCGTAACGGAGGCCTATCTCAATTTCGGAACGTGTCAGGTCGTTGACGAATGTACTTGTGGTGACACCGTCTATGGTTTGAGTGCGTTCAAATGGTATGAATCGGCTTGCAATGTCTACTCTGTGGCGCAGGGTTATGTCGAATGAGAAGTGGTTGTAGAACTCTTTGGTGTATGCGAACTCTGCTTTGCGCACATAGCCAATCTTTGTGTCGTTCTGTCGTTTTAGGCTTATGAAGAGATTGTCTTTGTTGGTGTACAGGTAGTTCTGGCCATATTGATATATGTCGTTCTCGTAACGCAGGCGCAGTGAGTGGATGGGGAATTCGTTGGGGTGCTCTTTTTTCTTTTTGAATGAATACTCCAATTCTCCCATATATTTCCATTTGTTGTCGCCAATTCCGTATGCTACATAGAAATTACCGAAAATGTGTGGGTTTAGATAGGCTGTCGTCATTGCTCCGGTGCGCAGTCGCCAGCCTTCGAGGCCGTTGTGGCTCACGGTGGTATTGACTGGGCCATAGAAGAGTGGTGGGTTAACTTTGGTTACCGGCACCCATCCGGTAAATAGGAATGAAACGCATTTCTCGGTCCAGTAATATATAGGATTGGCGCGGAGGGCTTTCATCATGTCGCCCACCGAGCGTTCCTTGGAACTTACCTCGTTGAAGCCATATTGGCTCCAATATTCTTCGCTTTTGTTTGTGGCATTGTCGTCTTCTACAATCGGTGCTGGGTTGCTTAGTATGCGTTGGGCAAATTCGTTGCTTTGGAAATTGTGCTCGCGGTACACAACTTCGCGGTTTGCGTAGAAACCGGTGATTGCGCTAATTATCTTTAGCTCTGCCGTGAGTGTTTCCTTGGTTAGAAGACGTGTGCCGTCCGGTGTGCGATAGAAATCCTGCTTTATATTCAGATTGTCGACAAAGTTCATGTTTATTTCGTGGGGTACATTCATTTGTACCGATTTTATGAACAGTGTCGTGTCTTTTGTGACATAGATGTGTCCTGTGAAACCGAATGATTCAACATTGAACGGTGTGAATGCAAGGTCTATACAGCTGTCGCCGTCAATCATAATGGTGTCCATTATGTAATAACGGTAAAATGTGGGGCCTAGCTTTGAGAGCGGACTCACAAATTTGCTGCTGAATAGCGAAATGTTGTCCTGAAATATGTCGACGTCTTTGAATACCTCTTCGTACAACGCTTCAATCTCATCAGTGGTGAAAACGTCGTCTATGCCGTTGCGTCGTCGTGCCTTTACGTGACGTCTGCTGCGCTTGGGGCTTTTCTGGTAGTAGTCGGTAGCAATCAACTCGCGTGCCGAGATGTGCAAAATAGGTTTGCCTGATATGTGCGAGGTGTCGATATACTCTTCAATGAACTTGAATTTCTTGCCGAAAGGGTTCTCTTTTTCGGTGTTGAAGTCGTTTAGTGCGATATTGAGCTTCTCGTGTCTTTCGTTGCTGTAGAACTCCTTGTTCAGTGGCGAGTTCTCGTCGCGATGCTCAATGATTCTGCGTGCCAAGTCTACAGCCGGATTGTTTTTTCTGCTATATTTTTCACGTTTGGGTTTTACAACAACCTCGGGCAGGTCGTAGTCGGCAGGCTTAAGGTTGATTCTTAAAGGCATTGAAGTCTTGGCTGTGATGGCGATTATTTCATCAGTGTATCCCAGGCTCGAAACAATCAACGTGTCCTTTCCTACCGGTGCATGAAATGAAAAATTACCTTTGCTGTCGCTGCTGCTACCATTGATGCTATTCTTTATTCTTACAGAGACATACGGGATAGTTTTCTTTGTCGAAGCGTCAAAAATTTTGCCGTGTATTCTAATCTTCTCGCCTGCTTGCTGAGCTTGCAGGCTGGCCGGGAAGAGTAGGGCAAATAATATATATAATAGGTGTATAAGGTTCTTTCTCATTATTTTTCTTGCTTGCTGCAGAATTTTGAACGCATTCTGAATGAAAATCTCTGCAAAAGTACGCAAAATATGCGATTTGTAGCCTTTTTTATTTGGCTTTTATTGCGATGTTTTTAAAACAGTAAAAACAAATCCCGATTTTATATTGTTTTGTGATTTTTTTTTATTCGCATAAGTTGCTGAATATTAATTCTGTTTTAAAAAAGTTTAAAAATAGCTGCAAAAAAACTTTCTAATTTGTTTGTCAGTTCAAAAACTTGCATTACCTTTGCACTCGCTTTCGGCAATCACCGCGGCGACGCGATGATAGAGCGGTAAGCACTATAGATCCTTGACAACATTCCATTACAGACAAGCAGTA
>JAGCMB010000041.1 GCA_017646665.1 Bacteroidaceae bacterium
ACGAGCATTGTTCTTTGTGCTCTGACCACGTACTGGCAAACCGTTACGATGACGAATGCCACGATAGCAACCGATATCCATCAGACGCTTGATGTTAAGCTGAATTTCTGAACGGAGGTCACCCTCTACCTTAAACTCTGCGCCGATAACCTCACGAACCTTAGCTGCCATATCGTCGGTCCAATCCTGAACCTTAATGTTACGGTCAACACCGGCCTTGTCAAGGATCTTGGCTGCACTGCTGCGTCCAATACCATAGATGTATGTCAACGCAATCTCTCCTCTTTTGTTCTGAGGAATATCTACACCAACTATTCTTATAGCCATATACGAATATATATTTTTAATTACTACTTAATTACCCCTGACGCAGTTTGAACTTGGGATTCTTCTTGTTAATCAAATACAAACGACCATTTCTGCGAACGATCTTGCAATCGGGAGTGCGTTTCTTAATAGATGCTTTAACTTTCATAATATATTATTTTTATTTATATCGGAACACAATTCTTCCTTTGGTTAAATCGTAGGGAGACATTTCAATTCTCACCTTGTCACCCGGCAATATCTTGATGTAGTGCATTCTCATCTTGCCCGAAATATGCGCAATCACTTCGTGACCATTCTGCAATTCAACTCGGAACATAGCATTTGACAATGCCTCTACAATTGTGCCGTCTTGTTCAATAGCGCTCTGTTTAGCCATATCAATAACCTTTCTTTCGTAAGACTTCTTCTACATATTCAAACGATGACAGTATATCGGCACCGTTCTTTCCAACAGCAATGGTATGTTCAAAATGTGCAGCATTCTTTCTATCACGTGTTCTCACTGTCCAACCGTCACGTTCCATAAAAATTTGACGTTTGCCAAGTGTAATCATCGGCTCAATAGCGATGCACATTCCTTGTCTTAACTGCAACCCGTTACCCTTGCGACCATAATTTGGGACCTCGGGCGACTCATGCATATTACGACCAATACCATGGCCCACAAATTCACGTACAACGCCAAAACCGTTCTGTTCGCAATGGGTCTGCACCGCACTGCCAATGTCACCAAGACGTTTACCGTGAACTGCCTGTTCAATACCTTTGTACAATGACTCCTTTGTTACCTGAAGCAGCTTCTTTGTTGCTTCGTCAACCTCGCCAACACAGAATGTGTAGCAGGAATCACCACAGAAACCATTCAACAACGTTCCACAATCAACTGATATTATATCACCCTCCTTCAAGGGAATGTCGTTGGGTATTCCGTGTACCACCACATCGTTTACCGATGCACAAATAGAGCCCGGGAATGGTGTTCCCTCGTGATTGGGATAACCTTTAAAAGTGGGTATCGCACCATTGTCACGAATGAACTCCTCAGCCACCTTATCAAGTTGCCTTGTCGTTACACCCGGCTCAATTATTTTAGCTACTTCGGCAAGTGCCTTGCCTACGAGCAGATTCGCCTGCCGAAGTAGTTCTATTTCATCAGATGTCTTAAGAAATATCATTTCTTAGCCAACATAATTAACCTACACGTCCCTTAATGCGACCTGAACTCAAAAGGCCATCATAATGCCTCATCAAGAGGTGACTCTCAATCTGCTGCAATGTGTCAAGGATAACACCAACCAAGATAAGCAATGAAGTTCCACCAAAGAAACTTGCAAACTCACTGTTCATATCCAACATCTTTGCAAATACAGGAAGTATAGCAATGAATGCAAGGAAAAGTGAACCTGGAAGAGTTATACGTGACATAATTGTATCGATATATTCTGCAGTTGGCTTACCTGGCTTGATACCGGGGATAAAACCATTATTGCGCTTCATATCCTCTGCCATCTGAACCGGATTGATTGTGATAGCAGTATAGAAGTATGTAAACAGGATAATCAAAACCGCAAAAATGAGATTATACAACCAAGAATTGTTATCGTACATCAATTGCATAAATGTTGAGGTAGTACCCTCGGTGTTGAAGCCCATAATTGCCATAGGGATAAACATTATCGCCTGGGCAAAGATAATAGGCATCACATTGGCAGCATTAACCTTCAAAGGAAGATACTGACGTGCACCCGAAACGGTTGCTCCACCTGTAGCCTGCTTTGCATACTGTACAGGAATCTTGCGGGTACCACGCAAAAGCGCTACAGCACCACAGATTACCAATACAAGCAATACAAGCTCAATAATGAACATCACAACACCACCACCTGCTGCGCCAGCCATTCTTGAAGTAAACTCCTGACCGATAGCTGCAGGGAAACGAGAGATGATACCAATCATAATGATCAAAGACACACCGTTACCGAGTCCCTTGTCGGTGATACGCTCACCCAACCAAAGGATGAACATACTGCCGGCTGCAAGGATGATTGTAGATGTTGCGTAGAACATTACACTAGATTCAACCTGGATGATACCTGTACCGGCCAACTGGCTTTCGAGGTTTGCCAAATAAGCCATCGCCTGAGGAACGAGAATTGCCAAAGTAAGATAACGAGTATACTGGTTCATCTTACGACGGCCACTCTCACCCTCACGTTGCAGTTTCTGGAAATAAGGAACTGCAAGTGCCAACAACTGGAGTACAATTGAGGCAGAGATGTATGGCATAATTCCAAGGGCGAAAATAGATGCATTCGAGAACGCACCACCCGAGAACATATCAAGAAGAGACATCAAACCTTCCTTAGTCTGATCTGCCAATTCCGAACTCTTTAGCAATGCTGCGGTATCAATACCGGGAAGCACAATCTGAGAGCCAAAACGATAGATTGCGACAAGCAAGAGTGTGATACCAATGCGCACTCTCAGGTCTTCAACTTTCCAGATGTTCTTTATTGTCTGGATAAATTTTAGGTTTGATAGTTTGTTTGCCATTTTTTAAAGCTTTACGACTGTTCCACCAACTGCTTCAATAGCCTCAACAGCCTTCGCAGAGAAAGCGTGAGCCTCTACTGTCAATTTAGCAGTCAAAGTACCATTAGCAAGAATCTTAACCAACTGTTTTGAAGATACGAAACCTGCTGCAACCAAAGCTGCGATGTTTACAACCTCCAAAGACTTGCTCTCGGCAAGAGCCTGGAGTGTAGACAAGTTAACAGCCTTGTACTCTACACGATTGATATTTTTAAAGCCGTACTTTGGTACACGACGTTGCAAAGGCATCTGACCACCCTCGAAACCGATCTTCTTGCTGTAACCAGAACGAGACTTGGCACCCTTGTGACCACGTGTAGAAGTACCACCTCTACCCGAACCGGTACCACGTCCAATTCTTTTGCGTGCCTTAACAGCACCTTCAGCAGGCTTAAGATTATTTAATTTCATAGCCAAATTCTATTTTTTTATTAATTACTCTTCAACAATGGCAACCAA
>JAGCMB010000042.1 GCA_017646665.1 Bacteroidaceae bacterium
AAGGCTTGCGACGCCGGATAAACCGCAGTTTACTTTTGCGTAAATGCCATTGCGTACGAGCAATGTTTGCGACAACGGGAACTTTAGTTCCCCAAAGGAGTGCCGCAGGCTTAGACGGCAAGCGTAACGCAGTAGTTAGCCTTTTTAATCACTTATTACTTTACCAACACTTTTTTACCACCTACAATGTAGATACCAGGAGCAGTGATAGCCTCTACGCGGCGACCTGTGAGGTCGAAGACAGCCTTAACCTCGTTCTCAACCTCTACATTCTCAATCGCTGTTGTACCCTCACCAAAACGGAAGCTGTAAGACTTAATACCATTTGTAGGAGCTGGCAAGTATGCCTTGTGGCTGTTGTTAAGGAATGTACCCTCTGCCTGACCATTAGTTACAGCCTTACCGAAACCAACCTCAGCAGGAGCACCATCCTCGTTGATATAACCAAGAACATAAGCATCGGCAGTGATATATGTTGCTGCAGCAGAACCGAGAAGTGCGTTACCCTCGATAGCCTCAACATTCTCTGTAATTGTAAAGTTATAAGTATCGGCAGTCTCTGAATAAAGTACAACACCTGTGTTTGCAGGAATAACAGTCAAAGACTCTTCGCTTAATGTAGCCCACTCGCCGTTGATTGTTACTGTGTGAGCTGTTACGCCTGAAGGAACTGTAACAGCTACAGGAGCAAAGAATGTTGCATATTTTGCAGCAGAGATTGTTACAGGAAGTGCCTCAACAGTCTCAATTGCCCAATTGTGAGCATCGCCACAAGTGTTTGCCGAACAACGGTTAACAAAAGTAGAACCATCACCGTTTGCAGAAAGATGCAACCAACGACCACCAGACTTGATGTTGTATTTCTCTTCAGCACCGTTTGCAGCAGCAACAAACTCGATTGCAGAGATATCATTAGAGCCTATAGCCTCGAATGTCCAATCATTTGTGTTCAAACCAAAGTAGAGACCAGTCTTGTACGCCAAGAGGTGCTCACCATCAAAGTAGTAGATTGCAGAAGCATCTTTTATTGTGCTACAAGCGATACGGCTATTGGCTACTTCGCTTGTAATATAGTTTCCATTCTGGTTGAATGTGTAGTACTTGCCGGCATGAACAAGAACATTCTCTGCCTCGTATGCAGCAACAAGTTCAGCAATATTGGCAAGAGTTTCTGAATCAAGAGTACCTACAGCCTCAACCTTGTGGTTGCTACCACTATCGTCAAGTGTATTCCAGCCACCAGTCCAAGTAATAAGACCTGACGCGTGATTTCCTGAATGGTTTACAACACCAGCATTGTCTGTTGAGAACATAATAGGATACGCAGCATTGCTTGACTTCTTGAAAGTGAGTGAAAGCCCCTGTGGAGTTGCGGCAAAAGGCACAGCTGTGTTGTTTGCAGACTCAACACCCATAAACATCTCTTTACCTACATTGTAAAGATAATATTTATTATTTATTGACTTATATACAGTCCACTGGAAGTTTTCGTCGGTTTTGCTACCTGTTACAGCATTTGCTGTATAAACAGTAGAAATCACCTTGTCATTATCATCCTTTGCACCCATCCAACCACGCTCGGTTACGAATGTATAGATTTTGCCGTTCTCAAAATCTGAGATTTCCTTGACAAAATCAAGATTCTTGATTTCATCAACAGTGAGAGTTCCATTATATACTCTTACCTTGTGGATTGTAGCATCACCCAATTCATGATTAGCGTTATTTGCCATACCACCACCAATATAGATATTTGCATTTGCAAAATCCTCCTTCACCATTTTAGGAGTTGCAATTTCGTAAGTGCCGAAATCACGGTCCATAGTCCAACCGGCATTGGTATCACCAATGTATGATTTGAATTTATTGTTTGTCTTGTCAAACACATAAGCAATTTTTATTGTGCTGTTGGCAGGAATGGTTCCTGTAGAAAAGTGCTGACCATCTTTTGCGGCCGCGAGATATGCAATAGAAGCGTTTACGTGACCACAAGCCATAAAAGATGTATTGCTGCCCGAGAATGAACCGGGAACAGCCTGTGCAGGGTCTGCAACGCAGAAAAATGCACCACGACCACTGAGCGAAGCCGCTGTTGTCACATCCAAAACGATTGTCAAGTTCTCAAGTTCGAAAATCTTTGCAGCATCTGCATCATCCAACTTGTAAGGGGCTGTACCGATATTGTCAACGGTAACTACCGGAGTCTGCGCCATTGCGCCTACTGCGAGAAACAAAGACACCAAAAATAGGGTAATTTTCTTCATTTGTTATCAGTTAAATTTATTAAGTAATTTCTTGTAAATTAAGCCTTTTTCGTAAAGTTTTGCAAAGATAATAACGGCCGGCCGTTTTACCCCTCCCGAATTGTTAATAAATATTAATAATATGCAATTTTTCAACAGAACGGCGGTGTCCGGACACAAAAGCGTGTGTCAAAATCCGGGAATTTTAATCACAAGACAAGCAAGGGCATACACTATAAAAAACAGCAGTCACCAACAGGTTTCCCCATAGGTGACTGCCAATAATCAATAGATATTAAATCACATTCCTTGCCAAATATTTTCCCAGTCGCCACGGGCAGCGCCGGTTGCCTCACCATCGAAATCCCCATCTTTCCATTGGTTTTCATTTTCAACATCCAAAGGAGAGGACGCAATAATAGCACTTGGTATACATTCAACAATTTCAATTTCGGGACTTATATATATTCTTTTCATCTTCGTATATCTTCTTTATTGACATTATTACTCAGAGATTTTTCATTTCAATTAGAATGACAAAAGTACCATTTACTTTACATATACCTTACGGCCGTTAACAATATAGAAGCCCGGCTGAGTTATCTCGGTCAACTTGCGGCCCTGCAAATCGTAAATAGCTTTCACATTTCCGTTTTCAGTTTTCACCTCTTCGGCGCCGGTTGTTTCCGGTTCCTTGAAGCGCATACCAAACGACGCTGCCTGCTGTGCCTGAGGCAATGCCATATAAATCTTGTTCGCACTGCACTTGATGTGGCCACCATCATTGTTTGAGCCTTGACTCACACCCTCGGTGTTGTATTCCTTGTACATCCAATACATCTTGGCCTCGCCATTCTTTATCATCAGTTTGTAGTAGTCCTTGTCGTCGTCGCACTCCACGAATTTCTGATAGAGACTACCGCCAAGAACAGTTTCATCAGGAGCATTAGCCGTGGCTGTGGTATATGTAAATGTCTTGCTTGTATTGCCATCGGTACGGTAAAGGATTACCGGTGTGTTTGCCGGGATAACACCACCCTCGCGCGCAACCTCGACAAGCGACACATAACCGTCCTCTACACCCTGTGCATTATAAGCCTCGACACCGGCAGGAACTATCGCATTGTAGCCAAGCATCACTGACGAGAATGTCGCGCTCATTGTAACGGTGTGCTTGATGGTTGTCAAATCCCCAACTTCCTCTATGTACCATGCCGAAGCAGAGTTAGCTCCACCGGTGTAACCAACCAATTGACTTCCGGCATCCTGTGCGTGCAATGGATAACCGCCACTGACAGTTATACTTACCTGGCCTGTTGCGTCGTCAAGAACACCAATTGTCACTCTCTTTGCATTAGCGTCATCGTCAGAGAGTGTTACCTGAGTTGCCCAAGCCGCACCACTCACATAACTTTGGGTATGCAGGCTCTTCATCATAAAGCCACCGTCAACAGGCTCGAACTGCCAGATATATGTAGACGCATCTGCAGCATCCGCAAA
>JAGCMB010000043.1 GCA_017646665.1 Bacteroidaceae bacterium
CAAAGTTAAAATCATTTTTAGGATTTTCAAATGATGTGGCCTCTTTTTTCGCATTAGAACCCATTGGATTTGTTGCAATAGGGGTGCTTGTTGCAATTGGAGGAATCTCCGTAGAGAGGGGCGTCTTGTTCTCATTGCGAACAACATAATGAGTCTTGTCCTCTTTTCCTCCCATTATAATGGGAAAAATAGAGTGTAAAGCAGCACGCTTTTCTTTCTCTTTTTTCGCTTCTTCTTGCGAATCTGCAAAAAAATACTCTTGACTGTTTAAATCTTTCATGATAATAAATTTATAATTTACCATAAAAATATGGCCAACCATGAAAGAGAAGGTTGCTGTTTTGATACAAAAACAGGTTGCAGTCTTTGAACTGCAACCTGTTGTGTGTGAAAGTGAAATATATTACTTGTTGAAACGCTCTCGCAGGGTCTTTATCATATCCTGTGTCATTGAGTCGAGGTCGTAGCTTGGTTTCCAATCCCACTCCTCGCGTGCGCAACTGTCGTCCATCTTGTTTGGCCAAGAATCGGCAATGGCCTGACGCACAGGGTCGAACTCGTAGTGCATCTTGAAGTCGGGGATGTACTTCTGGATAGATGCTTTGATGATTTCAGGGTCGAAACTCATTGATGCTACATTGAACGCGTTGCGGTGAATGAGGCGCGATGGGTCAGCGTTCATAATGTCAACGGCTGCCTTCAATGCATCGGGCATATACATCATATCCATAAATGTTCCGGCTTGGATGGGGCAGGCGAAATCCTCGCCCTTTACTGCTGCGTAGTAGATTTCTACAGCATAGTCGGTTGTTCCTCCACCGGGGAGTGTTACATTTGATATAAGGCCGGGGAAACGTACCGCGCGGGTATCGACACCATATTTTGTGTAGTAGTAGTCACTGAGCAACTCTGTTGCAACCTTTGTCACGCCATACATTGTTTTTGGACGCTGTATGGTGTCCTGTGGAGTATTGTCGCGTGGTGTGTTGGGACCGAAAGAGCCTATTGAACTTGGTGTGAAGACTGCGCACTTCTTCTCGCGTGCAATCTCAAGTATGTTGATGAGGCCGTTCATCTGGATGTCCCAAGCCAAAAGGGGCTTTGACTCGGCAACCGCCGACAGCAATGCCGCAAGGTTATATATAGTGTCAATTTTGTATTTGTCTACAATCTCGGCCAGCTGCTGGGCGTTCTTTACATTTGCCTCTTCAGCAGGGCCACTTTCAAGCAGAATTCCTTTTGGTTCAGCACCGGGGATATATCCGGCAACGATATTACCGTCGGGAATCATACTGCGCAATTTCATTGTGAGTTCCGAACCAATCTGTCCGGTTGAGCCAATAACCAATACGTTCTTCATAGATTGTATATATTATTTTTTGTCAAACTTCTTAATCACACCCCAAAGTTACTGTTATTTTTGTAAATGTCAGCGGCTATTAAATATTTTTTGGTTAAAAAAAAGTTTTTTTATTCCAGCTGTATTGCTTTTTGATAAAATGGCGTATTTTTGTAATGCCAAGGCTTGCTTTGGCTACTTTTATTGGATTAACTTAAAAAGAATAATGATATGTACGGTAATTTTCAACAACATTTGAAGGACGAATTGGCTGCAATTGATGCTGCCGGCTTGTACAAGAGAGAGCGTAACATCGCGTCGCAACAGTTTGCCGAGATTACTCTCGAGGATGGCTCAAAGGCTCTTAACTTCTGTGCCAACAACTATCTTGGCCTGTCGAATAATCCGCGCCTTATGAAGGCTGCACAGGAGGCTATGGAGGCACGTGGTTTCGGTATGTCGTCGGTGCGTTTCATTTGTGGAACACAGGACTATCATAAAACACTTGAAAAGGCTATTGCCGACTACTTCAAAACCGAAGATACAATCCTCTATGCTGCTTGTTTCGATGCAAACGGTGGCTTGTTCGAACCGTTGTTCACAGCTGAGGATGCAATTATATCCGACTCTCTTAACCACGCTTCAATCATTGACGGTGTGCGTCTGTGCAAGGCACAGCGTTATCGTTATGCAAATGCCGATATGGCCGATTTGGAGCGTTGCTTGCAAGAGGCACAGGCACAACGCTATCGCATAATCGTTACGGACGGTGTATTCTCAATGGACGGAAATGTTGCTCCAATGGATAAAATCTGTGACCTTGCCGAGAAGTACAATGCTCTTGTTATGGTCGATGAATCACACTCTGCCGGTGTCGTTGGCGCAACCGGTCACGGCGTTGCCGAGCAGTTCGACTGTTATGGCCGCATCGATATCTTCACCGGTACATTGGGTAAGGCATTCGGTGGTGCGGTAGGTGGTTTTACAACAGGCCGCAAGGAGATTATCGATATGCTCCGCCAGCGTTCACGTCCTTATCTGTTCTCAAACTCATTGCCCCCATCAGTTGTAGGAGCATCAATCGAGGTGTTCAAGATGCTTGCCGAGAGTGACGAACTGCACACCAAGTTGCAGAACAACGTGAACTACTTCCGTGACAAGATGTTGGCTGCAGGATTCGACATCAAGCCCACACAGTCGGCAATCTGTGCTGTGATGCTCTACGATGCTCCGTTGTCACAGGTGTTTGCACAGAAGATGGCTCAGGAGGGTATCTTCGTTACCGGTTTCTACTATCCTGTTGTTCCAAAGGGCGAGGCACGCATCCGCGTACAGCTCTCTGCAGCTCACGAACAGGAGCACCTTGACAAGGCCATTGCAGCCTTTATAAAGGTAGGTAAGGAACTTGGTGTGATAAAGTAAAAACTGAAAGGTTGTAGAGTCAATATTCTACATTTGATTTTATACAAAAGAAGATGAAGGCCGGCCTGAAGTGAACCCCAAAAGTTAGACAAAAAACTTTTGGGGTTTATTTTATGCTTAAGAAGCACGATCATTCAGCATTGCTAAAATATATGCATATGCTTGAAGAAGGTTATTCCATCAATTACATTCACACCAAGTATGGTA
>JAGCMB010000044.1 GCA_017646665.1 Bacteroidaceae bacterium
ACCAAAGATAGCGATTGCGGTCTTATTTTTATTCAGCTGGGGTAAAAACTTATTCTTATATTGGTTTGACACCAAAAAGTAAAGAACGCAAGACTACAGTAAGAATATAAGATAATGAACATGTTTACACACAAAGCGAGAGGATGCAATTGCAACGAAATTAAATTGTCACTTAATTCAGTACATCAATAAGCTATATCCCAAACTTAAAGCAAACCTGATTGTCCACACCTTTTTGCGACTGAGCCGTAAAAACCGATTCGCGAACTGATGTTGGTGGCATAACAACCATTTACAAAACAAGCAATCCCTGGGGATTGCTTGTTCAAAAAAGTAGCTCAGAAAGGGTTCTCTTTAGAAACTAAAATATAACCATATGTCACCCATCCTAATCATATATTCCCAATTGGGATTATTGGATTTTTGAGCCCAATATATAGCATTACATTTAACATAAATTCGTCCGTTCTCTTCAGACTTGTACGCAGTTCCTGTGAAACAGGTAGCACCATTCGGGTCACACAAATTTACTTCTCCCAGACATTGGTCTTCGGCACTAAACATCTCAACAGCGTTGTTCTCAACTACGAAAGATTCATTCTGAACCGGCTCAGAAATCTGCAACATTAATGCAGCTGCAATAGATAGAAATGTTGTAATCATAACTTATTATTTTTAGGTAAATAGAATAAAAAAAACACTTCGCTTCTTAGAAGCAAGTCAAAGTTATGAATTATACTCATCAGCAAGCATCACGCATCGTATACATATCATTACCATTGCGTATAAAAATTATACGCAATATACTTCGCTTGAATAGTACTGGAAAAAGTTGTGTTTCAGAGCCTGAGATATACGCAGTAGAAGATCGGTATTGATGGACTCTTGGCGGAATATATAATACACATTTGGTCGCGCGCAGTTTATCTTTCTTGCGAGCCAAGCCGGAGTGCGTTCCTGGCGGCGCATCTCCTCTTCAATTATCTTACCTATGTGTATCATAAAAAGCGGAACTGTCTGTTGCAAACCTTCAACTGAGGTACCGCCAAGCACCCTGACGCAGATAAGCACAAACAGTTCACACCTCGTGGGTATGAACTTTCATCGTGCCTATTCCTACATCTCTGCAAATTGGCGGTTTTCAGTTGAGGGAATAGAGCAAAAAGCTCAAATTATATTATGTTATGTTTTACTTTCCTTAATTCATCCAACCGTCATATATACAGGACAATCTGGTTGGACATATATATTACTTAAAAATTTACATCAATCTCAAATCAATAATATTCAATCATTTACAGCCTCAACCCATCGAGCAATGTACAGAACTTTTCAATGCCGTCACGGATTTCGCTGATTAGCACATATTCATTGGCGGTATGTGAACGGATTGTGTCACCGGGGCCCATCTTGAGTGTTGGGACACCGTTCACAAGTGCCTGATTGGAGAGGGTCGGCGAGCCATAAGGCACACAACCCATTGCAACTGCGCGTTGCACAAGCGGATGTTCAAGCGATATGAAAGAAGAATTGAGCCTTGTAGAACGCGCCGTGACACTACTACCGACATTCGATTTTATGATTTCGAGCAGTTCTTTGTTGGCATAACATTCATTGCTACGCACATCAACGACATAGCTGCATTTATCGGGAATTACATTGTGCTGTGTACCGGCAATTATTTGTGTTACGGTCATTTTTACATCGCCCAAAAGTTCCGATGTTCTTGTGTATTTGTGGGTGCGGAACCACTCGATGTCGGTCAATGCCTTGTAAAGAGCATTGACACCTTCGTTACGCGCGGCGTGCCCCGACACTCCATCGGCCACACAATCGAGCACCATTAGTCCCTTCTCGGCAATAGCCGGTTGCATTGATGTCGGTTCACCCATTATGGCACAGTCAAAAGCAGGAAGATGAGGCAAGACAGCCTCTATGCCGTTTGCACCGGACACCTCCTCTTCGGCCGAAGCAAGAAATATTGTATTATACGACTGTGGCTTTTGACATATCTTGTAAAAAACCTGCAATAGAGTAACCAACGAAGCACCGTCGTCGTTGCTACCAAGGCCATAGATGACATCACCCTCTACTGTCGGTGTGAAAGGATGCTTACTCCAGCCGTTGACAGGCTTGACAGTATCAATATGAGCGTCGAGCAACAACGTTGGACGCGAGGCATCGAATCCCGGCGCGACACACCACAGATTATTGAGATGACGATGCACCGCGCACTGCACCGGAGCACCGCGCTCGATAAAGAGCTGAAGTTTGTCGGCAGCCTCACCCTCCTCGCGACTTATTGAGGGAGTACTGATGAGCACCTTCAACAGCTCAACAGCCTGTTTAACATTTGCTTCGCTTACTTTCATATAGTATTCCTTGTCGGCACAAAGGTACAACAGCAGGAAACATCTGCAAAATCAGACAAAGAAAAATTTAAACAAAAAGCAATTATATCATCTCTTTAGAGCCTTTACGTACGTATATTCTTGCGTATTTTTGAATATCGTTGTATCTTCGCGCAATAATTAAATCTAATACCGCACAAATGATTACAGCCGACCAGTTGAAGGACATAAAGGAGCGCACAGCCGCTCTAAAGCAATACCTATCCATTGACGAAAAGATTATACAGGTTGAAGAGGAACAACTCCGCACACAAGCCCCAGGCTTTTGGGACGACGCAAAAAAGGCCGAGGCCCAAATGAAGAAAGTAAAAGCGCTACAGGCGTGGATCGAGGGCTACAAGGAGGTGAACAACCGCACAGAGGAAACAGAAATGGCAATGGAACTGTTCCGCGAGGAGATGGTTGAAGAGCAGGAGGTTGACGATGCCTATGCACGTGCGCTGACAGCAATTGAAGAGCTAGAACTAAAGAATATGCTCCGTGGCGAAGCTGACGACATGGACTGCGTGCTGAAAATCAATTCAGGTGCAGGGGGTACCGAGGCGCAGGACTGGGCAAGTATGCTCATGCGTATGTATATGCGTTGGGCAGAATCAAACGGATACAAGGTCACTGTTGCCAACCTTCAGGAGGCCGAGGATGCAGGAATCAAGACTGTAACACTTGAATTGCAGGGACCATACGCCTACGGTTATCTCAAAGGCGAGAACGGCGTACACCGCTTGGTGCGCGTGAGCCCTTACAACGCACAAGGAAAACGAATGACATCGTTCAGTTCTGTGTTTGTGACACCGCTTGTGGACGACAGTATAGAGGTTGTCATTGAGCCCGCACGTATATCTTGGGATACATTCCGAAGCGGTGGTGCAGGAGGTCAGAACGTAAACAAGGTTGAATCGGGTGTACGTTTGCGCTATCAGTTCAAGGACCCATACACTGGAGCCGAAGAGGAGATTCTTATTGAAAACACCGAAACACGCGACCAGCCCAAAAACAAAGAAAATGCGATGCGTCAGTTGCGTTCAATCCTATATAACAAGGAGATGCAGCATCGTATGGAGGAGCAGGCTAAGGTCGAGGCCGGCAAGAAGAAAATTGAGTGGGGTTCACAGATACGCAGCTACGTCTTTGACGACCGCCGCGTAAAAGACCACCGCACAGGCTTCCAGACATCGGATGTCAACGGTGTTATGGACGGCAAGATTGACGGTTTCGTCAAAGCATACCTTATGGAGTTTGCCGACAAAGGAGAATAAGGAATGGCTATAGAGATTGAGAGAAAATTCATTGTCACAAACGACAGCTACAAAGCTTTGGCTTTCAGCAGTGACCGCATTGCGCAAGGTTATATATGCCGCGAAGGAGGCAACTCGGCACGTGTGAGAGTGCGTGGTGACAAGGGTTTTCTAACAATCAAAGGCCCATCGCTTGACGGAGGATTGAGCCGCTTCGAATGGGAAAAGGAGATTCCCGTTGCCGAAGCGTTGGAACTGCTCAAGTTATGTCACGGTTGCATAATAGACAAGATACGCCATCTTGTCAAGTGTGGCAATCACACTTTTGAAGTCGATGAATTCTTTGGTGACAACGAGGGGCTCGTTGTTGCAGAAGTGGAGTTGAACGACGCCTGTGAAGAGTTCGAGAAGCCCGATTTCATTGGCAGGGAGGTTACAGGCGACAAACGTTATTACAATTCAAGACTGACACGTTTCCCATTCAAGAGCTGGTAGTCACAATCATTTACAATCAGGTTCTCTCCTGTCCTTTTTTTTCATAAAAGGCTTAGTGACGAACAGGCTGAAGAACAAAGCGGCCACAACGCCTATTGTATTGAAGACAAAATCATCGAAATCACCGGTTCTATAAGATGTGAGAAGATATTGAAGATACTCCATTACCCCACTGAATATTATAGGGACAATCACGGCGAAAACAACCATAAACGACATCTTTGGCTTTAGGGTAATTTTAAAATTCTCATACCAGAACACCGCACACAGCGTAAAATACATTACAAAATGTACAAGTTTGTCCATTCCGACAATTGTACTTGTCCGTTCAAAGCCTATTGGTTTGTAGAACGTCATGCACAATATCAGAATAAGAGTCAACAATGTCAGTATATACCGTTTCAGCAGGGTTCTAATCAGTTTCATAAACAGTTTATCACACAAATACAATAAAGTAACAACTTTATTTATAACTTTGCTTCATAATTGCCGACAAAAATAGTATAACATTTTTTATAGGCTGTATTTTTACAAAAAATAACGTGAGAAAATTTTTCTACTTTACAAAAGGGCAGAAGAGAGGCATACTATTGTTTATCCTGCTGATAATTATGGTCATTTTGTTTAAATGGTGTATATAAAAAGGGTTGTTTCATTTTCAAATGACCTTTACATATACTATTTTTGCATAAAGTAAACCTTTTACGAAAAAAACCACAACATTATATGAGCGGAGATTTTAATATTCGCGGAAAGAACAGTGACAAGGAATTTGAGAACGCGTTAAGACCTCTCTCTTTTCCCGACTTCAACGGACAGGAGAAGATTGTCAGCAACCTCAAGATTTTTGTCCAAGCAGCAAAAATGCGTGGCGAGTCACTTGACCACGTACTCCTGCACGGCCCTCCGGGACTTGGCAAGACCACATTGAGCAACATCATAGCCAACGAATTAGGTGTAGGATTCAAAGTCACATCGGGACCTGTACTCGACAAGCCAGGCGACCTTGCAGGTATATTAACCTCGCTCGAGCCCAACGATGTGCTCTTCATTGACGAGATACACCGTCTGTCGCCCATTGTCGAGGAGTACCTCTATTCAGCAATGGAGGACTACCGAATAGACATCCTCATAGACAAGGGGCCATCGGCACGTTCAATACAGATAGACCTGAACCCCTTCACCCTCATTGGAGCAACAACCCGCAGTGGCTTGCTCACGGCACCGTTGCGCGCTCGTTTCGGAATAAATATGCACCTTGAATATTACGACAGCAAAACCCTTGCCGGCATCATAGGTCGCTCGGCACAGATTTTAGGTGTGTCGTTTGACGAGGATGCGACATACGAAATAGCACGCCGAAGCCGCGGAACGCCACGTATTGCAAATGCGCTTCTGCGACGTGTGCGCGACTTTGCACAGGTGATGGGCGACGGCCACATTACAAACGGCATAGCAAAGATGGCACTCGAGGCACTTAATATTGACAAGTATGGACTCGATGAAATCGATAACAAGATACTTTGCACCATCATTGACAAGTTCAAGGGTGGTCCGGTTGGCATTGGCACCATCGCCACAGCACTAAGCGAGGATACCGGCACCATTGAGGAGGTTTACGAGCCTTACCTGATCAAAGAGGGTTTCCTCAAACGCACTCCACGCGGACGCGAGGTGACAGAACTCGCCTACAAACATTTGGGCAAGAGCCGATTCAGCAACAACGAACAAGGGACACTTTTCTAAAACAAGAAAATGGGAAAACTGCAATCATTGGTAAAGGACACCGCCATATATGGTTTGAGCAGCATAATAGGACGTTTCCTCAACTATCTGCTTGTACCACTCTACACTGCAAAAATGAGTGTAGAAAGCGGAAATTACGGCATTGTGACAAACGTCTACGCGTGGACAGCCGTCCTGTTGGTTTTCCTGACTTTTGGATTTGAAACCACATTCTTCAGATTCGCAAGCAAGGAGAAGGCCGACGTCTCAAAGGTTTTTTCTATGTCAATGCAGGTTGTAGGCTGCCTATGCGGAATATTCCTTTTGGCCGTTTTATGTTTCCTGCCATCAGTAGCCAAAGCTCTTGGATATGAGATGCACCCGGAATTCATTGGCATGATGGCCATTGTCGTAGCCCTCGATGCACTACAGGCAATCCCTTTCGGACTTTTGAGATTCCAGAAACGACCAATAAAGTTCGCATCACTGAAACTGTTCAACATTTTCACGAACATAGCCCTTAATCTGTTCGCATTTGTTGCGCTACCCTATCTGTACTCAAAGAACCCGGATTTTTTTGGCAGCATATATTTCCCCGACAATCAAGCCTTTTATGTATTCTTCATAAACCTGGTTTGCACAGCAAGTGTCACATTCTTCTTGATTCCGGAACTCAGGATTTTCCGCCCCACCAAGGATTGGGCGTTGCTTAAAAATATGCTGAAATATTCCTGGCCACTACTGTTGCTTGGAATTGCCGGAGTCTTGAACCTGCACGCAGACAAGATTATTTACACTTGGCTTGTGCCGGGCGAGAAGGGAATACAGGAACTCAGCGTGTATGGCGCAGCGGTAAAAATAGCAGCGATAATGGCTATGCTTATACAGGCATTCCGATATGCCTACGAGCCTTTCGTTTTCAGCAACAGCAAGGACAAGGAGAGCAAAGACCTGTATGCCCAAGCAATGAAATACTTCATCATTATGTCAATGCTGGCATTCCTTGTCGTAGTTTTCTATATGGATATATTCAAACATATCATAAACAGCAACTACTGGGAAGGATTAAAAGTTGTCCCCATTGTTATGGCTGCCGAGATTTTTATGGGAATATATTTCAACCTCTCGTTTTGGTACAAACTGAACGACGAAACATATTGGGGAGCCATATTCTCCTTTATCGGCTGTGCGCTACTGTTTGCCGTGAACATTATCTTTGTACCGGAATATGGATACATTGCCTGCGCATGGGCATCGTTTACCGGTTATTTTGCAGCGATGTTGCTGTCATACATCATAGGGCAAAAAAGGAATGCAATAAATTATGATATCAGGACCATACTCCAATATACCTTGCTTTTCGCAACGTTATACGGCATATCAGTGTCATTGCCCATTGAGGACAACATAACAAAGATGTTATGCAACACCGGACTGCTATCTGTATTCCTGCTGTTCACGTTCTGGACAATCAAGAAAGAGAGAAGATTATCCCAGAAAAAGTAAGTATACAAGGCTATATCGGCAGGATAATCCAAACACCGCAGCACATACTTTGTTATCCTTTTTAATCTCATTTTTACGGCAAAAAAGACATTTTGTCAATAAAATTCATTACATTTGCATTATATTTACTATAATTAGGACAATAGGACTATGAGCGATATTGTACAGATTGATGTCAATGCTATCCTCAAGGCAAAAGCCGGGAAAAAAGCACGATACATACCCCGTTTTGTCGTTTCGTACTTGAAAAAAATCATTCATCAGGACGAGGTCAATCAAGCTCTACGCGAGTTCGGACACAAGAAAGATTTGGACTTCATAAACTCTTTTATGGAGTATTTCAACAACTCGTTCGATGTACACGGCCTTGAGAATCTGCCACAGGATGACCGTTGCTATACATTCGTGAGCAACCACCCTTTGGGCGCACAGGACGGTCTTGGATTGGCCTATATTTTAGGACCGATATATAAGGGTAAAGTAAAATTCCTTGTAAACGATTTGTTGATGAATATCCCTCAAATTTCATCGTTTTGGGTTCCCATCAACAAGACGGGCAAACAGGCACGTAACTTTCCACAACAAGTGAATGCAGCCTTTCAGAGCGACAACCACATCGTCATGTTCCCAGCCGGACTATGTTCACGCAAGAAAAAGGGAGTCATCAAGGACTTGCCCTGGAAGAAGACTTTTATAACCAAAAGCATACAATCGCAACGCGATATTGTTCCAATACGCTTCGAGGGCGAGAATTCAAAATTCTTCTACCGCCTTGCCAACATCAATCAGATGCTTGGAATAAAGTTCAATATCGCTATGCTCTACCTTAGCGACGAGATGTTCAAGAACAGGAACAAGAGATTCAAGGTAACGATAGGCAAGCCAATCCCTTGGCAAACTTTCGACAAGACAAAGAATGCAACAGAATGGGCACAATATGTCCAGGATATTGTATATACACTATAGAACAATTACAGACATCAGATGAAAGACATTATTGCACCGGTTCCCAAGGAACTTCTTAAAGCAGAACTCACAGAAGATAAACTGCTGCGCTTTACACACAGAAGCGATAATGAAATCTACATAGTAACAGCTGCCGACTCGCCCAATGTAATGCGCGAGATAGGACGCTTGCGCGAGATAGCATTCCGCGCTGCCGGTGGCGGTACAGGCAAGGAGGTTGATATCGACGAATTCGATACAATGGAGGTTCCTTACAAGCAGCTTATCGTGTGGAATCCCGAGAACAATGACATCATTGGAGGATACCGCTACATCTATGGCAAGGAGGTTCGTTTCGACGCAAACGGTGAACCTATCATTGCAACAGCACACGGAATGTTCCATTTCTCGGAAAAATTCCTAAACGAAGTATTGCCGTACACCGTAGAGCTCGGACGCGCATTCGTCGCTCTTGAATATCAATCGACACGAATGGGTGCAAAGAGCCTTTTCGCTCTCGACAATCTGTGGGACGGGCTAGGAGCTCTGACCGTTGTTATCCCCGATGTAAAATATCTGTTCGGCAAGGTAACGATGTACCCATCCTATCTGACAAAAGCGCGTGATATGATTCTCTACTTCCTGAAGAAGCACTTCCACGATCAAGAGGAACTTGTCAAGCCTGTAACACCACTGATTATAGAAACCGACGAAAAGGAGCTTGCCGAAATTTTCTCAAAAGATACGTTCAAGGAGGATTATAGAATTCTGAAACAGGAGGTACACAAGTTCGGCCTTACAATTCCACCAATGGTAAATGCATATTTAGGCCTGTCACCAACGATGAAAATATTTGGTACAGCTGTCAACTACGACTTTGGAAATGTCGAAGAAACAGGTCTCTTGATTGCTATTGACGAATTGCAGGACAGCACAAGAATGAGATACATAGAATCTTTTGTCAAGGAGCACCCCGAAGCTATAAAACTGACATCGGGAGCGAACAAAGTATTCTACATTCCAAGCAATAACGAAGAGGTTGAAATTTAATTCAGGAAATCTGCAACATTTCAGCCTTTTACCCATTTATATATATTATGAAAGTTGAAATTATAAATAAATCAAAGCACCAGCTACCATCATACGCCACAGCATTGTCGGCAGGAATGGATCTTAGGGCAAATCTTGACAGCCCTATCATTTTAAATCCTTTGGAGAGGACTTTGGTACCGACAGGCCTTTTCATTGCACTGCCGGCAGGATATGAGGCACAGGTGCGTCCACGCAGTGGCCTTGCAATAAAGAAAGGCATTACCGTCCTCAATTCACCGGGAACAATAGATGCCGACTACCGCGGAGAGGTTTGCGTTATACTTGTAAACCTGTCCAATGAGCCATTTACAATAACCGACGGCGAACGCATTGCACAAATGGTCATTGCACGCCACGAGCAAGTTGAATGGAGCGAGTGCGACGCGTTGAGCGAAACAGACCGCGGAGCGGGAGGTTTCGGCCACACCGGCGTATAACAACAGAAATCGGGTTCTATATGAAACAACCGTGGCAACACATAATATACCTGTTCCTGCTGTTGCTCACGAGCACAGGTTGGGCTCAAAACAGCGAAAATAATATCGACGCACGCAAGCGTGCCGTCGATTATTTTCATTTGGAATCGACATCACTAATGGAACAGGAAAGATATGACGAGGCATTTGAATTGCTCGTACACAGCCACGCTCTTGACTCCGCATCAACAGCCATACAGTATTCTCTGGCACCCTATTACAGCATACTCAACAAGGACAGCATAGCATGTAGAATGCTTGAGAACATTGTCCGTAAAGAGCCCGACAATGAGGCGTACAACGATGCGCTGGTCAACCAATATGCAAGGACCGGCAACTGGAAGGCTGCAATAACCGTGTACGAAAGAATTATCGGCACCACACACTCCAAAAACGAGATTTACAAATCGCTATATACGCTCTATTGCAACGACAGCAACTACGAAAAGGCTTTGGAGGTTCTTGAAAAGATCGAAAGCCTCGAAGGCAAGTCGAACGAATTGACTATTCTTAAACTACAGCAATACCTGTATCTCAACAGGCACGAGGAGATTATAGCAGTATTGGAACAGGCAATTATCGAGAACCCAGATGATACCCGTTTCACGACAATGCTGGGCGAAACATACGCCATAATGGGCAAACACGACCTTGCTGAAAAGACATACAAAAATGTCCTTGACAAATCGCCTGATGATGCCCTGGCATTGGAGGCACTTGTCAACCTCTATGCAGAAACAAAAAACGACGAAGCCTTCTGCAGCACCATTGAAAAATTGATAAAAAGCGAAAAGGTGCAGACGGAGGTGCGATTAACCAACCTGGTGAGCTACATTCTGTACAAGGAGGTCAACGACAGCGCATACATCAAGCCTTTTTACGAAGGGCTCCTGCAACTACCGTATGACCAGCTTGAGCTGCACGAATCGTATGCCGACTATCTGGAATACAAGAAAGCTAACACAAGCGAGCTCATTCCCATATACGAGAAGATTGTAGAACTGGATTCCGAAAACATTTCGGCTATAATAAAACTGCTTCAATACGCCATACAAGACGAAAACAAAGACGCCGTCTTCAAGTATGCCGACGAAGCATTGCTATACCTGCCTCAAAGACTTGAATTATATTTCTACAAAGGATTCTCGAGCTATCTGCTTGGCAACAAGAAAGAGAGCATCGAGATATACAGGCAAGGACTTGAGAAACGCGACAGCGACACCGACCCGGCTGTCATTGCAGCAGTTTTCACAACCATTGGTGACACATATCACGAACTCGACATGTCCAAAGAGAGCTATGCCGCATACGACTCTGCATTGGTATATGACCCATATAAGTTAGAGGTATTGAACAACTATGCCTATTATCTGTCACTTGAGAACAGAGAACTGGAAAAAGCCCTGGAAATGAGCCATAAGACTGTAACTGCGGAGCCGGAAAACCAGACATACCTTGACACATACGCCTGGATTCTGTTTAAAGCCAAACGTTACGAAGAGGCCAAAGCCTATGCCGAGAAAATCATATCACTCAACGAGGATATGAGCTATATTGTTCTTCACCACATTGGCGACATATATGCAAAATGTGGCAATATAGACAAGGCTGTGGCCTACTGGGAGAAAGCCCGCGAAGCAGGCGATGACACAAAGATACTGAACAAGAAAATCAAAAAACGCAAATATTACAATGGTGCAACATATTAGAAAATCAGCGTTAGCCATACTGGGCTTAACACTATTACTAGCCAGCTGCACATCACAGAAAGCAGTTCAGAAGCAGAAGGAGATATATGTGGACACATCATCCATATCGGGTCTGCCTGCAATAACCCCAGACACTGTAGCCCTGCAACATATCTCCAGCAATACAGAACTCAATCTCATTGTAGACGGCAAGGAGATAAGCCTTAAAGGCAAGCTACGCATAAAAAGAGGAGAAGGAATACAGATTAGCATTACCCCTCTAGGTCTTGTCGAAGCAGCCTGCATTGAGTTCCTACCACAAAAAATACGATTCATAAACAAACTGCTCAAGACATACACCGAAGTACCATATTACGAATCCTCGGCAATAGGACTGAGTGGAATAAAATACAATGTTCTTGAAGCAATATTCCTGAACCATGCATTCCTCCCCGACGGAAGGCCTGCATACAACGGACTGGATGAAATGAGGATAGAAGACAAGGATGGCTGTTACCACCTATACACAAAGGGAGAAACCTCTATGCAATATGATTTCAGCATTGAAAAGAGCAGTGGCAACCTTGTATCGTGCAATGGGTTGAGCAGCACGGGAGAAAGCATCAGATGCGATTACTCCGATTTCAGGGATATTGATGACGTTTCATTTCCGAATGAGATATGCATAAGCTTCAAAGGAGATACAAGTGTAACACTGGAGTTCGAACTTAAGAAAACCAACAACAAGTCCTTTAACTTTTCAAGCCGCAGCGTCAACAGTTCCTATCGCCAACAGAATGTCGGTGACTTTATAAAGACCTTTAAATGACACCTATGAAAAAACACATCACAAGCTACATACTGCTGCTGATACTCTTTTTTACAGCGCACACAACAATCCAAGCACAAGGGGATGCCGTAGAGAGCCTGCGCAACAAGGCAAATACACTACGCAAGGAGATAAAAGAGAAGGAAGCCATATTGATGTCGTCGCAGAAGAACATTAACGGCCGACTGAACAACCTCAAAATAATAACTGCCAAAATTGATGAATACAAAGGACTTGTCAATGTATTGCAGAAAGAGGTTAAAGCTCTTGACAATAGAATGGCTGTCATAGACAAGGAGATGAAATCCCTTGGCAAGGAGATTGGCAAAAAGGAAAAGAGTGTTGAGATTTCGCGCAACGAATATGCCGAAGCACTTCGCAAAGCACGTAAATACAACAATTTTGAGAATAGAATGTTGTTTGTATTTTCGGCCGACGACTTCAACAGGATGGCTCGTCGCTACCGATACGCAAACAGCTATATGGATGCACATAAAGAGCTCGCCGACAGCCTCAAGAAAAGGATTTCCGAGTTGGAAGAGAAACAGGGGGAACTGAAAGAGAAACGCACAGAACTCGAAAATACACGTTCTGCAAAAAAGGCATCGCTCAAAGAGCAGGAAACAGAACGTGCACGCATACAAAAATTGGAGAAAGAGCAAAAAGGCATTATAGCCGGGCTTGAAAAAGAGAAAAAGAAGGTACAGAGCGAGTTGAAGAAACAACGTGACGAGCTCAACAAGCTCAACGCCGCCATTAAACGCGAGGTAGAGAAAATCATCGCTGCCGAAAAGGCAAAAGAGAAGAAAGCTGCAGAAGCCAACAAGAAGAACAAAAAGACAAAGAAGGGAGATGGCAAATATAGCGAAGATGCCGGCATTGCCAAAATGTCCGGTTCTTTCCAAAGCAACAAAAAAAAGATGCCGGTTCCCATCACCGGTGTATATCTGCTTGTCGACAAATTCGGCGAAAGAAACGCAGTGGAGGGCAAAGGAAGCGTTATGATAAACAGCGGTGGACTGACGTTCAAAGGCACAAAGGGAGCAAAGGCACGCTCAATATTCGAAGGTACAGTATCAACCGTATTCCACCACAATGACTACACCTGTGTTCTGGTACGTCACGGCAAATACATATCCGTCTACTGCAACGTAGAGAATGTACGTGTAAAGAGCGGAGAAAAAATCAAGGCCGGGGATATTATTGGCGATGTTGCCATAGATGCCGAGGATGGCAATCCAAGGCTACTGTTCCAGCTATACAGCGAAAAGACACTGCTCAACCCCGCAGAATGGTTGAAACTATAACAAATAATGGCGACTGATCAGTCGCCATTATTGTAACTTATACCAACTATTACCTGTCCGTTATTACCTTCTTGAATTTATCAATAAACAGCATCGCCTGTTCCATTGTCAGCGTCAAAGGAGGCAATAGACGAATAATATTTGTACCACTCACACCGGTGAATACGTGCTCTTCGAAAAGCAGCCTGTGACGTATGTCCTTAACCGGTTCGTCAAACTCAACACCAATCATCAAGCCCTGACCACGCACCTCCTTGACACCCTCGATGCTCCTTAGTTCGTCCAAAAGATAGTTGCCCACCCTATTGACATTATTTAGGAGTGACTCACTTTCAAAGACATCGAGGACAGCCTCAACCGCAGCACAAGCAAGATGGTTTCCACCAAAGGTAGTACCCAATTCACCATATACGGCCTGGAATTTAGGGCTTATCAGCACACACCCCACAGGAAATCCATTTCCTATACCTTTGGCCTGTGTTATTATATCGGGCTTGATACCGGCCCACTGGTGAGCAAAGAACTTGCCGCTTCGGCCACAGCCGCTCTGTATCTCGTCAAGTATCAATGTGGTATCTGTGCTGTTGCATAACTGCTGCAACTGCTGGAGGAATGTCGCCGATGGTATCTGCACACCGCCAACACCCTGTATGCCCTCAATGATGACAGCAGTTACATCACCCTTCTCTATCTCGGCACGGACAGCATCAATGTCACCCATCTCAATGAAGGTCGTATGGGCATTTGCATTAATAGGTGCAATTATTTTTGGATTATCTGTCACCTCAACAGCAAGTGAAGTACGTCCGTGGAATGCCTTTTTAAAAGCAATGACACGCTTTTTCCCATTTTTAAAGGACGACAATTTGAGTGCGTTCTCATTGGCCTCTGCACCCGAGTTTATAAAAAAGAGATTATAATCCTCATAACCGCTTATTTTGCCCAACTTGCAAGCAACACGCTGTTGCAAGGTATTGACAACGGAATTTGAATAGAAACCAAGTGTCGCCACCTGATGACTTATCATCTCGACATATTTGGGATGAGCGTGGCCAATGGATATCACTGCGTGACCGCCATAAAGGTCGAGATACTCGTTGCCTTTATCGTCCCACACTCTACAACCTTCGCCCTTTACGATATTTACATCAAAGAGTGGATATACATCGTACAGATTCATTGCAATCTACGTAGAATAAAAGTTAAACCTTAGAAAGCCGATGGCTTCAACTGCAAGCCGACTGTTTCTGCCAAACCAAAGAGCAGATTCATATTGTGAACAGCGGTACCGCTTGCACCTTTGAGCAAATTGTCGATAACAGATGTTATAAGCAACTTGTCACCGTGCTTTTCAAGATGTATAAGACATTTATTTGTATTTACCACCTGTTTCAGGTCGAGTGGCCTTTTCACGACGTGTGTAAAGGAGTCACGCTCATAATAGCTCTCATAGAGTCTGTACAATGTCTCAATATCAAGGTCACACTTTACGACCAATGTCGCGAAGATTCCACGTGGAAAACACCCACGATATGGTATAAAATCTATACTGCCGGAATAATCGGGCTGCAACTGCTTGATACTTTGCATAATCTCGGGCACGTGCTGGTGCTCGAAAGGCTTGTATATGCTTATGTTGTTATCTCGCCAACTATAATGAGTTGTCGACGATGGCTTGACTCCTGCACCGGTGCTGCCAGTTATGGCATTAACGGAAACATCGCCCTTGAGCAGATGTTCTTTTGCGAGAGGCAACAGACCAAGCTCTATACAAGTGGCAAAACAGCCAGGGTTGGCTACGTAACGGCTCTTGCAGGTGTTGCGACGGTTGAGCTCGGGCAAGCCATATATGAAGTCGTGCTCGTTACTCTTTATGCGATAGTCCATTGAAAGGTCTATGACTTTGAGTTCATCGGGCAGAGCGTGGCTCTCAAGGAACTTGCGTGTATCACCGTGCGCTGTGCAGAAAAAGAGCAGGTCAATCTCGTCAAAAGGCATTTCACTTGTAAATACCAAATCTGTTTCACCAAGCAAACCACCGTGAACATCGGTAATATAATTGCCGGCATTGCTGGTACTGTGAACAAACTTTATCTCAACTTCGGGGTGCATCAGCAACAGACGCAATAACTCACCTGCTGTATATCCGGCACCACCTATAATTCCAACTTTTATCATATTATATGGTTATATTATATTTTCTCTTCGGGATGATTTGCATAATAGGCTCGCAATGGGGTCGATGTAACCTTGATGAAACCTTTTGCATCATCGGCAGTCCACCCTTTCTGTACCTCACCATACTCGCCCAATTTATTCTTCACGAGGTCGTTCGCAGAGTCCACACCCACAGTCTCAAAATGTTTTGGCATAAGTTTCAGGATTGCCGTGCCTGTGACATTACGCTGTGAGTTCTCTAGCATTGCTTCAATATCGCGCATCACAGGCTCAAGATACTGGCTCTCGTGCAAGAACATTCCATACCAGTTGGCAACCTGGTCTTTCCAGTACTGTTGCCACTTGCTCAATGTATATTTCTCTAGGAATTTGTGAGCGGCAATGATGAGCATCGGTGCGGCAGCCTCAAAGCCCACACGCCCCTTTATGCCGATGATTGTGTCGCCGACGTGCATATCACGTCCAATGCCGTAAGGTGCTCCAATCTCCTCGACCTTCTGTATTGCCTTGATGGGGTCGCAGAATTCCTCGCCGTTGACAGCCTTCAGCTCGCCCTTTTCGAATGTAAGACGCAACTCCTCCTCACCCTGCTTCTCTACTTGTTTGAGGAAAGCGCTATCGGGCAATCCCTGTGTGGAATCGAGGATTTCCCCACCACAGATTGATGTGCCCCAAAGTCCTACGTTGTAGGAATATTTCAATTTGGCAAAGTCGGCCTTGAAACCATTCTCGTTGAGATAATTCACTTCGTATTCACGTGTCAGTGTCATATCTCGTGTCAAGGTGATTATCTCTACACCGGGAGCACACACAAGGAATGTCATATCGAAACGAATCTGGTCGTTTCCTGCGCCGGTAGAGCCGTGTGCAATTGCATCGGCACCAATCTCATTTGCATAGCGTGCGATAGCCAACGCCTGGAAAATTCTTTCCGATGATACCGAGATTGGATATGTACCGTTACGCAGTACGTTGCCATATATCATATAACGCAGGCTCTTGTCATAATACTCCTGTGTTACATCAAGTGTTACATATTCTTTTGCACCTAACTTGTAGGCATTCTCCTCGTTCTGCTTTAGCTGTTCGGGGCTGAATCCGCCGGTGTTTGCACAAGCCGCATACACCTCATATCCTTTCTCCTTGGCAAGATACATTACCGTAAATGAAGTATCCAAACCGCCGCTAAAAGCAACAACAACTTTTTTCTTATCCATTATATATCATTATTTTTTCAAATTCACTTTTTATTATGTTTTGCAGGGTCGTAAAGCATTGCTGTGCAGATGCAATAGCGACGCTCTGTGCGCATAAGCACGTCGTGGTTTACGCAGCCCTGACAACCTTTCCAGAAGGCTTCATCATCGGTCAATTCCGAGAAAGGAACAGGCACATACCCCAACTCAGTATTGATTTTCATAACTGCACCACCGCTTGTCAGACCAAAAAGTTTGGCATCCGGCCACATCTCACGCGAGAGCTCGAAAGCTCTCTGCTTGATGCGTCTGGCCAGACCGTGACCACGGAATTTATCCTTTACAATAAGACCTGAATTTGCTACATACTGCTTGTTGCCCCAACTCTCAATGTAACAAAAGCCTGCAAACTCCTCACCGGCAAGCGCGATGATAGCCTTGCCCTCCTTCATTTTTTGTGCCACATATTCGTGTGTACGTTTTGCAATACCTGTACCACGCACCTTTGCCGCCGCACTGATAGTCTCGAGAATCTCATCCACAAACTTCTCGTGCGACGCGTTTGCTATTGTAATATCTATTCCGTCGTTGTAAATTATATTATCCATATTCTCTCTGCATTAAATATTGGGTATAATACTCCTTAAAGCCCTGAGCACTGCACTCCTTGTTGCGTCCTCTGCTATCACGAGCATCACTGTATCATCACCGGCAATAGAGCCCAGTATTTCGGGAAAGTCGTGATTGTCGATGTGATAGGCCAATGTACTTGCATAACTTGGTTTAGTACGTATGACAGCCATATTACCCGAAAATTTTATTGACATAAAGCCCGTCGTTTCCTGCGGAATTGCTACCGGACGCACGTCTTCCTGTCTTGAATCGTGACGATGCTGGTGAGGGCGTGTGAGTACATATCTGTAACGGCCTTGAAGCCCTACTGTCTTTACTACACGAAGTTGATGGAGGTCGCGCGACAATGTTGCCTGTGTCAACTTGAAGCCCTCCTGTGCAAGTACATTCAACAGTTCCTCCTGAGAACCAATCTCTTGCGTAGAGAGTATCAGGCGTATGGCATCAAGACGTGAATTTTTTACTTTCATAAATGTATATTTATTACCTACAGATTGCAAATATACATATATTTAAACAATATTCACTCCACAGAATGTATTTTTTCATAATATACATAAAAAAATATGCAACTTTCGTTGCATATTTTTTTAATCAAGTTCTTGGTCGGCTTCGTAGCCTGCAAATTCCCTTATCTTGTTCTTGAGCATTGCAAACTGTTTGAACAAGTCGTGTACCGGACGTTCTCCATCCTTATGCATTGGAGCCTTACTGTAGAACGAGAGAAACTCTTGAATACCACTTTCGCCGGCACGCAGTGCAAGATCGCTGAACAGAATGAGGTCAAGCACCAATGGAGCCGCCAAAATAGAGTCACGGCACAAGAAATTCACCTTTATGGTCATTGGATAGCCCATCCAACCAAATATATCGATGTTGTCCCAGCTCTCCTTCTCATCGCCACGTGGCGGATAGTAGTTTATGCGTACCTTGTGGTAGACATCGGAGTATAAGTCGGGATAGACATCACTATCGAGAATATTTTCCAAAGCAGATATCTTGCTGCGACGTTTTGTCTCAAAGTTCTCGGGATTATCGAGCACCATACCGTCACGATTACCAAGGATATTGGTCGAGAACCATCCTGTAACGCCCAGCTGACGAGTGAAGAAGGCAGGCGCAAGCACCGTCTTCATCATTGTCTGGCCACTCTTGAAATCCTTGCCGGCGATTGGCATACCTGTTTCCTCGGCAAGTTCCCACATTGCAGGAATATCGACACATAAGTTAGGAGCACCCATAACAAATGGACAACCCTCACGCATTGCTGCGTACGCATAACACATACTTGGAGCAATATTGGCTACATCGTTGTTCTTCATTGCAGCCTCAAAAGCCTTTATACTACCGTGTACTTCGTCGTTACGAGGTATGAATTTTTCTGTGCTGGCAATCCAGATAACAACCACACGGTCGCATCCGTTCACAGCCTTAAAATTGCGTATATCATCGCGTAACTGCTCTGTAAGTTCCCAACGGCTATTACCGACCTTTACATTAGGGCCATCAATGTTGCTTGCATAATTCTTGTCAAACAGAGCCTTATAGGGGCGTATTGCCTTGAGTTCATCCTTAACCGGCTCAACATCCTGAGGCTTGAGAACTGCAGCCTTTACAGCAGCATCGTAGGCATCGTCTTCGTACAAATCCCACGCACCGAAAACAATATCGTTCAAATTGGCCAATGGGACAAGATTGCCGACCTCCTTGTAACATTTGTCACGTCCTTTACCAACACGCATAATACCTTCGCAAGCAAATGAGCCGACAGGCTTTGAAAGTCCCTTGCGCGACATCAGCACACCAATAATGGTTGTTGTGGAAACAGCACCCAAGCCAACACACATTACACCTAACTTACCACTGGCTGGTTTAACTTTTATATCGTTCATCTTAAAGAATCATTTATTAAGCAAAATAACCGCTTTTTATTGAACTAACCCAAATATTTAGCCAATATTTCCCCAAAAAAACAATTTTTATGATTAAAAGCGTAAAAAACTGCTATATCATCACCTCTTTCAAAATCTCACTCACTGTCGGATGTGGAAAAACCGTACGCTGCAACTGTTCGACTGAAAGTCCATTGGTGATTGCCATACAGGCTGCACATATAAACTCACTTGATGAATTACCAAGTATATGCACGCCAAGAACCTTATCATCGGCAGATATGAGAACCTTGCAAAGACCTGTCTGTCCCTCATTTTCTGCCACAAAACGCCCGGAGTATGTCATAGGTATTTTATGCAAACGATATTCTATACCGGCATTGGATGCCTGCTCCTCGGTTATTCCGACACTACTCACCTCGGGGTTTGTATATACCACGCCTGGAATTGCATTGTATTCCATACAATCCTTTTTCCCCAGGATATGGTTAACTGCGACCTCGGCCTCTCGGCTTGCCGTATGTGCCAGCATTGAAAATCCTGTCACATCACCGGCAGCATATACATTTGGCAACGTCGTCTGCATAACCTCGTTGACCCTTATGCCACGTTCCGTTTCAACAGCGATATTTTCAAGACCATAGTTCTTCAACACCGGCCTACGACCAATGCAGACGAGTATCCTGTCGCCTTCACACTGCTGTTCATTACCATCGGCGTCTGTATAATACACAACATTACCATCCACACGTGTTACCTTACACTGCAAACAGAATCTTACACCTTTCTTGGCATATATTCCGCGTAGCATTTCACTAATTTCCCTATCCATTCCACCCAGAATCTCGGGCATCATCTCTATTACTGTAACCGGAATTCCAAGACTGTTGCAAAAACTTGCGAACTCCATACCAATTACACCGCCACCAATAACAACAAGGCTTGCCGGTGCCTCGGTGAGCGCAAGCATCTCGCGGTTGGTAAGTATAGCTGCATTATTTTCAATACCGAGGATTGGAGGCACAAAGGCTTCACTGCCGGTACAGATCAGGAGTCTTCCAGCCTCATATAGCTGCCCGTCACAAGATATTACAACGCCAGCAGCATCGCCACGTTCAATCATAGCCTCACCACGCACAACTGTCACACCTGCGGCTTCCATCTTCATTTTTATACCAGCTACAAGCTTGCGCACCACCTTTGTCTTGCGGTCGACAATCTTCCTAAACTCATAGGATACATCGCCGGCTGTTATTCCATACTTCTTACCGCCTGTAGCGTGGTCAAACATCTTTGCACTATAAAGCAATGTTTTTGTGGGTATGCACCCCTCATTCAGACACACGCCACCTAGTTCACGCTTTTCAAACAGAACAACACTGAGCCCTGCGCTTGCAGCCTTACCGGCAGCAACATAACCGGCGGGACCACCACCAATAATAGCCAAGTCGTACATAACTTTATTTTTTAAATATGTCGCAAAAAATGCGCCATAGGGAATAGCAATATCGCAAACTTATTAAAAAATGTCTGATAAAACAATATCTGTTCCATTGGATTTAAAATTAAATATTGGACAGTCATCCGTCATAGCCGCATTTATCCTACATCTATTGGCTTTGATAGTTATTTTTTCAATAATAGAAAGATTAATATCTGAAATTTGCTACATTTGCAATAGAGAAAAGTTAAAGCAGAAAAAGATTAAATAATGACTAAGTTAAACAAAAGCAGCAGAAAGACTTCAAAAGTAGATATTGGAGTAGAGATGATGACAGGCGCGGCTGCAGCGTTGCTCTACTCTGATGAAGAGATACGTAGTGTATTTTCCAAAGAGGATGCCGATGAGTTCATAGAACTTCGCCGACAGGCAAGGGCTAACTTCGCTCCACCGAAATATGATTCAGGCGACGACTGCGAAGAGTTGCCAATGGCTGCCGAGGAGGATTGCGAATATCAATAAGTAGTACACATAAAATCAAGTGGTGGTATCTGAAAAATACCACCACTTGATTTTATGTTGTCTACAAAAAAGCCGACGGTAATCATTTACCGTCGGCTTTTTATATAGATTATACTATTTATTACTCTGCGTCGTCAGAGAAATCAAGCACATTTCTTTTGTTTGCCTGAATACGCTCGTAATCCTCTTTTGCCAAAACTACAATCTTGTTGAAGTCGCGCTGACCGGTACCGGCAGGGATGAGGTGACCACAAATCACGTTCTCCTTCATACCGAGCAAGTTGTCGCTCTTCATATTGATAGCAGCCTCGTTGAGAACCTTTGTCGTTTCCTGGAACGATGCAGCCGACATAAAGCTCTGTGTCTGCAATGCTGCACGTGTGATACCTTGTAGAATCTGTGTAGATGTTGCAGGTTTTGCATCGCGTGAAACAACCGGTTTGAGGTCACGACGTTTGAGCATACTGTTCTCATCGCGCAACTTACGGGCTGTGATAATCTGACCGGCCTTCAAGTTCTCTGAATCGCCTGCGTCAACAACTACCTTCTTACCCCAGATGCGGTCGTTCTCATCCTGGAACTGGAGTTTGTCAACAATCTGTAACTCAAGGAAACGTGTATCACCCGGCTCGTCAATCTGAACCTTGCGCATCATCTGACGTACAATAATCTCAAAGTGCTTATCGTTAATCTTCACACCCTGTGAACGATATACATCCTGCGCCTCGTTAACAATGTACTCCTGAACAGCGGTAGGACCCTTGATAGCAAGGATATCTGATGGAGTAACAGCTCCGTCCGACAACGGTGTTCCGGCGCGTACATAGTCACCGTCCTGAACAAGAATCTGCTTAGAGAGAGCAACAAGATACTTCTTCACGTCGCCGACCTTTGATGTAACGATGATTTCGCGGTTACCACGTTTTACCTTACCCATTGTTACCTCACCATCGATTTCTGAAACAACAGCAGGGTTAGATGGGTTACGTGCTTCGAAGAGCTCGGTTACACGTGGCAAACCACCGGTGATATCACCCGCGCTACCGAATACACGTGGAATCTTGACGATTACATCACCGGCCTTGAGAACATCGCCATCCTCAACTACTACGTGACCACCCACTGGGAGGTTGTAGTTGTGGAGTGAAGTACCGTTCTCGTCGTTGATGTGGATTGTAGGTATCTTGTTCTTGTCCTTAGACTCGATGATGACAATCTCGTGAAGACCTGTACTCTCGTCAGTTTCTACCTTATATGTAATGTTCTCCAATACAGACTCGAATTCAACCTTACCGGCAACCTCGGTTACGATTACGGCGTTGAATGGGTCCCAAGAAGCAATTACCTTGCCCTTCTCAACGATTTCGTCTTCGTTGGCATAGAGTTTTGAACCATAAGGTATATTGTGTGAAGACAATACAATGCCTGTGTTGATGTCGATGAAACGAACCTCGCTCAAACGGCTGACAACAATCTTGACAGGTGTACCGTCGGGCTCCACTGTATCAACAGTACGCAACTCCTCGAACTTGAGGCGTGAAGCGTGCTTTGCTCTGATGGTTGCATCTGCTGCGATGTTGGCAGCGGTACCACCGGCATGGAAGGTACGGAGTGTAAGCTGTGTACC
>JAGCMB010000045.1 GCA_017646665.1 Bacteroidaceae bacterium
ATCTTGTAAGCCACTGTGATAGTATCACCTGGGTGGAACTCCATCTCACGCTTTACATCAGTAGCAAATGCTTCTTTAGCAATTTTAATTAAATCCATTTTTTTGATTTGTTAAATTGTTCAATCATTCAAACGCAACATATCAAGTTACTCTTCCTTGACAGCGATTACGCCGAAAGCGGGGACAAAGATAGAACTTTTTTTGCATTTAAACAAATGTTGCTCATTATTTTGACGTTTATTTGCTATTATGCATCACAAGCCTTACCTTTGAGAGAAGAAAACAGCTTATTCATGAAACGCACATATTTGGCAATTACACTGCTAGCAGCAACCCTTTGCAGTTGCACTCATAAGGAGCAGACATTAAGAATTGAAGCCGGGAACATAAAGGTTACGACAACCGGTAAAGTTGGCGGTGCGGATGAAGTACGCACCATTCTGGAGCGCAACAAGGCTTACGTGGACAGCATCAAGAGCCCGGTACTCGGCGAGGCTGCCGTGGCATTGGAGAAGTACATTCCCGAGAGCCCGCTGATGAACTTTGCCGCCGATGCACTGATGGAGATGGCACAGCTGCATAGCAAACAGAAGATTGACATTGCATTGACCAACAAAGGAGGTCTCAGAAGCAATATTGCAGCCGGAACAATTACATTCGGTGATGTATATAACGTGTTCACATTCGAGAACAGGCTTGCTTACCTCACACTCAATGGAGAGCAGCTGACACAGCTGTGCAGAGAGATTGCCAAAGCGGGTGGCGAGGCTATTAGCGGAATGCGTCTGGAAATCACTAAAGAGGGCGAGCTTTTGAACGCAACCGTCGGCGAAATGGCCATTGAGCCACAGGGTACATACCGCATTGCCACGCTCGACTACCTGTCGCAAGGCAACGACAACCTCACAACCCTTGCGCAAGGCACAGAGCTTGAGATTACCGGCTATCTTTTGCGCGACCTGATGGTGGAATACATAAAGAACGAGACCGCAAACGGCAGGAAAATAAGCGCAGCATGCGACGGACGTATAACAATAAAAGAGTGACACAATGAGAAAGATACTGCTTATATTGGCGCTGTGCATTTGCCTTGGTACAACAGCACAGAACAGCATTACAATACTGCACACCAATGACACCCACAGCTGCATTGAGCCCGAGAAGAACGGCAATGCAGGAGTGCTGAACCGCGCACTGCTCATTGAACATATTGCCGACTCTGTTGGACGTGAAAACCTGTTGCTTTTCGACTGCGGCGACTTTTCGCAGGGTTCGCTCTACTACAACTGCTTCAAGGGAAGCACCGAAATTGAACTGATGAATGCTATGGGCTACGACGCCGGCACGTTAGGCAACCACGAGTTTGATTTTGGACTTGATAACCTGGCACATCTGTTGAAGATGGCAAAGTTCGATTTCGTATGCGCAAACTATGACTTCACAGGCACCGTATGTGAGGGGCTTGTAAAACCATACACCATCATTGAGCGTGGTGGAAAGAAGATTGGTGTATTCGGACTCTCACCCGACCCTAAAGGGCTCATAGCACAGGAGAACTATACCGGGGTTACATTCATATCACCTGTTGGGGCGGCAAACAGATGCATTGCTGAATTGAATGCCAAAGGATGTGACGTCATCGTATGCCTGTCGCACTTGGGGTGGAAGATAAAGAACGAGTATAACGACGAGCGTCTGGTTGCAGAAACCGCCGGCATCGACATTATATTGGGAGGTCACTCACACGACTACTTCGAGAAGCCGCTCATATACAAGAACAGCGAGGGCAAGGATGTCATCATGCAGCAGATGGGCAAGAACGGACGATATTTGGGATACATCACTCTGAATTTCGAGTAATTATAGCCCCTCTTCTGTATTAAATAATGTAAACATGCGCGTTAATTAATTTATTTAAATTATTTTCGCAAACAGTATTTATGAGTATTAACCTTTAACAGAATACGAATATGAGAATTTTATCAACAATAGCTTTGGCTATCCTTGCTTTTGCGGCAAGCGCACAGAGCTATACAATCACAGGAAAGACCGACGAGGCATCAAACGGCAAGACTGCGTACCTCATTGACCAGAACACAATGGAGGTTTCTGCCTCATGCGTAATTGAGAATGGCGCATTCAAGTTCGAGAACAACATCCAGGGCGAAAAGATTTTTGAGGTAAACATTGACAAGAACCGCCGCAATAAGGTTATCGTACTTGCAGCAGCAGACACAAAGGCTGCAATCGACTTCACATCGCGCCCTGCTACCGTAACCGACAACGGTGGCTACAACGACCAGCTCACAGCGTTAGGCAACAAAATTGCCGAGGCAGGCAATGCCATCAACGCAAAGATGGACCAGTTGATGAACGAGGGCAAATCGCGTGAGGAGATAAATGCTGCACTTGCAGAAGAGGAAAAGGCATTCTATGACCTCTACCGTAATGGTATCAAAGAGAACAAGGACAATGTCATGGGCGCATATATCGTTTCAATGACTGCACGCCAGTTCTACCCTACTCTTGAGACATTGGACGAGGCTATCGCAACTGTAAAGTATGCAGGCGAGCTCGCATCAATCAAGGCTTTGCGCAAGAACTATGAAAAGGCTGCCGCCACACAGGCCGGCAAGATGTTCGTTGACTTCACAGGCTACACTGTTGATGGCAAGGCATCAAAGCTCTCGGACTACGTTGGCAAGGGCAAGTATGTGCTCGTTGACTTCTGGGCAAGCTGGTGCGGTCCTTGCAAGGGAGAGATTCCTAACCTCATTGAGTTGCAGAATAAGTTCGGCGGTGAGAAGTTCATGGTACTTGGCGTGAACGTTTGGGACGAGGAGACAGCTTTCAAGGCAGCGCTTGAAGAGGAGGGTATCACATATCCACAGATTGTCGTTCCACAGAACAACAAGGACAACGCAACAGAACTCTACGGCATCCAGGGTATTCCACAGATTATCCTTTTTGGCCCCGATGGTACAATCGTTCAGCGTGACCTCCGCGGCCAGGCAATGAAGGACTTGGTTGAAGAGAAGATGAAGTAAAAGAAAACGATAAAGACGAAAAGCTCCGCAATTTGCGGAGCTTTTCGTCTTTAAACAATATTCGTTACACAAAGAACGAAGTGTATATATAATAGCACACCACTGCAACTGCTACAATGATGGCACTCTTTACCAATACGTGGAGAAAAGTTTTCATACAATAAAATATTAAGCTATACAAAGAAGGGGCGCTTTTCCAAGTGCCCCTTTAAGTTGTTGAATATAACAATTAACCCTCGTGGATAGCCTCAGAAGGACAAACACTTGCGCAGCTACCGCAGTCGATGCACAATTCAGGATTGATTGAATACTTCTCACCCTCAGAAATAGCACCCTGAGGACACTCGTCGATACATGTACCGCAAGCAACGCAGTCGTCTGAAATTACGTAA
>JAGCMB010000046.1 GCA_017646665.1 Bacteroidaceae bacterium
ACATAACATATACATCAAGTATATGTATGCACGACACCTTGCGACAGGGTTTGCACTCTCTTATCGTCAATGAATTTCCTAGGTTCATCAGCGAGAATGTCAAACACTCGCGTGTTTTTATCAGTTATTTCAACAATGCAATATTACTAAAATAAATCAAAAAACAAAAGAGTCCGTTGCTTTTTTAACTGCATGCAAATATAAAGGATTAAATTTTATTATCCTTTGTCAGTTTTTGTCAGTTTGTAAAAAACCAAAAAAAGAAGAATTCAGAAGCTGTTTAGAGCTTATTTTATATAAGAAACAAATGGCATACGATTGGAAAAGAGGCTGTCATAATATATAACGGCAGCCACCGGCAAATCACTTTTATAGAACGACGGCAACAGGTTTGCCTTTTTCCACAATTGTTCTTGAGCCATATTAAGCTGTTGCATATAACCGTTTGTTACGACAGATGATATATCCGGGTCGGTAATGGAAACGATATTTTCATTGTAATACTTCTCCATCATCTCATAGAAAGAGATGATATTATTGTTGGCAAATTCATAAAACGGAGCCGAGGAGATAGAATCGGCCACACACCGGTATATTGCAGTCACATTCTTTTCAAGCTGCTCAAGCAGAGAGTCGCACACGACGCTTTGTTGTTCTGCAAGGGCTTGTTGAGAGGCTATTTTACGGCTATTATCTACACTTGCAAAAAAACCTGACAGCAACAGCAACGCTGCTATAACAGAAAAGAGCAGCATCACCGGACGATTGCGATGCCTGAAGGCTGCAAGCAACTGCTCGGCATTGGCATAGCGTTTTTCTTTTTGTGCACATAGGCAACGCCCTGATATGCAAGAGTGACGGTTACCGAAGAGTTCCTTCATTATAACTCCCAACGAGTAAATGTCACTGCGGGCATCAATATCCTTGGCCTGTGCAAGAAGCTCGGGCGAGGCGTACAAAGGGGTGCAACCAAGTGTGCGCGCAAAGTAATGGGCATCGTCATCGGCAAGACCAAAGTCAATGAGGCGTACATCATTGTCGGCACGCGTAATAAGTATATTTTCGGGTTTTATATCATTGTGCACAATGCCGCTGCGGTGTATGTATGCCACAGCCTGCAACAGCTGTTCAAACACCCTGCGACGCATAGCCTGTGAGGGTTTCTCGGCAAGAAAAGCAGTCAATGTGCGCCCATCGACATATTCCATAACAATACCCGGCCCCACAACCGTGGATTCCTCAAAAGTAAACACATTCACCACATTGGGGTGCTGGCGACCGATGGAGAGTTCATACTCGCGTCTGAGCATTGCAAGCGACTGCGCCGAAGTGTCTTTGGGTGTCTTTATTATAAAATATTTACCGGCTTTGCGCACGCGGTAGAGCATTGCCTGCGAGGTTGTTGCAAACACCTCGGGCATTGAATAGTCTGCCAAAGTTCTGAAATCCCCACTCACAGGATTGAAAATTCCGCTGTCGCCACCCATAACTGACAAATAATGACAAATGCCGGTACTATTTTTTTTCAAATATAAGCACTATTTTTGTGACAGCAACGATAACAAGGCGAAAATATGAGCATAAATATGGATTTGCCGCAAATAGCGGCACTGCGCGAGGATATTGAGAAATTAGTTGGGAGAATGTACTCTCACTCGAATTTTATACACCTTTCGGGGCTCATTGGCTACAAGTGCAAGGAACACATTTCGGTGACAACGCTTGAGCGCATTTGGGGCTACTCAACACGCAACGCAAGCAAGATTTCTGTAAGGACTCTTGATGTAATTGCGCGATTTGTGGACTGCGCCGACTGGGAGTGTTATTGCAATCGACTGCACCAAGAGAGCCAGCAGAGTTCTGAGATATTCAGGTCACCCGACGCCATAATCAGCGACAATCTTGCCATTGGCACACGGGTGAGGATTGCGTGGCAACCCGACAGAATTTGCGAGGTGGAATATCTTGGCGACAACCGCTATGTAGCCACACAATGCAAGAATTCGACTATGAAGCCGGGGGACACATTCACTTGCCTGACGATACAGAAAGGGCGCGAGCTCTACCTGGAGAACTTTACACGCTGTGGCAAAGAGTCTGACGGCGAGTGCTATGTCGTGGGACAGATAAGCGGACTAACAACCGCAGAGATTATCAAAGAGTAACCGTCAATTCAGGAACAACCTTTAGCCGTATATCTCAACTATCCTGTCGAGGATTTCCATCAACTGGTCCATTTTTTCACAGCGCAGCATCTCAATTCGAAGGGGGCGAAAATCGTTAAGTCCTTTGAGTAGCGGTGTCGCTGCAAGATGACGGCGCACGTGCAGAATTCCCGGACGCTCACCAAGCCACTCCACACTATCCCTCACCTGCTCACGCAGAATATCCATACACTCCTTGAATGTGAACGGCACAGCCGGCTCGCCGTGTTCAAGATAGTGCTTCACGTCGCGGAAAATCCAGGGCTGACCGAAGCTGGCACGGCCAATCATCACTGCATCCACGCCATATTTGTCAAAGCACTCCTTGGCGCGCTCGGGTGTCTTAACATCACCGTTGCCAATGATTGGAATGTGCATACGCGGGTTCTCCTTTATCTTGCCAATGAGTGTCCAGTCGGCATCGCCTGTGTACATCTGCGCTCGTGTGCGGCCGTGAACGGTGAGAGCCGCGATGCCACAATCCTGCAAACGCTCGGCAAGCTCCACAATGCACTTGCTGTTCTCGTCCCAGCCCAAGCGGGTTTTCACAGTGACAGGGATATTCACAGCATCGACAACAGCCTTTGTAATCTCGAGCAGCTTTGGAATATTCTGCAACATACCCGCACCACACCCCTTGCGTGCCACTTTCTTCACCGGGCAACCAAAATTGATGTCAAGAATATCGGGCTTTGCAAGCTCCACGCGCTTGGCAGCCTCAACCATAGGCTCTACCTCGTTTCCGTATATCTGAATGGCAACAGGACGCTCCTTGTCATAAACCTGCAGTTTACGTACCGTGCTGTTAACATCACGTATAAGGGCATCGCTTGACACAAACTCGGTATACACCATATCAACACCGAAGCGTTTGCACAGCAAACGGAACGCGGCATCGGTCACATCCTCCATTGGAGCAAGAAAGATGGGATATTTCCCAAATTCTATATTGGCAATCTTCATTCAGTTATTGATTTTATGATGCAAAGATACTACCTTTGCAGTACAAATGCAACATCAACTATGAACTACAAAAGAAGCGATTTCGAGATAATGGCCCCTGTCGGCTCGCGTGAGAGCCTTGCGGCAGCCATACAGGCAGGAGCGAACTCCATCTATTTTGGTATAGAACACCTTAATATGCGTGCCCACTCGGCAAGCGCATTCTCCATAAACGACCTGCGCGAGATTGCTGAAATATGCGACAAGCATAACATAAAGAGCTACCTCACAGTAAACACCATCATCTACGAGGACGACCTTGCAATGATGTACCAAATTATTGACGCCGCCAAAGAGAGCGGCATCTCGGCCGTGATTGCCGCCGACGTTGCCGTTATGCAGTACTGCAACCGCATTGGCGTTGAGGTGCACCTGTCGACACAGCTCAATATAAGCAACAGCGAGGCAATGAAGTTCTACGCACAGTTTGCCGACGTGGTGGTGCTTGCACGTGAGCTGAAGATGGAGCAGGTTGCAGCAATACACAAGGTCATTGTCGACGAGAATATCCGCGGCCCCAAAGGGGAGTTGCTTCGCATAGAGATGTTCTGCCACGGTGCATTGTGTATGGCAATATCGGGCAAATGCTATCTCTCGCTCCACCAGCTCGGGCGCAGTGCCAACCGTGGCGAGTGTATGCAGGTGTGCCGTCGCGGCTACATTGTAAAGGACCGTGAGAGCGATATTGAGCTGGAGGTTGACAATAAATATATAATGTCACCAAAAGACCTCAAGACCATCCGTTTCATCGACCGTATGATTGAAAGTGGCGTGCGCGTGTTCAAGATTGAAGGTCGCGCACGTGGCCCCGAATATGTGCAGACCGTTGCCGGCTGCTACAACGAGGCACTCAATGCCTACCTTGCCGGCGAACTCACCGAGGAGAAGAAAGACGCTTGGGACAAGCGTCTTGCCACCGTGTTCAACCGCGGATTCTGGGACGGATACTACCAGGGACAGAAGTTGGGCGAGTGGAGTAATATATATGGTTCACAGGCCACAGAGCGCAAGGTTTATATCGGCAAGGCAATGAAGCACTTTTCAAAGCTTGGCGTGGGCGAGTTCCTCATTGAGGCAGGCACCATCGATGCCGGCGAAAAAATCCTTATCACAGGCCCCACAACAGGTGCTGTGTACCTGGAGCTTGAGGACCCACGCGTAAATCTTGAGCCGGTTGAAAAGGTAAACAAGGGCGACAGAGTGTCGTTCAAAGTACCCTGCAAGGTGCGCCCAAGCGACAAGCTCTACAAGATAGTAAAAACCGAACACGGCTGTTGCGATTAAAGATAGCTGAAAATGCTCACATCGGGGTTCATATACAACGACGAACTTTTCGACAACAAGATACCCACCGGCAACAGCGGTGCCACATCGTTGTCCTACAAGGTGCGCATTGATGGTAAGCAATATTTCATGAAGCTGTTGCGCCCTGAATTACAAGACAAGCTACGCAACAGAACACTCTTTTATAAAGAGTTCGAGATAGGCAGTTCCATTTCAAGCGAATATGTTGCAAAATATGAGAGAATATGCGAGGATAGCGACGGCCTGTATATACTTATGGAATATATCTACGGCTCAACCGTAGAGGATATACTAAGCACCGACAAAGGCTATTTTGCCAACGAGCAGAATATTTGGAAATTCCTTTTGCAACTGCTCGAGGGTATCAGATGTTTTCACAGGCAAGGCATCGCCTACCTCGATTTCTCGCCCAACAACATAATGCTCACCCAAGTGGGCAGCAACGTAAAAATCGTTGACCTGGGATTCTGTTTCAACAACGCATACGGGCACACAGCCGGTACAACACCTCTGTTTGCGCCGCCCGAGATTAACAACATCAACGACATTGACGAACGCAGCGACATCTACGCCATTGGGCGACTTGTAAAATACATCCAGGAGAAAAGCGGAGCAAAATACTCCAAACAGTTAAACAAGATAGTTAACCGTTGTCTCAACGAAAAGAAAGAGAAACGCTTTGCATCGACCGACGAGATGATGCACGCCATACGCCGTCGCAACCTTCGCCGCAACATACTGCTGTCGTCACTCCTTGCTCTGTTGAGCTTCACTACCCTTTTCACACTGCTCCCCGACAAAAAAACCATTGACACTGTTTCGTTGAGCGGAGTCGATTATCACATTCTCTCACACGAGGAAGGCACCTGCGAGGTCACCGGTGGCGAGGGCGACGAGTGGAACATATACATTGCCGGGCACGCCACCATCGACGGCAAGCAATACCGCACCACACAGGTTGCCAGCGAGGCATTCAAAGGCACACCAATAAAATCGGTATTCCTGCCCGAGGGCATTGAAACAATATCCAACCACTCCTTTGCCGACTGCGATTCTGTTGTCACCATCTACATACCAAGCACCGTAAAGAACATAAACGGAGCGTTCTGCGGAATGAAAAACCTGAGGAGCGTGCGCATACCACGCGAAATGACAACCATTGGCAATGCAGCCTTTGTACTATGTACATCACTTAACAATGTAGATATACCCGAAGGTGTGGAGCGCATAGGCCTCGATGCCTTTGCAAAATGCAGTTCACTGGAAAATATTATATTACCACAGTCGCTCAAGGCCATTGAGCGCGGAGTGTTTTGGGAGTGCACGGCACTACGGGAGATAACCATCCCTGCCGGCGTTAGCGAGATTGGCGACTATGCTTTCTATAACTGCACAGCGTTGCGTGATGTATATAACCACGCAGTCGAGCCGCAGAAGATAACAATGATTTTCAACACGCCGCAAGTAACGGTTCACGTCCCAGCCGAATCGTTAGAGGCGTACAAAAAGGATTTCAACTGGCGGGAATATAACCTTGTGGGGGATTTATAAAGGAATGCTTTTATAATCTATTGGCACTCCCCAACCTGCTATTACCAATTATTGTACGCGTTAAAGTCCGCGATACATTCCAATAAATTTTCATAGCAAAGGTAATTCCCCGCCAGAGGCGGAAGGGCAGCGTTGGGAGGCACAGTGAGCAGCCGAGCAATGCTTGGAAACAGACGGCATGATGTTTGAGCGTAGCGAGTTCTTGCCGCCCCAAGCATTGCGACAAGCAGCGAGTGGCGAGGTGTGAACCGACTGAAGAATATTGCAACAGCTGAGCTGATGCAATTTGTGAACAAAGGAAGCACCGGATGCCGTACACGACTGCCCGGTTCTTTGGTACTTTCTGTCGCACAGAAAGTACATGTAGTAAGACTACAGAAAGAATATAAGACAACTGAACAAGGTTAAAAATTGCGAGTAAGTGTTGGTAAATTTACCCACAAAGTGAGCGGAAGCAATTTAAAAAGTTAAAACTACAATCAATTCTATAAATCAATAGACTATCCCCCAGGCTAGTCTTAAAGCAAACCGGGGCATCCACACCTTTTTACGACTGAGCCATTTTATCCCCAACAAAGCAATAATGGTGTATTGCTTTTGATAATAATATAACACTCACCCATAAAAACAACAAAGGTTACAGATTTTTGACAACACCTGCAACCTTTTTTATATATAATACTAACCTAATTACTTCTCCACTATCCTGTATCTTATTCCATCCACACGACCACAAAGATACTTCATCGGCGACATTCCCTCGTGAATGAGATTCGTCAGCAACAATGGCTCACCCTCCATAAAAAGTTCAGTCCTGAAGGTATCACCCACCGACAGTTTGCTGTTCCTGCTCTCTTGCACGCGGAACATACAGTCGCCCAACGAAAGAACACGCACAAGCCTGTCGGGTGCCCAAGTAAGCTCAAGAACAGTACCCTGCGGCACCTCGGTCGCCGGCAAATCGGCTTTCAGAATATAATCGCTGCTATTGAGCCACGCCGCATTACCGGTACCTGCAAAAGAATCCCAATTGCCACACCCTGCATACTGCGACAAGACATTGAGTGTGGAACGTCGTGGCACCACATTGTAGCACGCACAAGACTTGTCGGTCCAGAAACGCCTCAAAGTTATTGGTGCAAGATATATCCCCACATCGGCAAGTATTCTTGCCGACAGCTCGGCAAAATCACTCGACACCAGCACCTTTTTCCCAAAGCGTTGCTCAACCAAAGACCTTAATACTTTGTACAGTTCCCCCTTGTCATTCTTTTCCATACCGCGAAATTAGACAACAATTTCCAAACAAAAAACTATAAAGGCACCTCATTTCGCGCACACGGCAATAAGATACAAAGTGATACATTTTTTGTCACACGTTAACGATAATTTTGCAAAAATTATGCTCAAAATCCAACAAAAACAATATTCTATGAAAAGATTTAGACACTTAAAATTTTTACTTACTACACTTTTGTTGCTATGCGCAACAGTGGCAAAAGCCCACGACTTTGAGGTGGGTGGTATCTATTACAACATTCTATCCGAAGAGGACAAGACGGTTGAGGTAACCTTTAAAGGAACTTCTAATAGTGCGTATTCAAATGAATACACCGGCAGTGTGGTAATTCCTGCGAGTGTTGTCTATAACAATCTAACTTACAGCGTCACAAGTATTGGAAATTGGGCGTTCTATGATTGCTCCAGCCTTACAAGCATTGAAATCCCTAATAGCGTGACAAGCATTGGAACTTGTGTATTCGATTCTTGCAATGGGCTTACAAGTGTTGTAATTCCTTACAGCGTCACAAGTATTGGAGATTGGGCATTCTATCATTGCTCCAGCCTTACAAGCATTGAAATCCCAAATAGCGTTACAGGCATTGGATATTCTGTGTTCTTTGGTTGCACCAGTCTTACAAGCGTTGTAATCGGTGATGGCGTTACATACATTGGAAGTTCTGCGTTCAGTGGTTGCTCCAGTCTTACAAGCATTGTAATCCCTAACAGCGTAACAAGCATTGGACAATATGCATTCGCTAATTGCAAAGGCCTTAAAACAGTTATAAATTTCTCCAATTTAACATTCAGTAAAGGCTCTTCCAATGACAATTATGTTGCATATTATGCAGATAAAGTAATAAATGCGCCTAATGGTTTTATAGATGGAGATTTTGTTTGGTTAGAGAATGAAAATGCAATGACTTTAGCCGGTTATTTGGGCTATGCAACAAAATTGACTTTGCCTGCTGAATATAATGAAAAGAGCGTTACAAGCATTGGAAGCGAGGCGTTCTATGGTTGCACTGGCCTTGCAAGCATTGAAATTCCTAACAGCGTGACAAGCATTGGAAGTTCTGCGTTCGAGGGTACTTCTTGGTATGATAATCAGCCTAATGGAATAGTATATGCCGGTAAAGTTCTTTATAAATACAAAGGAACAATGCCCAATAATACATCGATTACAATAGAGAAAGGAACTTTGAGTATTACAGGCTATGCGTTCTCTGATTGCACCGGCCTTACAAGTATTGAAATCCCTAACAGCGTCACAAGCATTGGAGATTATGCGTTCTATGGTTGCACCGAGCTAAAAAGCGTAATTAACCTTTCTTCATTAAATATAACCAAAGGCTCAACTAAATATGGCTATGTAGGCTATTATGCCGAAGATATATCAACTTCCCCGTTCTTCTTTGAGACTATTGACGGAAAGGTTTATCTGACCGAGTTTGCAGGAAGGGGTACACATATTGTCCTCCCCGACAAATACGAGAATAAAGGTTATATCGTTGGCGAAAATGCATTCAAGGATTGCGACAATATCCTCTCTGTTACAATTGGTACAAATGTAGAGAAGATATCAGCATCGGCTTTCACCGGATGCGACAACATTGCAAAGATATTCTGGTTGCCTAACACCCCACCCGAAGGATATGAAAACTTGAGTGGCAAGATAAACTATGTAGCCAACAATAAATATGTCAATTTGGGCGACAATGTTGTGGTGACACAATTCTTGAGTTCAAAATTTGAAGTTGATGGTATAGTGTTTATCCCGACCAGCCTTGCCGACCGCCAATGCTGCGTGGTGGATGATGTAAACGACAATCTTGCCGACATTGTTATAAAAGACACCGTCCTGTACAGGAATGTTGCCTTGACAGTTACGGATATTATGCCATATTCGTTCTACAAGAATGATGTACTTACCACATTGACCGTCAACAGCAAAGGCAACATTGGAGAGTGCGCATTCTATGACAATGATGCAATGACAAGTGTGACACTCAACAACAATGGCAACATTGGAGAGTGCGCCTTCTATGACAATGATGCAATGACAAGTGTGACACTCAACAACAATGGCAGCATTGGAGCGTACGCTTTCTTTAGCAATGATGCAATGAAGAACGTTACACTGAACAACAACGGCGCAGTAGGAGAATCAGCATTCGATGGTTGCAAGGGGGTGAGGAACATTAGAATACCAAGTTCCGTGACATCTGTTGGTGACTATGCTTTCAAGAACTGCGAGAATTTGAAGAATGCCATCATAGGTTACCGGGCAACAGAGCTTGCGTTGGGCAAAAAATTGTTCGAGGATAGCCCAATAGACTCGTTGTACATTGGTGGAAAGATTACATATCTGTCCGAGCCAAGCCAGGAGTCATCTCCTTTCTGCGAAAGCAAGTCACTACGCACAGTTGTGATTACAGACATTGAAAGCAAGATTTATGATTTCGAGTTCTACAACTGCAGTGGTTTGAAAAAGGTAACTGTGGGTGACGGTGTGGAGAGCATTGGCTGTTGGGCCTTCAGTGGTTGCCACAACCTGGATGAATTTGTATTCGGCAGCAATGTATCCTCTATTGGCGAGGAGGCATTCAGTGACTGTAGCAAGATGACAAAAATCACCAGCCGCGCATTGTTGCCACCTACCTGTGGCGAACAGGCTTTGGATGATATTGACAAATGGAGCTGCACATTGTATGCACCAGAGCGTCAATACACTGCATACCAGGAAGCCGACCAGTGGAAGGAGTTCCTATTTAAAGAGAAGTACGTAACCAGCGATAAATATGCTACATTTGTCCTTGATGGCAAAGAGTACAAGACCTTGCTCCTTACACCGGGCAAAAGAATCATTGCTCCAAACGTTGCAGACAGGGAAGGCGTTGAGTTCAGCGGTTGGAATTTGGAGGAGTTTATGACTGTCCCTAACCCATCACCTGCTGCGGTTGGTGCAAGAAAAGCTGCAACAAGAAGTAGTGAGCCAATTGTAACAAAAACGGAGATTGACCTTGCCGGCAATGCCGATGCAATGCTTTACACCAATGCACCCTGTACAAACACACAATGGGGTGATGAGTTCAAAGGCTGGTATGTTCTGTTCGATGAGAATCCAAATACATTCTTCCACAGCGAGTATGGCAACAAGCAGACGACCGATGGACTCGACCACTATATCCGTGTGGATATGGGAGAGGGAGATGATTTGGGCGTTTTCGAGTTCACATACACCAACCGACGCGACAACGGCAATGATGTGATGGGAGTTGCACCAAAGACTATTATTGTTGAAGGCTGCAACAGTGAAAACGGAACATTTACCACCATTGCAACACTCACCAACTTGTCGAACAAAGGTTCGAATGTCTACACATCGGGCGAGCTTGGCAGCAACGATGTAAGATACCGCTACATACGTTTCCGCGTGACCGAGACTTTTGGCAACAACCTGGACAACGGGCACCCGTTCTTTGCAATTTCGGAGTTTGGTATATCAAGAATTGAATATGAGCGTACTCCGGAGCTAGAGCAGGAGATTGACCTTGCCGGCAATGCCGATGCAATGCTTTACACCAATGCGCCATGTACAAACACACAATGGGGCGATGAGTTCAAAGGCTGGTATGTACTGTTCGATGACAATCCAAATACATTCTTCCACAGTGAGTATAGCGACAAGCAGAGTGCCGACGGGCTTGACCACTATATTCGTGTAGATATGGGAGAGGGCAATGATTTGGGCTTTTTTAAGTTCACATACACCAACCGAAGCGATAACGGCAATGATGTGATGGGAGTTGCACCAAAGACTATTATTGTTGAAGGCTGCAACAGTGAAAACGGAACATATACCACCATTGCAACACTCACCGATTTGTCGAACAAAGGTTCGAATGTCTACACATCGGGCGAGCTTGGCAGCGACGATATAAGATATCGTTACATACGTTTCCGCGTGACCGAGACATTTGGCAACAACCTGGACAACGGGCACCCGTTCTTTGCAATTTCGGAGTTTGGTATGTCAAGAATTGAATATGAGCGTACTCCGGAGCCGGAACCAGAACCGGAGCCGGAGCCGGAATTGGGAATTGAGCCCGAATTCGGATTGAACGAGATTGTTCCAATAATGCCCGACAGAGATATTGTAATCTACGGCTCGTTCAACATCACAGGTATTGATGATATTTTAGTTGAGGGCGAAAAGGAGGAAATCATCTACGATTTACAGGGTAGAAAGATTACAAACCCAACAAATGGCATTTACATTGTAGGTGGCAAGAAAGTTCTTATAAAGTAAAAAAGTCTATACTATGTACATTCACAAACTATAATAACAATAGTTATAGAGATTTTTCATAAAGTTGAATTCCCCACGCAGTGCTGTGCACTGCGTGGGGAATGGTTTTATTGTTGTCCAAAGAATTTATAGACAGGGAGTGATATAAAAATCATCAGATTCTTGATGCACTATTGTCGCTGAGTACGTCGCGCACAATATCACCAAGCATTGCCTTTAGCTCCTCGATAAAGGTCTTTGCCTCGTACTGCCGTTTTTCAATGTCGCGCAGTTTTTTCTCCCATTGACCGGTGAGTTCGGCACTCTTCAGGAGTTCGTTCTTTATTATTCCAATGAGTTCAATGCCTGTGGGCGTTGCAACGATGTTCTTTTTCTCGCGCTTAATGTAGTTGCGCTTGAAAAGCGTTTCGATGATTGCCGCACGGGTTGAGGGGCGACCGATGCCGTTCTCCTTCATTGCATCGCGCAGCTCCTCGTTATCGACGAGCTTGCCGGCCGTTTCCATTGCACGAAGCAGGGTGGCCTCGGTGTAATGCTTTGGCGGCTGCGTCCACTTCTCGGTGAGGCCAGGGGCGTGAGGGCCGCTCTCGCCAACGGTGAACGATGGCAACAAGTTCTCCTTCTCCTCCTTTTCATCGACCTGTTCGCCGGCAAAGACCACGCGCCAGCCCGGCTCGATGATTTCCTTGCCTGTTGTCTTGAACTTGACATCGGCACTCTCGCCAAGCACTGTGGTGGTGCGGAATTTGCAGTCGGGATAGAACACGGCAATGAAGTGTGTCGCCACAAGATTGTAGACCTTCTTCTCGAGGTCGGTGAGCCCTTGCGGATAGACTCCAGTGGGGATTATGGCGTGGTGGTCGGTAACCTTCTTGTTGTCGAACACCTTCTTTGATTTCACAAGCGGCTTGCCGAACAGTGGCATTGTCAATGGCTGATAGTCGCGCAGACCTTTGAGGATATTCTCGCATTTCGGGTATATGTCGTCGCTCAAAAAGGTGGTATCGACACGCGGATAGGTTGTCACCTTCTTTTCGTAGAGCGACTGTATGGTTTGCAGTGTCTGTTCGGCCGACAGACCGAATTTCTTGTTGCAGTCGACCTGCAGGGATGTGAGGTCATAGAGGCGAGGTGGCAGTTCGGTACCGTTCTTGGCTGTGACATCGGTGACAGTGAATGGCTGCCCTGTGATTTTCTCCAACGCCTCCTTGCCCTTCTCCTCGCTGTCGAAACGTCCCTCGGTGACGCTGAAAGTGGTATCGCGGTACACGGTCTTCAGTTCCCAATAGGGTTGCGGAACAAAGTTCTGAATCTCGAGCTGACGCTTTACCACAAGTGCAAGGGTGGGCGTCTGCACACGACCGATGGAGAGCACCTGTTTGTTTGCGGCATATTTGAGTGTGTAGAGCCTTGTGGCATTCATTCCCAGGAGCCAGTCGCCGATGGCACGGCTGAGGCCTGCCTCGTAGAGCGGTTGGTATTCGCTCTGGTCTTTGAGGTTGGCAAAGCCCTCGCGGATAGCCTCTTCGGTGAGCGAGGACACCCACAGACGCTTCACCGGACATTTCGCCTGTGCCTTTTGCATAACCCAGCGTTGTATGAGTTCTCCCTCCTGGCCGGCATCACCGCAGTTCACTATCATATCGGCACTCTGCATCAGTTTCTCAATGACGGCAAACTGCTTTTCAATTCCTTTGTCGTTGATGAGCTTTATGCCGAAGCGTGGCGGTATCATTGGCAAACTGCTCAAATTCCAACGTTGCCACATAGGGGTGTAGTCGTTGGGCTCTTTGAGCGTGCACAGATGACCGAAAGTCCAGGTTACCTGATAACCGTTACCCTCGATAAACCCCTCGTGGCGGTTCTTCGCCCCAAGAATATCGGCTATTTCCTTTGCAACACTTGGTTTCTCTGCTATACAGACTATCATTATTGTATATCAATCTATTCGTAATAAAGGGCGGCTAAGGCTTAGCCGTCCCTTTGCTGTTATTTTATGAGAATGAATCAATTCATTCACTTGTCGAGCAATATCTTCATTAGTTCACACGCTGCCTTTGCCACGCTTGTACCCGGGCCGAAGATACCCACAACACCGGCGCGGTAGAGGAAATCATAGTCCTGTACAGGGATTACTCCACCGGCAAACACCATTATGTCGCCACGACCGAGCTTGTCAAGTTCCTCAATGAGTTGTGGTACAAGAGTCTTGTGACCTGCTGCAAGCGATGACACACCAACAGCGTGAACATCGTTCTCAACAGCCTGACGGGCTACCTCGGCCGGAGTCTGGAACAACATTCCCATATCCACATCGAAGCCGCAGTCGGCATAACCGGTGGCTACAACCTTTGCGCCACGGTCGTGGCCGTCCTGTCCCATCTTGGCAACCATAACTCGGGGACGGCGTCCCTCCTTTTTCGCAAATTCGTCTGTTAGACGGCAGGCCTCTCTGAAGCTCTCGTCGTCCTTGCTCTCTGCTGAATACACTCCCGATATTGTTCTGATTACTGCTTTATACCTGCCGGCAACATCCTCGCAGGCATCTGAAATTTCTCCTAATGTAGCACGCAGATGTGCCGCCTCGACGGCAGCCTCGAGCAGATTGCCCTCGCCGCTACGTGCATACTCGGTTATCTTGGCAAGCGCTGCCTTCACCGCCGCCTCGTCGCGGCCGGCAGTGTTGCGCTCGAGGGCGGCAAGCTGTTCCTTGAGTACTGCGGTGTTGTCAATTTCGAGGATGTCGATTGGTTCTTCCTCGTCGAGCTTGTAGGCGTTTGTACCCACAATCACCTGTTTGCCACTGTCAATGCGTGCCTGTGTGCGTGCCGCAGCCTCCTCGATACGCATCTTGGGAATACCTGTTTCAATGGCCTTTGCCATTCCGCCAAGCTCCTCAATCTCCTGAATGAGCTTCCACGCCTTTTCGGCAATCTCCTGTGTGAGGCTCTCGACATAATAAGAGCCACCCCAGGGGTCAACCACGCGACAGATATTTGTCTCCTCTTGCAGATAGATTTGTGTGTTGCGGGCAATGCGTGCCGAGAAATCGGTTGGCAAGGCAATGGCCTCGTCGAGTGCATTGGTGTGCAGCGACTGTGTGTGTCCCATTGCCGCCGACATAGCTTCGATTACGGTGCGGCCCACGTTGTTATAAGGGTCTTGCTCGGTGAGCGACCAACCCGAGGTCTGACAGTGCGTGCGCAGTGCCATTGATTTTGGGTTCTTGGGGTTGAACTGCTTTATTATCTTTGCCCACAGCATACGCGCTGCACGCATCTTGGCAATCTCCATAAACGGGTTCATACCAATACCCCAGAAGAATGACAATCGCGGTGCAAAAGCATCAATGTCGATACCGGCATTGACACCGGTGCGCACATATTCAAGACCATCGGCAAGGGTATATGCAAGCTCAATATCGGCCGATGCTCCGGCCTCTTGCATATGGTAGCCCGAAATGGATATTGAGTTGAACTTTGGCATCTTCTGCGATGTGTAGGCAAAAATGTCGCCTATTATGCGCATTGAGAATGAAGGCGGATATATATAGGTATTACGCACCATAAACTCCTTGAGAATATCGTTCTGTATTGTTCCGGCCATCTCTTCGAGCTTTGCGCCCTGCTCAAGAGCGGCATTGATGTAGAAAGCAAGTACCGGAAGCACTGCACCGTTCATTGTCATTGAAACAGACATCTTGTTAAGCGGAATTCCGTCGAAAAGCTGTTCCATATTCTCCATACAGCAGATTGACACGCCGGCCTTGCCAACATCACCCACCACTCTCTCGTTGTCGGGGTTATAACCGCGATGCGTCGGCAAGTCGAATGCGACAGAGAGGCCTTTCTGTCCCGATGCAAGATTGCGACGGTAGAAGGCGTTGCTCTCCTCGGCTGTAGAGAAGCCCGCGTATTGACGTATTGTCCAGGGGCGGAACACGTACATCATTGAGTAAGGGCCACGCAGGAACGGCGGTATGCCGGCTGCATAGTCAAGATGTTCCATATCCTTTAGGTCGGCTGCGGTGTAAAGGGGTTTTACCTTTATCTGCTCGGCGGTTTCCCAGACATTGTTGCTATTGTCGGCTGCGTTGGTGCAGCATCCTGTGGCCGCCGTGCAGCCAAACAGGTCTATATTGTTGAAATTCTTTCTCATAACGCCTATCCTTTATATACCCAACTTTGCGTTCAACGCCTTCAAGGTTTCGAGAACATTGGATTTGATGTTGATAAAGTTCACTATGCCGGCCTGTTGCAGTTCCGGAGTACAAGCCGGAGCTCCGGCTACAATGAAGATTGCCTTGTCGCCAATAGCCTGATATGCAGGGATTGCATACTCGGCATACTCCTCGTCGCTCGAGCAGAGGACAACGATGTCGGCCTTTGCATCCAACGCGGCTTTAACGCCCTCGTCGACCGTGGCGAAGCCCAGATTGTCGATAACCTCGTAACCGGCTGTCGCGAGGAAATTACAAGAGAACTGCGCTCTTGCCTGTCGCATTGCAAGGTTACCAATGGTGAGCATAAATGCCTTGGGACGGCGACCGCTCTCTTCGGTGCTCAGGCGCAGCTGCTCGAACTCCTCGGCAAGACGCTTGATTGTCAAAGTCTTTCCGCCTGTTTCTTTTGTGCCGTCACAATGACAACCGCAGTTACAACCCTTTGATGCGGGGCGGTGGCCATCGGAGAGCTCGCCGAAATTGGGATATTGGTTGGTGCCGATGAGTACCTCGCGACGCTTGGCAAATGCCGCGCGGCGTTCGTTGCCCGAAGCCTCGACAGCCTGCTGAATAACACCCTCCTTCACGGCCTTGTGGAAGCCGCCGACCTCCTCAATGGCAAGGAATTGTTTAAATGCCTCGGCTGCAATGGATGCTGTAAGGCTCTCAATATAGTATGAACCACCGGCCGGGTCGACAACCTTATCGAGGTGGCTTTCGTGCTTGAGTATCAGTTGTTGGTTCTTTGCTATGCGCACTGCAAAATCGGTTGGTGACTCGTAAACGGCATCGTATGGTGTCACGGTGATGGACTCCACACCGGCAATGGCCGCGCTCATAGCTTCGGTCTGCGTGCGTAGCATATTCACGTATGCATCGAACAGGGTGAGATTAAACTCAGATGTTTCGGCGTGGACAATCATCTTGCAGGAACACTTACATTCAGGCTCATACTGCTCGACAATCTTCGCCCACAACGTGCGAGCTGCACGGAATTTGGCAATCTCCATAAAGAAATTGCTTGATATTCCCATATTGAACTTGATGTTCTTTGCAACAACATCAACCGGGATGCCGGCCTCGGTTGCCGCGTGCAGATACTCATTGCCCCAGGCAAGAGCACAGGCAAGTTCTTGGGTTATATAGGCGCCGGCATTGTTCAGTTTGCCACTGTTCACCGCAATGCAACGGAACTTTGGCATACAGGCTGTTTCGGCGACAAGGGCTTTGATAACTTCGGTATAGGTATCGTTGACCTTGCCGGACATCATCTCCTTGCCAATGGGGTCGTAGCCGATGCTGCCCCTCACCTTTTCAAGGTCGAAAGCACGTTGACGGTAATACTCGACAAGCAACTGTGTGAAAAGCACAACCTTACCCACACATACATTAAAATTGAGTTCAACGCTCTCGGCATCAATGCCATCGAGCAGAGCCGGAATATATTCGGGGGTAACGAGTTTGCCTTTAATTCCAAAAGCAATGGAGTTTACGCCATTGGCAATAAGCCACTTTGCCTGTGCATTAGCCTCGGCGGCATCGCCGGCTTTAATGTCCTGACGTACAAGCCAACTGTTACAGGGCTTGTTGCCTCGTGTAAAGGGGAACACGCCGGGCAGTGCATTCTCACAACCAGCAGGCAAATCCTCCCTGCGGTAGAAAGGATTTACATTGAAGCCCTCGGATGTTTTCCATATCATTTTTTTGTCGTATGGAACGCCTTTCAAGTCCTCTACAATCTTGTTTTTCCAATCCTCGGACGATACTGGCGAGAAATCGCTAAAAAGCTTTTCCTTGTTCATAGTATTTAGGAGTTATTTAAATTTCCAATAAAAATATCTTAGGAAGCTGCATTTTCGTTGTTTTTTAAACGATATAAATTCAAACAGCTACTGGGTTTTGCAATTACATTCATCTATCGGTTGCCCACAACGGACAAACCAAAAGCAAACTTACACAATAAATTCTGATTTATCCAAGAAAAAAGGATGTTTTTATTCACAGGTGCAGTGCCTATGTAAACAAATATTTACACTCGCACGACTTTTATTGAAAATAATGTGTACCTTTGTAAAGATTTAACATAAACAATTCAAAAAGAAGATATGAAACGTCTGATATCATCAATATTCTTGTGTCTTTTGGTGGTTTGTGCCACAGCGCAGAAAGAGTATTACGCACCGGTAGACGGTGTCAAGGGTGGTTCAACACTGAAAAATGCTCTTTATGAACTCATTAAAGACCACAAGAAGATAAGCTATGGAAGTGGCGAAGACAAGACCTGGGGTGCATTCTACACTACCGATGCGGTTGTTGAGAATGGTCAGCGCCGTGTGCTCGATATGTATTCTGCCGAGAAGCGCTACTTTGGCAACAAGGGCTCTGCCGTTAGCGGAATGAACATTGAGCACAGCGTTGCAAAGAGCTGGTGGGGCGGCAACCAAAACAATGCCTATTGCGACCTTCACCACCTGAACCCATCGGACCAGAACGCCAACAGCCGCAAAAGCAACTATCCTTTGGGAGAGCTCACAAGCGTAAGCTGGGATAATGGTGTCACTTTTGTGGGAAAAGCGAACATTGACGGCAGCAGTATGAACGCATACGAGCCTTGCGATGAGTATAAGGGTGACTTTGCCCGCGTTTTTATGTATATGTTTACCTGCTATCAGGATTTAACTTGGGAATACACCTGGATGAACTATGAGAAGAGCACCTACCCCACCCTGAAGCCTTGGGCTGTGGAGCTGTTGCTCAAGTGGCACAAGCAGGACCCTGTGAGCACAAAGGAGGTGAACCGCAACAATGCAGTATATGAGGTGCAAGGAAACCGCAACCCATTCGTCGATTATCCACAACTTGCCGACTATGTGTGGGGCGACTCAATAAACTATGTATTCCATCTCACCGGCGAGGTTGAGGAGGGAACAGGAAACACCCCCGACGCACCTGAACATTGGAAAATTTACCTTAACGAGAATTTCGATGGGGAAACAATGTTGTTCACAACACACGAGACACTGGGTAATTATCCCTGGCATTTGGATTATAAATGCGCTGTAGCTACATCGTACGTAAGCAGCAGCAAGACAAACAACAATGCCGAGAGTTGGCTATTGTCGCAGAGCTTTGATTTTGCGAAGGACAGCATTGCAACAATTTCGTTCGATTACGTGATACGTTACTGTGAGAGCGGAAAGGCTGCAGCTTATCACCAGTTGCTGATAAGCGACAACTACACAGAAGACGTTGAGGAGGCTACCTGGGAAGCGATTGATTTTGGTGCTGTGGAAAACACCACCAATTGGGAGTTCACAAAAGTGGAGAAGGTTGATATTCCGGCTGCATATATGGGCAAGAGCAATGTAACAATAGCGTTCCGTTACATTGGCACAAGCACTAAAGCCGGCACATTTGAGATTGACAATGTTGTGGTGGAGGCTATGGAAGGTACTATAGAAAAGGACGATGACAATGATGGCGAAGACAGTGGCGATGACAACGATGGCAATGGCGATGGTGACAATAATGAGAACAACAACGGCGAGGGCAACGGAGGTAATTTCACAGGCGGCAATTTTGTGCTTGTAACAGACGTTGCACAGCTCACGATAGGCGACTCTATTGTAATTGGATACGAGAACTATGCAATGGGAGCTTCAGCCGGCAATTACAGACACAACACAGATATTATGGTAAGCAACAACTGCATAACATACCTTGCCGATGATGTACAGAAAATTCTTCTCGAGGAGGGAGCTGTTGCGGGCACATACGCATTCAATGTCGATGGCCAATATCTTGCAGCGTCGTCAAGCAGCAGCAATTATCTTGTAACAACACCGACGCTCGACGCAAACGGCAGTTGGAAGATTGCAATCTCTGATGCGCTTGCCACAATAACAGCACAAGGCGACAAGAGCAGAAACATTTTGCAGTACAATACAAGTTCACCACGTTTCTCTTGCTATAAAGGCACACAGAAACCAGTGAACATATACGCGAAATCGCCTGTCGCAACAAATATTGAAGTCGTCGAGAATGAAAGTTCAGAGGCCGATGTAATATATGACCTCACCGGACGCAGACTCAATGCAATAACAGAGCCCGGCATTTACATTGTAAACGGCAAAAAGACTCTTGTAAAGTAACATCCGACAATAGCATATCAAAAAAAGCGTCAGTAGCCATTGGTTGCTGACGCTTTTTTGGCAATAAATTTACATTTTATAAAATAAAATACTCTTTTTTCAGTTATTATATAATAGCGGCAGAAAGTAATACCGTCAATATGCAGAAAACAATTTGCAACATATTAATTTTTGTGCTGTGCGTGCTGTTCACAACGGCTTGCAGCAGCGATAAGGCCATCAAGAAAGGTGACCGCTATGTTGCTGTAATGGAGTATTACGAAGCCGCCAAAGAGTATAAAAAGGGTTATCGTAAAATACCGGCCAAAGACCGTGCAAAACGCGCAGAGGTAGCTTGGAAACTTGGCGAGTGTTACCGAAAGAGCTACAACTCAGTGCCGGCGGTGGGTGCTTACCAAAATGCTGTGCGCTATGGCTACCCCGACTCCACCGCCCTGCGACACCTTGCCGATGCACAGCTTGTCAAAGGCGATTACAAGGCTGCACAGAAAAACTATGAGGCTTATCTGGAAAAAGCCCCGAACGACAGGCTGGCAATCATTGGTCTTGAGTCGGCAAAGCAATCGGCCGAATGGAAGAAGTACCCCACACGTTACATTGTGAAGAAATCAAAGGAGCTGAACGGACAGCGCAGTGACTATTGCCCGGCGTATGTAGGAGAAGACACAACGATGATTATCACCACAAGTACCCGTAAGGAGGCGACAGGAGATGAACTAAGCAGCATAACGGGACAAAAGAGTGCGGATATGTTCCTCACAAAGCGTGACGAGAAGGGAAAATGGCAAAAGACAGAAAAGATTGAGAGTGACATAAACGGTGAATTTGAGGATGGTGCCTGTTCATTTACCCCCGACGGTAGGGTTATGTATTTCACACGCTGTGCAATAGATGACCAATACCCACGATATGCCACAATTTTCAAGAGCAACAGAAGCGATGCTTCGTGGACAAAGCCCGAACAGGTTGTAATATCAAGCGACACGCTGTCGGCCTATGCCCATCCGGCAGTGTCGCCCAATGGAGATTGGTTGTACTTTACATCGAACTTGACAGGTGGCTACGGCGGACTCGACATCTGGAGATTATACATTGGACAGAGCAAGGCAATGGAAGGCGTGCTGGAGAATTTGGGTGAGGGCATAAACACCGAAGGCGATGAGCAATTCCCGACATTCGGACCGCAAGGCGAGCTATTCTTCTCGTCAAACGGTTACCCCGGAATGGGTGGTCTTGACATCTACAGTGCAACACAGGTAAATGACACGGTTTGGGAGGTGAAGAACATTGGAGCACCGGTGAACTCAAACGGAGATGACTTTGGCATTACATTTGCACCGGGATTGTACCGCGGATACTTCAGTTCAAACAGAGGCGACGCGCGCGGTTGGGACCACATATATTCGTTTATGCTACCGGAAACAGTACATACACTGCGTGGATGGATATATGAAAAGGATGGATATGAGCTACCCAACGCGGTTATATATATGATTGGCAACGACGGTACAAACACCAGTTTCGGAGTGATGAACGACGGTTCCTACAGCGTGCGTGTAAACCCAGGAGTGGAATATGTGTTGCTTGGTACCTGCAAAGGATATCTGAATGCTATGCAGGAGTTAAAGACCACACTCGACGAAGGCGAGCATAGTTATCAGCGTGATTTTGAGCTGCCATCGGCGGCACGTCCGGTGCTCATTGACAACATCTTCTATGAATATAACAAGGCGACACTCACAGCCTCATCATCGGCAGCACTCGACGAACTGGTGGCAATGCTTGAACTGAACCCTAATGTCACTATTGAGCTTGGGGCGCATTGCGACAATAGAGGTGGCGACAATTACAATCAAAAACTTTCACAGGCTCGTGCAGAGTCAGTGATGACATATCTTGTTGGTAAAGGCATCGAAAAGGAGCGACTGACAGCTGTTGGTTACGGCGAAAATACGCCAAAGACCGTAACAAAGAAAATGACGGAACAGTATACATTCCTGAAAGAGGGTGACATCCTAACAGAGGAGTTCATAAAAGGACTTGACAAGGATGAACAGGAGCTGTGCCACCAACTTAACCGTCGCACAGAATTCCAGGTGCTGCGCACTACATACAAGTTGTATGAGTAGTATTACAAGATGGGATAAAGGGGTTGTGTAGGAATCAAGTGTAAACCTCGCTTTCGCTCGCCGTAATGTTCTATGGCAGTTCTCAACCTTAATCGTTCACTTATATTTTATTTCAAGTCTTTCTCTCATTACTTTTTCGTCGCGCGAAAAAGTAACCAAAAAGCGCCCGTCACCGGCAAAATCAGCCATAACAGCCTTTTGCTCGCGAGTCGCAAGCGACATCCCTCGGTTGGCTGTTATTTACCACAAACAGCTATTCGTTCAAGCATCGGGGACAAAACAACTCGCTTTTCACGCAATAACAGCAACACAACAATGCACCGCTCAGACATATTTTGTCCTGTTTCCGCTGCTTACCCGGCTGTTTGCTGAGATTTTGATGGTGACGGTTTTCTTTGAAATTACCATTGTTCACGGCAAAACGCAGAGATACAAAGTCCACAAAAAAATATTGGCTGCCTATGTCATAGGCGGCCAATATCCGTTTATAGATTAACCTTTATATTACTTGAAGTAGCGGTTGAACAAGCCCTCGAAGCCTTTGCCATGACGAGCCTCGTCCTTTGCCATTTCGTGTACGGTATCGTGGATTGCATCGAGGTTCAACTCCTTGGCACGCTTGGCAATGCGGTACTTATCGCTGTTTGCCTCGGCCTCGGCATTCATACGACGCTCAAGGTTTGTCTTTGTATCCCATACACAGTCGCCCAAAAGCTCGGCGAACTTGGCAGCGTGCTCAGCCTCTTCCCAAGCATAGCGCTTGAAGGCCTCGGCTACCTCGGGATAGCCCTCGCGGTCGGCCTGACGGCTCATTGCAAGATACATTCCTACCTCGGTGCACTCGCCTACGAAGTGGTTGTTCAAATCCTTTATCATCTCGTCGTCACAGCCTTTTGCAACACCAATCACGTGCTCCTGAACAAACTCGAGCTTGCCGTTGCCCTCCTGCATCTCGTTAAACTTGTCGGCAGGAACCTTACACATTGGACAACGCTCGGGAGCTGAATCACCTTCGTGTACAAAACCACATACTGAACAGATATACTTTTTCATAGTCGTAA
>JAGCMB010000047.1 GCA_017646665.1 Bacteroidaceae bacterium
ACGGGAATTCTCTTTCGTATGTGGTTCTGTTGTGCAAAGACAGTACTGCAGATGCACAGCAGAAGAGATATTGCAAAATATCTCAATATGTATATAATATTACTCTTCTGTTGCATAATGGTACTCTATTTGCTCAATAATGTTTTCTGCGTCACCATCTACTTCTATTACTTGATGCAGGCGATTGAACTCATCGTATGTGTAACGGGTCTCTACTCCACGTGCATCGGTCTGTGATATCATACCAACGAGCGGCTCGTATCTGTTTACTGTAACTTGTGCATTCGGCAATTTGCAGCGCAATTTATGCAATTTTTCCCAATCTTCATCGACAGGCAAAAATTTTTCGGCCAATTCATCGACATTGATGCCACAATTGATAACTTCCTGTAGGGTCGCGTTGTTTATTTGTGCTACAATGTGCTGGTTATTATAGCTCCAAAGAAGTACTACACGACGGCCACCACGGCTAATGAGTTCTGTCGGCTGCCCTTTGGCGGTGTAGCTGTTATATGTCACATCGGCAGTAGTGGAACTGTCCATCGAAAGCGTTACTGGGTTTTTGTCCAAGCCTTGGTTTCCTATAAAACTATATTCTTTATACGGCTTAACTATTGTAGAGTTGTGATGGGTCTTTACAATGGCCTTTTCCAATGTATTGCCGGTATAATATTTTTCCATTAGAGGGACTGTTTTTAATTGGCTGTCTTTGAACGTACCACCTAAATATGAGGGGTAGTCTACAGAGTATGAATATTCAATTCTCTTTGTAGGGTGCCCTGTTGCATAAATCCTTGCTGTTTTCAACTTGAAGATTGAATCGTGATAAGTGTATTTGAAACTCTTGACATTCTCATCCTCTTTAATACTCATACTGTCGAGGTATGTATAAAAATTCTTAACATAGTAACATCTTGAGTAATTTGCATCACCTATTTTCAGACATTTTATTTTTTCAGTGGAAATAGTATCGTATTTGTATATGATATCTTTTTGAGGAATTTCATTGTAGAACTGAACATGCCTTGTCATAGTCCCATTCAATGGATTATGCGTGCCTTGATCATTGTAATCATAATAATCAGTCTCTGGTTTGTTAAAGAATGTGTGTAATTCCGTAATACTATCTCCTGAGCAAAGTGTCGTACTATATACTTTTGAATAACCAATATGATTACCGTTATATGGATTATAAGCACTACGAGTTGTAAATGAATTAAACGCAACTGTATAAAAAACAGCATTTACAATATTAAGCCCGGCACAATATGTGTAAAAATAACAAATTGTGGGATGCGAATGCCTCGGTTCTCTTAATAGCAAGCCAGTGCTATACCCATTTTCTGCATAAAAATAGTTGATAGTAGAGAGAGGGGATTTTATTTGGGAAATCCTCACACCTCCGACAATATCTTTTTTAAGAGCCGTTTCTATTTTTTGTATTGATACGTTAATATATACCTGTGCGTTTCTGATAGACTCCAATTTGAGGGTAAAAGTGTCCAAATACGCGTTTTGATTTATAAGCCCTTCAAGAGTAAATGTTTTTTTTATACTATCTCCATTCGTTTCGGTAATTGTACTTTGTGGATAAGAGAAGCATCTTATATACCCTGGCAGTGTATATATTCCAATCTTGTTGTTTGTGTTATTAAAAACTTTATTTTCTTGGTATTCTAATTTAATACGGTATGCATAATTATTATCAATTTCTACAGGGATTTTTAAAATTGTATCACTGGAAATATTGTTTATTGTAAAGTCCTGCATCTTCGTTGAGGTATATACAGTATCAAGTTTTGTTGTGTATATATCATTACAATCATATTTAAAACGAGTTGATGCTCCAGTTGGAGTTGTTAGTCCTGTCAATATCCAAGTTTTTGCAGCAGTATCAGGTTTTGGATCATATTCATCTTGATAGTAATATGTTTGACCCTTTGGAACTACAATTTTGGTTTTGTCAATAGATATTCCACCGGTTGCACTGCTGTCTGTTTTATAAGCATACCAATTGTCTGTAATTGTACAAGGATAGAATGATTCCTTTTTGAAATTGTTTGTTGTGTAAAACCCCCATTTGTCAGTGAAATGGTCATTTTTTAGTGGCAGATTATTGCTCATATCATATTCCATCGTGTATTTTTGTGCGTTATTAATAGTGATAGAATCCAAACGTAACCTTGCTGCCAGATAATTTGTTGTGTCGTATACCACTTCTTGATTATATCTGTATTTCCCAACAAAATATGAATGGTGTAGTTTGTATGAAAGAATGGGTGAGTCGCCATATATAGGGTATATGTTAATATATTCAAGTGCCCTATTTTCACTTGGCACACGCCTACCTTTTTCATATCCGGTTATGTCAAATCTCTCATTTAAATTTCTTTTAAATTCAATAGTTCCTTGATTCCATGTAATTGAATTTAAAATATATTCGCTCTTGTTCAAATCCATACTCCAATAACGTCTGTCTTTTGGTTTGCACTCATCCTTGGATATGATTGGATCGAAAAAGAAATATTGTTCTTCCAATATCTTGTATTTTGTATAAGATTCATAAGCAGGGCTTAGGTATGAATTTGTCAGCATTACGTAGTTGAATTGTATGGAATTTCCATTTGGAAGGATAATCTTACTTAACAACCAACTTGTGACTGTCGCAGGATATGAAAAATTTGTTTCATCATATGGAACATAATCGCTGTCGTAGCCGAGGGTTTCACTACCTTGTTTCTCATCTTCAAAACACATATTACAAGTCGCTCTTTGTTCTATGTCATTAAAAATGAACTTTGTATTGTCTTCTGCAGTGATTGTAAAACAATTGTCACATCCTTCTATGCGTAAATTGTCTTCTGGATTAAGCAACATAAATCTGCTTTCATCTTCTCTCTCATATTCGCCTTTACGCACGATGAATTTACCGGAATATCCGGCAAAGTTATAGTGATAAATATCTGATTCTGTGTCAAGTTCAGAGTTGCTGATATTATCTGTCTCTACTAATGGAGACTCGTAGTGGTCTGGAAAATCATCTGAACACATATAAAATCCGAATTCATCAAAATCATCTCTTCCCTGTATTGTCCTGCTTATACAGCCACCGGCATGTAAACTCCATCCAAGTCCTACACGACTTGCTTCTTGCGCGACTTTTATCCCGGAGGCATGGTATCTTAGTGAAATTGGCAAACTAAAATTGCCGACATTTATGGTATAAATGGGTATTGAAATGTCGGGAATACCAGTGTATAGCGATACCGGGATATCTGAGTATTGCATTAAAGCATGAGATTCCGGTGATGGAGCATGGTCTTTGAAAATTTCATTTGCACCGCTGTGAACAGAAGCTTTTGCCGGCAAAGTTAAAGTGTCTGATAATATGCATTTACTCTCTTGCTTGACAGATAGCATAGACTCCTCATTAAGAATCTGTGCATTTGAAAGCAATGCTGTAAAAACAAAAAGTAATGATAATGTTGTTTTATTCATTTAGGTTGTCCTCCATATATATTTTTTTACAAACCACCTTATTTTCATAGCTAACGATAAGCAGGTATGTCCCTTGTTGCAAATCGGTCAGGTCAAAAGTTGTTTTTATCGGATGGCCTTCTAATGTTTTTAAGTGTACATTCTCGAACGCTATACCACCAATACTTGCCAATGCGATGGAAATATCAAGATTCCTGTCTGTCATTAGCTCAATGGCTAATGTATTATGATTATCCTGGTGACAACTCAGTCTTATATCATCGTCACCAATTTCTGAAATCCCGGTATTGCAAAGCGTGTTTTCTTGTGTAAAAAGATTTACATGACGAAGTGTGTCGGATTTATTTATCGTAATAGTTTTTTTCTTTTGCCCGTAAATTGGGTAGTAATATGAGTTTGTACTATGTAATGTCTTTTTGCCATCCTTTAGCAGATATGTAATTGTTGTCTCTATTATGGAATGTTTGTAGTCGGGGATATACCAATTATAGTTCTCTATAATCCAGGTTAATGAATCTTGCTTTAATCTATCGTATATTGATGAATTGGGGCTATGTATATCATCATAAATCTTGGTATCCGGTGTGAGAATCTGTCCAATATGCTTTCTCTTTAACGTTCGGTATGCACCGTACCTCACGCTGTCTCCCGGCAAGACTATTGAGCCGTATGAATCAATAGAATAGGCTGTTTCACCGTACACGTGCAAATTCAAAGTGTTGGAATATATTCCTTCGCCATATATATTCGAAATGGCTGCAGAGCCGAATTGTAAACCATTAATCTTATGGATTTCCGGCTTTAAGTATTTCAGTTTTGTATTTTTGGTATTATAGCCAATGCAATAAAGAGTGTCCCCGGAATTTTTATAGTAGTTGTAACAGAATGGGGTTATCTCTACTGTTATGGAATCGTTTTGTGCGATATATTCATCTATATGCTCCTCGTCATAGATGCACAGCTCTCCAAAATCCCAAAACTTATTCTCACCGGTTTCACCCGGATGCGCAAATTCAATAGTTTTCCGAATGATTGTTTCACTGTTATTTAGCATTGCACTTTGGGATTGTGGAGAAACGGCAATGTTGCTTAAAGTGAAAAACAAGAAAAATAAAAAACAACGATATCTCATAAACAAGCATTTTGTTATTGTAAACCCCAATATACACTATAAAATTGACATACACATATCCTCATATAACGGCTACTCATTTACTCAATTTCAAACTCTCCTTGGAAGCAGCTGCCGCCAAAATCAAAGACTATCTTATAAGAACCGACCGGCAGCAGTGGCAGCCACAATTCAACATCACAACCTTTTGGAAGAGCAATTTCGCTTTGCTGCTGAACAGAACCTGATTCGTCCACAATGTAATATGTAACCGTTTCAAATGTTACATAAGGGCTCGTTACTGTAAATCGGGCATCTGCTGCATTGTAGAACACTGTTGGCAGGATGGAATATATATCCAAATCCCTCTCAGGTATACCTATTCTATCAATATCAATGTCAATATCAATATCACCATCACCTTCTAACTTTTCCAAAACAACTTGTTTTGTTTCATCTGACTGTGCGTAAAGGAAGCTACTCGAGGATAATAGAAATAAACACAAAAATACTTTGTTGACAATTTTTTCCATATTTTTTAAATTTTGTTTAAACTATTACAAAAATATCGGCTATAAAGTATTCTCCAAAGAAACCCGTGTCCAAACCTGTCCAACTTTTGTTACATAGTCCATAACGCACTAACAGTCAATATATTAAAATCAAGCGCCAATCTTTTTATTATCATTTTTTTGGCATAATAGACAAGATTGGACAAGAAGTCGCAATACAACTCGTTTTTTTACATTATTTTAGCATACACAGAACAATAGAGAAAAAACACTATGAGATATTTTATTCGGATATTACTGTTTTCATCGGCACTTTTTGCAGCGTGCAGCAAACAGGAAAACGAAGTTCTATTAAAAGAGTTGAACGACATAAAGGCTATGGGCGATACATTGCCACAAGCTGCAATGCGAAGACTCGATTCCATAAAACCGCAGTTCGACAACGAAACGGAATATATGCGCAACAAACTGGCTTTGCTTGAAATAAGGCTACAGGACAAAGCGTATATTACCCACAGAACAGACAAACAGATAAAGAACATCTGCCGTTTTTTTGAGAAAAACGGTACAAGCGTTGACAAACAGGAGGCCTATTATTATATGGGCAGTGTGTATCGCGACCTTAATGACTACCCGAATGCAGTGACATTTTTTCTGAAATCAGCAGCCATTGCAGAAGAAACGTCTAATGCAGATGTTGCATTATGGGGAAATTCTTATTCACAATTATCCCATTTGTATAGAACACAATTAAATTACACCGAGGCTTTAGATGTCGCACTTAAACGACTTGAAGTTGCAGAACGTAATGACAATGCCAATAATAGGACATATATGACTATTGCAAGCTGTTACTCTAAATTAAACGATACCATAAATTCCGTAAAGTTCTATAACCTAATTATAAATAATTTAAACAATGCAGTTATTGATAGAAAAAATGCAGATATAATCGCAACAGCAATGGGAGATTACGCACTATATGGATATAAAGACGAAGCTACACATTGCTATGAATTACTAAACAGGCTCAACAAAAAAGAACGCCCATTCAACTATCTATCAAACCTATCTGTCTATTACGAATGTTTCGTATCAATTGACAGCGCAGCAGGTGCCAGGTTAGAACTTTATAACACAACTTCACGAATTGAATCGAAATATGATGCTTCGCAATGGTTGACAAGGTATTATGCTTCCATTAAGGATTATGAAAAAGCTACAGAATTTGCCATAAAATTCATTGATGCAAATTTGGCGGTAAACAACAAAAGAAACCTTGAGCACACTACGAATGCAAAGAATTTCTTCCAATACAGGCGCGACAAGGAAGAGGAGACAAGGGTGATGCAGAATGCCGCTAAAGACAGGTATAACCTTGTAATTGGGGTTTCAATATCAATAATAGTGCTATTAGGAACTGTTACGCTGCATTATAGACGGAAAAAACGTTTGCTCGACATTATCCTCAACAAGGAAAAGAATATTGAAAGTGCAAAGGTGTTGGTAGAAAAAAGAGAGATTGAACTTGAGAATGAGAAAAGGTGCATTGAAGAGAAAGAAAAAGAATTGAGGAAACTGAACGCTGCCAATTCAAGGCTATCAAAAGAGTTGCAAAATGCAAAGGAAGATTTCGATATGCTTGTTGCGCAGAACTGCGAGTTGACGAAGCAGACCATTATGAGCAATATGGCCAAGAGCAATGGCGATATCATTGAAAAGGTTAAAAAGACATCCAAAGGCAAATACCACCTGAGCAACAACGAGTGGAAGGAGTTGCTTGGCGCCATTGACAAACTATACCCCGAGTTCACTCACGAGGTACAGGCCAAGTTCAAGAAAATCAACGAGCCGCTGCTGCGTGTATGCTATCTTTTGAAAATAGGGTTGACCGGCCCGGAGATTGCGAATATAACGGATTACCCGCGCCAGACTGTCTGGGTCAGGATTAAAAAAGTTAAGGAGACAATCAAGCTGGGACCTACTTTTTCTCAAAAAAACTGAAGTTCACACTACCGTATGCCACGTGCCTGAAGAAATTGGGATGCGCGCTAAAATCGTAATCCTTTCCGTGTTCAAAAACAAGAATGCCGCCATTCTTGAGCAGACCGCCTTCAAGTACAAGGTCGGGAATAGTCTTGAGCTCCTTGAGCGCGTATGGAGGGTCGGCAAAGACAAGGTCATAAGCCGCAGGACTGCGACGTATATAGCGGAAGACATCGTCACGAACAACACACCAGGCACTGTCGCCCAAGAGTGCGGCAGTCTTCTTAAGGTGTGCCGCATGCATGGCATCCATCTCAACTGATGTGACAGCCTTGCAACCGCGCGAAAGGAATTCAAGGCTAATGCTGCCTGTTCCGGCAAAGAAATCAAGTACCGACATATCTTCAAAATCCACTATATTGGCAAGGATATTGAAAAGGTTCTCTTTGGCAAAATCGGTTGTAGGACGTGCCTTGAAATTACGTGGCACATCAAAATGACGGCCTTTATATTTACCACTTATTATTCGCATAGTATCAATGACTGTAGATCGAAAGGAATACCTTCCATCTTGTTCAACAATGTCAACGGGAACAATTCGTTTGCATTCATACGCTTACACCTCTTTATAAAGCGACCGATTGCCATCATATTAAGTTCGACACCCTTATCGCCACACAAATATAGTGTATCATCCTCCTGTGACAACCCCTGCTCCTTCCAAATATTCAACAAATAGTATATGCTGTCGTGGCCACCCTCGCACCTGAACGCGTTTGCAAGCCTCATCTTTCCGTCCTGCATTGAAATAAAGAATGAGAGGTCGCCTTGGAAATATGCAAGCATATATCTCTCTTCTGTAGCCGGCTTGCTTGTCATCAAACCCAACAGTATACTGAGAGTAGAATAGAATGTAACATCCCCTAGTTTCTGAAAACCCTCATACAAAGACTTCTCGACAGGAAACAGGACTGTCAGTCCTTGTGCATCAAGCCTATTTGCAACAACCTCGACACGAGCAACATTCTTTGGAAAACAAAGACGATAAAAAGTCTTGTAATCCTGTTTATTGTCGTATTCTACAGGGATGGTCGTAAAATCCTCAGTTTCGACAATAACCTTCACATCATACTTCTCGCCCTGCATGACAAACGGACACTGTTCAACACCGTGTTGCAGGTTCATTGTGAGTGTCAATCCTTTCTCGGGCTTGTAGAAGAAGTATTTGAGTGAATCGGGAAGCGATGGCGTATAGCTGCAAAAACAAAATCCATCCGTACTGATACGAATGGATAATGTTTTATTCTGAATGTTATCCTTTGTCATTCTATTAGGGCCAGTTTCCGGCATTATTGTTATTCTTGGTTACATCACCAACCTTGCGGCAAGGAATAAGTCTTTTAAGAACACCATTTGCACCCATCAAAGGCTCGCCATTCTTGTCCACGCGGATTTCCTCTCTATACTCAGTACCATTGGTTATTACCTGCAAGAGATAGTTGTTGAGTTCCTGCTCGTTCAAGCCCTTGAGATAGAGGGCGAAATCGGCACGTGCCTCAAATACCTGAATGTAACCACCGGCCTTGCGGTTTGCTTGAGCATTAGGCTGAATACTGTCGGCCTTCATCCAGAACTCGATTGGCTTACCGACACTATCCTGGCTGAATGGGATATATCTCAACTGCTGGATATCGTATGATGGATTGTGATACAAAGTATCAACGTATGCAAGACGGGTTGTATCGCGATGGAAAGACTTTGCAATCATTGTTGTATCAACGAAAGCCTTGCGACCAGCCTCAGCGTCCTCTACCCAAATTGTATCACGACGATATAGAGCATCGAGTTTCTCAATTCTCTTGGCATTCTTCTGCTGATTCTTCTTGTTGGTATCGTTGAGGATGTTCAAGACAATCTGGTCTGCCTCGTCCTCACTGAATGCCATTTCATCGGCATTCTTTGGTTTTGTGTCCTCGACCTTGAAATCTCTTACCAAAGCCAACTGCTTGTCGTTGAGGATATAGGTCTTATTCACAACCTTCATACTGTCATCAAGGAAAGAAATCAATTCGTCAAAAGTAGCTGCATATCTGCCATTTTGAGCACGATATTCCACCTGAGCTGTTCTAATGTCAATAAGGCGTTCGATGACCACCTTGTCACGCTCCAATCGCTGCTTGTCAAAATCTAGTGGCGCATTTACGCTGCTGAAGTTTGCATAAACAAGCGCAATGACAAGAACAAGCAAAACCACATTTAATACTTTTTTCATTGTTATATCTTTTTATTTAATTATTTTCGTGTCACAAAAATAAGATAAAAAAACGAATATACATTATTTTATATAACTTTTTTACAATTGGGGTGCTGTTTATATTTATATCACGGCACTTTACACGTACAACGTAACCATTTTACTAAGTGATAAACAGATATTTAGCATCGCAAATAAAGTCAAATTTTCCATTCACTCCAACGATTGAACAGGAAAAAACCATAGAGAGGCTGGCGGATTTCATTCTTTCGGGTGACGACCGCAAAGTCTTTCTGCTCTGCGGATATGCCGGAACAGGAAAGACATCACTTATTTCGGCACTTGTACGCACAATGGAACAACTCGACAGAAAGACCGTCCTGCTTGCCCCGACAGGTAGAGCCGCAAAGGTATTTACATCATATTCGGGGAAAGGAGCACACACCATACACAAATGCATCTACCGCCAAAAATCCATTATGGACAACTCGGTGTTTACGCTCACCGAAAACAGAGCACAGAACACCCTTTTCATTGTGGATGAGGCTTCTATGATTTCAAACGAGAGCAACGCAATGACCTGTTCCAACGGTTTGCTCGACGACCTTATAGAATTTGTCTATTCCGGACGCGGCTGTTCAATGCTATTGCTTGGCGACACAGCCCAGCTACCCCCAGTCGGCGAATTCCAATCCCCGGCACTTACCGAGAGTTACCTGCGTTCAATGTTCTTGAATGTAACATCCATTGAGCTGAAACAGGTTATGCGCCAGCTCGACGACTCCGGCATTCTCTACAACGCCACAATGCTACGCAATAAGATAGAGGATGAGGACACATACGATTTGCCTATCATCAAACTGAATGGGTTTCCCGACATTTGCAATGTACAGGGCGACGAACTTATCGAGGCGATTGAAACCTGTTACAATAAAACCGGCATTGATGAAACCATAATTCTTTGCCGTTCGAACAAACGCGCAAATGTCTACAACGAAGGCATACGCCGCCGCATCCTATACCGCGAGGAAGAACTAAGCCGTGGAGATATGCTTATGATTGTCAAGAACAACTACTATTGGCGCGAAGTTCTTGGAAAGGAAGACAAGACACTGTTGGAGAAACTCGATTTCATTGCCAACGGCGATATTGCAGAGATTATACGTGTTCACGGCACGGAGGAGATGTATGGATTCCGTTTCGCCGATGTAACTCTGTCATTGATAGATTATGAGGATTGCGAAATAGATGTAAAGATTATGCTCAACACCCTCACAAGCGAATCGCCGTCACTCACAAAAGAAGAAAACGAACGGCTTTTCAATGCCGTGTGGGAAGATTACCCCGAGATACGTTCAAAGCGAAAACGAATGGAGGAGATACGCAAAAACCCATACTACAATGCGCTGCAAGTAAAATATGGTTACGCTGTCACCTGTCACAAAGCACAAGGCGGTGAATGGAAACGTGTTTTCATAGACCAAGGTTACATTACCGAAGATATGATTTCACCCGACTACTACCGCTGGTTATACACAGCATTCACACGGGCAAGCGAAAAATTATACCTCGTAAATTGGAAAGTCTGATATAAAATGAACAAAGAGTGACAGGCTTGTCACTCTTTGTTCATTTAGGTTGTAAAGTATATTACGTTATCCTTTAACAATATCAAAGACTTTGTCAATGGCAGCCTTGACACCGGCAGGATTCTTGCCACCAGCCTGGGCAAAATGCGCCTGGCCACCACCGCCGCCCTGCATCTCGCGTGCTGCCTGACCAACAATCTTGCCTGCATTCAAGCCCTTCTCAACAAGGTCGGCACTGACTGAGATTGTCAACTGTGGTTTCTCATTATATACGCTACCTACTACAACAAGCAAGTTGTCGGGTTGCTCCTGACGCAACATAAATACAATATCCTTTACTGTTGCAGGCGCCAAAGGAAGCACAGTGCTGATATAACGCATACCATTGAACTCCTTGACATCCTTGAGCAGTTCAGCCTTAACCATAGCAGCTTTCTCCTTTGCATAAGCCTCAATCTCCTTCTTCAATTCAGCATTCTCTGCAATAGACTTAACGATTGTAGCCTTGAGGTTAGGCACATTGTTGAACAATGCCTGTATCTCCTTCAAAAGGTTCTGCACTTTGTAGTTATGATTCTCAAGAGCCTCACCGGTGATAGCCTCGATGCGTCGTACACCGGCCGCTACAGAGCTTTCGCTCACAATCTTCACCATACCGATGTTACCGGTAGCAGCAACGTGTGTACCACCACAGAACTCAATAGAAGAACCGAACTGGACAACACGCACGTGGTCGCCGTACTTTTCACCGAACAACGCAATGGCACCAAGTTTCTTAGCCTCTTCGATTGGGATGTTGCGATAATCGGTCAAAGGAATGTTCTCGCGGATACGTGCATTCACAATACGCTCAACCTGTTCAATCTCCTCATCGGTAACCTTCTGGAAGTGAGAGAAGTCAAAACGTATACCCTCGGGAGTTACAAGTGAACCCTTCTGCTCAACGTGGGTACCCAACACCTGACGCAAAGCCTGGTCGAGCAAGTGAGTACAAGAGTGGTTTGCAGCACAAGCCGCACGCTTGGCCTTGTCCACCTGAGCAACAAACTCCGCAGCAGGGTCAGCAGGCAACTGCTTTGTTATGTGTATCGGAAGATTGTTCTCTTTCTTGGTATCGACAACCTCAATGCGCTCGTCGCCGCATACAAGGTAACCGGTGTCACCTACCTGACCACCACTCTCGGCATAGAATGGTGTTTCTTTGAGTACAATCTGATAGAACACCTGGTTTTTCTGCTTTGTCTGGCGGTAACGCAGAATTGATGTAGCACACTCTGTGTTATCATATCCAACGAAGACGCTCTCGCCCTCACCGACAACAATCCAATCGCCATTCTCAACAACAGCGGCATTGCGTGCACGTGATTTCTGCTTCTGCATCTCCTCGTCGAACTGTGCCATATTAACAGCAAGATTGCTCTCACGCAGAATCAGCTGTGTCAAATCAATTGGGAAACCGAATGTATCGTAAAGCGTGAAAGCCTCGACACCACTGATTTCACTATTGCCGGCAGCCTTGGCTGTTGCAATTATTTTGTCGAGCATACCCATACCGGTTTCCAATGTACGAAGGAAAGAGTCCTCCTCTTCCTTTATAACCTTTGTTATGAGTTCCTGCTGAAGTTTGAGCTCTGGGTAAGCATCGCCCATATTATCAATCAAGGCCGGTACAAGCTTGTGCATAAATGCCTGCTTCTGGCCAAGGAATGTATATCCATAACGCACTGCACGGCGCAAGATACGACGAATCACATAGCCGGCCTTAGCATTTGAAGGGAGCTGACCATCGGTAATTGAGAACGATATTGTTCTGATATGGTCGGCAATAACACGCATAGCAACGTCAACCTGTGCATCGCATCCATAAGTCTTGCCGGAGATTTCTCCGATAGCCTTGATGATTGGCTGGAACACATCTGTGTCATAGTTGGACTGTTTGCCTTGAAGAGCCATACAAAGGCGTTCAAAACCCATACCGGTGTCAATAACCTTTGCAGGGAGTTCTTCAAGATGACCGTCGGCCATACGGTTGAACTGCATAAACACAAGGTTCCAGATTTCAATTACCTGAGGATGTGAACCGTTAACAAGGTCACGGCCATTGATTTTGGCTCTCTCCTCGTCACTGCGGAGGTCGATATGAATTTCGGAACAAGGACCACAAGGGCCTGTATCGCCCATTTCCCAGAAGTTATCCTTGTGATTTCCGTTGATGATTCGTTCTGCAGGCAAATGTTTCTCCCAAATGGCAGCCGCCTCATTGTCGCGCTCAAGACCCTCGGCCTCGCAACCCTCGAATACGGTTGCATACATACGCTCAGGGTCGAGCTTTACCACCTGTGTCAGATACTCCCACGCCCAGTTGATGGCATCTTCCTTGAAATAATCGCCAAAAGACCAGTTTCCGAGCATCTCGAACATTGTATGGTGGTAAGTATCGTGTCCGACCTCCTCAAGGTCGTTATGCTTACCGCTCACGCGAAGACACTTCTGTGAGTCGGCAACACGTTTGCTCTTGGCTGGAGCATTTCCAAGTATTATATCCTTGAACTGGTTCATACCAGCGTTGGTAAACATAAGCGTCGGGTCATCCTTCACAACCATTGGTGCTGAAGGAACTATCAAGTGACCCTTTTCTTCAAAAAACTTTTTGAATGAATCTCTAATTTCTTTCGATGTGAGCATATTACTATTTTTTCTGATTTTACGTAAACTTAGATATGCTTTACGCGCAGGCAACGTACCCGCGTGCGCATAAACAGCGCAAATTTACAACATTTTGGCAAATAAAACACAGCCCGACCAAATAATATTAACAGTAAAAGACATCTTTACACTCAAACTGCGCTTTAAATGAATTATATTTGCATAAAAAGAGGGCTTTTACTATTTTTGCCATAGAAAAAAGGAGCAATGCGAAAGAAGTATTATACATTCAATCCGGACACAAGAACATACGACCGTGTCTACCCGAATTTTGCACAGAGGTTTCTCACAATCCTCCGTCGGACATTGCTTTTTATAATCTTCGGTGGAGGCGTTTTCCTTCTCTTTCACCTGTTCATAGACAAGCCCTCTGTCAAGGAATTGGAAAACGAGAATTCACAAATTCTTGCACAATACAAGATTCTTTCAAAACGTCTTGACGATGCAATGCTTGTTTTGCAGGACATTCAACAGCGCGATGACAACCTCTACCGCGTTATGCTCGATGCAGAACCAATATCATCCGATGTAAGGAACGCGGGATATGGTGGCACCAACCGCTATGACGAACTGCTGAAGATGGACAATTCGGAGTTGCTCGTTGAAACGACACAAAAGATTGATCTACTTGAGAAACAGTTATATATACAGATAAAATCTTTTGACGAGATTGTAGCACTAGACAAGGACTCCAAGACACGTCTTCGTCATACACCTGCCATACAGCCCATTTCAAACCGCGACCTCAAACGCACGGCATCGGGATATGGCTATAGAATTGACCCCATTTACAATGTACGCACATTCCATAAAGGAATGGACTTCTCCTGTGACAAGAAAACCCCCGTATATGCAACAGCCGATGGAGTCATTGAGAGTGCGAAATGGATGTCGGGATATGGTTACACAGTCATCATCGATCACGGATATGGTTACAAGACATTGTACGCCCATCTGCTTGACAAGAAATTCCTTGTAAAGAGAGGACAGAAGGTTGTACGCGGCGAACAGATTGCGCTGAGCGGTAACTCGGGCAAGAGCACAGGCCCCCATTTGCATTACGAAGTGATAGTCAAAGGAAACCACGTCAACCCAATCAACTACTATTTTATGGATTTGGATGCCGATGGATATGATCAGATGCTCCAAATGGCCGAAAATCACGGAAAAATATACGACTGATATGGCACTTAATCTAAATAAAGACCTCAAGATGTACTACTCCATCAAGGAAGTAGCAAAGGAATTGTCAATTACAGAAACCACCCTGCGATACTGGGAAACCGTTTTTCCTCAAGTGTCACCATACAAGGGAGCCAATGGAGTGCGCCGATACACAAAAGAGGACATCAAGACATTACGCACCATCTACCACCTTGTCAAAGAGCGCAAGTTGACACTTGCCGGTGCAAAGAAACAGATGAAGAGCGGAGGTCCAAAAGAAACAGCCGAAACAAACAGCGATGTGATAGACCGCCTAAAGGCAATTAAAGAGGAACTCCTTGGCATAAAACAGGAGCTCGACGCGCTATAACAGACACTCGCGGACACCCAAATATCACAACAACGGCGAGAAGAGTTTAATAAACGATTCGGCACAACGTTTAAAGAATGAACGCTGACGATATTCATTGAGAGTCAGTTGGCGACACTGCTGCAAATCCTTAAGGAAACACTCCTTCACATTTTGAGCAACCCCCTTGTCATACACAAACGCACTGACCTCGAAATTATAGAAGAAACTTCTAAAGTCGAGATTGGTAGAGCCTATGGACGAGAGATAATCGTCACAGACAACCGTCTTGCTATGCAAAACGCCACCACGATACAGGTAGACCTTGACACCTGCACTGAACAACGTTCCAAGATACGACATAGCAGCATAATCTGCAATAACACTGTCCGAGTGTTCTGGTATCATTAGCCTGACATCAACACCCGACATCGACGCATTCTTCAAAGCCAACAAAAAAGACTCGTCGGGCATAAAATAAGGTGTCTGTAAATATACATAACCCTTTGCTTGGGAGAGCATCTTCACATATCCGGCAGAAATTGACCTGACATCACCAACGGGATTGGAAGTTACAACCTGCACAAAAGATTTCCTGTTACCTTCGGAAACCGGAAAATATTTTTTTCCACTTATGAGCGTGCGGTTTGCAAAATACCAATCTATCAGGAACGAAGCCTGCAGACCATTTACAGCGACTCCCTTCAGCATCAGCATAGTATCACGCCAACCGGCACCATTTATTCCTTTCAAATAGCGGTCGGCAATATTACAGCCACCGACCAACCCCACCTCGCCATCTGCCACAACAATTTTTCGGTGGTTGCGATAGTTCACCCTATTTGAGAATAGCGGGAAAAAGACTTTCAGAAAAGACTCCACATATATACCGGCGTACCGCATACTCTCAAAGAAATCACTACCGACTCTCCAGCAGCCGACACTGTCATATATCAAACGAACTTCGACGCCCTGCTTGGCCTTTTCTACAAGAGCATCGCGCAAACGGCGACCGAATTCATCGTCTTCAATTATGTAGAATTGCAAATGTATATGATCCTTTGCCGATGATATTATTTCAAAAAGGCGCTCTGCAAACAGATGTGTATCCGATATTACCTCGGCATTTTCAAAAGAGAGTAAAGAGGCCGATGAAGCATTCTCAAAGAATGTTGCAAGTGATTGGTATTCAGGCTGGATGTCACCCTTTGCACAACCATCGACCTTCAGTGTACTATGTTGTTTAATCTGAGATAGAAGACGTTTGCCCGCCATTTTCTTCTTGCGTGTATCGCGTCCAAAAAAGAAATAAAGCGCCAACCCCAAAAAGGGCATAAAGATAAATACCATAATCCACGCCAGTGTTTTGACGGTATCACGGTTTCTCAGTACAACTCTTGCCATAATGAATATAACCACAATCCAATATAGCCAATAGAGAACACCCATTGCAGATGTAGCACTCCAACTCATTGATGCAAGTATTTTTGCGAAGATAAACATAAAGAAACAAAAAAGCGGCAAAAATGCCGCTTTTAACACAATTATTTATCCTTTTATTCAATTTGATTTCAGGAATTCCAACAATTCAGAACGCCAATCTTCACCATTTTTCACCTTCATCGTTCTTATTCCAAGAGCAGCAGCCGCTTCAAGATTCCTGTCACTGTCATCGATGAACAGCGTTTCTGCAGCAACCATACCGCCATCGGCAAGCATCTTGCGATAAATCTCCTCGCCGGGCTTTGAGCACTTCATCAGGTAGCTCAGAAAAAGTGTATCAAAATAGTCGTCAAGCGATTTTGAGCAGGGGGTAAATTGTGATGAACGTGCCCAACTTTGAATAAAAGGATTTGTATTGCTCAACACCGAAAGGCGATATTGTGGACGTAATTGCTGTATAAATTCAAGCCATTCCACGTGTACTTCGGTTATAAATCCACACCAGGCCGACTTTGCCTCTTCATTGCCAATCCCCCTTCCGCAAAGTCCCGAAAGTTCCACACAGAACTCTTCGCCCGTAATATCTCCGTTCTCAAGAGCAAAGAATGGCCCTTTTTGACAATAGGAATTTATATATTCCTGAGGATTTGACAATCCCAACGAGCTGAAACAAGAAAGAGCTCTATCCGTATCTATGGTAGTGAGCACGCCACCAAAATCAAAAACTATATCTTTAATCATATACAACACAATTTCCACCACTAAGATAGTTATTTAAGTATCAAAAATGCAACACTTTCTATCATATTAGACAATTAAACACTAACTTTGTCGGCAGATACAATAAACATTATGGACATTCTACTTGTAATCATAGCTGTTTTCTCGGCCTTCGTGGGTATTATAGGAGCCATAGCTCCGGTAATTCCGGGACCGACACTGAGCATAGCCTCACTGCTTATACTGAAATTCTGCGATGGAAATGATATCTCAACCACATCGCTTGTCATAATGGTTGCTGCCGCCGTGATTGTCACCATCCTCGACTATATTGCACCGGTATGGTTCACAAAAAAATCCGGAGGGTCGAAATATGGTACCTGGGGAGCGACTATTGGCCTTTTCATAGGAATGTTTGCCGGTTTTCTCGGAATAATACTCGGCCCGTTCATTGGTGCATATATAGGGGAGCTCATTGCAGAAACACCGTCATCAAAGGCTTTTAAAGTCGCCTGTATGTCATTCGTGGCCTTTATGCTCACGAGTGGCATCAAGTTAATTTTCAGCATCTACATTCTTGTAACTGTAATATCAGAAGGTTGGAGCATTTTGTTTTAACAACAAACCTATAGTATAAAAGCATCGCCAAAAGCGATGCTTTTATACTATCTATCAATCGTCACAATTTACATCATTGGACCGCCAGGAGGCATCATACCTCTAGAGGGCATACCATATTCACGTGCAGCCTTGCCCTTCTTGTCGTTACCGCCCGTATTGTTGAATTTGTACGTCAAGTTCAACATACAATAGCTATATATTGCATTCGTTTCGGAATCTCTGCGGTAGAGAGCCTCTACAACACGACTGATATTACTCTGTTGCTGCAAAATATCATACAACTGCAACGACACTGTCAACGCATTCTTTGGCAAGAAACTTGCCGAGAGCTGTGCATTCCACAAAAGTTCATCGGTATTTGCATTCGGGTCACTATAACCGCGACGGCTGCTCATAGACAAGTTCGTTGAAATTTTAATATTGTACCAAGGCAAAGTATAGTTGACACTCGGACCATAAGAGAAGTTGAATACATTCATTTTATCCTCTGGCTGAGCCGAAGATTTTGAGTGTGAATAACCAAAGAAACCGTTAAGCGAGATATCCCAATTATCGCTACGATAATTTGCAATTAATCGTTCACTAACATTCACCGTCTGAGCGATACTCTTTACACTACCTTGTACACGTTGCATACTTATATATGACACTCTTTCAGAATATCCGCCATTGGTATATGTACTGAATGTAAATTTTGTATTTGCCGGTATTGCCGAGTTGAAGACAAATCCACCTTCAACATTCCAGTTACCGTTTATATTCTCGGGCTGTGTTGTCGTAGCACCGGTAGCCTCGTCATAGGTTGCCTTGCGTGTAATTGCGTTGATTGTATTTGAGTAGCGCGCAAATACATTCATTCCACGTTGGGCATCGACATTGTATGTACCGAAATCAACATTCACATTATTCGAGAATGAAGGCTTCAACCCCGGATTACCCTTTGTAATGTTCAATGGGTTCGAGTCATCGGTTATGTCAATCAAATCGGTCATCGACGGCTGCGATGTAGAACCACGGTAGCGGATGTTCAATGTTGTCTGCTTTGACCATTTGTAGCGGAAACGGATGTTCGGCGACACATAATTGAGAACCTTGCGTGTGAACAGGGTATCGACACCCTGATATTTATAGTCAAGTTCGGTCTGCTGCGGCAGCCATGTCACACCGGCATTCAGGTTCATCTTTTCGGTAACATATCTGAATGTCACGCCGGCCTCGTGTCTTTGGGTGCGGTATGTCGAATAGCGGCTCAGGTCCTTGTCAAGATATGGAGCCAGGTCAGCAGGCAATGTCGGACGTGTGAAATCGGGGCTTACCTCAAGTATGTAATCGGCAAGCTCGTCAAAGTTATATGTCGCACGGTCGCTGTTCTTGTAGCTCTGGTTATAGCCGTAACTGAGTTGCAGGAACAGGTTCTTGAGCAAAGGTTCGGTATAGCTGAGGTTCACATTGTAGCTCCAGTTCTTGCCGGGAGTGGTCGAATAGCGCTGCTGCTTGGTTGACATACCGGTCACCTGGTAATATTTGACATTGTTCAATGAGTAGCTCTCGCTCTCGCTGTAAGAATAGGAGTAGTTACCCCTGAGTGTAATGTTACGTCCAGGCTTGTTCAACCTGCGGTTCACCTGCAATCTTGCACTCACCGAGAAGTTCTCACCCATTGACAACGACTCATTGGCATTGTCATTCACTGCAATGCTGTCCAGTTTGTCCGATACATTGCCGTAAGACTCCTTGCTGTAATCCGTCTCATAGTCGAAGGGATTCTCGTTGAACGTTGCCGTGTGGCTCTCGTTCCAAAAGTCGTTGTTCGAATAGCTGACATTTGGAGTAAGGATGATATTTGTCATTGTATCAGGTTTCCACTCTAAACGGAAACTTGCATTCAGGTTCATTCTGCCGTTCAAGCTTGTGCTGCGGCCGTTTGAGAACTGGTTTCGGTCAATCTGTGGCATAAAGGTCTCGGTCGACGTCCAGCTCTTCGCGTCATTGCTCACATGGTCGCCACGCACATTACCGCCAAACTCAATCTTCTCGTTCTCGTATGCGAAGTTGAAACCGGCACGCTTGGGTGATGATATTCCACTGCCACCGAAACCGCCGAAGCCACGACCACGACCATCGGAGAAACCCTGGTCACCCACATTGTTTGCCGACAGCACAAGAGTATACTGTGCGTCGTCGTTATAATAACTTGTCGTGTTGCGCAAGCGGTAGAGCAGATGCTCGGCACTGAAGTCGGCACCCCCACCGGCATCGGTATTCGAGAAGAAACCGTCGGCAACACCCTTCTTCATCTGCAGGTCGAGCACAGTCTCCTCCTCGCCGTCATCAATACCTGTTATGCGTGAAAAATCGCTCTTCTTGTCATAGAACTTAACCTTGTCTACAGCATCGACAGAGATATTCTTCAGTGCCATATCCTTGTCGGTTCCAAAGAAGTCCTTACCCTTCATGAGGATTCGGTTCACAGTCTTGCCGTTGATCTTTATGGTACCGTCCTCCTCAATGGTGACGCCGGGATATTTCTTTATGAGTTCCTCAAGCATAGAGCCCTCGGGCACGCGGAATGCCGCAGTGTTGAACACAAGCGTATCTTCCGATGCCGTAACGGGAGGAACTTCGGCACTGACAACAGCCTCATCAAGGAGAGTGTTGTTCTGTTTCATTGAAATCCGGCCCACATTGCACGTCTTTTCATCTTCAACGGTAACATTCTTCTCAACTGTTATATATCCTACGAAAGATATTTTCATAAAATAATTGCCGGCCTGCACCTTCAGGTTAATCTTGCCATCCAGGTCACTCACGGCACCGACACGAAAAACCGAGTCGGGCAAAGAAAATAGCTGTACAGTAGCCGGAGTCAACGCCTCACCATCCTCCTTGCCTATAATTTCAGCCGTTATAGTGCCATTTTTCTTCTGCGCATAGGCAAAAGTCGAAAGAAATAACAATAATAGTAAAAGAACTTTTTTCATATCTTATTATTCATTGTTTCGTATTATTTTTAAGACTGTATATTTTTAAAAAAGTTTAAAATCATTTTACAAAGTTCGTTCAAAATATGATAAAATAAAAGAAAAAAAGTATAAACAGACATTTTTTTACCTTTATACATATATAATGAATATACAAATATTGCGTGTTTATAATATCTTTGCATCAATGAAGAGATTAGCAGAAATAAAGACAGAAAGGCCGGACATTGCTGAAGCATTTGAGAAAATCACAGGCACTGTTCCGCCAATTGACTTTGGAGAGCCGTTCAACACAGCCTTTTCAAAGCTGTATAACGGTGAAAAGGATGAAATAGCAGCTGCAGCCTATACCTGTACACTTTTCCTCTCGGCAATTTTGGAAAAGTATCCCACAGAGCGGCTTCACACTTTCGTACACTATATTCAGGAGAATTACAACCGTTTCGACTTCAACTGCAATATGTACGACACTATTTTCAAGAATATGGATTCCGAGAAGCTCAAATCGGTATGTCTGCTCAAGAGCAATAATGACACGACATTACGGGAATGTAAAAAGGAGGATATTTTTGAAGCGTTTGATTTCTACACCAACAGATAGGCCCGATAAAGAATGGCAAAATCAAACCCATAAACAATTAAACTTTTACCATTCTGTACCATTTAGTTGTTTTTATTATCTCTTTTTTTATTATGTTTGCAAAAATATAGCCAGAATGGGATTATTATAAAACCCTGATATTATGGTACACCCCCAAGTCCGATACATCTTTCAAAAAATGAAAATCTCAGACAACAGCGATAAATACGCATCATTGAGTGACCAGGAGCTGATTGAAAAATTGACGGCGACACCGGTTGATGAGAAGCTGCACACCTATTTTTTCACAAAAAAATGCAAGCAATTTCTCAGATATATATCATCGAACATTTACCCTTGCGAAAGCGAGAAGCAGTTGTGGGGAGAGTTCTATGAGTTCCTGTCAAAAGACAACTGGGCTGTAATGCGCAACTGGAAAAACAAGAACGGGGCAACGCTGTACACATATCTGGCATATTGTACCACCAACCATTTTATCCACAAAAAACTTGTAGACAAGAAGGAGCAGGAACAATATCTGGTACCATCGTCACAGAATATGTACGAGCAGTTGGCCGAATTTATTGAAGAAGAGGAAGATGTCCAGATATACCCGATAAAAGAAGCATTCGATATGCTGAACAAGCGCGACCAAGTAATACTGCGTATGCTTGTGATAGACGGACATAGCGCCCTTGATGCGGCACCTGTAATCTGGAAGTATATCAAGAATAACAAACCGCTCGACGAAATGGAGCCCAAACGGGTACAATGCACAATAGCAATGGCCAAACACCGCGCACAATTGGCTCTGCTGAATAATTTGAAGCAAATATCAAAAATAAACTAAAAAGAACGACAGCTAAGGCTGTCGTTCTTTTTAGTCAATCAAACTTCATCTTGTACACATTTGTTTCCCTTTGTTCAAAGCCACAGGAACGATATAACGCATTAGCCGCAATTCGTGACGGACGTGACGTCAGCATAAGCACACAGTCGCCCACCTTCTGCGCATATTCCATCGCATATTCAACCATTGCGCGTCCAAAAGAGTTTCCGCGGGCTGCAACATCCACAACCACATCCTCTATCCACATTTTACGTCCCGTGGGGGCAAGATACTCTCCAACAGTGAGCATAGCTACAATCTCTCCATTGTATCTTGCCAAAAAAAGATGGGAAGAGCCGCTATCCACTATCGCTTGCAGTTCTTCAATTGTAAAATGTCTTTCCGACGACGACAATTGGGCCAGCAATCGGTCTATGGCTTCAACATATAAAGCCGTTGCCTCCTGAACTTCAAAGATATCCAGTTGCACCATACTCTACAATTCAACTTTGCACTTGCGACCTTTTGATTCATTCTGCATACGGTCGAGCACCGTTACCACAAAAGTATACTTACCCGAGAGTTCCTTGGGCAATTTATAAAAAGTCTTGGATGTTATAGCCAAAATATTTTCAACGCTGTCAAGATCAACCTTTTCACCCTTGGCAAAGCAATAAACCACAAATCTATGTGGCACATTCATTTCGTCCTTGTCAGCGTTCTTGTTCAATAGCCAGACAAGTACATTTTCCCCGCTCTCTTCAATAAGTCTGACGCCTTTCAACTTTGAGGGAGCCTTGTCGTCTATAAAATCATAACGCGGCATCAATGCCGGATAACGGAATATACCTTGCGCCAAGAAGTCACGGTATCCGTTTACATTGTTTGCAGCCGATGCGGCATCCCAGAAACAGGTTCCCAGCACATTTTCTTGTGCACGCTGCATCCTATACTTGTCTGCCTGCTGATTTCCTGTAAGGCTTGATTCATCCTTTGCCTTTACAGTGCGTTGAACATCCTGACCAATATACAATGGACGTTGCGATGCATATTTTGCCCACCATTGCACAAGTTCTTCATAATCGGCAGCCTTGTGACCAATCTCCCAATAGACCTGTGGGATACAGTAATCGACCCATCCCTGTTCAATCCAGTAAAGGACATCGGCATACAAGTCATCATAACACTGCAATCCGTTTGTCTTGCTGCCAAACTCCCAGCTACTCTCATTACGGTATATACCAAAAGGTGACACTCCGAATTTTACCCAAGGTTTGGTTTCGCGCACCGTGCGATGTAACTGATATATCAGATGATTAACATTTTCTCTTCTCCATTTTCCCTTGTCCGTTTCATTGCTCTTTTTGAACCACTTTTCATCGGCGAACTCCTTGCCGGCAGTAGGATAAGGATAGAAATAGTCATCAATATGCAGTCCATCAACATCGTAACGGTGCAAGATGTCGCGTACTATACCACAAATATGGTCGCGATTACTCTGCAATGATGGGTTAAAGTAGAGTTGTCCTTCATATTTTATAAAATCCTCGGGTTTCTTGGCACTGTAATGATTGGCAGCCACACTTGTCGTGCCTTTTGTACGTGCGCGATAAGGGTTTATCCAAGCATGCAGTTCCATATTTCGTCTATGACACTCCTCGACCATAAAAGCCAATGGGTCCCACCCTGGTGATTTGCCTTGAACACCTGTCAAGAAACGGCTCCATGGTTCAAAACGCGACTCATAAAGAGCATCTCCCTCTACACGGACCTGGAATATTATGGCATTTACATTCACCATCTGTAAACTGTCAAGCATCCCGGTAAGATACCTCTTCATTTCCTGTTCTTCCATACCCTTGAACTGCCCGTTTACAGCCTGTATCCAGGCTCCGCGGAATTCGCGTTTCGGATGTTCGTCAACATATCCTTGTACACTCTTCTTGCTCGCACAAGAAACAAGCAGAAGCATCAACATCAAGAATGATAAATATTTCAGTCGCATATATCTGTTGTGTATTTGTTTCAATCTGCGAATATAACCAAAAAATATCGTATATAAGACATTTAGACCATTTCTTGTCATATTTAGCACGACATTGACATCTATTTTCCACAAACACGAACAATGTGCCCGTTTTTTTTGTAAATTCGCAAGAAGAAACAGTGACATAGATGGAAGGCAACAAAAACATAGTGATAAAAGGAGCACGCGTCAACAATCTGAAAAATGTTGACGTGGAGATTCCACGAGGAAAATTCGTTGTTATTACCGGACTTTCGGGTTCGGGCAAATCGTCGTTGGCATTTGACACACTCTATGCCGAGGGACAACGCCGTTATGTAGAGTCACTGTCATCATACGCGCGCCAGTTCCTTGGGCAGATGAACAAGCCCGAATGTGACTTCATAAAAGGCATACCCCCTGCCATTGCCATCGAGCAGAAGGTGAACAACCGCAATCCACGTTCAACAGTGGGTACATCGACCGAGATTTACGAATACCTGAAACTTCTGTACGCACGCATTGGCAAGACATACTCCCCTATCAGTGGCAAGCTTGTCAAGAAGGACACCCCCGAGGACCTTGTCACCTGTATGCAAAGCCGCCCTGCCGGCACACGTTTCCTTTTGCTTGCCCCAATACCCAAGCGCAAAGGGCGAACACTTGACGAGCAACTGCAGATATATCTTCAGCAGGGTTTCACACGCATAGTCATAAAAAAAGAGGTTATACACATCGAGGAGTACGCCCCCAAGAAAGGTGACACCCCTATGTTACTGATTGACAGACTTACGGTCAACGACAACAAAGAGGCCATAAGCCGCCTTCTTGATTCAGCCGAAACAGCCTTCTACGAAGGTAACGGTACTTGCCTGTTGCATTTTATGGACGAGGAGCAGCCTCATAGCTTCAGCATACGTTTTGAGGCCGATGGAATTGAGTTTGAGGAACCCACAGAGCAGATGTTTTCTTTCAACTCCCCTATTGGAGCCTGCCCCGAGTGTGAAGGCTTCGGGCGTATTGTAGGCATTGACGAGGACCTTGTCATCCCCAACAAGACACTCAGTGTTTACGACGGCGCAGTCTTCTGTTGGCGAGGCGACAAGATGGGCGAATGGAAAACCGAGTTCTGCCGCCGCGCACCACAGGACGATTTTCCAATTTTTGAACCATACTATAACCTCACACAGGAGCAGAAGGACTACCTTTGGCACAAAGGCCCATGGATTGAGGAGTATGGCGAGGGCATCTGCATCGACAACTTCTTCAACATGGTAAAGGCCAACCAGTACAAGATACAATACCGCGTGATGCTTGCACGCTACCGTGGCAAACCAATCTGTCCCACCTGTCGTGGCACAAGGCTGAAAAAAGAGGCTACATACGTAAAGGTAGGAGGCACAAGCATCACCGAACTCATTGAGATGCCTGTCACCAAACTAAAAACATTCTTCGACACCCTGGCTCTTGACGAGCACGATGCCGCCATTGCCAAGCGCATACTCACCGAGATACGCAGCCGTATCGACTGCCTGTTGGATGTAGGACTCGGATACCTCACCCTCAACCGCCTGAGCAACACCCTTTCGGGCGGTGAGAGCCAGCGTATAAACCTTGTAACATCACTTGGCAGTGCATTGGTGGGTTCACTGTACATTCTTGACGAGCCAAGCATCGGACTTCACAGCCGCGACACAGACCGCCTGATAAACGTACTCTACCGTCTGCGCGACCTTGGCAACACAGTTGTTGTAGTTGAGCACGACGAGGAAATCATCCGTGCGGCCGACTACATCATTGACGTTGGCCCGAAGGCCGGTTCATACGGCGGCAACATTGTCTACCACGGCGACCTTGCCAATATCACATCCGGCAGCAACAGCTACACATTGAAATATCTGCTTGGCGAAGAGAATATTGACATTCCCAAGCACCGCCGCACTTCAAATAACAAGATAACCATCAAAGGTGCACGCGAAAACAACCTTAAAGGTATCAATGTAGACATACCACTCAACACCTTTACCGTAGTGAGCGGTGTCAGCGGTTCTGGAAAATCGACCCTGGTACGCAACATCCTTTACCGTTCGTTAATGCGACATTTCGGGAACAACTGCGAAGCACCCGGACAATGCGAAGCTGTTGAGGGAGCACTAAAACTCCTCGGCGGTGTAGAGTTCATTGATCAGAACCCTATTGGCAAATCGTCACGTTCCAACCCTGTAACATATCTAAAAGTTTACGACGACATACGCCACCTCTTTGCACAGCAACCACTCGCCAAACAGATGGGCTTTGGCGCAGGACACTTCTCATTCAACTCGGACGGTGGCCGTTGCGAGGAGTGTAAGGGCGAGGGAACAATAACAGTATCTATGCAGTTTATGGCCGACTTAAAACTTGAATGTGAGGCCTGTCACGGCAAACGCTTCAAGAACGATGTGCTGGAGGTGAAATTCCACGACAAGAACATACACGACATACTGGAGATGACCGTCGGCGATGCCATCAACTTCTTCCAGGAACACGGACAGAAGCGCATTGCCGAGAACCTGCAGCCACTGCAGGATGTGGGACTTGCATACATAAAGCTGGGGCAGTCATCATCGACCCTTTCGGGTGGTGAGAACCAGCGTGTGAAGCTTGCCTACTACCTGAACCGCCAGAGCGACCGCCCCACAATGTTCATCTTTGACGAGCCCACGACAGGATTGCATTTCCACGACATAAAGAAACTGCTCAAATCGTTCGAGCGCCTGCTTGCACGCGGACACTCGCTTGTGGTAATTGAGCACAACATGGACATGATAAAGTGCGCCGACTACCTCATTGACCTTGGCCCCGAAGGCGGCGAAAAGGGCGGCAACCTTGTTGCCTGTGGAACACCAGAGGAAGTTGCAAAATGCGAGGCATCATATACAGGACAATTCCTGAAGGAAAAGTTGAAGTAATATAAAGAGTTCTTCGCTGATAGCCTAATGATAGAGCATCAAGACATCCTTTCGCGAAATTTCAATAAAAAGAGATAAGAGATTGTTAACAAATTATACTACGAACTTACTTATTTTTTTGTGTAAATTTACATTGAGGATAATTAGAATACCCAAAGAATCTTCCGTACTTTCCATTACGCTCAACAAGCTTGCCCACATTCACTTACTTGCAGTTTTCAACCTTGTTCAATTATCTTATATTCATTCTGTAGTCTTGCAATCCTTTCTTTTTGAGCAACAAAAAGCACGTATAGAAAGACTTGAAATAGAATACAAGCGAACGATTAAGTTGAGGATTGCCGTAGAATATAACAGCGAGCGAAAGAGAGGTTGTAACAATACTCCTTTTACTAACACTCACGCGCAACTTTCACCTTTCACCTATATCAACCCATAGAACACCCCACCGAAAACACCGGCCAGGAGAAGAATAAGTATTGGACTTACCTTAAAGAATTTCATTGCGACGAATGCTGCGACAAACAGCGCTACGCTAACCCAGAATTGCAAAGGAGCCTCTGCTGGCGAACCGAAGTTCTCCTCGGTCATCAGCAACAGTGCTGCCGATGCTATCAAGCCCACCACAGCAGGACGCAACAAGCGGAAAACGTTTTCAACATTCCTGTGCTTGCTGTATTTCATGAAGAAACGGCTCACAATTAGCATAAGCACAATCGAAGGCAACATCACGGCAAACGAAGCCGTCAACGAACCAAGTACCGCCAACACCTCACTGCCTGTGGCATTGAGTACCGCAGTATAACCCACGTATGTTGCAGAATTTATTCCAATAGGGCCGGGGGTCATCTGGCTCACCGCTACAATATCAGTAAACTCGGCAGCCGTGAGCCACGCGTGACGCGTCACCACCTCGCCCTGAATAACCGAGAGCATACCATAACCACCACCGAATGAGAAGAGACCTATCATAAGGAACGAGCAGAGAAGTTCAATAAAAATCATAGCTTACCCCTCCCTATTTTACCCCACAGAAAACCGGCAATACCGGCAACAAGAATCACAAACACGGGCGACACCCCGAATGCCACTATCAGCAGCGCCGACAGCACAGGAATCCATGCCATACTCCACCCCACCTTTGCACTCTTTGCCACGTTAAACACAGGCACGGCAATGAGCGCCACCACAGCAGGGCGTATGCCCTTGAACACGTTCTCCACCACCTCGATGTGGCGGAACTGACGGAAGAAAAGCGCAATTAGCAATATAATGATAACCGACGGCAACACGCAACCGAACGATGCCGCCAACGCACCACGTACACCACGCAGCCTGTACCCGATGAACACAGCCATATTAACGGCGAACACACCTGGCGCCGACTGTGCCACAGCCAACAGATCCACAAAATCCTCTTTGCCCACCCAACGGTTACGCTCAACGACATCGCTCTGAATGAGCGGTATCATTGCATATCCGCCGCCAAAGGTAAAAAGCCCAATGCGGAAGAATGTAGTAAAGAGTTTAAAAAGGGATGTCGGCATTAATATTGGATTATTAAGTCACTAAAGAGAATTAAGGAGAACCAAGGTACATTAATGTTCCTTAATTCCCCTTAATTACCATTAATTTACTTTATCACTTTTCAGTTCTTTCTGCTACCCAATTGTAAGCATTGCGGAAAATCTCAATCCAAGGTGTCACATCATCTGCCAAATGGTTAGCAGGATATGTAGCACACTGCCATGGGAAGATAGCACGCTCTGGGTGAGGCATCATTGCAACGTGACGACCGTTTGCACTTGCAAGGGCTGCAACATTGAAGTCAGAACCATTGGGGTTCGCAGGATATCCCTCGTATGCATACTGCGCCACGATGTTGTACTTCTCGGCATCGTATGGGAGTGAGAACTTACCCTCGCCGTGAGCAACCCAAACACCAAGACGGCTGTTAGAGAGCGAACCGAAGAGAACGCTGTTGTTCTCGGGGATATTAACGCCCACGAACGATGACTCGAACTTGTGTGAGTTATTGTGCAACATACGTCCACGCTCCTCGAATTCGGGGTTGATGAGGTTAAGCTCCATCATCAACTGGCAACCGTTACAGATACCGAGTGACAATGTATCCTCGCGCTGGTAGAAGCGGTCGAGAGCTGCCTTTGCCTTTGGATTGAACAGGAAGCCACCGGCCCATCCCTTAGCAGAACCAAGAACGTCGGAGTTAGAGAAACCACCACAGAACACGATGAAATTCACCTCGTCGAGAGTCTCGCGACCGCTTATGAGGTCGGTCATTGTAACGTCCTTTACATCGAAGCCTGCAAGGTGCATAGCGTATGCCATCTCACGCTCGCCGTTTGTACCCTTCTCGCGGATGATTGCAGCGCGAACGCCCGATTTCTCACGACGGTCGGCCGACATACCATAATCCTTGAGCATTCCGCTGAAGCGTGAAGGCAAACGGAAACGCAAAGGCTGGTTCTTGTAGTTCTTAAGACGCTCGCTTGCACAACCATTGAAGCTCTGCTTCAAATCCATCAAATATGAGCTGTCATACCAAACATCGCGGTAGTGGTCAATGTCGAACAGGCGTGTACGTTTGTCCTTTGCAACAGCAATGTGACGTTTCTCGCAAGGAGTACCAATCTTAACAAAGCAGACACCTGCCTCGTCAAGAATCTCCTGCATACGGCACTTATCCTTGTCGGCAACCTGGATTACCAACGCCGGATTCTCGGCAAACAACAGTTTTACAATATCGTTCTCAGCAACAGCGTTAAGGTCAATCTCCATACCACCGGTTGTGTTAGCAAAACACATCTCGAGCAATGTAGTGATAAGACCACCGGCTGATATATCGTGTCCAGCCATTACAATACCTGCATTTACCAACTTCTGAACAGCGTCGAATGCCTCGGCAAAATACTCGGGGTTGGCAACAGTAGGAACATCGTCACCGATGCAGTTGAGTGTCTGCGCGAATGCAGAACCACCAAGACGCAAGTGGTCGAAACTAAAGTCTATATGATAGAAAGCACTCTTTGGTTCGTTGACCATTACAGGAGAAACCACCTTGCGGATATCTGATACCTCACCACCGGCAGAAACAATCACTGTTCCCGGGCTGATTACCTTTGTTCCATCAGGGTATTTCTGTGTCATTGACAAAGAGTCCTTACCTGTAGGTACGTTAATCTTCAATGCGCAGCAGAAATCGCTGAGTGCCTCAACACCACGGTAGAGACGTGCGTCTTCACCCTCCTGTGAGCGACAAGGCCACATCCAGTTGGCGCTGAGAGAGATGCTCTTGATGCCGTTTGCAAGCGGAGCGAGAGCAATGTTTGTCAAAGCCTCTGACACTGCAAGCACTGAACCCTTTGCAGGATCGGCAAGACCGGCCTGTGGTGCGTGACCGATAGATGTTGCAATACCCTGTTTTCCACGATAGTCGAGTGTTACGACACCGCAGTCGCTGAGTGGCAACTGAATCTCACCCTGACACTGCTGACGTGCAATCTTACCTGTTACGGAACGGTCAACCTTATTTGTCAACCAATCCTTACAAGCAACAGCCTCAAGACGGAGAACATCAGTCAAGTACTCCTCGATATTCTCTGCGTCATACTCGGCATCCTTGTAGTGACGCTCAACAGTCTTATCAACCATATATGTCTTTGGTGAAGAACCGAACATCTGGCTTACAGAGAGGTCGAACGGACGAACACCGTCGGCCTGCTCGAAAGCAAAACGGGCATCACCTGTTGTTTCACCTACTACGTACATTGGAGCACGCTCACGCTCGGCAACCTTGCGTACATACTCAATGGCATCCTCCTTGATGAGCAAGCCCATACGCTCCTGTGACTCGTTGGCAATGATTTCCTTTGCCGATAGTGTGCTGTCACCAACAGGCAAGTTTGCCATATTGATTACACCACCGCACTCCTCAACAAGCTCGGACAAGCAGTTCACGTGACCGGCCGAACCGTGGTCGTGGATTGAAACAACAGGGTTTGTCTCGTCCTCGCACAGAGCACGTACAACATTGTATGCACGCTTCTGCATCTCGGCATTGGCACGCTGAACAGCATTAAGCTCGATACCCGATGAATAACGGCCTGTATCAACCGATGATACAGAACCACCACCAAGACCGATGCGGTAGTTGTCACCACCCATAACAATAACCTTGTTACCCTTCTCTGGAGCACCCTTAAGACAGTCGCGACGTGTACCATAACCAACACCGCCGGCAAGCATAATAACCTTGTCATAACCGTAAACCTCATCGTTCTCCTTGTGTTCGAAAGTAAGCACTGAACCACAAATTAGCGGCTGACCGAACTTGTTACCGAAATCAGATGCACCATTTGAGGCCTTTGTCAATATCTGTTCAGGAGTCTGATACAACCATTTGCGAACTGGAAGCATCTCCTCCCACTTGCGGTCGTTATATGTACGTGGATATGATGTCATATACACAGCTGTACCGGCAATAGGCCAAGAGCCCTTGCCACCACCCATACGGTCACGGATTTCGCCACCGGTACCTGTTGACGCGCCGTTGAAAGGCTCTACTGTTGTCGGGAAGTTATGTGTCTCGGCTTTAAGAGAAATGACAGTTTCAATATCCTTGATTACGAAATAGTCGGGAATTGAGTGGTCTGCGGGAGCGAACTGCTCAACAACAGGACCTTGAGCAAAAGCGACATTATCCTTATAAGCCGAAATTATGCTATTGCGATTTTCGTTTGTAGTACGTTTAATCATTGCGAAGAGCGATGAAGGCATCTCCTCGCCATCGATGATGAATGTACCACCGAAGATTTTGTGACGACAGTGCTCCGAGTTGATTTGCGCGAAGCCGAACACCTCGCTGTCAGTGAGTTTGCGACCGAGTTCTCCCTCTACACGGTGCAAGTAGTCAATCTCCTCTTTAGAAAGGGCAAGACCCTCCTGCTCGTTGTAGCTCTCCAAATCCTCAATGAACTCAATTGGCTTTGGTTCAATGTCAACAGTGAAAATCTCCTGGTCAAGACCGCGGTACATACGCTGCAACATTGGGTCATACTCAGCGTCCTCGCTCTCGACTTCAAAATACTCTTCAATACGCACAATGCCACAAAGACCCATATTCTGGGTAATCTCAACAGCATTTGTACTCCAAGGAGTAATCATTTCACGACGAGGGCCAACGAAAAAGCCTTCAACAGTTTCGCCTTCGACCAAAGTAGCTTCACCATACAGCCAGCAGAGTTTTTCAACATCCTCGGCTGTTAATACATTCTTTGTCTGGGTAGCAATGAACGAACCACCCTGTGTACTGAAAAAGTAAATCATATATATGATATTTTGTTTTACATATTCGTGCACCACCATCCATTCCGAGCACTGCAGGACGTTTACATTCCAACGCCACAGGATTCAGCCCGAAACTACAAGGGCACAATATGGAACAAAGATAACGATAAAAAACAATATTAAGGAATATTTGACAACATTTGTTTTTGTTAAAACAAGATTATTGCAATAAGAGCTCTGTTATACACTGATTTTTATACCTTTGCAAGGTAAATTCATATCACAGGAATTATGGTAACATTCATAGGACTTACAATTCCCTTTTTAGGAACAGCCTTGGGAGCCGCTATTGTACTGATGATGCGCAATGGTATAAGCAAAAAGAGCAACAGCGCAATGCTCGGATTCGCATCGGGTGTTATGGTTGCTGCAAGCTTCTGGTCACTGTTACAGCCTGCTTTGGAACAGGTAGGCGACGGCATCGGCAACTCCTGGCCGGTATTGGCTGGATTTGCAGCCGGAATATGCTTTTTACTGTTATTGGACACTATAATCCCGCACCAGCACCCCGACGACAAGAGCCCCGAGGGACCTCGTTCACGTCTGCCACGCTCAATCAAGATGATACTTGCCGTTGCGCTGCACAATATTCCCGAAGGCATGGCTGTCGGCGTTGTTTTTGGCGGCGTGCTGAGCGGAAGCACCGACCTCACCATTGCCGGAGCATTGGCCTTATCTATAGGTATGGCAATACAGAATATTCCGGAAGGAGCCATCATCTCCGTGCCATTGCGCGACGAGGGCAAGAGCCGTGGTAAGGCATTCATTTGGGGAGCAGCATCGGGGCTTGTAGAACCAATAGCCGCACTTGCCACAATGTTCATTCTTAAAGACAGCTTATCGGCAATGCCCGTTCTGCTCTCATTCGCAGCCGGAGCGATGCTTTATGTCGTTGTAGAAGAGCTTATCCCATCGTCACAAAAAGGCAAGCACAGCAACATTGGCACTATCGGTTTTGCCATAGGCTTTATGCTTATGATGCTGCTTGACAGTTGTTTGAGCTAACAAATTGGCCTAAACACAACCTGCGGCCATACTACACGCGATTTTGCAGTGTGCTTTATCGATTAAAAAATTGACAACACGCGCTAATCGCGACCCACGGGGGATGAAAGTTGCTCCCCTGCCCGAGGGGAGCTGTCGGTTTGCCGACTGAGGGGAGGGAGCATCCTGCCCGTGACCTTTCGCTGCGCGTATTGTCGATTAAATAGTAATGGCGAGGAAAAATCCTCGCCATTACTATTTAATTCCACAAATTGCCCCACTCACCGCGGTGTCCGCCACCAAGCTGACCGCCGTTTGAGGTATCTACCGATGTGTTACCGTCAATCTTTACCGAAGCGGCAAGCATTGCCTCTGCTTCAACATTTACCTCTACCATGAGAGGTGATACATAATTCTTCTTCATATATCGTAAAATTCTTTTTGTTTTTGTTTAGCAAGGGCGGGCGAACCGCCCTCGCTTTCCTATTTTCTAATAAGTGAGATAAAAAGGTTCAAATACAAGG
>JAGCMB010000005.1 GCA_017646665.1 Bacteroidaceae bacterium
GCTATGGACTATAAACGAAAAGGATGTGAACAACAGATACAATGCCCTTGCGTGGCGATTGAGGGAAAGCCTCGCCCAAATAAACGGCATAGAGCTATTGACAATCAAAGACACCGCTTTGCAGCTTGTATTTACCAAGAAGAAAGGTAAGGAGTGAGAGGGATGTTGCGTCGCTACCTCATTGCCGAGGATGATTCCCTTGAGCTAAAGACACTAACCAACGAAGGAGTGGTACTTGTTGATATCAAACGCAAACGCAAATTCCCGTTGTTGCATTTGAAGTTATGGAATGTCAGTTGATAAACAAAAGAACATTAGCCAACTTGTGGAGATAAGGGAGAAACCACATTTTATAGTTAGATATGAGACATTCTTTTTTGATGTTTTCTTAATCTAATAATTTGAAACTATAAATGTTGTCAAAATCAATAAATTTACCTTGTTGCCAATCTTTTGGGCGCTTTTTCCACTTTTAGAAGATCTGCGAGATCGGATAAGACTTCTAATATTTCAGGATTTGTTTTTGGTAATGGCCCGAGATAATAGCCACCTGAAGGATGCTTGTAAAACAATCCAATATGAGACTTGTCTTTACAAAGTAAAGGATTAATCTCAATCATAGAGTGTACTTCTTTGGCATCCTTGCAATTAAATGTTCCATAACCATAATAATAGTTTTCATCCGCCTTATCATCCCATATTTTGTATCCTCTAGTCGCAAGATATTCATCAAATTTTTCTTCACCTTCAAACGCTTGTATCCTAGCCAAAGAAACATACTCTTCATTTTTTCCACTTTTCAAGACTCTTAAATCAAACGCGTCTGCATTTACAGTTTTAAGTTCCTCGTTAAAATAAAGTGGGGAGCACAAAAGTCGAACGAGTGTTTCGGCATCACCTATTGAATCAGCTTCCCAATCAATTATTTTAATATCTAGCACATGTACTTCTTTAGACATATTCTTTCAGACCAATGTTTAGGTATTTTACCGTTTCTCTATTTATATTAACGGAGGCTGTCAACTTACCTGACTCTCCCTTTACGACATATGCCATTTTATCATCATTAAGGAAAACTGTGAATCTGCCTTTAGGTAAACGCCCTTGAAAATAAATACCGGCATCGTTGCTTGGAAAAAATGTGCAACCAGGCAAAAAAGAATCGTCAAGTTCTGTGAGGAGTAACGATGCGTTGCGCAATGCCAATCTTGTTGGTCTTTTTGCAGATTCATTATCCCAACCATCATTCAACAAATACAAATGTTTTAACTCATCTAATAGGCGAATACGCGCATCACATTCTTCTACAATTTTTATAGTTCCTTCAGTTGCTGTAACAGGAACTGTGATCTCTATTGAAGGTAAAGAATCATCTATAATTATACTATCAGGTACACTGTCCCGAGACAAAGAAATCAAAGCATAAAGCAGTGTTGACCCCACCAAATACTTCTTTGCAACAGACAATACGTTGCAAAACATTTCCTTGATGTCGTCAATAATTTCTTTCGTCGTTTTTTTAACAACAACTTCCTCTATTATCAAATCATCTATAGACGTCATACAATATTATTTTTCAGGGTTCATCAAATCTTTAACGGAATCGCTAACACACCAATGCCATACATCAAACATTAAATCATTTACAGAAAATACTTGATGACATAGATTCTCAACAGTGTATGACCGAGATGCGATCATAGTCTTCATTCCTACAGAGTCTTTTTCGTTTACTTTCTCAATACCATAGCGACATGTAAAAACGCAAGAATTGTCTGTTGCCTCTTCAACGTAGATATGATCCTCTGCTGTGTTTTTAAGCAAATTTTCAGAAAGCACCACCTTAAAAACGTCATTTTCTTGTCCTGGTAAAATAGCTTTGTTAAAAACCCATCTATTCCCTTTTGTAAAACTCCATACTATAGGGCAAACTTCAAGTTCGCGAAACAAAGTTTCAACGTCATTCCATAGAAATTCAGTTTTAGTAAAATCCAAGTATTCGCGAGTGGGCAAACTTACTAGAACGGCATTAGGTGTGAAAGTTATTAATGCATTCTTATCTTTAACAAGAATAGCTTCCTTTCCTCCATCTTTGTCTATGTCTTCAATACCAAGATGCATGTCTGGAGCCAAACGAGCTATCACTTCACTTGCGATATCCAATCTGATAGTATTGTAAGTGAAGAGCAAGGAAATTTCATTCATAAATGTGCGCTCATAGACCACGCGGCGAACATGAGGAATATTTTTAAATATTGTCATTTTGCTTAATCTTAACCGTTGTTTTTACATTCCCTGCAGGAGCATAGCATCCCCACGTTGCGAATATAATTGTTTTTTTTCAGTATAACAAATAATCAAAGCCAAAAACACAAGGTAGTCTCAAAAAAGTTGTAATTTAACAAACAAGAAGTCTTTTTATGACATATTGTTTTTACCATGAAGTTCCAACATTCACGTCACCAATGAAGACAATACAGAAAAGTTATTATTATCAACACTACCCTGCGCTGAGAAATAGTGCCTCTTTGAAGGCATAAAAAGAAAAAGACCAAGACCACCTGTATAATAAGGTAGTCCTGGGGATTGTTGTGTTTAGTCGTCAATCACTTGAAATTCGTGGAGGCTATAGAAAACCTCTTCGCCTTCACTTTCTTTCTGTTCGACATACTTTTCTAACGCTTCTTGAATAGCGTTTACTGTAGCTTCTACTGCGCAGCCCACAATCTCAGAAACTCTTTCTGCCGCTTCTTCAATTGTCTCAAAATACTGCTGCTCATCATAGCTGTCAAGAAAATAGGCCTCCGGGAAATAACTTCCGGTAGTGTCGTTGGTATAATAAACCTCACAACCTGGTTCTTCCTCTCTGTAATAAACCTTAATACTAGGAAATTTCTCCTGTATGATTCTACGCACTCCTTCCTGTTCGCTCCACGCTGTAGATTGTGATATTATAAGAATGTCTCCATCGAGAGAGTAATCTATTATTTCACCTCGGCAGCGGTAGTCTTCCCATTTTCCTCCGAGTTTAGTTACAAGGTTTCCAAGCCACCATTTCCCGAAACCATTACGGACGATGGTGGTCTTTCTTCTGTCAATATACTTCAATACTTTGTGCAGTGCTCTTACTTCCTTCGGATCACCAACACACTTGTAAGTTGTGTCACACCAATTTGACATAAATCTTTGAATTTTAGTTAATACGTTTAGTCCTGATAAACATAAGTCTGTTTATATAAGGGTTCTCTCTCATTATTGCATTGCGGGCTGCTTCGTGATTCTTTGCTTCTACCCACAATGTTATAGGCTTGGTGCTGTCTTTAGTCCAAGCATGGAAATACCATAATATCTGCATATTATCTTAAGTTATAGCGTTTGATTAATTTGTAAACTGTTGACGGCGTAAACTGAAAGCCCTGTGAGGTTACGAAGCCCTCCCTGTTCAGTGTCTCTGCCATCTGTTGGTATGTGTGTTCCTGTGAAACCAGCACTTTCAGGAATGCAACAGCGCGTTTGTTGTTTGGATTGATTCTTGCCTTGTTGCGGTTTGTTCGGTTACTGTTTGCAACGGCTTCGCGGTGTTTGTTGAGAAGATGTTCCGGGTTACCGAGTTTGGCTCCTCTTGCCTTCTTTGCAGCCAATGCCTGTTTGGTTCGAGTGGCTATCAGTTCTGCTTCGTACTGGCTTATTGCAGCCAGGATGTGCAGCACCATTTTGTTTGCTTGTGGGAAATCGCAGAAGACAATCTCCACGTCATTCTCCAATAGGCTTGAAAGGAATGATACGTTTCTTGCCAAGCGATCAAGTTTGGCTACTATAAGCGTTGCACCTTCTTTCCTACAGTGCTCGAGTGCTGAACGCAGTTGTGGGCGTTCCTTATCTGTCTTTCTGCCTGACTCAACTTCAATGTATTCGGCGATGGGTGCGGCGTTGCGAAGGTGGCTTTGTATTATCTCCTTCTGTGCTTCAAGACCGAGTCCCGAATATCCTTGTTTTTGTGTACTCACTCTGAGGTAAGCAACATACTTTGTTGTGTTGTCTTTCATATTTTCCATTTATTAGATGTCCGTCTTGTTAGTGGAATGTTTGTTGGAATACGAAAAAAGAGGATATGTGATATTGAGTATTTTGTAGTTTTCTCGTTTTTCACATATCCTCCAGTCCTTAATAGGTTGGATTCTCACACAGTTTCAATCCTGTGGAATTTGCTGTTCTGTCAGTTTCCGCTATCTGCCATAATACTCTCTCATATAGCAGACTTCGCATAAACTTCCGTAATCATTGACATCACTTCGGGTCATTGGTCTGCCGCAGTATTCGCAAGTTGTTACAATCTCGTGATGGACGTGCCTTACAACTTCTGCAAATGAAGCGATCTGATTGCTTGTCGGTTTCTTACTTTCCATTGTTGGTCTTTTTTTGCTGTTTGGTTTGTACATACTGGTAAAGCAGCGATCTCATGAATCGCGCTTTGTCTGTTTCGGTGTAATGACAGTAGTTAGGTATCTTATCTCCATAGCGGTTTGTCTCAAAGGCTTTTCCAACATACTCACCTCGTTTGAAAAAGGTATTCCACTCATCTATGATTGTGGTGTCTGTGCTGTCCATCTGTATATAGATTTGGATGTAAAGCCTATTTCTGCGGATGCTTACTGTTTCTATAGTACTGTTCCAACGGTTACCGGTTTCGTATTCTCCTGAAAGTCGCAGTTCTTTATCGCGGCTCTTGTACATAGCGCGTCCTGCTTCTTTAATAATCCGCTTTACTGTATCCTCTGTCACTGCAAATAGCTCCGCAGTGGAAAGGCTCTCTATTATCTCGCGTTTCCTTGCTGGTTGGTAACGCTTGAATAGTTCAATGTTAATGTCTGTTTTCATTGTTGTGTGGGTTAAGGTTAAACAAAAAGAGCCAGGAAGAATATGCTTGCCCTATACTCAATAAGGTGTTATAATTCTTCCTGACTCCGTTGATTAAGTCAGATTTAGATAGCAATCATAAGCGAGCCTGCTACATTACTCGGTTTCATGTAGTCATCAAAATCGCTTATTTCTCTATGCTTCTCCTTGAACCGTTTAAGGTCAAAGGAAAATCGTGTTGACGGTAGTTTGCGGGTAACGCGGATGTTATCCATTACCCAGCTCTTTACATCGAGAAATTCCATAGAGGAAAGGATATTGGCTTTGATTGTTGCCAGTTCTTCCTCTGCTTCATTCTTCTTTGCAATGAGTTCCTTTGCTCTACATATTTGCAGGGCGATGTCATCGGGAACGCTGAACGGGTTTTTGAACTGCGTGCCTTTAAGTTCGCAATCCAAAAGTTCTTTACAAATGTCTGCGGGGATTCTTTCTACAGGTATAAGTTCTGCAATGTGCTCGACTTTGCCTGATGCCATTTGCCTGTTGCGAAGGTGTATAATGTATAGTCTATCTACCTTCGCTCCTTTTACCTGTTGTTCCAAGAACATGGCGTAGCACGATAACTGATAACGTGCCAGTTCCTGTTTTTCAGGTGTCATCTTCGAATAAGTCTTGACATCAGCGATGATGAAAGTGTCGTCGCCGCTTCTGAAAACTTGGTCTATGTTCGAGGCCCAATGTTTACCATCGGTTACGGTGTATTCTGATGCCTCGTGAATGAGATTATTTTCTTTGCATATTTGGATAAAGTCCTGCAACTCTTGTGTGCCGTCATTTATCCAGTTCTTTTGAAAGACCTCGATACTTTTGTGTACCGAGGTTCCGTAGTCTGCTGCCATCTCCAATATGCGTTTGGGAATGGCGGTGTACATATTAGGATATAGTTGTCGGCGCAGCACCTCGCTTATGCCGGACAGTTGCTTGTCTCCTAACCAATATTCGTGGAGTTCTTCGTTGAAAAGCACTCCTGAGTCTGTCAGTTCTATTCGTGCCATAGTGTTTACTTGTTTTGTAGTTCTTGCTTACGTCGGGTCAGCAACTCCTTGATTTCAGGGTTTGCTTCGATCTCTCCCTGGTGGTCGAGGTAGTATGAAAGCAGGGATGTTACGTCCTTTGCCGTGTTGATAGCCTGCTTGATGCCGGCATATTTATCGTATACTGCGGGCTTGCGTGCAGGGGCTGGTGTTGGTTGTGTAGTGGGCGTGTCGCTTGCGCTGTTCTCTGGTACATCCTCTCCTTTGTAGATATACAATCCGATACCGGTTGCGATAGCGATGTTCTTAACAAGACACCTCCAAATTGTCTTGTTTATATCGAACATGGTGGCCGCCGCAACGCTCTTTTCTTCGTTGCACTTCTTGTAGCTGTTCCATACGTTGTAAGTATAAGGAACGAGCTTCATTGCCTGGTTCTTGTTGTCCATTACCGGCAGGAAACACTCTGATGTTACGCCGTCGATGGTTACTTCTGTGAATACCATGATGCCAGTGTCGGGGTCTGTGAAATAAGGGAGTCCTTCACTGTTCTTGATTACTCGATAGGTCGCACTGGGGAATGCACTGCGCAGTACATCCATGCAGTCGCTCCAAGGTAAATAGGTCAGTTCACCGCGCTTCTCACACATGTCGTTAAGATTGAGTGCGCTGAGTGCTTTGAACATGATTGTTCTTCTCTCATCAGCTGTTGCAGTTGATGGAATTTCGGGGATTTGAATTTTA
>JAGCMB010000006.1 GCA_017646665.1 Bacteroidaceae bacterium
CCATACTTGGTGTGAATGTAATTGATGGAATAACCTTCTTCAAGCATATGCATATATTTTAGCAATGCTGAATGATCGTGCTTCTTAAGCATAAAATAAACCCCAAAAGTTTTTTGTCTAACTTTTGGGGTTCACTTCACGGCGGTTCTCTTTTTTGTGATATTGAAACCAACAGCCTGTTGGCAATTATTGTCACATTTCAAATTTCTGTATGTGTCTTATCTCTTCACTACCTTTACAATATTCTCATTGTATTTCACAATGTAGATTCCTGTTTCGAGGTCAGCAATAGAGATATTGTTGCCGTTTACTCTCTTGACCAATCTGCCGCTTGCATCCAATAGTTCTATAATACCGTCCTTGGCAACTGAAATCACGCTGTTGTTCCAGTCAATGTGGATTTCACTTCCTTTATCCTCAATTTTTTCCAGGCCTGTTGTCAAGTTGAAGACTTGTGTGTAATATCCATTGAGCGGCTTGCCGTCTATGTCGTATGTAACAATTACTATGGCATACTCTCCAGCGCCTAAAAGCAATCTTAAGTTGGCGCTACGTTTCATCGTATAGCAATTCTCGCACTTACCCGAAATAATGTCCTCTGCAATAGCTTTCAAGGTGTCTTCGTTGATGCTGTTGGTGACAAAGAACTTGTATTCCGAGATGTCTGCGCCCATCGTTGCGCGTAGGATGGCTACTTCCGTTTCATCCTCGGTCTCCTGACCAATGAACTCAACAGAGAAGCTGTAGTCAAGTTTATCAACATCCACAGGGATTATTTCTGCTTCAAAAGGAGCGCTCTCACCGGCAATGCTTTTAAGCTTGTTTGTGTCAATAGTTTCGGTTTTTTCTTCATCAAATAGATATTCAAAGGAAATGGTATATGTACCACTTTGTGCAAATGCTTCTGGAATTGTAAATGTTACAAGGATGTTGTTTGTATCAAGCAACAAGGTAGTCACAGCAGCCTCTGTCTTCACTTCACTTTTCACCTTTACACCATTTTCGTAGTGGTTGATGACCGGAACCAGCACAACCATTTTGTTTGTCTTGCTGTTGTTGGCAAATGTTGCGTTGAAAACAAATTTCTCATGTGAATGTTCGGGCATCTTTATTATACGGAACTCACCAAGTTCATAACTTGGTTTTGGAGAACTCAAGGTTACCTCATTCTCTGTCACTTCAAGGATGAGTCCGTTGCATGCTGAGCGTATATATTCAATCTCCTCTTCTGTATTCATGAAGAAAAGACAGACAATGTACTTGCCGGCCGGCAAATACTCCTCGCTGCCGTTTACATTGCTTACTTCGATTGTGAAGCCATTTTTATACGATTGTTCAAGACTTCTTGGGTAGAGGTCCGTCTCGCCAAACTCAATATCTTTTACAAGATTTCCATCTTTATCCAAGATACCGTAACCGATAGAGCCCTCTATGTCGGAGTGTGACATGTTGACAAGTCTAAATGAAACGCTAACCTCTGCCATACCATCCACATACTCGCAACTCATCTCATCAACACTTCCCCAAGTGTTCATGTCAAAAACATTCATTCTGTCCAGAGAAAGGTTTCCACCTTTGTTCACTTCGCCTTCGGCGCGTGGCTTGATATTCATAATGGCATGCTGGCTTACGTTATATCTGCTACTGAAGCCTCCGATGCCATTTCCTCCCGGCTCCATTATAGCCATATCGAAATATCCGTTGAAAAGGCCGTTCCATCCCCAGTCGATGTGAAGTAGGTTGTTTTCATCTATACCGTCGCACACGAAACCGTGACCGACTTCCATGTTCTGTCCATAACCACAATATACAATAGGCTGTCTATTGTTCAGGTTCTCTCTAATCAATGCTATATATTCCTCATATGTATAATCGCTTCTTTCTGCAATAAACAACTCGGGCGAATAATTGAAAACATGTACAAGCGCGTAAACAATATTGGGAGAGTTATTGCCGCTCCCATCTGGCATATATGTAGTTTGCGTAGCCTTGCCAAGGTCTGCCATGAGGAGTGCTACCGCGTTGCCCTGAGTCTCGCTATACTCGGAAGTGTAGTTGTATCGCATATTATCCCAGTCATATACATGTGACTTCATTTCACAGAATTCTGTCTCACCGGTAATATTGTTGTTCCACTCGACATCCGCAATGGGACTTGCAGGCCAGTTATGGAATTTCATCACCTGTGCTGTTGCTGTGTTGCCGCAACCCGTGTATCCTCTTTTGCCATTACTAAGTATGGGGCACATGTTGTTGTATGGTGCATCCTGGTCCCATGCAGTAACAAGCATTGGCTCAATATGTGTATATGTCTGTCTTGCGGTTTTAGACAATGGCTCGGTTTTGCCGGTGCGTACATCATTTACATACTCGCTATACTCGTCAAGCCATGCAGTAAGAGCCGGAGGCATTTCGCCCGAAACGGCATTTGTAGAGTAGCCAACAATAGGGTTGAGCCTGTCGTCACCCGACACAATTACAAAACCGTTGTTGCCGGTTTCGGTGAAAACATAGTATGTATCGTGCCCGTTTGATGAAGCAGTGCGTGACGATGCTTTCAATGCTCCTTCTGCTGGAACAAGACGCGACTGTATATTCTTCTTCAACGAAATGTTGCTTGCCCAGAAATCGTTGGCAATTTCCAAAGCCCTTTCTGGGTCAACCGGTGCAGCGATAATCTGCATTGCTGCAAAGAAGAGAGTTAATACGCAGATGTAAAATCGTTTCATAGGCTATAAAGTTTTAAGTTTCTATCAATTGACTTTTTGTAAAAGTCCTGTATATGTTATTATTCCTTTAACAAAAAAGAGAACCGTTAAGGTTCTCTTCGTGGGCCATCTAGGACTTGAACCTAGGACCTCCAGATTATGAGTCTGTTGCTCTAACCGACTGAGCTAAAAGCCCGTGTATCTCTCTCTTGAAATACTGCGCAAAGGTAGAGCAAAAACTTGTACATTGCAAATTTTTTTGCATTAAAAATTGTTATTCGCATCAAGAAGTTCTATTATAACACTTCGTCAGGCATTGCCTGGTGTCACTTCTGTGCCTGCTGCATTATTTATATCTTATCCAGCGGAGCAACTCCTTGAGGTTTGGCTTCTTGCCGTGCATCAATATGCCGACTCTGTATATTTTACCGGCTCCCCATACAACAATAAAGAATGTTGCATAGAGTAGTAGTGCCGACACACATATCTCCCAAGTGGGTATTTCGTATGGTATACGTGCCATCATCACAATGGGTGACGTGAACGGTATTATCGAGAACCAGAAGGCTACGTCTGACGTGGGGTCGTTTATGACCGACAGCATTACGAACAATGCAAGCATGATGGGCAGCATAATAGGTGTCTGTAGTTGTTGTGCATCCTGTGGGCTGTCTACAGCCGAGCCCACAGCGGCGAACATAGCCGCATAGAGCAGGAATCCTCCAAAGACAAATACCAATAGCCACACGATGATGCCTCCTACATATTTGATATTGCCAAGCATCATTATGGCTTGTAACATTCCCATTTCGGCACCGCCATCCAACGCCGCGGCAGGTACTCCCTGTTTTAGCATCTCCATTGCTGTGAGTATCTCTTCGGGCAGAATATGTGGCAGTACAAAATATGCTATTCCTGCGATGAATAATATCCAGATGATTATCTGCAACAGGGCTACGCTTGCTATGCCCAGAATCTTACCCATCATCATATCAAAGGGACGTACTGTTGATACCAATACCTCAAGCACGCGGTTGTTCTTCTCCTCAATGACCGACTGCATTACCATTACGCCATAGAGCAACAGGAACATATAAAGAATGAAGCTCAGAATGTATGCCAATACCGATGCAACGATTGCCGATGAACTCTCGGCATCATCGCTGCTTGGGCTGTTCTTGAGTGATTGTGGCATTACGTGTGTGTTCAGCTCCTGTATGACCTGCTGCTCAACGTTGTAGAGCTTCATCTTCTCCTTTTGCACAGCCATAGTCAATTGTGCCGAGATGTTGTGCTCGGTGCCCATTGCTGCTGTGCCGTTTGTGTACAAGTAGGCATCTGACGGGTTGTTGATTATGTCGCGGCCTATATGTAATATCGCATAACAGTTGCTGTATTCGTTTCGGGCAATCTCCAAAGGCAATGGTGTGTGTTCGAATTGTATTTCGTTTGAACTTGTGAGCTGCTGGGCGATTATTCCGCTTTCATCGACTACTGCTACCGTCTTGGTCGTGTCGTCGGAATATCCTGATATGAGCATCGGTGCAAATATCAGCAGCAACATTAAAAGAGGTGTAAGCAGGGTGGTGAATATGAATGACTTTTTCTGTACCCTTTCGTTGAACTCTCTTCCTATGATAATTCCTATTTTACTTTTCATATATTCTCTTCTGGTGTGTTATACATTACATTCTACCGCTCGTATGAATATGTCGTTCATCGTGGGTATGACTTCGCTGAATGAGCGTAGTTCAACGCTCTCGTTAGCTGCGGCAATCACGCTGCGCACTGCACTGTCGTCGGCAATGTGTATCTTTGCTTTGTTGATACCAATTGTTGACGTTTCGGTTGTCATTACAGAGCATAGCCCGGATAATGTTTGCAACAGTTGTTGTTCATTGCCACGGTAGTTTAATTCAAAGATATTCGTGCCGTAGCTGTGACGTATTTCGTCGACATTGCCCGATAGTATGTTGCGTGACTTGTCAATGAGTGTAATGTGGTCACAGAGTTCCTCTACCGAAGACATATTGTGTGTGGAAAAGATAATGGTCGCTCCCTTGTCGCGCAGTGCAAGTATCTCCTCCTTCAGCAGATTGGCGTTTATGGGGTCAAATCCCGAAAATGGCTCGTCGAAAATGAGTAGTTTGGGCTCGTGTAGCACTGTAACAATGAACTGTACCTTCTGTGCCATACCTTTTGACAGGTCACCAATCTTTTTGTTCCACCAGTGCTCAATGCCGAACTTCTCGAACCACATTTTTGCTTTTTGTGTAGCCTCTTTGTGTGATAGCCCTTTGATTTTTGCAAAGAACACAGCCTGTTCGCCAAGCTTCATCTTCTTGTATAGTCCGCGCTCTTCCGGCATATATCCGATGTGGCATATATCATTGGCTGTAATCTCTTTGTCGTGTAGCATCACACGTCCGGCGTCGGGTACGATTATTCGGTTGATTATACGCAACAATGTTGTCTTTCCGGCACCGTTGGGGCCTAGAAGACCATAAATTGAACCCTCAGGTATTGACAATGAAACATTGTCAAGGGCTGTATGGCCAGAGTACCTTTTTGTAATGTTTTCAATTCTCAGTAAATCCATTCTTTCTTCTTTTTTGTTTCTTTTGTTGATGGCAAATGTAATATAATTTTACAAATTACCCCCCCCATTTGTTAATTAGTGTTAAAATGGCAAAATGCCTTTAAGAGGATTCTGATGGGGTATTTTGCAAATTTACACAAAATTTGCAGTATAAGGCATTTTTTATGTAATTTTGCGATAATGTTGTATGGAACACGAATTGTCAGTTCAAAAATAATTTCGTTATGCTGTCCGGTAAAAAGGTTCTGATATTTGATTTGGGTGGTGTGGTTATTGACCTGTTCGTTGACCGCACTTTTGCGGCTATGGTTTCGTTGGGTGTTCCTGTGGCAATGCTCACCGAGCAGAACTGTCTGATGAACGAAACAATGATGAAGTATGACCGTGGCGACATAACAACTGAGGAGATGTTCGGTTATATAAAGTCGTTCATCCCGGTTGCCGTGAGTGAGAAGTCGGGAGCAAAACTCGACGAAGAGGTGCAACGTGTGTGGAATATGATGCTTGGTGATATACCTGAAGAGAAGTTACAGTGCCTGAAATCTTTGCGTGAAGCGGGTTACCGCGTGGTGATGCTCAGCAACACCAATAGCGGTCATTGGCCACGTATTGAACAACTGTTCATTGAAGCCGGCAACAAATTGCCGACCGATTGTTTCGACGCCTTGTATCTCTCCTATATTATGCGTCGTCGCAAGCCTGAGCCTGAAATATTCCTTTCTCTTCTTGAAAGCGAGGGTGTTGCAGCTGCTGATTGTCTTTTCTTTGACGATTCGGCCGAGAATTGTGCCGCTGCGCGTGCCTTGGGTATTGATGCGGTGCTTGTTGAACGTAACACATCGTGGAACGGCTTGTTTAAAAAATGAATATGCAGATAATTACAGATATATTACAATATGACAAAAAGCCTTGTGCAGCCACAATAGGTTCGTTTGACGGTGTGCACAAAGGACATCTGTCAATGTTGGGCGAATTGCGGATTGCTGCAGCCAAAAAGAATCTGCCACTTATGGTAGTGACTTTTGCAACCCACCCCCGAAGGCTCTTTAACAGCGACACGGCTCCTTTTATGCTCACGCCTGTATCTGACAAAATAAAGAAACTCGAGGCTGCCGGTGTCGATATTTGTGTCCTGCTTGATTTTAACAGTGAGATGGCATCAATGTCGGCAATGCAGTTTATGAGGGAAGTGCTTGTTGAGCATTTGGGAGTGAAGTTGCTTGCCGTGGGATACGACCACCATTTTGGCAAGCCTGTTCCAGGCGAAGGTATTGACCAATATATCACATACGGCAAAGAACTTGGTGTCGAGGTTTTTGGGACACGACCTTTTATTGTAGACAATATGGCTGTCAGTTCATCTGCTGTGCGCAGGGCGTTGTCGTCTGGCGATGTCGGCTTGGCTGCCTCTTTGCTTGGTCGCAACTACTCATTGTCGGGTTCTGTTGTGCACGGTGCCGGCATAGGTCGTGTATTGGGTTTCCCCACAGCAAACATATCATTGGCCGATGAATGGCTGATGCTTCCTCTGGACGGTGTATATGAAACAGTTGTTGTAATTGATGATGCAACCTATCAAGGAGTGATGAACATTGGCGTGAAACCAACAGTGAGTGGTAAAGAACGTACTTTGGAGGTTCATATAATTGGCTTTGAGGGGGATATTTACGGTGGGGATATTACGGTGCAGTTCGTGCGCCGTTTGCGTGGTGAACAGAACTTTGATAACATTAACGCCTTGCGTTTCCAGATAGAGGTTGATATCGCGAGGGTAAAACGTGGAATATAAAACGATTATTATGAAGAGGGCTTTGCGTGTTATAGCAACTATTGTTCTTCTGTTGGCTATGTACTGTCTGTTGCAGATACTGTTCTTGACTGTTGCAACAACTGTGTCTGTCTTTTTTGCAGCATCTTCGGGTAGTATACCTCCCGAATCTTTGGAATTTATCAATGATGCGCAGTTCCTTAAAGACAATCCGGCTGTTGATGCCTGCGTGGTAAATGCAAGAGCTTTGGGGATATTCCTTTCAACGCTTGCAATGCTGTTCTTTATCCATTTTTCAGGATATTATAAGCTGCGTTGGGGAATTCTGCGTTCCGTTGCACCAAAGCCACTGCTTATCTCAACACTGCTTGTATTCTCTTCCATGTCTGCCTTGAATGTCTTTGTTCAATGGTTCTCGCTTGATGACAATCTTGCCGATGTCTTGTCGGGGCTTTCGCATAATGTTTTGGGCATCCTGGGTATAGCCGTTCTGGCTCCGTTGCTTGAAGAGGTTCTTTTCCGTGGTGCAATACAGGGGGTGATGATGCGTTTCTTTGGCCGTCCCTGGCTTGCGATAGTTGTGTCTGCATTGGTGTTCGGTATCTTCCACTGGAATCCTATTCAGGTTGTATATGCGACGCTTTTGGGAATTGTGTTTGGATGGATATATTATCGCACAGGCAGTCTGTTATCGGTTATTGTCGGGCACGTGTTGAATAATTCGATTGCAGTAATAACGACAATTGCTTATGATGCTACAGAGGAAGAGGCTGTTGCACAGAGCTCGATAGGCGTTGTGGGCTTTATAATTTTTGCTTCGCTGTCGGTATACTTTGCAATTAAGCTCAACAACTCATTGCCACCGGTGGGAAAAGCGGCCGAGGAGTAATCCAAAGGGTCCTGTACCAATTGGAATGGGGTTTTTACTTGCAATCAGAAACTTGTTTTGTGCGCCTTTAACATTCTGCGTAAATCCTTTGCTTTGGCTGGTGCAACAGTCCTGTCCATCAGAGCCCAGAATTTCTCGCTGTGATTCATTTCAACAGTGTGGCACAGTTCGTGCAATAATACATAATCCATAAGTTTATCGGGGAGTAGCATAAGGTATATGCTTAGACTTATGTTTCCTCGTGTGCTGCAGCTGCCCCAACGGCTGTGTACATTGCGTATTGTGCAACTATTGTATGTAAATCCCTTTTCAGTGGCAAGTTGTTTCAAGCGAACCGGCAAGAATGCCTTTGCACGGCGTGTTATGGCTGTTGTCACAGCCTTACGCAGCCATTGTTGCACCTTCTCTTCGTTGTAACAGGTGTTGGCAGGACATAACAACAGCACCTCTTTACCGTAATATTTTATCTGAAAGACCTTGGCTGAGTGCTCAGCAACGCGGAATATGAAATTGTCGCTCTCTATGCTGTAGCTTGTATCTATCAACCGCCCGTCGGGTTGTGTTTTTTTCTGTAACAACTTTGGGACACATTCGGTAATGGCCTTTTCAATCTCGCTTTGGGTGGCAAATGTGGGCACGGTGACGTGTATGCCGTCGGGGCGTGAGCGTAAAATGATGTGACGCGCTCTTGGATTGCGCGTCACAATGATTGTTCCCCATTGAGGGTGTTGTATTATGCTCTTGGTGAGCTTCATTCTGTTATGCAATAATATGTGTGCCCTGCGTGCCGTCTATGGCATCGGCTTTGGTGATGATTACCTTTGCGACACCATTCCCGATGGCATTGAAGGCGTTGTCCATTTTGGGAATCATTCCTCCGCTGATGATACCGTCGGCAAGCAATGTCTTGTAGCTCTCAGTGGTGATGGTTGCAATGAGGCTCCCTGCATCGTCGGGGTCGCGCATTACACCCGGAAGCTCAAAGCAGTATATTAGCGTGGTGTCGTATATCTTGGCAAGGGCTTTGGCTGTTTCTGCAGCCATTGTGTCGGCGTTGGTATTGAGGATTGTTCCATTGCCATCGTGCGTGAGTGGAGCCACAATTGGTGTTATCCCCTGCTCAATGAGTCTTGAGAGCATATCTCCGTTGGCGTTGTCGACATCACCCACAAAACCATAGTCAATGGTCTTTACGGGGCGTTTATGGGCTTTGATTATGTTGCAATCGGCACCGGTCAGGCCAAGAGCATTCACTCCACGTGCTTGCAAGCCGGCAACGATGTTCTTGTTTACAAGTCCGCCATATACCATTGTAACCACTTTTAGTGTCTCCTCATCGGTTATGCGTCGGCCATCGACCATCTTGCTCTCTATGCCAAGTCTTTCTGCAATACGTGTTGCTGAACGTCCGCCGCCGTGAATGAGCACCTTGCGGCCTTCAATGGCTGCAAAACGGTCGAGGAGGGCAGCTAATGAAGCCTCCTCCTCAACAATTTTTCCTCCCACCTTTATAATGGTAATTCTCTCTTTCATCAATAATCAAGGTAAGTATATCCGTACAATCCCGAACGGTAGTTCGACAAGAACTCCTTGCCCTCTTCGAGTGTGATGCGTCCATCCTTGACTGCGCTTGTCACCCAACGCTCGAGTGTGCGCACCAGCTTGCGTGCATCGTACTGTACATAGTCGAGTACGTCGGCAATTGTTTCGCCATCAATAATCTTGTCAATGTGGTAGCCATCCTCGTCAACGCTTACGTGTACAGCATTTGTGTCGCCGAAGAGGTTGTGCATATCGCCCAAAATCTCCTGATAAGCACCAACCAGGAACACGCCCAGATAGTATGACTCGTTTGATTTCACGCGGTGTACCTTCAATGAATCGGCCTTGCTGTTGTAGTTTATGAAGTCGGTAATCTTTCCATCGCTGTCGCAGGTCATATCCTGAATTGTGCAACTGCGGTCGGGACGTTCATCGAGGCGGTGAATTGGCATAATTGGGAAGAACTGGTCAATACCCCAACTGTCAGGCAGGCTCTGGAATAGTGAGAAGTTACAGAAGTACTTGTCGGCAAGCAATTTGGGCAGCTTGCGGAAGTCGTCGGGTACGTGCTTCATTGTCTTTGCAATGGCAAGTATCTCGCGTGTGACACTCCAGAACATACTCTCAATCTGTGCACGTGTCTTGAGGTCTACAATACCGTGGCTGAAGAGCTCAAGTGCCTCCTCGCGTATCTGCTGTGCATCGTGTAGTGCCTCGAGCATAGTGCGCTGGTCCAGTTCGCACCAAATCTTGTATAGTTCCTTTGCCAGTTCGTGGTCATTTGCTGCAACCTCCCACTCTTCGTCCATCTGTGGCAGGGCTGCTGTTTCAAGCACCTCGAATATAAGCACCGCGTGATGAGCCGAAACAGAGCGTCCGCTCTCGGTGATGATGTTGGGGTGTGGGATACCGTTCTTGTCGGCTGCATCCACCATTGTGTAGATGGCATCGTTCACATACTCCTGAATAGAGTAGTTCACACTGCTTTCGCTGCTTGATGAGCGTGTGCCGTCATAGTCGACACCAAGTCCACCGCCGATATCGGTGAATTCAATATTATATCCGAGCTTGCGTAGCTGCACGTAGAACTGTGAAGCCTCGCGCAAGGCGGTCTTTATGTGGCGGATGCGTGTCACCTGGCTTCCTATGTGGAAATGTATCAGGCGCAGACAATCCTTTATATCGTACTTTTCGAGAATTTCAAGTGCCTCTAGCAGTTCGCTCGATGTCAGTCCGAACTTGCTTGCATCGCCACCGCTCTCTTCCCATTTGCCACTGCCTTCAGAAGCAAGCTTGATGCGTATGCCGATGTTAGGGCGCACACCAAGGCGTTTGCCTATCTTTGCAATGCGTTTAAGCTCATTCAGCTTCTCCACTACAAGGAAAATGCGTCGTCCCATCTTCTGTGCCAAAAGGGCAAGTTCAATATAGCTGTCGTCCTTGTAGCCATTGCAGATTATGAGTGAGTCGCTGTCGGTGTTCATTGCTATTACGGCGTGCAGCTCGGGTTTTGAACCGGCTTCAAGGCCTATATTGTAGCGTTTGCCGTGGCTTGTAATCTCCTCGACTACAGGTCGCATCTGGTTTACCTTAATGGGGTAAACGATAAAGTTCTCACCTTTGTAGTTGTACTCCTCCGATGCTATCTTGAAACATCCGGCAATCTTCTCGATGCGGTTGTCGAGAATGTCGGGGAAACGTACAAGTACAGGCGCAGCAACATCGCGTAGCTGCAATTCGTCCATTAACTCCTTAAGGTCAACTTGTACGCTGTCTTTCTTTGGTGTCACAGCAACGTTACCTTTCTCGTTGATGCTGAAATAGGATGCTCCCCAACCGTTGATGTTGTAGAGGTCCTCCGAGTCCTCAATGCGCCATTTTTTCATTTTCGTGGTGTTTGATGTCGGGTTATTAATGGTTTTATTTTGTGTCCTAAATAAATTTATACTCCAAACTCGCGTCGGAACGCTTCAACCGATGACTTTACCTGTGTGGCGTCCTCGAGCCTGTCGGCTTTGAATGTGTACTGCGCCTTGCTGTAGTGCGGTGCCCGTTTCGCCAACTGCTCTGTTATAAAAGCCATCAGTTCATCGTCGTTTTTATCCTTGATGAGCGGACGTTTGCTTCGGGCAATACAAAGCCTGATGAAAAGCCTCTCAATAGGTACGTCAAGGTAAACTGTTGTGCCTTGCGAGTTCATATATTCAATATTGTCGAAAAAACAGGGCGTTCCTCCTCCTGTGGAGATTATCACATCCTCAAAATCACCTACCTCATGTAACATCCTGCGTTCTATATCGCGGAAACCATCTTCGCCCTTCTCGGCAAACAACTGTGCGATGGTCTTGCAGTAACGCTTCTCGATATAGTGGTCGAGGTCGATGAACGGTATCCCAATCTCTTCGGCAAGTGCACGGCCAAGTGTTGTCTTGCCCGAACCCATATATCCGGTCAGGAATATGCGTGTCATTTACTCTTCTTTGTGTATCGTTTCTTGGCAGGAGCCTTTCCGCCCTCCTGCTGTTTCTTTACAATTTCCAGGCACTCCTGCAGTGTCAGTTCGGCCGGTGTAACGCTCTTTGGCAGTTTGTAGTTGTTGCCCTTGTAGGCGATGTAAGGGCCAAAGCGGCCATTCAGCACCTGCAATTCGTTCTCCTCCTCAAAGGTTTTTATGATTTTCTCGGCCTCGCTCTTCTTCTTTGCTTCAATGAGCTCTGTGGCCTCCTCGAGTGTGACTGACAACGGGTCGTATGTCTTTGGCAACGAGATATATGCGTCGCCGAACTTTATGTATGCTCCAAAGCGTCCGGCACCAATTGTTATTGACTGTCCATCGAGTTCGCCAAGTGTGCGTGGCAAGCTGAACAGGCCAAGAGCCTCTTCGAGAGTTATGGTCTCGAGTGTCTGTCCGGGCTTCATCTGTGCAAAGCGTGGCTTCTCCTCATCGCTTGCAGAGCCAATCTGCACGATGGGGCCGAAACGGCCGATTTTCACCGAAACCGGTTTGCCGCTTGCCGGGTCGTTGCCAAGCACACGCTCACCAACCTTGTGCTCTTTCTTTGTCTGTATGATGCTGTCGATTTTTGGCTCGAACTCCTTGTAGAATACCGAAATATGGTCGGCCCAATGTCTTTTGCCATCGGCAATCTCGTCGAACTCCTTCTCGACCGTTGCGGTAAAGTTGTAGTCCATAATCTCGGGGAAATATTCAAAAAGGAAATCGTTGACAACAATACCGATGTCGGTAGGCATAAGTTTTGCCTTTTCTGCACCCACTGTCTCCTTACCCTCTTTTGTGGTAATCTTGCCGTTCTTTAGCGTGATGATATTATATTTGCGTGCAGTACCGGTCTTGTTTCCCTTCTCTACATATCCGCGTTGCTGTATTGTGCTGATGGTCGGAGCGTATGTTGATGGTCGGCCGATGCCAAGCTCCTCGAGCTTGCGCACGAGACTTGCCTCGGTGTATCGTGGCTGATGCTGTGTGAAACGCTCTGTTGCAACAATCTCCTTTGTGGTGAGAACGTCGCCCTTGCGTACTGCCGGAATTGCAGGTAGGTCGCCGGTCGTTTCGTCGTCTGTGCTCTCGCGGTAAACCTTGATAAAACCATCAAAGACGGTAACCTCACCGGTTGCCACAAAGAATTCGCTATGTCCGCTGATGGAAATGTTGACCGTTGTTTTCTCAACCTGCGCATCGGCCATCTGTGATGCACAAGTACGTTTCCAAATAAGCTCGTACAACCTCTTTTCGGGCACTGTGCCTTCGATGGTTGCATTGCTCATATATGTTGGGCGGATAGCCTCGTGAGCCTCTTGTGCGCCCTTTGTACGGGTAGCGTAGTTGCGGCTCTTGTGATACTCCTTGCCGAACATCTCGGAAACGACCTCCTTACATGAGCCAATGCATAACGTTGAAAGGTTTACCGAGTCGGTACGCATATATGTGATATATCCCGATTCATACAATCTCTGTGCAACCATCATTGTCTGCGACACGGTGAATCCTAATTTGCGTGCAGCCTCTTGTTGCAATGTCGATGTGGTGAACGGTGCAGCAGGGCTCTTCTTCAATGGCTTGGTGCTTACCTCCTCAATTGAGAATGTAGCCTCCTTGCACGATGCGAGGAATGCCTCGGCCTCCTCTTGTGTCTTGAAACGTTTTGACAGCTCTGTATTCAGGATATTGTTGTCGCCATCTTCATTTGGCAATTCGAACTGTGCTGTTACACGGTATCCACTTTCGCTCACAAACTTATTGATTTCGCGCTCGCGCTCAACAATCAGTCGCACGGTAACGCTCTGCACTCGTCCGGCCGAAAGGGCGGGCTTTACCTTGCGCCACAGAACGGGTGACAACTTGAAGCCTACGATGCGGTCGAGTACACGACGTGCCTGCTGTGCATATACAAGGTTTATGTCAATCTCTCTTGGATTCTCAATGGCCGCCTGAATAGCGTTCTTGGTAATCTCGTGGAATACGATGCGCTTTGTCTTTTCGGGTGTCAGTCCAAGTTCTGTGAATAGATGCCAACTGATGGCTTCTCCCTCGCGGTCTTCATCGGATGCCAACCAAACCATTTCGGCTTTCTTGACCTCGCTCTTGAGGCTGTTTACAAGTTTCTCCTTCTCGGCAGGAATCTCATAGAGCGGTTCAAAGGTTTCGGTGTTTATACTGAACTCCTTTTTCTTCAAATCACAAATGTGTCCGTAGCTGGACAGGACTTTGTATTCCTTGCCAAGGAATTTTTCAATTGTTTTTGCCTTGGCAGGTGACTCAACTATTACTAAATTTTTATGCATAGTGCTGAAACACGTTTCAAATTTGCCGCAAAAGTAGAAAAGTTTCCCGTATATTAAAATCAAAAAATCGAAAAAAATGAAAAGAAAATTTAGCGTTTTTCCCTAAAATAATATATTATTTTAAATAGGAGAAAAAAGTGCCGGCAGCCAAGTGAGGTTAAAGGTTAACGCGGAAATCTGAAAGGTGTGAGGTTGAATGTGAAATCTTATAAGTAAAAATCGCGACGATTGCTTTGCAAAAGTCGCGATTTCCGTTTTCACCTTTCCGTTTTCACCTTTCCGTTTTCACCTTTCCGTTTTCACCTTTCCGTTTTCACCTTTCCGTTTTCACCTTTCCGTTTTCACCTTTCCGTTTTCACCTTAAAAGTTGGCTGTTATTCCCAAAGAGCCTCTTGCTCCGCGTGTCACATATCCTGCATAGTCGAAATATTGACTGTTGAGCAGGTTGTTGCCCTGTATATAGGCACCGTAACGTTTTGTTATCTGGTAGCTGATGCGCGCATACAGGTCGTTCTTGTTGTTGATGCGTCCTCTTGTTGCACTTTCAGTGTATCGTGTGAAGTTGTAACCCATACGCAAGGTAAGGTTCTCAATAATTCTTGCCTCGGCATTCACATCCACTGTAATCTGTGGCTTCATAATAAGCAGATTGTTGTCGCTGCAATTCCAGAAGTCGTATCTGGCATCGGCCGACAGCTTCACCCAACTGCGCAGGTCGCATCCCAGATGCAGGTCAACGTATGCGTGATGGGTGTTGTCCTGTCTAAAATTTGCATACATTAGAGTGAACTGGTCAATTGACTCAGGATGTAATATTTCCAACAGGTCGTCCTTTGTATATGCATATCCTGCGTTGACGCTTATTGAAACAGGCTCAAAAGAGATGCGGCTACCGATGTTTATGTCAACAATCCTGTATGTGGGTTTTAGTCTTCCACCACCATTCTTTGTAAATCCCCAGTATGGTGTTATGCTCTCCAGCTTCGCAAAACTGTTGTTTGTCCTGCCACCGGTGATGCTTCCATATACCGATATGTTCTCCAGAATCTGACTTTCTGTTTTAATGTCCGGAGCAATTGCAAAAGTTCCCTCGCCACGGGTTATTATGTTCATCTTGATACCGGCCTTGACTGTCCATTTATCGAACTTAAGTGTTGAATGTGGGTTGATGTCTATTGAAAAATAGTTGTCATAGCCTTTGTCTGCACTTCTCAAGGTACTGTTATATGTGAACGCGTCAAAGTTCAAGTCAACGCCAACGCTCTTTACCCATTCCGAGAGCAATTCGTAGCCGATGTTGCCGCCAATACCATAACGTCCTTCGCCAATCGTCGCTCTTTTACCCGATGACCAGTGGCGTGCGATATATTCGAAGTCGCCTTTGAATTTGTATGAAATAGGCCCCGACAGGTTTGATTCTCCGCTTATTGCAAGCCAATAGTTCTGCCCATCCTGATTGTTGCTGAGGCTTGTCTTTGCAACGTCGGTGCATTGGTAGTTGAAGACATTGTTCTTGAATGTTCCGTCTACTCCCAACGTGATGTTCTTGAAACTATGGGTGTAACCGATGCCGGCCATTGTCTTGAAAAGGCGTGAGTTCCATTTGTCAAAAAGTCCATTGACATCGCTCTTGTAGCCATCGAAACCCGCGTATGCTTTCAGAGTGCCGTTCTTGCCCACTCCAAGACGATATGCCAGCTTGGCGTCAATGTCATTTGTCAATCCGTATCCAAGGCGTGCATATCCGGGGAAAGGCTCCTCTTTTTTTAGTAATGCATCTGTTATGTTCCTCTCGCTTGTGAATCCGTTGTAAGCCTTTCCGGTTTTTGAGAACTCCAAAGTCATTGGCTTTGTATTTACCTTGCTGTCAACAGAGGGGGTGAAGTCCTTTTTCCTCACCTCTATAACTTCGGGATTGTAGTCGTTCTCCACATTCACAACGGCATTTTTGCTGTCGGTCTGTGCCGAGGCAACTCCCGACAATATCAATGCCGAAATAAGTAAAAGAGCTTTCTTCATATTGTTATTTCTGTTTGTTTACGGTTGATAATTTTTCCAAACGCTCGGCAATTATTTCTGCGATGTCGTCATCGCCGTCGTAATTGTTCTGCAGTGAGAGCAGATATTGCTTCGCTTCCATTGTTTTGCCCTGTACGGTGTAAAGGTCGGCAAGCAGAATGAAACTGCGTGCCATCCAGTATGTGTGTGGGGTACTCATTTCAATGAACTCATTGATTTCGTCCTCGCAGAAGTCGTAGCTTTCATCCTCGAAAAGAATCTGAGCAATCAGGAATTTAGACTCGGCTCCCTCTTTGGTGCGTGTGTCGGTTGCAAGCTGGTCAAGGTCTTCAAAGGCTCTGTCGCGCTCATCCAATGCAAGATATGCCTTTGCTCTGCTGAATACAGCCTCGCGTTTCTCTTCGGGTGATATCTTTTGCAGATTTTCTATTGTTGTGGCATATTGTATGATGTCGCTGTTGTTACCCTGTTCAATGGCAATGTGCAATACTCTTGTCAAGGCTGTCTTGCGACGTTCTTCGTTGTTGCTCTGTGCTGCAATTTCCTTGTATAGACTGCTTGCCTTGTCATACTCTTTATTCTCATAGTATATGTCCGAAGCAACCACCATGGCCTCTTCGCGGTACTGGCTGTTGGGGTATTCGAGAACCTTCGTGAAATTCTCCACAGCCTTCTCTTTCTCGCCTTGATTGTAGAATATTACTCCGGTGTAGTAATGGCTGTTCTGTCTGAATGCACCCGCCGGGAATTTTACAAGATACTCCTCGAATGCCTTCTTTGCCTCCTCAAGTTCACCACGGCCGTATGCTTTTTCGGCAGCGATATATGTAAGGGTGTCAATCTCGTTGCTTTCAACAGGTTGCATACCTTGTGTGTTCGATGCATACTCGGCATACTGGTCAACTTTTCCCATATCGACATATATGCTCTTGAGGTCTTGCATTGCAATCTGTGCCTCCTCGCTCTGTGGATATTTTGAAATGACATCTTTGTATGCTGCAATTGCATTCTCCCTGTCACCCATTGAGTTGTAAATCATCGCTCTCTCGGCCAGCGCACGACGCGATGTCGCACTGTTGGGGAAGTTGGCAATCAGCTTGTCGTACGCCTTGATTGCTTCGCTGTAATTCTCCTGTTTAATGTAGTTGCGTCCCATTTCATACAATGCCTGTTCTGTATATTGGCTGTCGGGGAACTTGTTCACAAGAACCTGCAATGTACTCAAGCTACCGTCCTGGTAGTTCTTAAGGCTTTGTATCTGTGCGAAACGGTAAAGAGAGTAGTCGGCATTTTTGTTGTATGTGTTGGCGGCCTTTACATAGAACTCTTCGGCGTTGTCAAACTCGCGCTGATAGAAGTGACAATCGGCAATACGATTGTATGCATCGGAAACAGCCTCTTTGTTATTGTCGCCGGCAGATTTTGTGAAACGTTCAAATTCGTTACGCGCCTCGTTGAATTTGTTCTCCTCGAAGTAGGTGTATCCAAGACCGTATATGGCCAGGTCATTGGCAGCCGCGCCTGTGCCCAACGATTGTACGTAACATAGACGTGCACCCTTTATGTTACCTTTGCGGAATAGTGCCTCGCCTTTCCAGAATAGTGCGTTGCTCTGTGTGGACGCATTGTATTGAGCAAGTTCCAGTGACTGGTCCATATAGTCTATTGCACCATCCATATTGCCGTTTATAAACTCCTGAACTCCCAAACGATAGAGGATATTCTGCTTGGCTTCAAGAATATTGTCTGTTGGGCTGTTTATTTTGTTTATTGACTGCAAGGCAACGTCGTAGTTGCGTGTGTTTGTGTAAACCTCAACAAGGTATTCACCCACTTTGTCGGCGTGCTCTGAATTTGGATAATCGTTTAAGAATTGTTCAAAAGCCTTTACACTCTCGGCAAATGGCGAGTAGCGTGTTTGGTGAATACATAATGCGTAGTTGTAGAGTGCCTCTTCACGTGCTTTGTCGTCGTAGGTCATTGTAGCGGCCTGTTCCAGAGCCAAGCGTGCACTGTTGCTGTTGTTGTTCTCAAGATTTATGAGGCCGATGTACAACAATGCGCTCTGCGCAATGGCATCCTCTTCCTCAACGCAAAGGGTGAGCTTTTCCAAAGCCTTGTCATTCTGTCCTGTTTTGAACAGGCTTGTTCCAAGCTGGTAAAGAGCAATGCGTTGAGGTGTGTGATAGTTGTTTGCATATATCTCAAGGGCTGTGGCAGCTCCGGCATAATCTCCTTGTATGAATTTGGCTGCACCTACAATTTGGTACATTCTATAACCCTGCACCGTTGTGCCGTGATCCTGTATAAAGTGTTCTGCAACCCTCTTTGCGCGTATCGTTTCTCCTTTTTTCAAGTATATGCCTGCAAGATAGTATGGAACCTCGAGATAATACCTGTCTTCAAATTCAACGCTTTTAAAACCTTCGTATGCTGCATCAACCTCGTCGCGGTTGTAGTTTATTACAGCAAGATAGAATGTCGCGTCCTTTGAGTATTTCTTGCTTGTCAAATTTAGGTTGCGGAGGAGATTCTCGGCAGCACCTTCGTTGCCGGTATTGAGTAACGACAAGGAGTAACAGAGCGTGGCCTCTTCGCCTTGTTGTGGTGTAAGTCTTTTGAAATTACATTTGCTGAACCAGTCGCACGCTTGACTGTAATTACCGGCGTGGTAGTACGATTGAGCAATGTAACAGTTCAACAATTCGCGTTTCGCGCTCTCGGGATAATCGGCAAGATATTGTAAAATCAAGGCGCGTCCTTCAAGAACATTGTTCTCGTATGTGGTCAGTGCCTTGAGTAAATCTACCTCTTGCCTCTCTTTGTCGTCAAGGCTCTGCTCGTCAATTTTTTCAAGTACAGAGAGTGCTGTGGAGTATTCGCCGTCGGAATAGAGTCGCTGACACTCTTCTATAAGCCTTCCCTTGTTGTCTGTCTGCGCTGTCGCCCCAAGACCAATGGTGGCACACAGCAATAAAACAATGCTTCTTTTCATTTTTATAGTGTGTTGTTTTTTTCTTTTAACATTTCAATGCCCTTTCTGATTGATGCCAAACCAAAATCCTTGCTCTGCAACTTGTCTATGGCAATCCATTGCAGTTCTGCAACATCGTCATCGGCAACAAGTGTGCCGGTGTCATCGGCTATGCAATGAAAAAAAAGATCCATAGTGTGCAGCTCCATACCCGAATAGCAGTAGATGTTCGGGATGCTGAACATATAACGTATCTCTTTGATTTTTAGACCTGTTTCCTCTTCCAGCTCCCGTCTTACACCCTCCTCGGCTGTTTCATAACTGTCGCAGAAACCTCCCGGTAGGTCGAGTGTTCCTTTTGCCGGCTCTTTGGCGCGTCTTGCCACCAGAATCTCGCCTTTGTCGTTGGTTACTATTCCTACAGTGGCTGCCAATGGATTGAAATAGTAGACGAAACCACAATCACCGCAACGCTTCGACTTGAAGTCGTTCTCGGTGAATTTATCGCTGCCACATTTGGGGCAGTAGTTGAAAAGGTGTAACGGATGCCGCATCTTTTTTTAGTGTTGCCTTTTGGGCATATTTAACCTAATTTGTTGCGAAGATACCTATTTTTCGGTAGCTTACATCGACAATGCCGCTTTTTATGCTATTATTTGTATATTTTAGATAATATTTACCTTTTGTAACTCTTTTTTTGTGCATTTTTCACGGTTTTGTGCAAAACTACTGAATAAAATGTCGTATCTTTGCGCGGCATTTTGTATAATGCCGTTGTCGCGGCTGTTCCTGCGACTTACGGAACTCATTAAAAATTTAAACATTAAATATTATGGCAAACAAAGCATTATTGGTAATTCTCGATGGTTGGGGTGTCGGCAATCACGGCAAAGGTGACGTAATTTTCAATACACCAACACCATACTGGGATCATTTGATATCTGTATATCCAAACTCACAGCTTCAGGCAAGCGGCGAGAATGTCGGACTTCCAGCCGGACAGATGGGTAACAGTGAGGTCGGTCACCTTAATATCGGTGGCGGTCGCGTGGTATATCAGGATTTGCTCAAGATAAATCGTGCCATTGCCGACGGTTCTATTGCACAGAACCCTCAGTTGGTTGCAGCTGTTGAGTATGCAAAGGCTAATGGCAAGAAACTGCACTTTATGGGTCTTACATCGGACGGTGGCGTACACAGCTCACTCGAGCATCTTGAGGCTATGTACAAGTTCGCTACAGAGCAGGGCGTTGAGAACGCTTTTGTTCACTGCTTTATGGATGGTCGTGATACCGACCCAAAGAGTGGTGCCGGTTTTATTGAGGATTTGACTTCAAAGGGACTCAAATTGGCTACAATCGTCGGCCGTTACTATGCTATGGATCGTGACAAGCGTTGGGAGCGTGTCAAAATCGCTTACGACCTTATTGTCAGCGGCGAGGGCAAGCAGGTTACAGATATGGTAGCAGCGGTAAAGGAATCATACGAAGAGGGTGTTACCGATGAGTTCATCAAGCCAATTGTAAATACAAACTTCGACGGACGTATTGGCGAGGGTGATGCTGTAATCTTCTTCAACTATCGTAACGACCGTGCAAAAGAACTTACAATTGTACTTACACAGGAAGATATGCCTGCTGAGGGTATGCACACAATCCCAGGCTTGCAGTACTACTGTATGACTCCATACGATGCCAAGTTTACAGGTGTTCACATTCTTTTCGACAAGGAAAATGTTGAGAATACTCTTGGCGAGTTCATTGCAAAGCAGGGAATGAAACAGTTGCACATTGCTGAAACAGAGAAGTATGCTCACGTGACATTCTTCTTCAACGGCGGTCGTGAAACTCCATACGATGGCGAGGAGCGAATCCTTGTACCATCTCCAAAGGTTGCTACATACGATTTGCAGCCCGAAATGAGCGCGTACGAGGTTAAGGAGAAGTTGGTTAATGAGATTAACAGCGAAAAGTTCGACTTCATTGTTGTGAACTTTGCCAACGGCGATATGGTTGGTCACACAGGTGTATACAGCGCGATAGAGAAGGCTGTTCTTGCTGTTGATGCTTGTTTGAAGGATGTTGTTGAGGCTGCGCGTAACCACGGTTATGAGTCAATTATCATTGCCGACCACGGTAATGCCGACAATGCAGTGAACGTTGACGGCTCTCCTAACACAGCTCACTCATTGAACCCTGTTCCTTGTGTATACGTGACAAATCAGGAGAACGCAACAATTGAGAATGGTATCCTTGCCGACGTAGCTCCAACAATCCTCAAGATTATGGGCTTGGAGGCTCCTGCAGAAATGACAGGTAAGGCGCTTATCTAATTATTTAAAGAATATAAATACAACTGCGCGAGCAATCGCGCAGTTGCTTTTTTAGCTATATGGTACAAATAGGTGATACAATAGTTTCGTTCGACCTTTTTCAGGAATACTTCTTTTGTAATTTTTCGCATTGCAAAGGTATATGTTGTGTCGAAGGTGATGCCGGTGCACCGGTGTTGATTGACGAGGTCGAAAAACTCGAAGAGGCACTTGAGGCCATAGAGGATGAAATGACTCCCGAGGCTCGTGCGGTAGTCGAGGAACAGGGTGTCGTTTATAATGACCGCGATGGTGACCTTGTGACATCAATTGTCAATGGTAAAGACTGTGTTTTTGCGTCGCGCGACGAGAATGGTTGCTGTATCTGTCTTATAGAAAAGGCCTATCGCGAGGGACGTACCCCCTGGCGTAAACCAATATCGTGCTACCTGTATCCCGTGCGATTGCGTAAGGTCGGTGACATGGTGGGAGTGAACCTGCACAAGTGGGATGTTTGCAGCAGCGCGTTTATCAAAGGTCGTCGCAAAGGCGTCAAGGCATACGAGTTCTTGAAAGAACCGCTTATTGAACGTTTCGGCAAAGAGTGGTATGATGAATTATTGGTTGTTGCCGAAGAACTTAAGAAGCAAAATATGCTTTAATGCAACAACCAATAATCGACAAGCCTTGCAGCAATAGGTCGCGAGTCGCACCGGCGAAGATGGTGCCTCGCGGGTTGCGAACAGCAAGACTTGTCAATTTTCCAAGCGCAAGGCTTCTTCAATCGACAAGCCTTGCAGCAAGCAAATCGCACGTAGCGTACCGCAGAAATAGATAATATAGCATCAGCGCACCGTCGGTGCGCTGATGCTATATGTTTGTAGGCACTGACATTGCCGTCTGCTGTAAACAATTGATTTATAGTGTGGTTAAAAAATTAACTTTTTTTAGTGAATAATTGTGATATATGCGATAAAGCCGTATATTTGCAAACTTGAACACATAAGAGCCGTTTTGCTATCGTGTTGTGAGGCGCTTGTGGGTTCCAATTGTCTGAAAAACGAAACAAATAACAATAAAACAAATTATTATGAGAAAATTTTTACTTTCAATTTTTGCCGTAATGCTGTCGGTGTTCAGCGTACAGGCGCAGACTTATGTTTACCAAAAGGTAACATCGGCTCCTTCTGATTGGAGTGGTGATTATCTTATTGTTTATGAGGATGGCAATGTTGCTTTTAATGGTGGCTTGTCAAAATTGGATGCTACTTCAAACACTATTACTGTTGCAATTTCAAACAATAAAATTGCTGCAGATGCAACTACAAATGCAGCCAAGTTTACTATTGCAAAGAGTGGTGATTCCTATACCATAAAAAATGTTGGCGGTTATTACATTGGAGCTACAAGTAATGCAAATACCCTGTCCGCAAGTTTTTCAGAGATGACTAATACGATATCTTGGGAAGACGGAAGTCCAAAGATCGTTGCACAGAAAGGTGCAGTGTTGAGGTATAATGCAACTTCGGGACAAACTCGTTTCCGTTATTTTAAATCTGGAACATATAAAAATCAGAAAGCTATTGCTCTTTATAAGTATACAGAGGAAAGTGGCGAAACACCAGAACCTGAGCAGCCTGAAATACCAGTAGAGACTGTTGCAACTCCAATAATTACCCCTGAAACTACAACATTCAATGAGGGCGAGAGCGTTTTTGTGTCAATAGCAACAGAAACACAGGATGCTGAGATATATTATACTTTGGATGGCACAGATCCTTCTACCGAGAATGGCGAACTCTATGAGGGTGAGATTGAAATCACAGAAACAACAACAGTAAAGGCCATTGCGGTTAAGGACGGTTGGAATAATAGCGAGGTTGCAGAGGCTAAATACACAAAAACCGTTGTTGTCGAGGGTGGTGTTGTCGATGTTCTTAATCTTGCATTGACAGGAGCAGAAGGTACAACATACTCATCTTGGAGTGGCAAGACTTCTAAATCTTCTGCGGTTTATGCAGGTCAGTCAGCCGGTGGCAACAATTCTATTCAGTTGCGTTCAAGCAACAGTAATTCCGGTATTGTAACAACACAATCTGGTGGTAAGGTAAAGAAGATTTCTATTGATTGGAATTCTAATACTGCTGCAACAAGAGAACTTTGGGTTTATGGCAAGAACACCGCATATACTAACCCAACAGAGTTGTACAACGCATCAACAGATGGTGATAAGTTGGCAGAAATTGCTTGCGGAACAACAGAGTTTATAATTGAAGGCGATTATGAGTACATCGGCTTGCGCTCTGGTTCTGGTGCTATGTATTTGAACTCAATTGAGATTACTTGGGTTGAAGAGGAGGAAGAGCCTGTTGCTGAAACTTGGTCTTCATTCTACGCGGCTTTCCCTGTTGCTATTCCAGAGGGAGTTGAGGCATACATTGTAACAGCTGCAAATGCTGGTTATGTGACATTGACTCAGATTTACAATGCAGTTCCTGCAAACACTGGTGTAATTCTTAAGGGTGGTAGCATTGAAGCTACTAACGATAATTATTATAGTGGTGCGGTTGCAGAAGTTACAGGTAACTTGCTCCAGGGTACAATGGCTAACACTTATATTAGCGAGGAGGCTTATGTTCTTGGTTGTGTTGATGGCGAGTATGGTTTCTACAAAGCAGATATGAATCAACAGGATGGTACAGCTTGGTTAGCTAACGCAGGCAAGGCATACTTGCCTGCAAGCGCAGTTCCTGCATCTGCTCAGGGTGCAGCAAACTTCAGCTTCCGTTTCGGCGAGGGTACAACTGCTATTGAGAATGTAGAGGTAGAGAACGAGGTTAAGGCTATCTTTGACCTCACAGGTCGCCGTGTAGAGGCTATCACAGCTCCCGGTATTTACATTGTAGGTGGTAAAAAAGTGTTGGTAAAGTAATAAGTGATTAAAAAGGCCAACTACTGCGTTACGCTTGCCGTCTAAGCCTGCGGCACTCCTTTGGGGAACTAAAGTTCCCGTTGTCGCAAACATTGCTCGTACGCAATGGCATTTACGCAAAAGTAAACTGCGGTTTAACC
>JAGCMB010000048.1 GCA_017646665.1 Bacteroidaceae bacterium
TATGGAGAGTACTTCCACTCGCGGAGCAATACATCACCAGTCTTCACACCATTGAAAGGATTGCCCCAACCGCCATCGTATGTCTCGGTGTGCAAGCCCTTATCTGTCTTTTCAAGATAGAGTGCGAGTTTGTCGAGCTGCGCCTGTGAAAGACCTGTATTCTCTGCGCCAAGTATCTTGACAGCATCGCTCAAATTCTGGAACAGATAGCTAATCATCTGCTGCGCGTGAGCTGTACCGTCCTCTTTCTCGTTACCGTGTTGCTCGGCACTGAACTCATCGGGAGCAACGTATGTATCATCATAAACTCTGCGGTCCTTAATCAAACGGTGGAACCAGAACTCAGCGCAATCCCACATTACGGGGAATGCCTTCTTCAAGAACTCCTTGTCCTGTGTATAACGGTAGTGTGTCCACAAGTGGCTTGTGTACCATACGTTTGCAACGAGATAATTGTCGCCCCAAGTACTCATACTGTTGTAGAGTGAAGTTTCTGTGAGCACACTCCAACCGTGACCAGCATTGTATCTTGTACCGACAGCCTTCCAGCCGCTACTCTGCGCACCGCGGATGATGAAGTTCACAAATGGTTTGTGGAGGTCGCTGAGGTTAGTAATCTCTGTTGGCCAGTAGTTCATCTGGATATTGATGTTTGTGTGAACGTCAGAGTTCCAAGGAGAATCGGCACCGCGGTCGTTCCAGATACCCTGAAGGTTGTTAGGAGCCGCAATAGGCTTGCGGTTTGAACTGATTGCCAAATAACGGCCATAGTGGAAGTACAACTGCTCAAGGAACAGGTGGTCGTTCTGTGTACTGTTTGCGTTTGGATTTTTTGGATAGTAGTTGTCAACCAAAGTCTTTGTGTCAACAGTTGGAGTTGTAAGACCGAGGTCGAATGTCATACGCTTGGTGATTGCTGTGAAATCGGCAACGTGTGCAGCCTCAACAGCAACAAAGCCCTTAGCCTGAGCAGCCTCAATCTCACCCTTCACGCGCTCGTCAACCTGAGCAGGAGTCTCTGTTGTGAAGTAGTTGTTGAGAACCTCCATATCACCGTTGAAGTTTGTAGCACCTTTGAGGTAGAATGTAACCTCGGTAGCGTTCTTCACTGTGATACCCTTGGCTGTTGCAGTAACTGTTGCATCCTCATCGGCAACAACGTGCAGACGTGTAGCAAAGTTAACAGAAGTCATTGCACCGGTGAACCCAGCTGTACCGTCTGCGTTGTATGTAACAGCGCCTGCACCGATACCTGTACCCGGCTCAAGCATAAATGTAAGGTTGAGCTTGTCCTCGCCCTCTGTCTTGTACTGACCTGCGATTACCTGGTCGGGAGCAGAGCTGAAGTATTTGCGTACCTGCTTTGTACCATTAAGGTTCTTGAACTCAACACCAGCGATACCCTCCTCAATGTCGAGGTAACGTACATAGTCTGTAACACCCTCGTAAACGGTGTTGTCATTGTTTGCGATGAACAATGAACCGAAGTTCATGAATGTACGGTTACCGCCACCTGCACCTACTGTGTTTGCAGGACCGCTCCAAAGAGTCTTCTCGTTGAACTGGAGTTCCTCGGTGCGTACACCGCCGAATACCATACAGCCAAGTTCACCGTTACCCAGTGGCAACGCGTACTCCATCCAAGGATAACTTACACCTGCAGCCTCGGCCGATGTTGTATACCACAATGTGTTAGGGTTCTTTGGAGAGAATGAAGCAACACCCTCAATCTTTGAAATCTCGTGGATGTACTCATCGGGATAGTCGGCAACATCAGCCTCGTCAAGGAAGAACTTGCTACCTGTATCACCAATAGCGCCTGTGCTGTTCCAAAGAGCCAAATAGCTGTTTCGGTCGTTCCAGTACTGGCTTGTAGTACCGCTCTGTTTGATATATGAAGGCTCGGTTGTGCTACCGAAGTTGAATGTACCGTCGAACTCAATTTTATATGAAGTTGTAGCGGGGTCAACCATCATTGCACGTGCATCAGCCTCTGTGCCGGTCATACCGAGCACCTTCGAAAGACCTGTAGAATAGTTGTATACCTTGTATGCTGAACCGCTCTTGACAAAAGCCCAAAGACCCTGGTTGTCACGTGGAGTGTTCTTGTTAGAGAGCATGAGGTGTGCACCACTACGGTACTCGGGGTTCATGCTTACGTAGCCGCCCTTGCCGTTCTGGATTGTATAGAACTTTGTATCTGCATCAAAGTAGCTTACATATACAACAGAACCGTCAACGTTTGCTGTAGCGAGCTTGCCTGCAACCTCGTTTGCCTTCAAGTGGCTTCTCTTGAGAACGAAATCAACAGTGAATGTATCGCCGTTCTTGTACTCTGTGCCGTTGATTACAACACCGGCAGCAGCATCGTCTGTACCAAGGACTGAAACCGAGAAATCAGAAGATGGAGCAACGCCCTCCTCAATGATGTAGCAGTTACCCGCGTCGGTTGTTGTCCAGCTGTTGACAACAATACCGGCATCCATCTGGTTCTGCTCCTGAGAGTTCATACCATTACCGCCGATAGTGAGCTTCCAAGGATAGTTGCCACCGACCTTTGTGAGGCCGAGTGCTGAAGTTGCAGTTGCTGTGAAGCTACCGTTTGAGCTTACATACTTCTCGGCACCTACACTGTAGAGATAGTAGTTTGAACCGTTCTTCTCGATACGGAACAACTGTGCAGGGTCGGCGTTGTTTCTTGTCACTGTACCGACAGCCTTACCTGTGCTACCGCAGATTTCGCCAGGCACCTTGTCGCTGTAGAACAAGAATGCACGTGCACTACGCAATGTGTAAACCTTGTCGTTACTCAATTGCGAGAGATCAGTTACTGTCTGCGCCTGTGTAGCAAATGCTGAACACAAGAACAAAACAAGCATAAAAAAGATCTTTTTCATAGAGTTTGTTTTAAATTGTTAGTATTAAGTTTTGTTTTTTACCCAAATTCAGGCACACTTTTTAGAGCATACCATTTCAACGAACAAAAATAAGGCTTACGATTTACAAAAACAAGTAAATATTTAGATATTATATTATAATAGCAAAAACAGGCTTGCCTTGTGGGCAAGCCTGTTGATTTTTAACATTTGAGATTTATCTCACGCCAGCAATTCTGTTGACAGTTGCTCCATTGCCGGTAGGTCGCTATCTTTCATACGTGAGCGTATTGTAACCATCGGCTCCACAATAGAAATATTCTTCATTCCATCGAGCATTGCACGCATCACACGTCCTGCAGTTGGAGCCCACGAGCCGTTCTCCATAATTGCCACCTTGCGATTCTGGTAATTCTTCAGTTTCAGATAATCTGGAGGTCCTAGGTTCAAGCCCTAGATGGCCCACGAAGAGAATCGCTGACGCGGTTCTCTTTTTTTGTATAGGGCTCTCACCTACGGTTATCTCGGGTCACCTGCAAAAGCAAGTTCCGGTCTTCTTGGTGATATACTGTTTTTTGGTGTTACCAACAATAGTATGGAGCGAATCAATTGACAATTCCACTGTTATTATTATTAACGCCATTCACTTCTCGTTTTTCTGCTTTAAACTTATATTTGCACATAAAAGGTAAACAGCTGAGATTGGAACAGATTTTAACCCTAATTGCTAGTTTTATGTCTGTTGCGGTTTTAGCAGCAGTTTCGGGATTAACCAACACAAATATAGTGCTATGAAAAGATTTTTTATATTAGTTACGCTCAGTTCCATACTAATGAGCACACATACCTTTAATCTTTATGCCCAAAGTCGTAATGAAAGGGAGATTGCCAAACATGCAATATCGCACGACAAACTGCTGGAGCGTTTGATGAAGTATCTGTCAGTAGAGAGTTACTCAAAATACGACAATATAAACAATACTTGGACCATGACGCCCGGTCAAGAAAAGATGGCTACAATGCTTGCGGCAGAGGCCAGGGAACTTGGTGCAGAGGTCTATCACAGTCCTGACAATTACGTGTATGTTACAGTCCCTTCAAATGTCAATAAAGATATCCCCGTCATGGGCATATGCAGCCACCTCGATTACTCGGAAGAGGCTCCTCACATAGGTATAAAGCCATCTGTCACCCGATATCAAGGCGGTGATATCGTACTTAGCCCAGGAGTTGTATTGAGTCCCGAATCCAAAGAGGGACGAGACCTCAACAACCTTGTAGGCAAGACATTGATACATACCGACGGTACTACGCTCTTGGGCGGAGACTGCAAGAACGGTTGTGCGGTAGCGATGTCAGTACTGGAGACATTGATGAAATCGAACATCAAGCATGGCGAGGTGCAGTTTGTATGGTGTCCGAATGAGGACATCGGTAAGTCTGCCGAAAGAATAGACACGACATACTTTAACCCAGAAATATTCTATGACATTGATGGAGAGGGCAACAAAGAAGTCGGTATTGCAAATTTTACAGCTAGAGGCATATTCATGAAGTTCATCGGCAAGGACGCGCACCCAGGAGAAGCAAAAGCTATGGGATTGGGCGATGCTATGGCTGCTGCTGCACAATTTGTTGCCGCAATACCATTGGATTGCCGTCCGGAACATTCTGAGGGTAGTCAAGGGTATATGCAGGCATACGGATTCACTCAAGAAGGCATTGACTGGATAGTAAAATTGCGTTTGCGATACTTTGATGCCGCGGATGGTGAAAAATATGACAAAGTTGTCAAAAATGCTCTTGAATCAATAAAAAGGGACTATCCTAACGTTGGTATTGAAACCATCATGGACAAAATAGATTATGAGAACGTGGCATACTCTATTCACCCGGAATGTATTCCTTCACTGCAAAAGGCAGCAGAAAAATGCGGAAAAGAACTTGAACTACTATCGAACAGAGGCGGCACTACAGCTGCAATGATGGCAGCCAAAGGACTCAGAGGCGGCCTTCTCGTATTCTCCGGACAACATGCTATACACTCTGTATACGAATATTCGGTTCTTGAAGAAGTACATGAATCATACATGCTCATGTTACACACCATTGATGAAATTTCAAAATTAAAGTAACCAAACATAACCACCGGAGGAGGACCCTGAAGCCCTCCTCCGGTGGTTATATCAATGTCATTCAGGCAAGCAGTGCTGTAGCCAACTGCTCCATGGCTACAACATCGCTATCTTTCATACGTGAGCGTATTGTAACCATAGGCTCCACAATAGAAATATTCTTCATTCCATCGAGCATTGCACGCATCACACGTCCTGCGGTTGGAGCCCACGAGCCGTTCTCTATTATTGCGACACGACGGTTCTGATAGTTCTTCAATTTAAGGTGGTGCAGAAAATCGTGCATCGGCGGGAAGACATCGGCATCGTATGATGCAGCACAAACCACCATATGACTATAACGGAAAGCATCCTCCACCGCCTCGGCCATATCGCAACGGGAGAGGTCGGTGACAACAACCTTGGGCGCGCCTTTTTCACGCAGGATTTCGGCAAGACGCTTTGCTGCAACAGCTGTTCCTCCGTGAATTGATGCGTATGCGACAAGAACGCCCTCGGTCTCGGGTTCATACTTGCTCCAAATATCATAAAGCCCAATGTAATGGGCAAGGTTTTCTCTTAATACAGGGCCGTGCAACGGACATATTGTCTTTATATCTAGTGTTGCTGCTTTCTTGAGCAAAGTTTGCACTTGCGCACCATATTTGCCGCAGATATTTATAAAATAGCGACGAGCCTCGCAATCCCAAGAACCATCGTGACACAGCGCACCGAACTTACCGAACGCATCGGCAGCAAAAAGTACCTTCTCGCTCTGCTCATAAGACACCATTACCTCGGGCCAATGTACCATTGGAGCCACAAAGAACTGCAATGTGTGGCTGCCGAGCGAGAGAGTATCACCCTCTTTCACGGCAATGGTGCGTCCTTCAAAATCAACACTGTCAAAGAATTGTGGCATCATTTGGATTGCCTTTGCCGTTGCAACCACCATAATTTGAGGATACTTGTCAAGCACCTCGTGAACAAGTGCAGCGTGGTCGGGTTCAAGATGCTGCACAACAAGATAGTCGGGGATACGTCCGGCAAGCGCGGCCTCGACATTGTTCCACCATTCTGCACCCTTGCGTGCATCAACGGTATCCATAATTGCAACCTTTTCATCGAGGATTATGTACGAGTTGTACGCCATACCCTCGGGCACTACATATTGGCTCTCAAAGAGGTCGATATCAAGGTCATCGACTCCCACATATTTTATTGTAGGTGTTATCTCCATTGTTCCTGAATTTCTATTTCACAAATAATATCAGAACTGCACTACAGGGACATTCTCCACGCCCTCGCGTGCCTCGAAATAAGGACGTTTTTCAAAACCGAACATACCGGCAAGGATGTTGCGGGGGAATGTGCGTATTGAAGTGTTGTAGTTTTTTGCCACCTCATTGAAATTGCGGCGTTCTACACTTATACGGTTCTCTGTCCCTTCGAGCTGTGCCTGCAACTCAAGGAAATTGGTGTTTGCCTTGAGGTCTGGGTACGCTTCGGCAACAGCAAGCAGGCGACCAAGTGCAGCACCCACCTCGCTCTGGCTCTTCTGATATTCCTGAAGCACTTCGGGGGTCAAGTTATCGGCATCGACTGTTACCTGTGTAGCACGTGTACGAGCTGCAACAACCGCATCAAAAGTCTCCTTCTCGTGTGCAGCGTAGCCCTTGACTGTGTTCACAAGATTGGGGATGAGGTCGGCACGACGCTGGTATTGGTTCTCGACATTACTCCAAGCTGTGCTGACAGCCTCATCGGCCTTTACAAGTCCGTTATAACCTGTTACTCCCCAGATAACAACAACTGCTAAGACTACTAAAATAATAATTGTTGACTTTTTCATATCCATAGTTCTTTTATTGTTTGTACATATTTTCAAAAACGGCTGCCGGCACCACCGCCACCAAAGCTTCCACCGCCGAAACTTCCTCCGAAGCCACCGCCACGACCAAAGCCACCGCCACCAATAATCATTCCACCTCGCGGACCACCACCGTGGGAATTGATATTATCACTACTCCGTTTGAATGTGTGACCACAATCCTTGCAGACATAAGTAATTTCCAGTTTTCTACGACCGGTGATTTCTGTTACAATATGCGAATCAACGCGTTGAATATTGTGTTTACCACACTTGGGACAGCGGCTGCCATGCCACACAGCAAACACTATGACCAGAACACCTATTATAACGAATGCCACAAGAAACAGAATGGCAACAAGGTCTTCTTCGTCATCGGCAGGTGGCTCCATTGTCCCATCCAGGACACCGCAAACGGCACGCATTCCTGCCACCATTCCAGCATCCCAGTCGTCATCGGCGAAATGCTCCACCATATATTGCTGTTGTATGCGTTTACATATTGCATCGGGCATCACGCCCTCGAGCCCATATCCTGTCGCAAACTGCACGCAGCGTTCACCCGTAGAAAGCAACACCACAAGCCCATTGTCGCTCTCTTTCTGCCCCACACCGTTCTCCTTGCCCAGACGATATGCAAAGTCAAAGCAGTCGCCGCCCTCAATGTCGCCAAGCACGGCCACCAGAACCTGGATACCGGTACTTTCTTCAAGGGCAAAAAGCAGGCTGTCGATTGTTGCGACAGATGAAGAAGAGAGAATTCCATCGGGGTTGCTCACATAGCGTGTACGGTCGGCAAGATGCACCATAGGCACATCCTCTACCTTGTACACCTTTGCCTCTGCTACAGAAAAGAAGCAGAGCAAGAGCATCATTCCAAACAAGTCCTTTCTCATTCCAACATAATTACATAGCATTCAACACATTGCCGAAACCCTCCACAATAGCCTCGCTGTCGGTTGAGATTTTCTTTATATCAACACTGCGCAACAGTTTTTCAAGCTCCACAACACGAGCCTCATCACCCAAGTTCTTTGCCTCGGCAAGCAATATCTTATATTTCTCGAACAACTGTATGCCCTGCACAAGACGTTCCCAACGTATTGAGCTTACACTGAACGGATAGATGACGTATGTATCACCAGCAGGCCATGCGGTAAAGCGCGAATCCTCCTCGGGGGTTACCGTCCAGCTGTTGTATGCCCAGCGCAGATAACCGTCGAGGTCCTTTGCAAGTGCTTCAAGGGCAATGAAAGCAGCATCGGCAGGATCCGAGAATGTAAAGAGATTGGGGTACTCGGCACTGCAACAGGTATAATAGGTCGACACCTTACCTTGTGCACGACGGGTTGCCAGAAGTTCGGGGGTATATGCGCCGTAGGCAAAGATATCAAGACAGTAGTCATATATATCGGCCTCAATCTCGGGGTGATAGTTGCCCGCCATTGAGATTTTCATTCCGGGAGCATACTCCTTGATAACCTTGATGGCTGCCTGCATCTGCTGCAGACTGCGTTCATCCATTGAGATAAAGGTCTTCTCGAACCACCCCTTCTCTTTCAAATGAGCGGCAAAAGAGCTCAACATTCCACCCCAGAACTGCGTATAAGCCTCTTCACCCGGAGCACAGTTTATATATTTGTGCGAATGAGTAGCCTGGTCGTAATAACGGAACGACAATTTCCAGGGAATCATTGAGAAACAGGTAATCTCCTTGTCAATGCCACAGGACATCATGAATTCAACCCAACGGTCAAATATCGTAAAGTCGTACCACCAAGTGCCATCGACCTTACGCACCCAGGTGACCATACTGCCAAAAGGGTCGTATGTCTGGCCGTCCCACGGACGGTCAATGAGCGTTGCGGTGATTGCCTTTTGCCCTGCCGACGCCAATTTCAACATATAAGGCCTCAGCACATTGAAATGTTCATCACTCCATAGCTCCACATTGTGTACACGCGCTATGGCATAGGGGTTCTGCCATAAGTCGAGATGAAATTTCCAATCCTTAGGAGTTGGCAACACACGGTCGAGCACCTGAACGGTATATTTAAGTTTTGTTTTCTTGCCATTGCACACAAGTTCCACTGCGCCTTTGTACATTCCCGGATTAACACTCTGTGGCACTTGTACTGTCAGCCACAAGCCACGACAGCTGCCGGCATCAAGAATTGTGGGATTAGTCCCAGTTATGCGGTCGGCTACAGGCACTTCGCCGTGTGCATCAACCTCGTGACGACCACAGCCGGTGAACTTATCGGTGATGACAGGCTGCACAAAGCCACCTACGATATTTTCGGCAGAGATAATATTCCTGCCACATTTCAGGTCACTGAATTTGTATTCAACAGCACACTCTTTTGCTCCGGTTTCAACCACAAGTTGCAAATTCACACGCTCGCCACGCCACGCAACCACACTGCACACAGCTGTGTCACCGACAACCTTTTCAACAGCCATAGGATAGCGTATATCAATGCTACCCCAACGGGATTTCATTTGAGCAACAGCACCAATACTCACCGCTATTGCAAAAACTGTCAATATAAGTTTTCTCATAATTATGTTTTTATTCTTTTCGTTTACATACCCCCTTGAAACTGAACATCTTACCGGCGCGCGACGGTTTAAGATTCTCGGCCATCTTGGCCTCAAGAGTGAGTTCATCGGCCTCAACCGCACCCAATATTGTCGCAAAACGATATTCCGACTGGGGTTCCGCTTCCTTGTTCATATATGGATCAATATCAACAGCAGAGAAGGAGAGCACATCATCAACCTTTATAAATGGGATTCCTTTAACATTGATATCGACCTTCAACGGCATTGCCGCAGCAAATTTAACATCGTTAAAAAAGATATCAACTGTTGAATCTGTAACTTCCGTCACTGAGATTCCCACACCATCTTGAGTGTAGTTTCCAACAGTGAGTCTTCCATAGAAAATGCCATCAGCATCTTCAGGAAATGTAGAGCTGTTATCAACACACGACAACAACACTACGGAAAAGATTAGAGGTACTATTTTTCTCATTATTATCAAAGATTAATATGAAATGATGCGCCAAAATGCAACGGCTTACCTTGCGCAAAGAAATCGTTACCTATTGAGCGGAAATAGAATGTATTGTATTTCTCGTTCAACAGATTCTTACCCCATAACGATGCACCAAAATGTCCTTTTTCCCACACCAGTGATGCTGAAAGAAGATTATAGAACGGTTGCGAAAGGCTGTTCTCCTCGTTCCAATAAATGCGTCCTACCCCATTCCAGCCTATATTCAGAACGAACATATTTGCAAAACGGCGCGGTACAGGCACGCGATAGGCAACATTCAACGACACTGTTTCACGTGGTGCGTATGGAAGGAATTTGCCTGAAAGGTCCATATCGCCACGATTATATTCAAGGAATTTAGCGTAAGCAAATCCAAAACCGGCATCGACTGTCACCGGCCCGACAATATAATGCGCCCCCAATTCCACGCCGGTACTGAAAGAGCGTCCGGCATTCGACATCATACGTCCCGTGCTCATTCCCTGCGGAAAGACTGTCAGCTGTTGGTTGCGGCAATCGATATAGAATAGCGATGCCGAGATATCAAGATTGCCGTTTGAAAGAGGCGACAGATGCGTTCCAAGCTCGTATGTCCAGTTCTCTTCGGGCAGATACACCGTCGACGATGCATCAACGCCTTGGTCATTACCGACAAGTTCACCCATCATCTTCTGTTGCAGGATATCAGAGAACAGTTGCGTATTGAAACCGCCGGCTTTATAACCCTTGCGGGCCGAAGCATATACGTTACCCCAGCCGCCATTGTATGAAACAGAAAAGCTAGGAAGCAGTTCAAAAGCATCGACAGCCCTGCTACCTTTAAAAACAGTATTCAGTACCTTTTTGTCACGCAAATCCTTGTATGTGCTATAATGCACCGTTGAACGGCTGTCATAGCTCATTGATGAATATTCATAATCAACGCGCAATCCGGCCTTCACCTCGAATGCACCCAAAGACACTCCACCCTGCACAAATGCAGCAACACCAAACGAGGGAATGACAAAATCATCGGAAATGACAAAATTATCTTCTTCGAACGACAACTCCCTGTCACCTACAAGATGATAGTAATACTCTTCATTAGCATTTTTGAGTATCAAATTATTGATACCATACTGCTTAAAATGCACTGGAGCCGACATTCTGTTATGCTTGAAAAAACCAAACAGACCACCTAAAAGATTAAAGGCACCCAAATCGTCGGCCTTCACAACAAATTCCTGTGTCAAAGAGTGCTCTTTCTGATATTGCCCCATTGAGAAATAGTCAAGCGGCAAAAAGTCATTGTCAAGATTCATCCGGTCGTCGACATACTGATAGCCGGTAGTAGACGACAGCGTAACACGCTCAAAGTAACGTTTAACCACAAGTCCGTCCGAAATATTGAAACGCTTATAGGTACATTCATCGTTATATGCAACAGGAGCAAGCTCGCCACTTTCAGGGCTATAAAATCCGTAAGCCCAACCACCCTCGTCGGTATACCCGACCGACAGAGTATTGTCAAAGCTCCATTTGTCCGACGGCAACCATTGCGTGCGCAGTCGGGCCGCGGCATTGTCACCACCATCGCAATTCTTGTCAAGTTCGTGATTCTTGAAGTAACCGTCGCTGCGATTGTACATCACGCCCACCGACCAGCCGAAAGACGAGCCGACCTTTGCATAATGCGATGCTTTCAGACGCACGCTGTTGGCCGAGCCATACTCCAACGACAAACGCTTGCCTTGAAAATCAAGCGGCGACATAGTATAAAGATTAATTGCACCGCCCGATGTATTACGGCCAAACAACAAGCCCTGAGCACCACGCATAACCTGTACGCGATCAATATCAAAGAGCTCAAAATCATAACTGTTCTTGTTCATCACAGGAACGCCATCAACATTCATTCCCACCACAGGCTGGTCAATACGCGAGCCAAAGCCGCGCACATACATTGACGAAGTCATACGTGAACCATAATCGGGCTGATAGAAGTTGGGAGCAAGTGCCGACAGTTCCTTAACGGATGTTATATGACGATTTTCCAAATCGACACGGCGCAAAGAGGTAGACGAATACTCACCGGCGACATCATCGGAAATTTTAACCGATGAAACAATATCAATAGATGGAAGCACCGAATCGACAGGCTCGACCGGTGAAAACATTAATGCGAGTATGGAAAATAACAAATTCAACGTTGTTCAATAATAGAACGCGAATATACTAAAAATTCAGGAATTTTCCTGCTAACATATTGTTAAAAGCATCAATATCCGTAATAGAATTTGTCATCACCCTCCGCAACCATCTCTGTTATAATAGGCAGCAGGACCTTTGTCACCACCTTGTCATTAAGACGATGCTCCCCGTCGAACCAACGGCAACGCTCCTTGCCATAAAGTTCGGCCATCAAAGGATAAAAATGCACGACAGGGTCTTTATCTCCAAAAAGCCCTACAACAAGCGTTTTTTCATCATCGGTAATGCCGTCGAACTGATGTTTTTCCATCTCCTTAAAGCGCTCAACAACAGCCTTGTCTATGCGAAATTCCGTTGCACCGTCCTTGCGCTTGGACATATATTTATTGCGTCCCATTTTACCAAACAGCAATGAGCGCGACATCTCAAACGACGGATTAACTACAATGCGAGGCACGCCCCACAACTGCTGCGTGTACATTCCACCCATTGAAGTACCCACGACAATTTCGGGGTTCTCTTCCTTTACAATGCTCCGCAACAATTCAAGAGCCTCAAAAGGGTCTACCGGCAAATCGGGAGCAATGACACGCCACCCGGGCAGACTGCGACGAAGAGTCATAACTGTACCCGAACAGCCCGATGAAGCGAAGCCGTGAACATACATCATTTTGCGAATATTATTCATAAGTCCAAAATATCAATTATTGTACTTGTTGTTGAATAAAAAGATAAGATGCAAGGCTTGCAAAGTCACAAAAACCGGAGTTTACTTGAGGTAAATGAGGATTTTATGACTTTGTATAACGCAGCAGATTGCTTTTTATTCAGCAACAATCTATTCAAAGTAGAGTGATAATATTATCATCTTGCTCACCACCTTGTCGACAGAGTGCGTGAATTTCAAATAGTTTGCATCGAGCAAATCGTCACGGTTCTTGTTGAGGACATTCAATGGACTGAATGCAAATTTAAGTTCCGGAATCAATTTGAAGAACGGCAGATAAAAGTCACATCCAAATCCAATCTCAATCATAAAATCAAATGTCTTCAACAGCAGTTGTTGCTGTTTTTTCACAGTGAGATTGAACATTGGACTGACACCTGCCGTAATATAAGGGCGGTAATTGTTGAAACGCTCAGCAGCATATTTCACGTGTATCGGCAGTGCTATATAGGTTGTCTTGAACGACTGCTTAGAAATCTCTCCACTGTTCTGCTCGCGGAAAATGACACTGTTCTGTCCAAAATGCATCGTTGGAATCGCTCGTAACGACAGATATGTATTAAGCCTTAAATCGGCAAGCACACCCACGCTGAAACCGGGATTGTAATTTGCGATATCGGCATACCAGACCTCGCCATTTTCGGTAACAAAACCGTTGTTTGCAAATTCCATATCCTGCAGATGCATTCCCACAAAAAAACCATAGTGCAGACGTCGGTAATCAATATAGGGTTTGTTCTGCACCTTACGCTCCTGTGCCACCGCGCATAACGGCAACAGTAACAGCAATATATATAAAATGGTTCTTTTCATCTGTGATATAACGCAAAAAAGAGCAAGTTATTGCAAACGCGTGAAAAGTTTGTAATATAATACTTTGCTTGACAGTATTCACAACCCTCGCCCATCAGGCAAACTCACTAAGTTCAAGCCAGCGCATTGTCTTTTCGTCAATGAGAGCTATGACCTCCTGTATGCGCATAGACTTCGCCAACAAGGTATCATTGTCGAGCGTTCCGCTGCACAAATCCTGTTCAATGACAGATTTCTCCCCTTCAAGTTCCATTATCTCGACCTCAAGACTTTCATATTCCTTACGTTCCTTGAAAGAGAGTTTGCGCTTTGTTTCGGCACGATAGCCTTGCTTGGGGGCGTTCTCCTTTGCGGCCTTTGCTGCGGCAATCTTTGCCGCGGCAGCCTTCTCCTCTTCGCGCCAGTCGCGCCAGTCGGTGTAGTTTCCGGGAAAATCCTTTATGTCACCATTTCCGTTGAATACAAAAATGTGGTCAACCACCTTGTCCATAAAATAGCGGTCGTGACTTACAACTATTACACATCCCTTGAAGTCGCACAGATACTCCTCGAGTACTTGCAATGTTTCAATATCAAGGTCGTTGGTCGGCTCGTCAAGCACAAGGAAGTTTGGATTTGCCATAAGTACAGTACAGAGATAAAGGCGACGTTTTTCACCGCCACTCAGTTTGTAGACATAACTGTACTGTTTTTCGGGCGAAAAGAGAAAATGTTGCAAGAACTGCGATGCGGTAAGCATCTTGCCGGCAACAGGAATAACTTCGGCTATATCTTTCACAACATCAATAACCTTCATCTGCTCGTTGAAAGCAAGACCATCCTGACTATAATAGCCCCACTTCACCGTTTCACCAACCTCAATAGTGCCATTGTCGGGCGCAACACGCCCAAGCAGCATCTTGATGAATGTTGACTTACCTGTACCGTTATTGCCAACAATTCCAAGTTTTTCATATCGGGCAAATGTATAGAAGAAATCTTTTGTAATCACTTTGTTGTCGAATGCCTTCGACAGAGCCTTCATCACAAAGATTTTATTGCCTATATACTGCGATTTTATCTCGAGCGACACTTTACTGTCGTCACGCATAGCAGCAGCCTTCTCCTCCAGTTTATAGAATGCATCTATACGATATTTCGCCTTGTGAGCACGTGCCTGAGGCTGACGGCGCATCCAATCGAGTTCCTTGCGCAACAGATTGCGCGCACGCGCCGTTTCGGCAGCGAGGTTCTGCAGACGCTCCTCGCGTTTTTGCAGAAAAAGACTGTAATTACCTTTGTAGCGATAGACACGATTGTCGTCAATCTCAATAATCTCATTGCATACGTTGTCGAGGAAATAGCGGTCGTGAGTAACCATAAGCAGACTGCCTGTGAGGCGCGAAAGATACTCCTCGAGCCACTCCACCATCTCCATATCAAGGTGGTTGGTAGGCTCGTCAAGAATCATCAACTGCGGTTCATCGACAAGCACAGCCGCCAATGCCACACGTTTTTTTTGACCACCCGACAACTCTTTCACAGGCTGATTGAAACGATGAAGTTTCAGTTTTGACAATATCTGCTTCACCTTGTTTTCGTAGTCCCACGCATCAAGGCGGTCCATCTCCTCCATCAAGTGTGGCAACGACTCATTATCACCATTCTCCAATGCCTCTTCATAACGCGCTATTACACCTGCTTTTTCACTGTTACGTTGCATACAGGCCTCTATGACAGTGAGGTCACCGTCAAAGTCGGGCTCCTGTTCAAGATAGCCCACCCTAACGCCATTGCGCAGAGTTATTTTTCCATCGTCAAGCGGTTCCTCTCCGGCTATAATCTTCAACAGCGTACTCTTGCCCTTTCCGTTGCGGGCAATGAGCCCGATGCGCTGACGCTCCTCGACAACAAACGAAATGTCGCTGAAAAGCACAAGGTCGCCAAAGTTTTTGGAAACATTTTCTATCTGAAGGTCTATTGCCATAAATTCTACATATTTTGCCTGCGAAGATAATAATTTATGCGTTTATGGGCAAATTTACCCATAAACGCATAAATTCAAGAGATTTATAGATGTGTCATTTTGAGCAAAGCGAAAAATCTAAAGTCCTTACAGTTTGATGTAAAATTTAAACTACAGTTTTCCGCTTTCACATTTCACCTCGTGCACCTCCGGGACGTCTGCCATAGCCTTGACGCATTCTGTCGCGCTGCTCCTCTTGATACTTCAGATATTCCTCATACTGCTCGGCATTGAGAATCTGCTTCAGCTGTTCGTTGCGCACCTGTTCGCGCTGTTTCTGCAACTCGGCCATCGCCTTCATCTGCTCCTCGGAAGGCTTCACACGCTCAGGTTTCTTGCCCTCGGCGCGCATCTTCTCGGCACGCTCGCGACGAGCATTGATACTGTCCTGCATTGTAAGTGCATCGGCATAATTGATGAGGAACACAGCCTGAAGCTGGACACTATCGAGCTGCAAAGCCTCGTGCAGACGTAGCGTCTGACGCTGTGCCATCTCCTCGGGATTGAACTGACGTGGCTGACGGTGCTGTTGCTGTGCAAATGCCATAGTGGCGAACATTGTAGCCATAATGCAAAATAGAATCTTTTTCATTATTATAGTTTTTTATCTGTTTTTGTTAATACGGCCTCTGCCAAAGCAGAAGCCGTAAAGAGAACATTGTAAAACAGCAGAAGATTCATCCTGCTATCGTATTTTTTGACACGAAATCACTTGCTTTGTAAAATGAGCGAACCCGATTTTAACTTTATTTAACTTATCCATTCTCTATAACCCCATCAACCATACGCAGGGTGCGGTCGGTATATGACGCAAGAGCCTCATCGTGGGTAACAATGACGAAAGTCTGCCCGTAACGGTCGCGGAGGTCAAAAAAGAGTTTATGCAATTCCTCTTTATTCTTGCTGTCGAGGCTTCCCGAGGGTTCATCGGCGAGAATGACATCGGGGTGATTGATAAGTGCACGCGCCACAGCCACGCGTTGATTCTCGCCACCCGACATTTCGGAAGGCTTGTGATGAGCGCGTTCACCGAGCCCCATATCTTGCAGAAGTTTCATTGCCTCGGCCTCAGCCTCGGAATGTTTGCGTCCGGCAATGAGCGCCGGAATTACGACATTCTCGAGCGCTGTAAATTCGGGTAGCAATTGATGAAATTGAAAAACAAAACCAATATGCTTGTTACGGAACGCTGCAAGGCGTTTGTTGCTCAGGCGTGCCAAGTCCTCACCGTTGAAACGTATTGTTCCGCTTGTGGGCTTGTCAAGCGTTCCAATGAGCTGCAAAAGGGTTGTCTTGCCGGCACCACTTGAGCCGACAATGCTAATTATCTCGCCTTTTTCAATAGTGAGGTCTACCCCTTTCAGCACCTGCAGGTCGCCGAAATTCTTGGTCAGGTTTTCTATCTGAATCATATCTGTTTTATAACATATTCTGCAATGTAGCAACCAAAGGTTGCAGTAAAGTATCCCAACGAGCCGATTACGGGCTTGCCACCGGCAGGATTAGGACGAATAGCGTTGCGACGCGGTTCTTCGGCACTGTAAACAACAGGCAGTTTATATTTGCCACGCGCATCACGCAACATACGACGCACATTCTTCGCAAGCGTACAATGCTCGGTCTTCCACAGTTCGCTGCAACGGATGGCAGCAAGGTCACACTTTGCACCGGCACCCATACTCGAGATGATTTTCAAGCCGCGCTCCCAGCAGGTACGGATAAGCGCGCATTTGGGCTCGAGAGTATCAATGGCATCGACAACAAAATCGAACTGCTGTTCGTTGAGCAGCAACCCTATATTATCGGGAGCAATAAACTGTTGTTTGACCACCAACTGCACTTCGGGGTTAATGGCGCGCAGGCGTTCGGCTACGACATTGCACTTTGGCTGTCCCACGGTTGACGACAACGCCGGCATCTGACGATTGATGTTGGTAATATCTACCACATCGGCATCGACAAGCGTAAACGCCCCCACCCCGGCACGGCAGAGCATTTCGGCTGCCCAAGAGCCCACTCCACCAAGCCCGACAACAAGCAAATGCGCATTGTGGAGCGTCTTCTGTTTCTCTTCTCCCAAAAGAAGTTCACCGCGTTGTAACCAATTTTCAGCCATCAATTAACTATTTGATTTGTTTTTTAGACTTTTCAAGTAGCGAAAATACAAAAAAATAGCATAGTCGGGAGCATATAACGCAAATTTTAAGTAATTTTGCAAACAACAAACAATCATAGAAAATGAAAATAGCAATTGTAGGTGTCAGCGGAGCGGTAGGACAAGAGTTCCTTCGCGTGCTCGACGAGAGAAATTTTCCTTTTGACGAGCTAGTGCTTTTCGGTTCAGCTCGCAGTGCAGGACAGGTTTACAACTATCGTGGTGTAGACTATGTGGTAAAAGAGCTTAAGCACAACGACGATTTCGAGGGCGTTGACTATGCCTTTGTATCAGCCGGCGGCAGTGTATCAAAGGAGTTTGCAGAAACCATCACAAAGCACGGAGCGGTGATGATTGACAACTCAAGCGCATTCCGTATGGACAGCGACGTGCCCCTTGTTGTTCCCGAGGTTAACCCGACAGATGCCTACAATCGTCCACGCAATATCATTGCAAACCCGAACTGCACAACCATTCAGATGGTAGTTGCACTGAAGGCCATCGAAAACCTCTCACACATCAAGCGTGTACATTCATCAACATATCAGGCTGCCAGCGGTGCCGGAGCAGCAGCTATGGCCGAGCTTTATGAGCAGTACCGTCAGGTACTTACCGGCGAAGAGCCCACTGTTGAGAAATTCGCATACCAGCTTGCTTTCAACGTAATTCCACAGATTGATGTATTTACCGACAATGGCTACACAAAGGAGGAGATGAAGATGTACAATGAAACACGTAAGATTATGCACAGTGACATTGAGGTAAGTGCACAGTGCGTCCGTGTACCTGCATTGCGTTCTCACTCGCAGTCGTTGTGGATTGAGACAGAACGTCCATTGAGCGTCGAGGAGGTTCGTTGCGCTATCACCGATGGCGAAGGCCTTATTCTTATGGACAGCCCCGAGGAGAAGATTTACCCAATGCCTCTTTTCCTTGCAGGACAAGACCCTGTATATGTCGGACGCATCCGTAAGGACATCTCGAACCCCAACGGCATCCTGATGTGGATTGTGGGTGACCAAATAAAGAAAGGCGCTGCGCTCAATGCTGTGCAGATTGCAGAGTATCTGATTGCACATCCACAGAAATAATCCATTATATTAAATATAGCACAGGGGGATGATTCTTAAATCATCCCCCTGTGCTATATTATTCTGAAGCTCTGTACTTTCCCTCTTCTTTGTCTTCGAGCATACTCAGATAGGACTGATACCTCGACGGGGCTATCTCGCCACGCTCAAGCGCGGCAAGCACCGCGCAACCAGGCTCGTGAGTATGAGTGCAGTTGCCATATTTGCAATCCTTTGAGAGTTCAAAGAACTCAACAAAATAGTGCGAAATCTCCTCGACCTCCATATCGTATGTTCCAAAACCTTTCACTCCCGGAGTATCGACAATATAACTATCGGGCATAAACTCGAACATTTCGGTATATGTAGTGGTGTGCATACCGGTATCGTGAGTCTTTGAAATTTCACCCACACGTGCTGCAATTTCGGGCGCAATGGCATTCACAAGACTCGACTTGCCTACACCGGAATTGCCGGCAAGCAACGACACCTTGCCCTGCATGGTAGCCTTCAACTGCTCAACGCCGACACCGCCCACAGCACTTGTGTGCAGACATTTATAGCCTATACTCTCGTAGAGTGCAGTGAGATAATCGAGTTCATCGCGCTCTGCATTGTTGTAAAGGTCGACCTTGTTGAAAACAAGCACGACTGGAATGCGATAGGCCTCGGCAGCCGCCAAAAAACGGTCGATAAAGGTAGTTGCCGTTACCGGATGGCTTATTGTCACTACAAGAAAGCACAAATCGAGATTGGCGGCAAGGATATGTGACTGTTTTGAGAGGTTGGATGCTTTGCGTACAATGTAGTTCTTACGTTCAAGAATATCTGTGATATATGCAGTGCCGTCACTGCGCACATCGAACTTGACATTGTCGCCCACGGCCACAGGATTGGTGCTACGTATTCCCTTAAGACGGAAATTACCCTTTACCCTGCAGTCGACAAGTGCTCCGGCTGCCGTACGCACACCGTAGATACTTCCCGAACTCCTAACAACTGTACCAAGCTCAGCCATCAGCTCCTTACACGGTCATAATTTCCTTTTCCTTGGCTGCAAAAATCTCCTCGGCCTTCTTGATATACTTGTCGTGAATCTTCTGCAAGCTCTCTTCGCCGTCCTTTGCAACATCCTCGGGAGTACCCTCCTTTACAGACTTTTTCATTACGTCGATACCATCGCGACGAGCATTACGGATGCTGATTTTCGCTGTTTCAAGCTCGTGAGAGCACTGCTTTACCAAATCCTTACGACGCTCACCGGTCAATGGAGGAATGGCAATGATGATCACCTCGCCGTTGTTTGCTGGCATAATACCCACAGGAGAGTCAATGATTGCCTTTTCAATAGGAGCAATCATATTCTTGTCCCAAGGCTTAATTGCGATGGTACGCATATCGGGGGTGGTGATTGTAGCCACATTGCTCAATGGCATCTCGGCTCCATATGAACTCACGCGTACACAGTCGAGCAAGTGGACATTGGCCTTACCTGCACGTATATGTGAATACTCTTCCTCGAGGTGCATAATAGTCATCTGCATCATCTCCTCGGCATCCCTTAAACAAGCTTTTACGTCTATCATAATTCTGAATATTAATATTTATTGCTTATAAATTCTATGCGAATATAGCACAAACGAGTGGAAGTTTGTACAAATGAATGAAAAAAGTTTACTTTATTTATAACAAATTGTTATATTCGCAAAAACAAAGCCAACAAACAGGCAAAACAGTATGTTTAATCTTTTAAAAAGGAGGTAATTATGACTGATGCCAACAAGGAAAAACTATTTACGGTATTTACAGGAACCGTATGGCAAGCCGAACTTATAAAAGGTTTGCTCGACGCGAACAACATTCCCTGCGCCATTATGGACGAAACGATTGGTGCAATAACATCATCATACGCAGGGACAGAGAGCAATGTGCTTGTTGTTGTAAACGAGGAGGAGAAGGAAAAAGCTCTTGAGATTATCAAGGAGAATACTAAGAAAGAATAAGCACAGATACCACAAACATAAAAATGCAGCTCATTTGAGCTGCATTTTTATGTTTGATCTTTACAAGGTTATTAAGCCTTAATCTCTTTGATACGAGCCTTTTTACCTGTGAGGGCGCGCAAGTAGTAAAGTTTTGCACGACGAACACGACCACGCTTGTTGACAGTGATACTGTCGATAGCAGGTGAGTTCAATGGGAAGATACGCTCAACGCCTACAGTACCTGACATCTTACGTACTGTGAAACGTTTCTCACAACCGTGACCGCTGATACGGATAACAACACCACGATACATCTGGATACGCTCTTTTGTTCCCTCGATGATCTTGTAAGCCACTGTGATAGTATCACCTGGGTGGAACTCCATCTCACGCTTTACATCAGTAGCAAATGCTTCTTTAGCAATTTTAATTAAATCCATTTTTTTGATTTGTTAAATTGTTCAATCATTCAAACGCAACATA
>JAGCMB010000049.1 GCA_017646665.1 Bacteroidaceae bacterium
AACAGTGATGTACAGCCAATACTGCGCACACCTCTATTGGGCATCCATGTAACAACTATAATAATTGCCTATGCACTGCTTGCCTGCACAGCAGTCAATGCAGTTGTTGCGCTGTGTACAAAGGATGAAAAAAGAAAAGCGCAACAGGCTCTGCTCGGGCGCTTGTTGCTCTATCCTGCCACAATGCTGCTTGCGTGTGGCATATTCATTGGTGCCGTGTGGGCGAATATCTCTTGGGGACGTTATTGGGGATGGGATCCCAAGGAGGTGTGGGCGCTGGTGACGCTGCTTGTCTGCTCTGTAGCCTTTCATACGCACTCACTGCGTTTTATCGCAAAGCCTGTCGCTTTCCACATATTCTGCATTGTGGCTTTCGCTGTTGTGCTGTTTACCTTCTTCGGTGTAAACTATCTGCTTGGCGGTCTGCATAGCTATGCGTGACCCTCTATCTCTTTTTCCTTGTTATAGATTGATTGCAGATGTTCTCTCAACTCTGTCCCGTTCTTTATGAGCGCGCGGAAATCATCTAATCTTGCAGCGTTTTCCGACTCTGGAATCCACAGTTTCAGGTATCCGCCCTCACTATATTTTTCCTTGATGTGTGCTACTGCGCGTTCTATGTGCCCTAATGCTGTCAGCGTAGGGTAGTGCGACAATCCATACTGAATTGTACGTGTCATAATGGTGGTGGAGTCAATGATGCGGTCGGCCTCGGCCACAATCTTGCCATATATTGTGCGTGGCGGCTTGCTGCAGGATGCGCGGTGGTCCTCAACAGCGTCGGCCATAATCTCTATCTGCTCGCTTGTGAAAAACTTCTTAAGTTTCTTCTCTTCGCGTACTATGCGTGCCGATACGGTGTGATGCTGTTCACGACCTGCTTCCAGTCCCAGGTCGTGATATGCGGCAATGGTATATACCATCTGCATATCGACGTCGTAGTGCTGTGCCAATCTTAGACTGTTTGACATTACCATAAAGGCGTGTCTGCGGTCATGTGCCTTATCAAAGGCTTCATATCGTGGCAATATTTCGCCTTCTATATGGTTTATGAGTTCTGCTGAAAGATTTGGTTTGTCCATTTTGTGGCAGTAAAAAAGTGCGATATATTTTCATATACCGCACTTGTTGTTATGTCTTGGATTATCGTGCGTAGTTCACGGCACGTGTCTCGCGGATGACAGTAATCTTCACCTGTCCCGGGTATGTCATCTCGTCCTGAATCTTCTTTGCGATTTCTCCCGAAAGAAGTTCTGTCTGCTTGTCGTCAATCTTGTCTGCGCCAACGATGACACGAAGTTCACGTCCTGCCTGAATTGCGTATGTCTTTGTTACACCAGGGTATGACATTGCGAGCTGCTCAAGGTCGTGCAGACGCTTGATGTATGCCTCTACAATCTCGCGACGTGCACCGGGACGAGCACCTGAGATGGCATCGCAGACCTGTACGATTGGGGCGATGAGGCTTGTCATCTCCACCTCGTCGTGGTGAGCTCCGATAGCGTTGCAGATATCCGGTTTCTCTTTGTATTTCTCGGCTATCTTCATACCATACTCTGCGTGTGGCAATTCGGTCTCCTCATCGGGTACCTTACCGATATCGTGTAGCAATCCGGCGCGTTTTGCCTTCTTGGGGTTAAGACCAAGCTCGGCAGCCATTACAGCACATAGATTTGCTGTTTCACGTGCGTGCTGCAAGAGGTTCTGTCCGTATGATGAACGGTACTTCATCTTACCGATGATGCGAATGAGCTCGGGGTGCATACCGTGGATACCAAGGTCAATTGTTGTACGTTTACCTGTTTCGATAATCTCCTCCTCAATCTGTTTCTTGACTTTGGCAACAACCTCTTCAATGCGTGCAGGGTGTATGCGGCCGTCGGCAACGAGTTGGTGAAGTGCAAGACGTGCAATTTCGCGACGTACGGGGTCGAACGCGCTGAGTACGATTGCCTCAGGTGTGTCGTCGACAACTATTTCAACGCCGGTAGCAGCCTCCAAGGCGCGGATGTTACGTCCTTCGCGGCCGATGATGCGTCCCTTCATCTCGTCGTTCTCAATGTGGAACACTGTTACAGAGTTCTCGATTGCTGTTTCTGTTGCAACGCGCTGTATTGTCTGTATTACAATTTTCTTGGCCTCTTTTCCGGCTGTCATTTTTGCGTCGTCAATGATGTCATTGATGTATGATGCTGCCTGTGATTTAGCCTCCTCTTTGAGTGACTCAATCAGACGCTCTTTTGCGTCGTCGGCCGAAAGTCCGCTGATAGCCTCCAGCTTCTCGCGCTCCTGGGCGTGCATCTTGTCAAGCTCCTCCTGCTTGCGTTCCAGAACACCCTTCTGTGCCTCGAGGTTGTCCTTGAATGTGTCAAGCTCGTTCTTGCGACGCTGCAAGTCTTCGCTGCGCTGGTTGTACTGGATTTCGCGCTGCTTGAGCTGATGCTCGGCTTGTTGAATCTTGTTGTTGCGCTGTGAAATCTCTTTCTCAAGTTCAGCCTTCTTGTTAAGGAACTTTTCCTTTACTTCAAGCAGTTTGTTCTTCTTTATTACCTCTGCCTCCTTGTGCGCATCGTCAATAATGCGCTGATGTTTTGCCTTCAAGGCGGTCTTGTTTATCAAAAATTGGATAAGGAAGCCTAATACCAAACCGGCTGCCAATCCGATGATTAATGTTGTAACACTCATATAGTTATAAATTTAAATATATAATAAAACGCACCGCAATATCCCTTTGCCGGCAAATCGTGTGCCGGTAGAGGTAAATATGGCAATGCGTGAAACTTCAAAAACTGTTTTCAGTTCTTTATATTCAGGGTATTGTCTATCAGGCGTGTCAGCTCGCTTATCTTGCGTTTCACCTCGACAGAACCTGCCCCGTCAGATCCGCTGACCGCGTGGAATGCAATGTCAAGTGCAACCATTGTCATCACTCTGACACCACCTTCTCCTGAAAAAAGGTCTTTGTATCTTGACAGTGTGTCGTTGACAATTCGTGCAGCTTGCCTGTATGATGGCTCTTCGCTCGCCTTTATTGTCAGCGGGTATGATGTACCGTCTATTATAAGGTTTATTCCCAGTTCTCTATCTTCCATAATGCAAGTTTCTTATGCTATTTCTTCAGCGACTCTATGCATCGGTCGATTTCACGCACCAGCCTGGTTATCTTCTCCTTTGCGCCTTCTATTCCGTTGTCGCTCAGGCTGATAATTTTGGCTTGCTTTAGATTGTTGTAACTGTTCTCGAGTGCAACACAACGCATCTGGAGCTCTTTGAGAGCATTCTCCTTTTCTTCAATTCTGCGGGTCAATTCATTGTTCAACTCAACCTTCTGCTTGTATTCGTGTATCAAAAGGTGTAGCTTGCCCTCAAAATCGGTTATTGTTGTGTTGTTCCAGGTCATATTACGACAATCATTTCACAAATATACAAACAAACGTGTCAAAAATACAAAACTTAATCGGGTGTATCTTGCAACGAATGTAATTCATATTTACTACTAATTGCAAATATAAGTTATTTTTGCGAAATGAGAAAGATTTGGTGTTTTTTTTATATTTTTTCATTCAGCGAGTCGTGTCACCCCTCAAAAGTGTGCTAACGGCGTTGTGCGGTGGGTATAGACCTTCGTTCCTGAACATATCCAGATAGTAGGCTGCCTTCTTCTCGAGTGCAAGGGGGTAGGCGCGTGAGGTCGAAGGCATGCGCCAGAAATTATACTCTCTCCTGCCAATGCATACTGTACTCTTTCCGCCCATCGGCGGTATCGCGCAACCGAACTTCCCCATAATGGTGTCTGTGGCTTTCTGTCCTGTGGTGACAATGGCTGTGCAGTGCGGAATCTTCTCAAGCAGTGCCTTTATGTCGGTGGCTGTGGCTATCTCCAGGAACTTGTCCGAGGCATTATCCTTGAGCCTTACAACCTCGCAGGCCGTGTCGTAAAGCGCAATACCCTTGTCGTTGCAGAACTCCACAATAGCCTCTTTGTCGAACCTTTTCTCGTCTTTGAGCCTGAAGTGGAATCTGTCGTTGAAGAACAAAAGGCCACACAGATACCACATATCGTTCACTATGTTCGGATAAAAGAACTCCATAGACCATTTCGTTCTTGGTGGTGGAAAACTTCCGAGCATCAATATTTTTGCATTCTGTGGCAGGAATGGTTTAAGAGGGTGCTTTTCGGTTGCGCTGCTGTTCATAGTTCTGTTCTTGGCTCTCTGTCTGATGAAAAAAGAGGGGCTCGATGTTTTCATCGTCCCCTCTTGCTTTATTATTTCTTCTGTTCAATGTCTTCCATATTCTTGCGTGGCTCTTTTTTCGCAAGAGTGATTATTTTATAGACAAACTCAGTTATCCAAGCCTGGGAATAGCCGAGCTTCTCGTTGTAGCTGCGAACCGAATATACTGTGCGGAATGTCGCTTCGTCTTTCCAATTATTCTTGGTGAAGATGTCGTTGACAATCTTCTCGGTCATGCTGTGCAATAGTTTGTGCATAAATCCAGGAACACGGAATTTCCATTTCAGCAAGTTGCCTACAAGCATCATAAGGTCGTTGTTGAAACCCTGGAATGCGAAAAGGAATGGCTGTGCATCCTGTATCTTCTTGCAGTTCTTCTTCACAGAACTGTCAATCTCCTTGAAGAAGTTCTCGTCAAGATTATATATCTGCTCAAGCATCTTCTTGCATTTGCTACGCTCGCCCACGCCCAATTTGTTGTTTTGTGTCGGAACTTTGAGAGTGCGCTTGAATGTTGCAAGATCGGGCAACATATTGATGTTTGTTATTCCAATATTCGCTGCCATTGCTGCCTGGTAATAAACTCGTATGAGGGTCATGAAATCCTCCATACCACCGGTGCGATGTTCGGCGTTATTGCTTTTCTTTTTGAAAAAATTGAATAAACCCATTATTTGATTCTTTATTTGTTATTGTTTTTCTCCTGTTGTTTGTTCTGCGCGTTGCTCTTTCTGCTGTTTTTCATCTTCTCGCGCTCCTCAATCATCTTTTTCTGCTGCTCCTGCAGAGCCTCAAGACGGGCCATCATATTTGACTGCTTGGCAACGCTGTCTTTGTTCTTCTCGGCGTATGCCTCCATCTTCTTGAGCAACTCGTCCTCATTGATTCTCTTTCTTAGGAATAGAGCAATGATGATGCTGAACAATGTTGACAGGAAGTAGTAGTAGTTCAAACCTGCAGAGTATTCATTGAACATAAAGAAGAATACTACCGGCATCAGATACATCATCCAACGCATCATTTTTTGCTGCTGTTCCATTTCGGGCGATCCCATACTTGTTGGTTGCAGCTTGCTTGTGTAGTATGTATTGATAATCTGTGTAACCGAGAACAAGAGGCAGAAAATGCTGATGTGGTCACCAATGAGCCACAAGTCGCTGTCCCAACTGATAAGGGCGTCGAATGCCGAAAGGTCGTTTGCCCAAAGGAAGCTCTCCTGACGCAACTCAATGGCATTGGGGACAAAGTTGAACAGTGCAATGAAGATAGGCATCTGTATCAGCATAGGCAAGCAACCGCCCATTGGACTTGCGCCATATTTTTGATAAAGCGCCATAGTCTCCTGCTGCTTCTTCAACTGGTCCTCTTTCTTGGGGTATTTCTCGTTCAAAGCATCAATGTGTGGTTTGAGTACACGCATTTTTGCTGATGAAATATATGATTTCTTTGTAAATGGATATACGCACAACTTGACAATGAGTGTGAGCAGAAGCAATACGATACCCATATTGAGTCCTGTGCTCGAAAGTATGTCGAACAGGTACATGATGAAGTAACGGTTAATCCAACGTACGATAGGCCAACCAAAATATATCAACTCCTCAAGTTCAAGGTCATTCTCGGGGTTTATAGCCTCCATACTTGCATCCTTCAAAGTGCTGAACTTGTTTGGACCAAAGTAGAACTGCAGGCTTGTGGCAACAGGGTTGCTTGGGTTGAACTGTGTCTTTGTAACTGTTACGCACTCTTTCAACATCTTCTTTCCTTCGGCAATGTTGCTCGACTTGATGTCGGTGCTGTTGAAGCTGTTCTCGGCAATCAGAATTGACGAGAAGAACTGGTTCTTGTATGCAATCCAACTCAAATCCTCGGCAATGGTTGCCTGCTCGTCAGCCATCTCGCTCAAATTGTCGGCATCGTCATCGCACAACTTGTATGTGAGGTTGGTGAAACGCTGCTCAAAGTCGTATCCCGGCTCCTGCTGACGCAACAGCTGCTTCCATACAATTCCCATTGATTCGCTTGAGCTGAGCAGCTCCTCCATATTGTGGGCCTTGATGTTAAGGTCAACGATGTAGCTGTCGGGGTGCAATCTGTATTCGAAGTCAATGTATCGTCCTTCCTTGAAGTCTAGACGAAGGACAGCCTTGTCTGCACTGTTATTCACAACTGTGAAATAACACTTTTCAGTGTTTACACTTCCATACTCGGGCTTGAACTGGAATGTGTACTCCAATCTGTTGTCACCGCGTTTGTCATTGCTGTTGAGTCTGTCGTTGCTGTCGAACAGTACGACATTGTTGCCCTCCTGGTCCTTGTACTCCTTTAGTGAGGCGCTTGTGATGTGACCGCCGAGTGTGTTGATGTTTATGCTCACCTTCTCATTCTCCAATGTGATGGTCTTCTCTTCGCCGTTGTACACATTGTGGAAAACGCTTGTCGAGTCGTTCTTTATTTTATTGAACTGTTCGTTGAGGAAATTCTCCCTTTCCTCTTGAAGACGCTTGTCGTCCAGTTTCTTTTGTGCAATGCGCTCTTGACGCGCTTTCTCCTTTTGTATCTCTTCGGGACTTTTCTGGTTATACATGAAGAAACCTATGATGACAAGTCCTATAAGCACGTATGCGAGAATGGTCTTTTTGTTCATTTTTATTCTGTATGTAGTTTATAAACTGTTATTTCAAAAATTTGCGCAAAGATACGAATAAACGAGCGAAAACATACTAAGCTTACTTGAATATTTTTCTCGGCAGATGCAAGTATCTTGGTGTTTACCTCGAAAATAGTAAAAAAAACAGCAATAAACCCCAATTCTCAGTCTATCAGATGCAAGAAGTTCAATTTTATTAATGCTTGTGATGTGTATTTGTTTTACCAAATCGTTAAAAAGTATTATCTTCGCGCATCAAATATTTAACTATGAAAACAAAATTTACTTTTATCCTGTTCTCATTGTTCGTGTTGTCGTCTGTAACAGCGCAGAACAATTCAGATGTGTACAACTATTTCAACAGTAAGATTGATGCAGCCGTTTCTGCGGCCAATACAGTTTCTCAAGACGCAAGCGAAGAGGTAAATCCTGTATATGCAAAGCTCTTTGCTTCGCCTGTTCTTTACGATGCCGTTGTCGAGGATGCTTTTGCCGGCAGTAACGACGAAGCTGTGGCAAGCGATGTAAAGGCTATGGATGATGAGCGCGAGTCAGTCATCAGCAATGTCCTTATGGGACTCTACCGCAACGCTCCCGAAAAGGTGCATATGACCGAGGCTGAACTCAGAAGCGAGAAGGTTCTTCCTGCACGCGAATTAAAGGTGAGCGCACCCGAGTTGAAATTCTCGAAACTTGAGATTCCCGATGATGTGGTAGGCGGAATGAAGACAACCGTTACCAAACCAAACTATTGGAAATTCTCTGGCCGCACTTCATTGACTTTCAGCCAGAACTTTGTATCTCCTAACTGGTTCCAGGGTGGTGAGAATTATTATGCGATGCTCGCGTCGGTTGATCTCGACCTCAACTATGACGACAAGAACCGCATAACATTTACCAACCATTTCGATTTTGATTTGGGCTTTGCCACATCTCAGGCCGACACAGAACATAAATTCAAGACAAATACCGACAAAATACGTCTTGAGTCTACATTCGGTTACAAGGTTGTCAAGACTCTTGATGTAGCTGCCAAGATGAAGCTTGAGTCACAGACTATGCCATATTATCCGGCAAATACCAAGGACTTCAAGTCAAACTTCCTTGCACCGTTCGATGCAAATATCTCTATCGGTTTGAACTATAAGCCATCTTTGGGTGATTTCAAGATTGAGGTATATCTTGCTCCTCTCTCGGCATATAACTTCCGTTATGTCCACTATCCACATTTGGCATCAAGCCTTGGTATCAGTGAAGATACAGGTTTCAAGGTGGGTCGAGGTCTTGCAAGACACGACTATGGTACCCAGCTCGTGGTTACAGTGCCTACATACAAGATAACATCTTTCCTCGATGTATGGTCACGCCTTGAGTACTACACAAACTATAGCAGAGCATTCTTCCAGTGGGAAACAAAGTTCAACGTTGCCCTCAGCAAGTATTTTACAGCCTCTTTGATGCTGCACGCACGCTTTGATGACAGCGTTCTTCCCGACCAGGATTTTGGACACTGGCAGTTGAATGAACTCTTTACATTGGGTGTTGCTTACGCTTGGTAAAATGAATTTTGATTAATCACAATAGACAGTAGACCATTATGGATATCAGTTCTTTCTTCCCCGTTACGGAACCCACTTGGATATATCTTGGTGTGCTGTCTATTGTGCTTTTTGCCCCCCTGCTTTTCAACAAACTGCGTATGCCGCATATCATAGGCATGATATTGGCTGGTCTGCTCATTGGCCCCAACGGGCTCAATATCCTTGAGCGTGATGACAGTTTTGAACTGTTCGGCAAGGTCGGGCTCTATTATATAATGTTCCTTGCCAGCCTTGAAATCAATATGCAGGAGATGAAACAGGCGAAGGGCGGCGCGTTGCTTATGGGACTCGCAGTCTTCATCATCCCCATTGTATTAGGTCTGGTGGCGAATATATTCATCCTCGAGTACAGCATTGTTGCATCGGTGTTGTTGGCGAGTATGTATGCATCGTACACGCTCATTTCCTATCCTATTGTTGCACGCTATGGTTTGTCGCGTCTTCGCTGTGTGAACTTCGTGGTCGGCGGTACAATCATCACCGACACGCTTACCCTTTTTGTGCTGGCCATTGTTGCCGGAACATTTTCTGGTGAGGCCGACGTGTGGTTTGTTATGCTTATGCTTCTCAAGTTGCTGCTCGTGGGTGCGGTGATAATCGTCGTTTTCCCACGCATAGCACGTTATTTCTTCCGCAATTACAACGACAGCGTCATTCAATATATATTTGTTATGATGTTGCTGTTCCTTGGTGCAGGAATGATGGAAATTGCAGGAATGGAGGGTATTCTTGGTGCATTTATCACCGGATTGGTGCTCAACAGGCTCATTCCACACTCATCACCTCTTATGCGACGTATTGACTTTGTCGGTAATGCAATCTTCATTCCATTCTTCCTCATTGGCGTGGGAATGATGATTGATATCAGCGTGCTTTTCAAGGGTGGCAATTCGCTTATGGTAGCAACAGTTATGGTTGTCACCGCGCTCACTGGTAAGTGGATTGCATCGTTCCTCGTTTCAAAGGTCTATCGTATGTCGTCGGGCGAACGTAATCTTATGTTCGGTTTGAGTACTTCGCAGGCTGCTGCTACGTTGGCAGCTGCAATCGTCGGTCACGGCATTGTACTTGCCGATGGCTCACGTCTGCTCAACGAGGATGTCCTCAACGGAACAATTCTGCTCATTCTAGTGACTTGCATCGTCAGTTCAATAACATCCGACAGAGCATCGCGTAAACTGATTCTCTCGGGTAAGGTACTCAATAATCCCACAGTCGTATCTTCTAAAAAGACGTTGTTGGCACTTGCCAATCCCAATATGGTCGACCGTCTGATGGATTTGGCTCTGCTTGTGCGCAAGGAGAATAGCCATATACCACTTTCGGCCATCACGGTAGTGCTCGATGAAGACAAGCAACGTCAGCAACAGGGTACGAAAGTCCTTGACCAGGCTGCAAATATCGCTGCTTCGGTCAATGTTCCTCTGCTCACAAAGATGCGCCTCACAACCAACCTTGCCCACGGTATCGTGCACGAGGTTAAGGAGAATGATTATCGCGAACTCATTCTCGGTTTCCATAAAAAGGAGACAGCAAACGACAGCTTCTTGGGTAATGTTCTTCCCGAGGTGTTGAACTCTATTGATTGTCAGGTTGTTATGGCACGTATGAATATTCCTTTGAACACTGTCCGCACAATACATATAACCTTCCCTGCCAAGGCCGAGTTTGAGGCCGGTTTCCCCTATTGGGTTGAAGAGACAGCGCGTATGTCAAGTGGATTGGGTTGCAAGATAATGTATCACGGTCATCCCGATACAATGGAAAAGATAAAGGCCGAACTGAAGAAATATGCGCCTATTGCGGCAACATTCTACGAAACCGACGGTGGAAATGACCTTAAACGTCTGTCAAAGATAGTCCATAACGACCATCTGCTTATCATTGTCAGTGCACGCAGGGGCTCAATCTCATTCCGCCCGTCACTCGACCATATCTTCGTGCAGCTGCAACGCGATTATCAGGATACACCTATCATGCTCATCTATCCGAGTGGATACAAGGTAGAGGGTGGTGAAACGCACTAAAATACAGATTGGGGTTGGCAAGTGCCAACCCCAATCTGTATTCATTATTTGAATTCCAATACCCCTCCGCTAATTATATCCTTGTGTGATATTGTCGAGCCTTTTATCTTTTTGCCGTTAAGCAATACTCTCGTCACGCTTTTAGGGTAATCAGCCGCTTGATTTGGCGATTTGATTGTAAAGAACCCACCGTTCGAAAGGCGTAATCTGACCTCGGGGAACAGCGGCACGCCCAGCTCATACTCTCCGCCACACGGGTCTATGGGGTAGAATCCCATTGCACTCATCACATACCACGCCGACATCTGTCCGCAATCCTCATTGCCACACAAGCCATCGGGCGTGTTGCGGTACAGCTCTTTCATAATCTGCATCACATACTCTCTTGTCTTTTCGGGTTTCCCAATCTTGTTGAACAGATAGGAAACGTGGTGGCTTGGTTCGTTGCCGTGTGCATACTGCCCAATCATACCGGTGCTGAATATCGGCAACTCGTCATTTGCGCTGGGCGAGTAGGTGAACATGCTGTCGAGCTTCTGCTCAAAACGTTTTATGCCCATTATCTCGATAAGCCCGTCGATGTCGTGCTGAACGCTCCACATATAGTGCCAGGCGTTGCTCTCGCAAATATGTGGGGTGTATTCGTCGGGGTTGAACGGCTTCTGGAACTCACCCTTGCTATCGCGTGGTTGCATAAAGGTTGTCGCGCTGTTATACTGGTTGTACCACTTCTTTGCACGCTCATAGAATACCGCTGCAATGCTGTCGTGTCCCATTGCCTGTGCCATGCGTGCAATGCAGTGGTCGTCGTAGGCATACTCCAGTGTGCGCGACATTGCCCAGTTATCGGCATTGTAAGGGTCGACGATGTCGTATGGCACGTAGCCGTTTTCCTTGTAGAACCCTATGCCACGGTAGTCGTCGCAGTTGGCTGTGGCAACGCAGGCTGCAAGTGCCTTCTCGGCGTCAAATCCTGTTATACCTTTCAAGTAGGCATCGGCAATTACCGGAACAGAGTGGTAGCCAATCATCATATCCGTTTCGCTGCCCCACATATTCCACACCGGCAGTCGGCCGTGTTGTCCGTAAAAGGCAATGAATGAAATTATCATATCACTGACCAGTTCGGGCGCTGTATATGTGAAAAGTGGATGCGCGGCGCGGAACGTGTCCCAAAGTGAGAATGTAGAGTAGTTCTGCCAGCCGTCGGCGGTGTGGTTTTGTTTGTCGGCACCACGGTACAGGCCGTCGACATCGCAAAAGAGAGTGGGGGCAATCATTGTGCGGTAGAGCGCAGTGTAGAAGCATACACGCTCGTCGTGTGTGCCGCCTTTTACCTCAATGCGCGACAACCGATTGTTCCAATAATCTTGTGTCGCGGTGCGGTAATGGTCAAAGTCGTTGTGCGGTGCTTCAGCTGCAAGGTTCTTGGCTGCGCCTTCAAGCCCCGTGCCCGAGAGTGCTGTTGTAACGGTGAGTTCCCTGCTGTCGTCAAGGGCAAAGGTCATTGTTGCCACACCTGGCATAATCCATATATTGCCGTCGCGTATAATCTGTGTAGAGTCGCACTTGAATGATGCTATGGGTCTTGAAAAGCGTGTACGGAAATAAACCTCCTGGCCGCGAGCCCAGCCGTTGGAGTGCCGGTAACCCTCAATGGTGAAACTGTCGATAATGGCAATGTGGGTGGCCTGTGTGGCATCCCAGTTGGTTGCCTTGCCAAGGTTCAGCAGCACAGTGGCTGTGTCGGTGGGGTAGGTGTAACGCTGAATACCGCAACGCTCCGTGGCAGTGAGCTCCACATCAATACCGTAACTGTCAAGATGCACGCGATAGTAACCCGCCTCGCACTCCTCGCGCTCGTGGCTGAACATCGAGTGTACGCCAAGTGGGGCATCTGCAACCTTCAGCGGTTCTGTAACAGGCAGGAAACTGATGTCATAAAGGTCGCCTGCACCTGTTCCCGACAGGTGCGTGTGGCTGAATCCTGCAATGGTGCTGTCGGGGTAGAAATAACCGGCAATCCAGTCCCAACCGGGCTGTCCGTTGTCGGGGCTCAGCTGCACCATACCGAACGGAGCCTGCGCTCCTGGATAGACATTGCCCTTCCCGTCTGTGCCGATTAGAGGATTTACCAATGAGGCATAATCTGTTGTCTGTGCCGTTGCTGCCGCCAAAAGCAGTACTATATATATGGTAGAAAGAAATCTTTTCATAGCAATGATTTTGATAACGCGAAGATAATAAACAAAATCAACCTACACATCATTACATATAGATTTATGCGTATGTAAATTATTGTAAATGGCTTTTTGTGAAAAAATGTTATGAAATCTTATTTTTTTTGTTTTCCTTTGCAATGCGAGTCCTGTTTTTGGACAAATTGTTGAGTTGACTTTCAAATAATAATCAATATAACTAACAATAATTAAAAGTATTATGAAAAAAATTTGGTTCTACTTTTTAGCATTGCTTGTTCCGGCAATGATGTGTGTTTCTTGTGACGACGCCTCTCTTGGTAACAATGGCGAAGGCTCAGGTTCTGGTTCTGGTTCTGGTTCAGGTTCTGGTACAGGTGGTAAAGATGATTTTGTGATGCCTACAAATCCCGATGAGCAGAAGCAGACATTGGAGAACACTGCTACGGCTCTTATGGATGACCTTGCAGCAGAAAACTTTGAGGATGTTGCCGATCTTGTAGCATATATGGCAGAAGAGTATTCAGAATACAATTTCAGCGAACTTGAAGATTGGTCTGATGACTGCTTTAAAGCAATGGTTGGAGTATTGAAAGATTCTGTTGTAGAAGAATGGGGTAGTTATAGTGCTTATATATATAGATATTACGACCAAATCATCAGTTTTTCTAACTTGACCGGTAAATTCGAGGCAAAAGCCGGTAAATGGAAACGTACAGATGCAAACGACCTCTCTTTCCACGTAAAGGACGAACAGGGCAATCCTTGTGTATTGCGTTTGACAACAAGCGGTAAAACCAAGAAAGTCTATGCCGGTGAAAACAGGGACTGGAAAAATTACTATTATGATGAAGAAACAGGTAAATATGTAGATGAATACGACGTATACGATACGTATATCAATGTTCCTGAAAAGCTAACAGTTACAATTGACCAGAATGGAAAAAATATTGCAAGACTCATATTCAATATTGATTTGTCTTCAATGAAGGGCGAAGAGTTTGATTTGAGCAAGGATAAATACAACGTAACTGCTACATTTGAATTCAATGGTTACTCAATTAATCTGGATAGATTAAGATATGTTCCAGAGAGTGGTAGCGCAATATCAGTGAATTTCAAGAAGAATTCAAAGACACTGCTTTCTGCGAAGATTTCAGGCGACATTGATGTTACCAATGAAGAATTCTTTGGTTCTGTCAACAATAACATTGAAATTGATGTTATGGGTGATATTCAGGTTAAGGGCATTGTCGCAGGTGACATCTCCGACTTGGCGAGAAAGATGGATGAACTTAACGAACACGACACCAATGAAAAGGAGTTCAAGAAGGCATTGGACAAGATAAACAATATGTTCGACTTGAACCTCTACTACAACTATTCTCAAACTCCATCGGCATCGTTTGAACTCCGTCCTTTCAAGAGAGATTCTTATTATTATACTTACTGGTATGCAGAATGGACTGTTGTATTTGATGATGGCACCTCATATAGTATTGAAGAGTTCTTCAACGAGGATGATTTCAAGAAACTTATCAAAGCATTTGAAAGACTTCTCGAGGACTATGAAGATATGATGGATGATGCATTTGAGAATATGTAATAAGAATAACGTAATTCCATAACAATATTCAATGAGGGTGTGTTATCGCACCCTCATTATTTACATAATAAACGTATATGTCTTTAGGAATAATTTTATCGGTGCTCTTCACAATGCAAACGTCAAGCATTGGGAACGATACAATATTGCCTAATTATCTCGAAGACATAGAAATAGTTGCTGAAAAAAATATCTCACCTCTAAAAAGCGTAGATGCAAGGACTCTGAAGCTCAATATGGAGTATATGCACTACCTTCCCAAAATTCTTGGCGAAGCCAATCCGTTGCATTATACCCAGATGCTTCCCGGAATTCAGACAAACTCCGAATACGATGCCGGAGTACATATCTATGGAAACGAAAGTTCACATAATATAATTTCACTTGGAGGGGTACCTGTGTATAATCCCTCCCATCTGTTAGGTTTCTTTTCCGTCTTTAACTCAACCCATTTTAATCAAATGGCAATCACCAAGAGTGCTGCTGCCGGCGATGGATATAGCTGTATCGGTGGTATCATTGATATGGAATTAAAGGATGATGTACCATCTAAAGTAAAGGGAGATTTTACCCTTGGTCTTATGTCTTCTCAGGGAACATTGCAGATTCCTATTGGTAAGAAGGCCGCAATATTCACATCGCTGCGCCTTTCATACATAAATTTGATATATGGCTCGTTGCTCAAATTCGAAGATTCGCAGTTGACATATTCATTTGGCGATGTCAATCTCACATATCTTCAGAAGATAAATGATAACCAGACTTTGCATTTTAATTTCTATACCGGTGCCGATTTCGCCGGATATAAATCCTCCGATGCCGATTTAGATATTTTTTCAAATTTAGAGTCCGATTTGGGTACGGAATGGGGTAATATGCTTGCCTCTGTACATTGGAACTATAGATACAAATATGGAAATATAAAGCAGACTCTTTATTTCAGTGGTTATGGCAATGACTTGTATTTGAGAGGTGCCTATAATTTTGAACTGCCGTCCGACATTTATGATTTCGGCTATCGCGCCGAGGGCTCCTATAAGAATTTGAAATGCGGAATATCATTGATTAACCATAACATAACTCCTCAGACACCGTCCTATGGCAATGACGATTTTATAACTAAAAATAAGGTGTACAAACAACGATTGCTTGAGGCGAGTCTGTATGCAAGATATTCAGGCACACTGTTCCGTAATTTCAAATATGACATTGCGCTAAAAGGCGATGTCTATACCGATTTCAATGGCTATTCATATCAAGCGTTGAACCCATACGTGAAACTCGGTTACGAGAGTGCCCTCTTTGGCGATATTGAGTTCTCATATTCAAACCAGCATCAATATCTGTTGAATTGTGGATTTACGGCATTAGGCTTGCCGGTAGAGTTCTGGATAGGTGCCGATGGCAAACACAAGCCGCAGATATCCCACAGTTTTCAGATGGCTTACAGAAGAGAACTGTTTAATGGAAAATACGATATTACACTCGAAGCGTATTATAAAAAACTGTACAACCAGGTTGAATACAACGGCTCTCCATTGGACTTCCTCAACAAACAGTACTCTTTGGAGAATATAATGATGTGTGGCGATGGCTATAATTATGGAGTGAATGTAATGATAAATAAACTCACCGGAAAACTCACCGGATGGGTGGCATACTCTTTCGGACGTGCCTTGCGCCGCTTTGACATATATGGCGACAAGTGGTTCCCGTCGAACTATGAACGTATCCACGAGGTGAACGTCGTTGCAGCGTACGAAATCAATGATAGGTTTAATGTTGGAGGAACATTCTCCTATGCCACAGGAACTCCATTCACTTCGGTCAAGCATTTCTATCTTATAAATGGCAATGTCCTCACCGAGTTTGGAGAGCATAATGCAAACAGATTAAAAGATTATATACGCCTCGATATATCTGCGAATTATGATTTTGTCAAGAAAAATGGTCAAACAGCCGGTGTTAACCTCTCCATTTACAATGTACTATGTCGTCAGAACGAAATATATTTCGGACTCAAGTTCAAAGAGAATACCTTCAAGTTCCAAGGCGTTACGTTTGTGACATCTATTCTGCCATCACTCAGTCTATATTATAAATTTTAAGGAATGAAGAAAACGCTTCTATACATACTTACGGCTCTTTTGACCATATCCTGTGACCAAGAACAGTTCTTGGAGGCAGAACCAATGATTGTTGTTGAGGGGTGGATAGATGCCGGTGGCTATCCAAAGGTTTTCCTTAGCCATAACATACCGGCTGCCGATATCGATTATCGTTTTGACGAACTCGATGAATATTTGGTAAGATGGGCAAAAGTTACCGTTTCCGATGGCGATACAAGCGTTGTGTTGACAGGACGTTACACCAAGGACTATTTTCCTCCTTATGTCTACACGACGGGTGAAATGTGTGGGCAAGAGGGGAAAACCTATTATTTGACCGTTGAATATAAGGATTTCTATGCAATTGCTCAAACCACAATACCCTCTAAGGTCGAAGTGAGGAAATTCCTGCCGCTTTACGATGCCGGTAAATATCAGATCAAGACTTTGATTGATGATAATCCGATAGAGCAGAACTACTACAAGTTCTTTACAAGAATCATAGGACGTGACAGTATGTATCTGTCATCTAATTCTGCGGTAATTGCCGACAAAGATTTTGTATTCCCCGCTGAAATTATTGTAAATATGGGAAGCTCAATAATGTATAATGACGAAGACAATATTTTGAGCGAAGATGATGCCTTGTTGATTAAATTCGCACAGATAGACAGTGTCGCATACGATTTTTGGGATGAATACAAAAATATGATGGGGCTCGGACAAAATATATTCTTCAGAAATACAAAAAGCCTTCCTACAAATATAATCGGCGGTATGGGGTATTGGTTCGGGTATGGAGCTACTGAATATCTGCTTGAGCCATATAATCACGAAAATCCCAAACGTATAAGATAGTACAAACGGGAAATCCCATTCGTACTATCTCTCTTGATTCTTTTGCCGACTGCGTGTGGTTACGCAATGCAGGCTCGCCTGTTACTTCTCGAAATGGAACGGCTCGAACTGTGACTCCTTGTCAACCCAATGTGGCTTGCGCATTGCATAGATTACAAACGGAGCGCCGGTAACCACAATGCAACCAATGATGAGCACCGCATACCACACGGCATTGCTTCCTACTGCAATCTGTGCCGGTGGAATGAAACTGAGCACAAAAGCAAGCAAACTGCCCAAGAAACCAACACCCGAAACAATCCACATTACCCCGTTGCCACTCTTGCCCAAACGGAACGGACGTGGAGCATCCTTCATGTTGTAGCGCAGATATATAGCTGCGGCAAACATAAGCAGGTACATTATAAGGTACAACAGCACAGTCAACTGTGAGAGAATTTGGTAAAAACTCTGTACCGATGGCATAACCACAAACAATAGACTAAGGAGCGTCACCACGCCACCCTGTATGAGCAGGATGTTTTTTTGTACACCAATCTTGTTGCTACGTTGCATGAACGGTGGCAGATAACCGGCCTTGCCCACTGCAAAGATACCTTTCGAAGGTCCCGATACCCAAGTGAGTACTCCGGCAAGCACGCCAAAAGCAAGCGCAATGGCAATTATTGGTGACAACCACGACATACCCACGAACTTAAAGTAGTTGTCAAATCCCACAAGGAGGCTCTGTGTCAGGTTTATATCCTGTTGTGGAATTATAATACCCAACGAGAATGTTCCCAAAATAAAAATGAGCACAGTTATGATGGCTCCCATAAATACAGCCTTCGGGTAGCTCTTGCTTGGGTTTTCCATGTCTTTTACGTGAATACCTGTCATCTCCATACCGGCATAGAAAAGGAAAATGCCCGATGCAAGGACAAGATTGTCGAGCTTGGTAATGTCGGGGAAGAACTCACCTCCAAAATCCATCTGCGACTTGCCACCACCAATAAGGTACACAATGGCAAGCAATACCAACAATGCCGCCGGGATGATTGTACCCACCAAACCACCAATTTTTGCCACCTTGCTCACCCAACCAAGTCCTTTGAGTGAGATATATGTTGCTGCCCAGTAGATAGCAAGCACCACCACAAGGGTATATATCTTGTTCGATGCAAGCGTCATATCTGCATTGTCGTTCATTCCTATGAATGCCAACGATACGGCTCCAAAGGTCAGTACGGTAGGGTACCAGATGGTGCTCTCCACCCATTGTAGCCAAATGGCAACGAAGCCCAATCTTTTACCGAATGCCTCACCTACCCATCGGAACACACCGCCTTGCTTGTCCTGGAACATTGCAGCGAGCTCTGCCGCCACGAACGATGTGGGAATAAGGAATACAAGGGCTGCAAACAGATAATAGAATGCCGAACTTATTCCATATTCGGCTTCTGCCGGCAATCCGCGCAACGAAACCACTGCCGTTACATTCATAATGGCCAGTGTTGCCACTCCCATTTTTACAGTTTTTGTTAATGTAGACATAGTTATTCTTTTTTATGGTTATAATCGTAAAGAATAACAACATCGCCGAACCTAATGTTCGGCAATATCTACAAAAGCAATAGCAAAAGCGGCACGCAACAGCGTGCCGCTTTATTATAGAGTATGTGTTGAGCTGTTATTCAGCAGCATCCTCCTTGCTCCAATCAAGTTTCGCCATACGCTGGTAGCTTGCATAGCGTTTCTTGGCCATGCCCTCGGCTGCTTCGAACAGTTCGTTTGCCTCTGCCGGGAACTGTTTTGCAAGTGCTGCATAACGCACCTCGCCCTGCAGGAACTCCTGGAACTTGTCCCATTGTGGCTCCTTGCTGTCGAGAGAGAATGGGTTCTTGCCCTCATCCTCCAACGCAGGGTTATAACGCCACAAATGCCAGTAACCGCACTCTACTGCAGCAGCCTGTTCAGCCTGCGCCTTGCCCATACCTCGCTTGATACCGTGGTTGATACAAGGAGCGTATGCAATCACCAATGATGGACCCGGATAAGCCTCGGCCTCACGGATAGCCTTCAAGCACTGGTCGTAGCTTGCTCCCATTGCAATCTGCGCAACATATACATAACCGTATGTAGTAGCAATCATACCAAGGTCTTTCTTGCGTATGCGCTTACCCGATGCTGCGAACTTAGCAATTGCACCAAGAGGTGTAGCCTTTGACGACTGTCCGCCGGTGTTCGAATAAACCTCTGTGTCAAGAACAAGGATATTTACATCCTCGCCCGATGCAATCACGTGGTCAAGGCCGCCGTAACCGATGTCGTACGATGCACCGTCGCCACCGATAATCCACTGCGAACGTTTTACAATGTACTGCTTGATGTCGAGAATCTGCTTGCATGTGTCGCATCCGCAAGCCTCGCAAGCCTCAATGATGGCAGGAGCAACCTCCTTTGTCACCTCGGCATTGTTCTTGTTCTCAATCCACTTCTGTGCAAGAGCCTTGAGCTCGTCGGTACAGCCTGCGCATGCCTGAACATCGGTGAAGAGTTTCTCAAGACGCTCGCGCATCTTGTTCTCGGCAAGCTTCATACCCAGACCGAACTCGCAGAAGTCCTCGAACAGTGAGTTTGCCCAAGTAGGGCCTTCGCCCTTCTCGTTTGTTGTATAAGGTGTCGATGGGACAGATGCTGTGTAGATTGATGAACAACCTGTTGCATTGGCAACAATCTGACGGTCGCCAAAGAGCTGTGTCAACAACTTGACGTATGGTGTTTCACCACAACCCGAGCAGGCACCCGAGAACTCGAACAACGGTGTTGCGAACTGCGAATTCTTTGGATTGCTCTTTACATCAACAAGCGACTGCTTGCTCTTGACATTCTTCACGCAGTAATCCCAGTTTGCAGTCTCGCCTCTCTCCTGCTCAAGCGGAACCATTGTAAGAGCCGAACCACCCAACTTTGGATTGCCCGGACAGATGTCGGCGCAGTTGCCACAACCCAGACAGTCGAGCACGCTCACCTGAATGCGGAAGTGCATACCCTTCATTGCTGCAGGTGCCTTCATCTCTATCTTGTCGGCATTGAGGCCGGCAGCCTCCTGCTCGTCCATTACGAACGGACGGATACAGCCGTGAGGACAAACGAATGCACAACGGTTACACTGGATACACTTTGCTGCATCCCACTTTGGAACGAACGCACTCACACCGCGCTTCTCATAAGCCGATGTACCTACCGGCCATGTACCGTCCTCCAGTCCCTTGAACGCTGAAACAGGGAGCTTCGCACCCTCCTGTGCGTTGATTGTGCGTACAATCTTTGTGATGAACTCAGGCTCTTCGCGCTTCTCCTCCACATCGTCGGGCAGGTTGGCCCATGCAGGGTCAATGACAAGCTTATGGTATTCGCCACCGCGGTCAACGGCTGCATTGTTCTTGTCAACGACATCCTGACCCTTCTTGCCATAAGACTTGACGATGAACTTTTTCATCTGCTCAACGGCAAGCTCTACAGGGATGACACCTGTGATGCGGAAGAATGCACTCTGCAAGATTGTATTTGTTCTGTTGCCAAGACCAATCTCCTGAGCAATCTTTGTAGCGTTGATGTAATATACGTTTATGTTGTTCTGTGCAAAACATCTCTTGACCTTGTTAGGCAGGTTCTTTGCAAGCTCCTCGCCCTCCCACACTGTGTTCAAGAGGAATGTACCGCCGTTCTGCAAGCCGCGTGTAACATCATACATATTCAGGTATGCCTGTACGTGGCAGGCAACGAAGTTAGGAGTGTTCACCAGATAAGTGCTGCGGATTGGCTTGTCGCCGAAACGCAGGTGTGAACAGGTGAAACCACCCGATTTCTTCGAATCGTACGAGAAGTATGCCTGGCAATACTTCTGTGTGTTCTCACCGATAATCTTTACCGAGTTCTTGTTTGCACCCACAGTACCGTCGGCACCAAGACCGTAGAACTTCGCCTCGAACATGCCGTCGACAACAGCAATCTCCTCCTTCATGGGGAGTGAAAGGAATGTCACGTCATCAACGATACCAATTGTAAAGTGATTCTTTGGCTCGGGCAAAGCAAGGTTCTCATATACACCCATAATGATGGCAGGTGTTGTATCGTTCGAAGCCAATGCAAAGCGACCGCCGACGATAGTCGGGTTCAGCTCTCTCAGTTCAGGTGTGCTTGAGAATGCCTCCACAACATCAAGGTACAAAGGCTCGCCGTTGCTACCCGGCTCTTTTGTGCGGTCAAGGACTGCAATGCGCTTCACTGTCTTTGGCATGACTGCAGCAAGGTATTTTACCGAGAATGGGCGGTATAGGTGAACGCTCACCAAACCAACCTTCTCGCCACGTGCCATCATATAGTCGATAGCCTCCTTGATGGCCTCTGTTGCAGAACCCATAACCACGATTACGCGGTCGGCATCCTCGGCACCATAGTATGTGAATGGAGCATATTTGCGACCTGTGATGGCCGAAATCTTCTCCATGTACTCCGCTACAATGTCGGGAACGGCGTTGTAGAATGGGTTCTCGCTCTCCTTGTGGGTGAAAAATGTCTCGGGGTTCTCGGCTGTACCGCGCACTACAGGGTGTGTAGGGCTCAATGCTCTGTCGCGGAACTCCTGAATATAGTTCCATTCAACGAGTGGAGCGATGTCCTCCTGCTCAAGAAGCTCAATCTTCTGTATCTCGTGCGATGTGCGGAATCCGTCAAAGAAGTTGAGGAAAGGAATACGGCTCTTCAATGTTGCAAGGTGCGCAACCGGAGCAAGGTCCATAACCTCCTGTACCGAGCCCTCGCATAGCATTGCAAAACCGGTCTGACGGCACGCCATAACGTCCATATGGTCGCCAAAGATACTGAGTGAGTTACCTGCAAGCGAACGTGCCGAAACGTGGAACACGGTAGGCAACTTCTCGCCGGCAATCTTGTACATATTTGGAATCATGAGCAGCAAACCCTGCGAAGCAGTAAATGTGTTGGTTAACGCACCCGCCTGCAGTGAGCCGTGAAGAGCACCCACAGCACCGCCCTCGGACTGCATTTCCTGAACCGATACTGTTTCGCCGAAAAGATTCTTGCGGCCTTGTGCTGCCCATTCATCGACATATTCAGCCATTGTTGATGATGGTGTGATAGGGTAGATGGCTGCTACCTCGGAAAACATATAGGCAATGTGTGCTGCTGCCTGGTTTCCGTCACAAGTGATGAATTTCTTTGTCTTTGTCATAAGGCAATTGATTTTATTGAATTACGTTTTTGTTATCTGTTTTTTTTAAAAGCAACGCTTTTTACGGTGTCTTTTGTTCTACGACTTAACACAGAATGAATTGTCGTAATGGCAAATGTACAAAATAATTGGTAAATCATTGAAAAAATGGCATTAATTTGAGTACTTTTGTGATAAATTAATTATGAACAAGACTCTTACCCTCTTAATATTGCTGTTTTTGCTGCCACCGATGGTGATGGCCGGGGGTGGTGTATCGTGCCGTTCCGACAAATTCTGTCACTCCATTGAATACTCTCCAAAATATGAATATCGTGCCGTGTGGCTCACAACCATCGAGAATCTCGACTGGCCTCACACCCAAGTGAAGACACCTGCCGATATCGAGCAGCAGAAGGCCGAGCTTGTGGTTATTCTTGATTCATTGCAGGCTATGCACATAAACACAGTGCTTTTGCAGACAAGAGTACGCGGTGATGTCATATATCCTTCGTCAATAGAACCCTTCTCGCACGTGCTCACAGGTGTGTCGGGCAAGAACCCCGGCTACGACCCGTTGGCCTTTGCCATTGAGGAGTGCCATAAGCGCGGCATTCAGCTGCACGCCTGGATGGTGACCCTTCCGCTCGGTAAGGTCGAGCACATAAGGCGTTTGGGCAAGAATGCTCTGCCTGTCAAAATGAACGCTCTCTGTACACGCTACAAGGGGGCTTGGTATATGGAGCCGGGAAATCCCGCAACTGCCGATTATATAGTTGAGCTTGTCCGCGAGATTGTTGGCAAATACGATGTCGATGGCATACACCTCGACTATGTGCGTTACCCCGACACAGTCAACGGCTACCCCGATGGTTCGCTCTACCGCAAGTATGGCAAGGGGCAGACGCTCGCCGACTGGCGGCGCAGCAACATCACGCGTATTGCCGGCAGTGTCTATTCGACAGTGAAGGAGCTGAAGCCCTGGGTGCGTGTGAGCTGTGCACCGTTAGGTAAATATGATAATCTCACCCGTTACAGTTCGCTTGGTTGGGATGCCTACAATACTGTCTTTCAGGACGCCCAGGGATGGTTGCGCGACGGACAGATGGACATTCTCTTCCCAATGCTCTATTTCAAAGGCAACAATTTCTTCCCCTTTGTGCTCGATTGGTGCGAGAACCGTTACGGCCGTCACGTTGCCCCCGGAATAGGAATCTATCGCCTTATGCCTGAGTATGGCGGTTGGCCGCAAATGGAGATTGAGAGGCAGATGCGTACCTCACGCAGCGCAACAGCCAATGGGGTAATGATGTTCCGCACTGCACACCTTGTAGGCAATGCCGGTGGAGTGCGCGATATATTTACAAGAGTCTGTGACAAGCCGGCACTTGTGCCGCCTATGGACTGGATTGCCGAAGCTCCTTCGATGCCTGAACTGGTAACTGTTTCGCGTAACCAAGACGGTGTTACTCTGCGATGGTGTCGTGTGAAGCCTGTCAACGGTTTTCCTGCCGTGCGTTACAACGTCTATGCCGCAATAGGTGACACTGTCGACATTTGTAATGTAGATAATTTGCTCTCTGTGGAACAGTCGGACACTCTCTGTCATTGGGCTTGTCGTAGCAACGGTAATATGGCTATGGCTGTTACGGCTGTCGACGCTTGTGGCGTGGAGAGCGCACCGCTTCTTGTTTCTGTGCCTCTTGGAGGCTCAATGCAGCGCAGTGGCATAATCGGCCTGCCCGAGCAACAGTCGTGGGGGCAACGGATAAAGGTAAAGGATGTATTCGGCCGCGAGGTTCATTATGGCAAGTATAGCCGTGAATTCGATGTATCCGCTTTCCCTCCCGGGCGTTATATCCTTTCGGTGTACAACCGTCACGGAGCGTTGTTGCACAAGGTAGAGTTTGTAAGATGATGCTATAAAATACGAATGGCACTCCACACGGAGTGCCATTCGTATTTTTATTGTTGATGTCTTTTTTATTTTTTATCCTTCTTGCCGAATACCGAGAAGTGGACATATCTCTTTGGATTCTCCTTCAAGTCCTCAAGTAGAATTGTTGCCGCTTCAACGGTTTCATTCAACTTGGTATAGAGTGTAGTGTCTTTCAACAACATTCCTGCTGTACCGTCGCCCTCGTTGAGTGCAGTGGTAATCTGCTGTATGTTATTCAGTGAAGCCTCGAGGCTTGCTGCCATATTGCGGAAATCGACCTCGCTGAGCTGTGATGAAATCTTCAACAAATCATTTTCAAGTTCAACAACCTTGTCAAGTGCTGTCGGAATGTCGTTGCTGACAATTTCGTTCAATCCTGTTGATGTGGTGTTCAACTCCGCAGTCAAAGACTCCAGATTGTTCAGCGTGCTGTTGATGGCAGGGTTCGACAGTATATTGTTCAAAGAGGTCAACATAGAATCAACCTTGGGCAACATAGCCTCTATTTGAGGTATCATTTTTCCCACTTCGTCCATTGGACCGGACTCGAGCTGTCCCTTCATTATTTCTCCTGGAGCAATTGTTCCTTTGCCTTTTCCCAACATAAGGTGAATGGTGCTGCCGCCCATCAGCTTGTTGTGTATCTCGGCATAGCTGCCCTCGGGAATTCTGAGGCCTTTGCTTATGCTCACTGTAATGTATACAATGTCACTTTCATTGAAATTGTGCTCAATGTTGCTGACGTTGCCAACCTTGCAGCCGTTGATGAATACCGGTGCTGAATTTGTTATTTCGCCAATGTTTACAAATTCTATACGATATTTGTTTGTATCGTCAAAAATGTCAATGCTCTTGAAAAAATTTATCAAGAAGTAGATGACAAACATTGCTGCTAAACCAAGCAGACCAACCCACAACTCACGTGTAAATCCTTTTATTCGGCTCATTTTGATTGCTTTTTAAATATTTCAATAGCTTGGCGAGTGTTAATCTTTTCATTGTTGAGGAATGCAATGATGAAGGCATCCTTGAACTTGCCTGTAATCTCTTTCTTCATTTGCAGAATCTTGTTGTAGTCCTCACTCTCGCCGTATGTATATTTATAGATTCCGTTCTCGGTGTAATAATCCACGCTCAACCCCTTGAATCTCTTGTCGTCGCTTTTCAGCTTGCTGTCCGATGCCATTATCTGAATCTTGAACACTGGCCTGTCGTTGGTGTTTGCGCTAATCTTTTTCTCCTTTGCAGCCTCTTGTGTGCTTGCGCTCTTTTTGCTCTCCTTGCTTTTGCCGTACAATTCATAATACTCGGAAAAACCTTTGAAAATGCCCTTTGCGAGCTTCTCCTGTCCCTCTTTTGAGGCAATCAGGTTCTCGTCTTTTTTGTTGGTTATGAATCCTAATTCAACAAGTATGCTTGGCATGACAGTGCGATGAAGTACAAGGAAACCGGCCGATGAAACACCTCGGTCGTTCAACGATGTGCTGTTTACCATCCCATTCTGCACCATATCGGCGAACTTCACGCTTAGCTCCATATCGTGGCTGCGCATAAGCTCAAAGATTATATAGCTCTCGCTTGAACGGGGGTCGAATCCTTTGTATGTCTCCTCAAAGTTGTCCTCGGATAGAATTACCTCATTTTCGTACATAGCAGCCGCTTTGGCCTCGGCGTCGCTGCCGGCACCAAGTGTAAATGTCTGGCATCCGTGGGCACTCTTGTTCTTGCTTGCGTTGGAGTGGATGGATATGAACAGGTTGGCATTGGCCTTATTGGCAATGTCGGCGCGTTTTGCAAGGGGAATCTTTACGTCGGTGGTGCGTGTGTAGATGACTTTTACCTCGGGGTATTTTTTATTAATCATTTCGCCGAGTCTTTTTGACACGCTGTAGTTGATTTTCTTTTCTTGTGACTTGCTGCCTAATGCTCCGGGGTCTACACCACCGTGACCGGCGTCAATAACGACAGTAAAAGGCTTCTTGTTGCTCTTTTGTGCCATAGTTTGTGGAATGGCCAGTATGAGCAGCAAGAAAATTAAAATACTCTTTATGTCCCTTAGTATATACTTCATAAACAATCAAACCCCCTGAATTGTTTTGCGAAAAACAAAAAACAGGAAATTTCCTGCAAAAATACTGCATTTATTATAAAAGACAAAAGCGATAAAAGATATTTTGATATTTTTCGTCGATTAAGCCGGTGTGCAGTCTGCTTTCCGTTCCCATATTCAGCCTTGCAACAGCTAAAATCAATATATACACTTAAAAAGTGTATTTAGGCATTGAAGTGGTTGCTTTTTTTTGTATTTTCGCGTGGTTTATAAAAATTTTCCGAATGAATTTTATCGAATTCAATATAAGATACGAAATAAGTGATGGAGCTACGCTTCATTTGTGTTACAATCTCCGTGACAACGGTAACGATGTCGAAGGCTCACTCACATTGCGCGAGGTGCAGAAAGGGTGGTGGCAATGTTCATTGGAGGTCGACGACAGATATTGTAACATCAACTACGGTTACGAGTTGCGCCTTGCCGGCAAAAGTCTTTGTACCGAGTGGGCAGGAACACCGCACACACTACGTTTCAACTGCGTGAACCGCAACTACATTGTCCACGATATGTGGCTCGACTCTCCGGCCGGTTGCTATGCACGTACAAACCTCTTCCGTTTCTTTGACAAGCAGGCTGTCAAGCTCGACGAACCCTCAATCAACTGGTATAACCGCAGTGTCACATTCTCGGTTTACGCTACCGGCTTGCGTGCCAATGAGCGTCTGCATCTTGTAGGTGATGCCGATATTCTTGGTGCGTGGGAACCGTCCAAGGCTCTTCCAATGCAACAGCGTGTCCCCAACCGATGGAGCGTGACCTTTGACGTGGCTACATTGTGGAGTGGTGGCCTTTATTACAAGTTCATCGCCGTTGACGAGAATGGTGCCATACGCTGGGAGAATGGAGAGAACCGCCATATACTGCTTCCCAATTTTGAGCAGAGCACCAACTACTTCTATCAGCTCGATGCTTTCTCTTTCGATGCACCCTCCCTTCGTCTGGCAGGAACAGTCATACCGCTTTTCTCTTTGCGTTCGGCTCACGGCTGGGGAATTGGTGACTTCGGCGATATAAAGTTAATGGCCGATTGGCTCTCCTCAACAGGGCAGAATATCCTGCAACTGTTGCCTGTCAATGACACGACAGTACGTGGCGGCAATGAGGACTCCTATCCATACAACTGCGTTTCGGTCTTTGCCTTGAACCCGATATATGCCGATATGTCGGTGTTGCCCGTGCTCTCCAAACCACGTCGCAATGCCTTCTACCAAAAGGAGCGCGAGGCACTCAATGCCTTGCCTGCAGTGAGCTATGCCAAGGCCTATCGCTTGAAAATCAACTATCTGCGCGAGCTTTTTGACGAGGTTGGCAGCGACGTACTTGTGAGCGAGGGCTATCGTGCCTTTGAAGAGGAACAGAAACGCTGGCTCAAACCATACGCACTGTTCCGTTTCCTCTCGGCTCGACTCCATAGTAATATTTGGGACTGGGGTGAATATGCCCATTACGACAGCACAACCGAGCAGCGCGTTATCTCCGAGTATCCCGATGCTGTCCAGGAGATACGTTTCCACTGCTATGTACAGTACATCCTCTTTACCCAGTTGTCCGATGCACATAACTACGCCAACAGCCGTGGCGTGGCTCTGAAAGGCGATATACCCATTGGCGTGGCACCCAACGGTGTCGACGTGTGGTGCGACAGTGAACAGTTTAACCTTTCCGTGTCGGCCGGAGCACCGCCCGATATGTTTGCTGCCGATGGACAGAACTGGGGCTTCCCCACATACAATTGGCAGGTGATGACCGGTGACGGTTATGCCTGGTGGCGTCGTCGCCTACAATATATGTCTTGTTTCTTTGATGCCTACCGCATAGACCACATTCTCGGTTTCTTCCGCATTTGGGAGATTCCACGCACTGCAAAGAGCGGTCTTGCCGGCAGCTTTTCACCGAACAGCCCATTGTCGGCCGATGAGATTGTCGAGGCCGGTTTCTCTTTCGACGAGGCTTGCCACACTGTTCCATATATTGACGATGCGCTGTTGAAGAAACACTTCCCACGCAAGGTAAAGCTGGTTACAGACGCTTTTCTCGATGCCGTGGGCGATGGAACATACCGTTTCAAACCCGAAATGGAGAACGCCAACCTGTTGGCCTATTACATATATGAACGCGCGCCAAAACTGCCGCAACAGATGAAGGATGCCCTTTTGCGCATATACGGAAACGTGCTCTTTATGCGCGATTTGAACAATCCCCTGATGTTTGTTCCGCGCATCCTTGGCTGTGATACCGAGGCATACGCGCAGTTGTCACAGGCCGAACGCATTGCCTATGACCGCATATACGAGGACTATTTCTACAACCGCCATACAATGTTCTGGTATCGCGAGGGAATACGCAAGCTCACTCCGTTGCTCCTCTCTACTCCAATGACTGCCTGCGGCGAGGATTTGGGTATGATACCGGCTTGTGTTCCCTGGGTGATGAAGAACCTTCAAGTGTTGTCGCTCGAGATACAGCGAATGCCAAAGCTCTATGGCGAAACGTTTGCCCGCCCCGAGTGTTACCCCTATCTCTCGGTAGCAACCCCTTCGACACACGATATGAGCACGTTGCGTGGCTGGTGGCGCGAAGACGAGGCACTCTCGCAACAGTTCTTTAATTGTGTTCTTGGCTTCGACGGCAAAGCACCGCTTGAAATGGATGGCCGCGTAGCCCGTGCAATCCTTGCACAACATCTTGCCTCGCCATCGGCTTTCGCGCTCTTTGCTTGGCAAGACTGGATGGCTATGGACGAGCGTCTGCGTCGTGACAATCCCGATGACGAACGAATCAACGTACCATCGAACCGTGACCATTGCTGGAACTACCGTATGCACATCTCTTTGGAACAGTTGATGGAGGAGCGTGCCTTTAACGACGCCGTTCGTAGTATGATTGCCGATGCCGGACGACTCTTGTGATTTGATAATTGATAAAATTTAAGATATGAAGAATACTTTTCGTTCTGCTCTTTTAGCAGGTATTGCTGTCGGCATTGCCGGTTGGGGATATTTGGCCTGTAAGGACATTATAGGTGCAGTACTTTTCTCGTTCGGCCTGTTGACTGTGGTTAATTACAAATTGAAACTATATACCGGCACGGCCGGTTTTGTGGCTTTGCGTAGCGATGATGGCAAGAGCCGTTGGCTCAAGGCTATCGGCGAGCTGTTGTTCATTCTCTTCGGAAATGTTATGGGTTGTATGCTTGTGGCACTCTTCGCCCGTCTTTCGCCGTTGGAGCTTGGTGCATCGGCACAATCAATCCTCGAAGGACGTTTGGCAATTGGGCCTGTGAAAGCCGGTCTGTTGGCAATAGGATGTGGTTTCATTATGACTACTGTCGTTACCTTTGCGCGCGAAGGCAAGCCTCTGGTACTGCTCTTTGGTGTGCCTCTCTTCATTAACTGTGGTTTCCCACACTGCTTGGCCGATGCCTTCTATTATATGGCAACGCCTCTCGCATATACCGGTGAACATCTTTTAGAGATATTGTTACTATATCCTTGTCTTGTTATCGGAAATTTCATCGGATGTAATCTATATCGCTTCATAGCACCAAAACAGTAAAACAAAAATAGTTCTTTCAATGCATCAGGGCAGCCATTTGGCTGCCCTGATGCGTTGATGGTATTAGAGTCTATCGCATACGGATTAGGAGCGTTATGCAACCCTGTATTCATTCTGCTATGCAGCAGTCCAAGAATTCAATGGATGATATTCCTGTTGTAATGGCTTTGGTTAAATCAGGTGGCTTTGGTTAGCTGTGTATGTATATTAATCAGCATATACGTGCTTTGCGCCATCTTGGCTCAGTAGCAAAAGTGTGAGTCTTGTCACTCACTTCCCGGACTATGCATTTGTGCCACCGGTTGTTGCGCCTCAGTATAAATTTAGTGTGGATAAGCATATAAATTAAAAATTCTGAAAGTAAGATATTGAGGAATGGTCGCAAAAAACAGTGTAGAGATTACTCACCGAAAACTCCGCCTTTCATGATGGTTTGTTTGTTACCTTCAACAACTTTACCAAGTTCGAAGAATTCTTCGCCTGCAGCACGG
>JAGCMB010000007.1 GCA_017646665.1 Bacteroidaceae bacterium
ATGAACAGCGAGTTCGACAAGCCAATCACTCACAAGCTCTATGGTGGCGACTGGGAAAACCGCTTGAAGCAGGAGATTCTCCTTGGTATCGGTGGTATGATTGCATTGGAGAAGATGGGTATCAAGAAGGAGATCTACCACTGTAATGAGGGTCACGCAGCTCTCTGCAACCTCTACCGTTTGACACAGTACATCAAGACTGGTTACACATACGAGGAGGCTCTTGAGATTGTACGTTCAAGCAGCCTTTACACAGTTCACACTCCAGTGCCTGCAGGTCACGACTACTTCGACGAGGCTCTCTTCGGCAAGTATATGAGAGGTTATGCAAGCCAGCTCAATATCACTTGGGACGACTTGATGAACCTTGGTCGCATCAACGCCGGTGACAAGAACGAGCGTTTCTGTATGTCAACATTCGCTTGCAACACTTGCCAGGAGATTAACGGTGTTAGCCGCCTCCACGGTAAGGTGTCAAAGGATATGTTCGCTGAGATTTGGAAGGGTTACTATCCATCTGAGAACCACGTAGGTTATGTAACCAACGGTGTTCACTATCCAACATGGGTTGCTCCAGAGTGGGATAACCTCTATAAGCAGAACTTTGATCCTAGCTTCATCAACGACCAGTCTAACGAGAGTATCTGGCACGCAATTGAGAATATCTCTAACGAAACAATCTGGAATACTCGCGTTGCTCGCAAGAAGATGCTTATCAACTACATCAAGCAGGCGTTCAGCGAGGATTGGTTGAAGAACCAGGGCGACCCAATGCGTATCGTTGATGTTGTGAAGAAGATTAACCCCGATGCACTTGTTATCGGTTTCGCACGCCGTTTCGCTACTTACAAGCGTGCTCACCTTCTCTTCACCGACCTCGATCGTTTGGCTAAGTTGCTCAACAACCCCGAGCGTCCTATCCAGTTCCTCTTCGCAGGTAAGGCTCACCCACACGATGGTGCAGGTCAGGGCTTGATCAAGAAGATTATCGAGGTATCACGCCGTCCTGAGTTCGTAGGTAAGATTATCTTCCTTGAGAACTACGATATGGATCTTGCTAAGTTGCTCGTTTCGGGTGTGGATATCTGGATGAATACTCCTACACGTCCTCTCGAGGCTTCAGGTACATCAGGTGAGAAGGCTCTTATGAACGGTGTCCTCAACTTCTCGGTTCTCGATGGTTGGTGGTGCGAGGGCTACAAGCCAGGCGCAGGTTGGGCATTGAAGGAAGAGCGTACATACCAGAACCAGGAGTTCCAGGATCAGCTCGACGCTGCTACAATCTACACATTGCTCGAGAACGAGATTCTCCCAATGTACTACAACCGCAATGGTAAGGCTTACTCTGACGAGTGGGTTGCTTGCATCAAGAAGTCAATCGCTGAAATCGCTCCTCACTTCACAATGAAGCGTCAGCTCGATGACTACTACAGCAAGTTCTACTGCAAGCAGGCTGAGCGTTATCACCACCTCGTTGCTAACGACTCTAAGGTAGTTCGTGAGCTCGCTAAGTGGAAAGAGGAGGTTGCTGCCAAGTGGAACGCAGTTGAGGTTCTCTCTGTAGAGGCTGATGCTGATTTCCTCAATGGTGCAATGTCTGCTGGTGAAAAGTACAATGTAACAGTTAAGGTTGACGAGAAGGGTCTTGACAATGCTGTAGCTATAGAGCTTGTTGTGTTGGCTCCTGATGCTAAGGGTCACGACTGTGTGTTTGCAACTTATCCTTTGGAGGTTGTACAGCGCGAGGGTAACGTATTTACATTCGGTGCAGAGATTGCTCCTACAAACGCAGGTGCGTTTAAGATTGCTTTCCGTATGTATCCTAACCACGCTGAACTCCCACACCGTATGGATTTCGCTTACGTTAAGTGGTTCGCTTAATATAAAAGCATACATATTTCCAAAAACGCTCTTGCTTTCAAAAGCAAGAGCGTTTTTTAGTTTAATTAAACAAATGTTATCGCAAATTTTTCTAAAATTAGAGTATCTTTGTGCCATTATGAGTGAAGAAGCAAAGAAATACACAGTAAAAGAGGAGAAATGGAACGCCATTTCCCACTCTGTAGGAATTGTGGGTGGCTTGGTGGTAAGCGCACTGTTTATCAATGAGGTGGTAACAAAAGGTGGCGATGGATGGGCGTTGACAAGTGTGTTGCTGTATATGTTCGGTATGCTATCGTCCTATACGTTTTCAACCCTTTATCACTCCTGCCCGCCCGAAAGTAAATGGCGCAAGAAACTTCGCAAACTCGACCATTCTGCAATCTATTGGCACATTGCCGGCAGCTATTCGCCAATGATGCTCATTGCAATGCGTGATATAGGTTATTGGGGTTGGGGTATTTTCTTCTTCTGTTGGCTATGTGCAATAGTCGGAACGTCGTTGAGCTTATATAGCTTGAAGAAACATAACATACTCGAAACGGTGTGCTATGTTCTTATGGGCTTGACAATTGTTGTTGCTATGAAACAGTTCTACAACGCTGTGCCATTGTCCGTCTTTCTCTGGGTTGTAGGTGAAGGCGTTGCATACATAACCGGAGCCGTGTTCTATAGTTTCCACAAGGTAAAATATATACACACAGTATTCCATTTCTTTGTCCTCTTGGGCTCTGTATGTCACATGATAGCTGTGTGGTATGTAATTAGCGGAATGTTATGATAAAACAATTTGATACATATTCACTTTTGCCACACAATACTTTTGGTATTGAAGCCAAGGCTGCACATTTTGTTGAATTTACCTCGGTTGCTGATATATGTAATTTCTTGGGTAACGGTTTCAATGGCAAGTCACTTGTTGTTGGTGGTGGTAGTAACCTGTTGTTTGTCAATGATTTTAACGGTACGGTCTTTCATTCTGCGATAACGGATATTGAGGTTGTTGCTGAAACCGACAGCGACATTCTTCTGCGCGTGGGTAGTGGAATGAATTGGGACGAACTCGTTGCATATACCGTTGAAAAAGGGTGGTGCGGACTCGAAAACCTCTCGCTCATTCCCGGCGAGGTCGGTGCAAGTGCCGTGCAGAATGTTGGCGCATACGGCGTTGAAGCCGGTGACCTTATTGAAACGGTAGAAACCATACGCATAGCCGATGCCGTTGTCTGTTCATTTACAAAGTCCGATTGTGATTTCGCCTATCGTCATAGCATTTTTAAAGCTGCCGAGAAAGGCCGTCATATTGTTACTTACGTAACATACAGGCTCAAAAAGGCTGTTGATTTCAAGCTGTCATACGGCAATCTCAAGGATAAGGTCGAGGAATTCGGAGGAGCTACTCTTGCGAATGTGCGTCGAGCGGTTTGCGAAATACGTGAGGCAAAGTTGCCTAACCCCGAACAGATAGGAAGTGCAGGCAGTTTCTTTATGAATCCGGTTGTCGCTGCCCACAAAGCAGCGAAGCTAAAGGATGAATACCCTGCAATGCCGCAATACCCACTTGCCTGTGGCGATGTAAAACTATCGGCCGGTTGGCTTATTGAACAATGCGGTTGGAAACAAACTCCACATAAGAATGTCGGGGTTTATAAGCACCAGGCATTGGTAGTTGTCAATCTTGGTGGTGCCACAGGCAGCGATGTCCTTGATTTTGCGTTAGCCGTAGTGGCGTCTGTGAAAGAAAAATTCGATGTAAACCTCAATATGGAGGTGAATGTAATAGACTGATGAAACTCACATTCTTAGGAACAGGAACATCAACCGGAGTGCCCGAACTTGGGTGTAAATGCGAGGTATGCACTTCAAACGACCCACGCGATACCCGTCTGCGCTGTTCTGCGCTGCTCGAGAACGATGATACAGCTATTCTCATTGATTGTGGCCCCGATTTCCGCGCCCAAATGCTGCGCGCTGATGTTGCTCGACTTGATGCGTTGGTCATCACCCATAAGCACTACGACCACACTGCCGGCATTGACGACCTACGTCCTTTTGCATCGCAAAAGACATTCCCTATATATGCCAACGAGGACACAGCTCAGCAAATACGCTCAATGTTTCCCTATTGCTTTGGCGAGGTCAAATATCCCGGTGTCCCCAATATCGAAATACATTCTATCGAGGATATGCAACCATTTACCATCGGGAGCGTAGAGGTGGAACCTATACGCGTATTTCACGCAGCGTTGCCCATTGTAGGTTATCGTTTCGGTAAGTTGGCCTATATAACTGATATGAGCAGCATAGAACTCTCCGAACTCGATAAATTGAAAGGTGTAGAGGTTCTTGTGATTAATGCACTGCGCTATTCAAAACCTCACCGTAGTCATCAAACGGTGCTTGAGGCATTGCGTGTGGTCGATTATCTTTCACCGTGTGAAACCTATTTCACCCACATGATGCATCACATTGGCCTGCATTCAAAGATTGAGAAGTGTCTGCCGAAAGGTGTTTTTTTAGCCTATGATGGCTTGGAGGTGGAGGTTGGATAAAATGGTAAGCAACAACACCGCTGTCGGGGAGTTGTTATTCAGCCTCCCAACCTTCACTACGTTCAGTATGACAATGGAACACCTGCAAAGTATAGGGGCTCTCGCTTTCGTTCGCCGTTGAATTAAATAGAGAGCGAAAGCGACATCCACAGTAAATTCCTACAGAACCTGCTTCGATTCTCTCAGCATGACAGTAGAATTATAAAATAATAAGGCTTGGCAATTGCCAAGCCTTATTATTTTAATTGAATTGTTGTTTCAATTACTTGAGAGCGAAGATCTCCTCCTCACCTGCAACGCAAGAGAAAATTTTATCCTCACGGAGCAACCAACCCAAACCAAGGTACAACTCTTTCTCTTTCAATTTTGACTTAGTCTTGATCTCCTTAAGAGTAAGACCCTCTGTCTCGTTCAACGCAGTCCAGATACGGCCTGCAAATGCACCAGCATTCTCAATCATAGTTCTTTAGTATTTTTAATTCAACATTAAAATTCTTTTGAAATAGTAACAACCTTTGTTTAAGCCTTTTAAGCATTTAGTGTGGTTGCTTTTTCATTTCGGGTGCAAAAGTACTGCTTTTTTCTCATATGGCAAACAAAAAGTACGTGATTTTCAATAACATTTGCCAAATTTCCATAAATTATTGCTCTGATTTGCAATTTTTTAAATATTCGCACCATATTCTGGCAGCCTCTTCAACCATTTTTATGCAAGGACGTTTCTTGTAGTATTCGCCATTGCGTGCATCAGGCGTTGTCGGGGTAGGAGCATTCTTAGCCAATCCCAAAAGTTCGGCGCAGATGAGTGAACCGTTACGTTTGCGGAACTCCTCGGCAAGTTGCTGAACAACCTTGTAATTAGCCTCTTTTCCCTCGCTGTTGCGTCCCTCGGTGCAACCTGTTTCAAGGCCGGCAACAAGGAACAGACCACACGCTGCGCCACAAGTCTGTCGCATACGTCCTATACCACCACCAAATGATGCAGCCATTTTCAAAGCCTGCTCTTGTGTGAAACCATACATATCGGCAAATGCAGCCACAACCGACTGACTACAATTGTAACCCTCCTTGAACAGGGCTACGGCTCTTTCAATTCTTTCTTCCATATTGTTTTCAAGTGCAGCCCGCATATGCGGGCTGCAAATTAGTTGTTATTAGATAAGTCCTCTTGCGCGGAGCAGAGCATCAGGGTTAGGGTCTGCGCCACGGAAACGACGATATTCGCGCATTGGGTCTTTGCTGCCACCCATCTCAAGCAACTGCTTGAAGCTTGCTGCTGTTGCAGGGTCAAATACGCCTTTCTCAAGGAACAATTCAAATGCGTCACAGTCGAGCACCTCAGCCCACAAGTATGCGTAATAACCTACTGCATAGCCACCGCCGAATACGTGTGCAAAGTTTGTGCTGCGGTAACGGTATTCAATCTCTGGTATAAAGCCAAGTTCCTTACGCAGCTCGTTCTCATACTCGTTGCAGTCGAAGTTTGTATAGTCACCGATAAGGTGCATCTTCATATCAAGCAGTGCTGCAGCCACCAATTCAGTGGTTTCAAATCCCAAGTTGAAGTGTGAACTCTTCTGCATCTTCTCGATAAGCTCTGCAGGGATAGCCTCGCCTGTTATATAATGCTTTGCAAATGTTGGCATAACATCGGGATGGATAGACCACTTTTCGTTTATCTGTGAGAAAAGCTCCACGAAGTCGTGCTTTACATTTGTTCCACTCACGCTTGGGTAGTGTGTCTGTGTGAGCATACCGTGCAACGCGTGTCCGAACTCGTGGAACAGAGTACGTGTCTCGTCAATGTTGAGGAGAGCAGGAGTGTCGCCCTGCGGTGCTGTAAAGTTACATACATTTACAATCATAGGACGTACATTCTCGCCACCGATGTTTCTTTGGTTGACGAAGTTTGTCATCCAGGCACCCTGACGCTTTGAAGCGCGTGGGAAAAAGTCTGTGTAGAAGATACCCAAGTGAGCGTCGTTCTTGTCAAGTACTTCGTATGCCTCAACGCCTTCGTAATATACAGGAATGTCATTGCGTTTCACGAACTTGATTTCGTAGAGCTTGCTGGCACAGTCAAATGCGCCCTGCAATACATTCTCAATTCTGAAGTATGGCTTGATGGTTTCGTCGTTGAGCGCATATTTCTCCTTGCGTAGCTTTTCGGTGTAGTAGAACCAGTCCCAGCCCTCAATCTTTATGCCGGCACCTTCGCGGTCGGCAACCTTCTGCAATTCGGCTCTCTCCTCTTTTGCGCGCTCCACAGCCGGTGTCCAAATGCTGTTGAGAAGTGCGAGAGCGGCTTCGGGAGTCTTGGCCATCTTTTCATCAAGTACAAAGTGCGCAAAACTTTCAAAACCAAGCAGCTTGGCCTTCTGCTGACGCAAAGTCAGTATTTCCTTTATGATAGCCTTGTTGTCATTGCTGTCATTGTTGTCGCCACGGCCATAGTATGCCTTGTACACCTTCTCGCGTAGCTCACGGTTGTCGGCATACTGCAAGAACGGAATACAGCTTGGCTTGTCGAGTGTGAACACCCATGTGCTGTCGCACTTTGCAGCATCTATAACATCCTGTGGCAATCCCTTGAGGTCGGCCTCGTCGGTAATCACCAACTTGAATGCTTTGTTGTCGGCAAGTAGGTTGTTGCTGAACTTTATTGAAGCCAATCCCAATTTAGTGTCAATATCAAGGAGAATAGCCTTATCAGCTTCGCTGAGCAATGCGCCACCACGCACAAAGGCATTATAGTAATTTTCCAAAACGATACTCTGTTCCTCGTTCAGACCAAGACTTTCTCTTTTGTTGTAAAGCTCTTTGATGCGGTTGAACAGTGTGTCGTTCATATATATGTAACCGCTGAGTTCTGTCATTTTTGGCACAACGTAATTCTCAACCTCGGTGGTGGCTTCGCTGTTGTCGCTCTCGTTGAGAGTGAAGAAGATTGCAGATACTTTGTCCAGTGTCTTGCCGCTCAACTCCAATGCGTCGATTGTGTTGGCAAATGTAGGCTCGTCGGTGTTCTCGATTATAGCCTTGATGTCGGCGCGTTTCTCGGCAAATCCCTGGTCAAATGCAGCCTTGTAGTCTTCTACCTTGAATGTTGGGAACTCCGGTGCACCGAATGGTGCCTTGCTCTCCTTGAGGATGCTGTTGCACTCCTCCTTCTTCTTCTCTGAACACGCGATACCTGATAGCATAATCGATAGTGTAAAAAGTGAATAAATAATTTTCTTCATTGTCTGTTATGTTTTGTTGTTTGTGCTTTAAGTAATCTCTTCTGCGAAGATAATAAAAAAAATAGCGGTGTGCAACAACACACCGCCCGTGGTATAAATCTTATCCAATGGCAATCATCCTGTTTACCTTGTGCTCATTGCTATGAGCCTTCTTTGGAATGTCTATATGCAGAACTCCGTGTTTTACCTTTGCTTCAATCTTGTCCGTGTCGGCATCATCGGGCAGTATGAGGGTCTGTTGGAATTTTGTATATGAGAACTCGCGGCGCAGGAAACGGCCCTGTTCGTGCTTTTTGTCCTCTTTCTTTTCATCACACTTCTGCTCGTCGCATTTGTCGTCACATTTCTTGTCATTGTTGCACTCGCCACTCTCCTTGCAGCAGTTGCAGTTCTTTTCCATTGTAATTGTGAGGTCGTTCTCGCTGTCAATGTGAATCTTGAAGTCATCCTTGCACATTCCGGCCGCAGCAACTTCCACCTTATATTCTTTCTCTGTTTCAAAGACGTTTATAGCAGGTGCTGTTGAACTGTTGCGCACAAGAATGTCGCTGTTGAAAAAATCGTTGAAGATACTCGGTAACCACTGCTGGCTGTTTCTTTTCATTAACATGCTCATAACTGTTGTTTTTTATTTGTTATACATAGTCAAACAGCACGCCGCCGAACCGGATAATAACGACCCCAATATGATGCAGGTGTAAACCGGGCCGCAGCCTCTCGTTGAGTGGCTTATTGAATTTCCGCGGCGGTCGTGCCGTTTGCATATATAATGCAGGGTGGGGTGTGTTGGTTCGCGGTGAGGTGCGGTTTTTATGATTTGTTAATGATGATCGCAGATTGCATCTTTTTTTTATTCCTACACAAAATCTTTTTCACCTCGTTCTATTGACAAAGGCCTTTTCATTTGCTATATTAGCGGTATTATTCCCAACACTGTTGTTTTTGTGGCAATTCAGCAACCTTGTTTGGGTGGATTGCATTTAGCTTTGCTGTAAAAATCAATATGAATAAATTGTATGAGTTGCATTTCCACGGGAACAGGCGGGAGATTGAAAAAGAGAAACAGAGAAAACGTGAGTTGATGTCACATTTCCCCAAAATGTTGGGAACGGTCGATGAGACAAGGTATGTGCTGGTAGATGATGATAACAAATCAAAGTTCGAGAATAGCTTTGGTGATAAAGAGGTTGACGTTCTACCCGTTGCAGTCATTTCGGACGAGAGCGAGAAAACTAAAGAACAAAAGAGCATATCAAGTTTTGACAATAATAGAAAAACCATTAGTCTTGACAGTTGGAAAGAGGGTTCTATGTTTTTAGAGCCAAAGAAAGAAAATAGAACAGTCGCTCAAAAATTACCGTTTGATTTTGACGGCAACACCGCCAAAGAAGAGGATAATCCATTCCAACCCGGCATCCAAATTCCGGAATTGGGTACAGTTGCTGGCAACCAACCACGTAGAACAACTGAAAGAAACGGCAGTCTGGGGTTGGAGAGTATGGAGATAGAAAATAGACTTGACTCTGTATTGTATAATGACAAAGGACATATGTCTGTAACTTTTAGAAATGATGTAATAGGAATTGATGGTTTCAAGCCTTTTAATCCAAGCGACAGAGCCGGATGTAAAAGGCGATGTATGGAAATGTTGGCACATTCAGGATGTGAACTAAGCGGCGAGCGCATTGATATGACTGTTAATAATGATAATGGCCGTGCAATAGCTCAATCCGCTGATTTTCAGAAAGGCATAAATGCCATTGATAATGCTCTTGACAAAAAACAAACTATTATATTGAATGTAGATTATAAAGATGGTACAGCTAGCAGTGCAGACAGAGCCGGTGATCATTTTATTATAATTGTGGGCAGAACAATAATAGATGGTATTGCATATTATCATTTTTATGATCCCGCAACACAGTTTGCCGACTATGGAACAGCTAATACTAATGTCTTGTATGTCAAGGATGGTTTTTTACAAGGAAGTTTTATAAAAAGAAATGGAAGTGCCAACAAATATAAGGTAACAAGTGTAAGACTTAATAAATGAATATAATATGAAGATTTTGTATACAGCTCTGATATGTGTTTTATGTTCCTTGAATAATGCGGCAACGAATAAAAATACTTTTAATGGTAAAAAACAGGATTTTGAATCGTATATAAGCAAATTTGACATATTCGATAAACCCTGTATAAACAAGGACTTTTTTCAGGAAAGGAAAGTGAGGGTTGGTGAAATGTTTACCGAAATAAATAAGTTTGATTTCTCTTCATTTATTCCTTATGTTGACGAGTGTAACTGCGAAAAAGATGAATTTTATTATAGACCTTGTTATAGAATAGACAAAGATGATTTTTATATTGTTTCAATATTAGCCAGTTGTGATCTTCCGGCAACTGATGGGTATCCATTCGATACAAACCTTTTGGTGACGTATGACAGGACTGGAAATGTAATAGATTATAAAACAGTTGCTATAGGAAGTGATGTAGAACAATATAAAATAGAATCTGGTGAAAAAGAAAATGAATTGACTATTACGCAACAATCCTTTACAGAAATTATATCAGTGTCGGGTATATATACAGGCAAATGTAATGTCTCGATTTATAAAATCATAATCAATGATGACGGTACTATCCGCAAAGAAACAATATGTGAATATGAAGATAATTTGCCTATAGAGTTGTAAAAAACTTTGATATTTTTGGGACAAAGCCCTCAATAACACGTATGAACGCAACGAAGTATCTATGCGCTGTGCGGTTATAAGATCAGATGCCTTCGGAAATGTTGCTATGAAATTATTTGATATTTTGGGTATAAAATATAAATGACACTTTTATGAAAAAAATTGTTATAACACTTTTTATTATTGCATGCATGCAGACATTCTGTTATGCAGCAAATGAGAACAAACCAGACAGTACAAAAATCGAATATCAAGTACACGGCAATGATACATTGGTTATAGAAAAATTTAATCGTCTGTATGCTTGTGGATTGAAGCAATATATCAACAATAGTCGTGTAAATTACAACAATGCTGATTATGATGTTATACACGCAGAAAAAAATGAATATATAAAACATAATGCATCAACTATAATACAAGACATATTGGCGAGTTATGAAAAAGAACAATGCAAAGAAATGCTAAAAGCATTGTTGAATGAGAAAAATAATATAATTTGCTATATTCGCTTGAGAATAAATATAGAAGGTAAAATAGTATGTGTCGAATTTATGTATATACCCTCTTTGAGTCCGTTTATGACATACGAGGATGTAAAACGCAATACAGAAATCATTATCAAAAGAAAGCCGGAGCCGTTCTTGGTTGAATATGGAATAGAACTATCACCATGGATAACAATTTCTATTCACAAAAACACTTTCTATAAGTTTATAGAAGAATAACATTGGTAATAATATAGATGTTGACCCACAATCCTTGGACTGTGTCGTTTCGACGGAGCATCGCGACGAGAAATGACAAGTTCGCGATTTAACAGCGCTTATATCAAACTCACGTTATAATAACAAAAAAGATAAAGAATATCAAGTTTACATCTCCTGGCAAATATGGTTCCAATGCCATAAGCATTGATATACCGGTTAACGAACTGCAATGAGAATGTAGACAATGATATAAATGATATGCCCCCGAAAGTTATGCAGAACTTTCGGGGGCGTATATCTTGTATGTGATTCTGTTTAGAACCCTCTGTTCTTCAACAGTGCGTCAATCTTTGGCTCGCGGCCACGGAAGTTGCGGTACATTGTCATACCGTCGTCAATGCCGCCGGGAGTGAGAACATACTTGCGGAATTTTTCGGCAACCTCCTGATTGAAGATATCACCTGTCTCCTTGAATGCATCGAACGCATCGGCATCAAGCACCTCGGCCCACATATAGCTGTAGTAGCCGGCACTGTAGCCGCCGCCCATAGTGTGGCTGAAGTTTGTCATTCTGTAGCGTGGCAGAATCTGTGAAGGAATGCCTCGCTCGGCAAGCTTCTGTGCCTCGTACTCCATTACATTAAGGTCGTCAGGCACTTCGGTGAGCACGTGAAGGTCCATATCACTGAGTGATGCAGCAATATATTCCACTGTTGCAAAGCCCTGTCCATATTTGTCGCTCTCCTGTATCTTCTCAACAAGTTCCATAGGAATAACCTCGCCTGTCTGATAGTGCTTTGCATAGACGGCAAGCACCTCGGGCTCCAATGCCCAATGCTCGTTGATTTGCGATGGCAACTCAACAAAGTCGCGCTCAACGCCACTTGCACCGCTGTACTTGACGTCGCGCATAAAGTTGTGGAGCGCGTGGCCGAACTCGTGGAACATTGTCTTTACATTGTCAATGCTCTGCAATGCAGGAGTGTTCGCTGTCGCAGGTGTCATATTGCAGCTGTTTACAACAACAGGAACAATGCGCTTGCCATTCACATAGCTTTGTGGACGGAACGATGTACACCACGCACCGGCATTCTTGCTGTCGCGTGTGAATTGGTCGCTGTAGAATATTGCAAGCAGGCTGCCATCGCAGTCGATTACCTCGTATGCCTTTGCTGTTGGCTCATACGATGGGACATCGGCTGTAATCTCCTTAAAAGTGATACCATAGAGCTTTGTTGCAACGTAGAAGATACCCTCCATCACGTTGTTCGCCTCCATATAGTTCTTGATTTCCTGCTCGTCGACAGCATATTTTGCCATCTTGGCTTTGTCTAAATAGTACATATAATCCCAACCTGCCGGCTCAAAATTGTTGCCCTCTTTGCGTATCTCGGCGCGGATATCCTCAATCTCCTGCTTTGCCTTCTCAACGGCAGGTGCCCACACCTGGTCGAGCAATGCATATACAGCTTCGGGTGTCTTTGCCATACGGTCTTCAAGTACCATCTGTGCATAGTTCTCATATCCCATCAGCTTTGCCTTCTCAAGGCGCATAGCCACAATCTTTGCACAAATTTCCTTGCTGTCGTACTCGTTGTCCTGGTTTCCGCGGTTGTAGTAGGCGTTGTATACCTTCTCGCGCAGTTCGCGGTTCTCGCAGTACTGCAACACTGGGTTACAGCTTGGTCGTTGCATATTGAACATCCACTTGCCCGGTTGTCCGTTGTCGGAAGCCATCTTTGCTGCTGCGTCAATGTTTGCCTGGGGCAGGCCCTTGAGCTCCTCAAGGCTTTCGGCAACGACGAAAGTGTTGTTTGTTTCGTGCAAAAGGTTCTGCGAGAATGTGAGCTGTAACATTGAGAGCTCCTTGTTTATCTCGCGCAGTTTTGCCTTCTGCTCCTCGCTCAAGTTTGCACCGCTGTTGACAAAACGCTTGTATATATTCTCAAGGATTTTTGCCTCCTCGGCTGTCAGTGTTAGTGACTCTCGGCTCTCATATACAGCCTTTACACGAGCAAACAGCTTCTCGTTAAGGTAAATATCATCGTTGTGAGCCGAGAAGAGTGGTGACATCTCCTTTTGCAAAGCACGCTTTTCTTCGTCGGAGTTACTGCTTGACAGTGGACTGAATGTGCCACGTACCTTGCGCAACAGCTTGCCGCATTGGTCAAGTGCAACGATAGTATTCTCGAATGTCGGTTCCTCGCTGCAGTTTGTTATGGCTTCAATCTCCTTTTTCTGCTCCTCCATACCAAGCAACATTCCCTCGCGGTAGTTGTCTATGGTGATGGTGGCGAATGGAGCAATGTTGTGCGGGGTATTGAACTCCGACAATAGAGGATTGGCCGGCTTGTCACTGCCACATCCGCAGGCGGCCAATGCAACAGCCGCTGCCATAATTTGTTTCATAATCTTCATAATGGTTAGTTTAGTGTGATATAATCTGTGTGTTAATTATCAGATGTGTGCAACTCCCTCAATCTCAATGAGAAGCTCGGGGCGGCATACGTCGGCAACAAGATAGTGCTTTTTTGCATCAGGGTAATTGTGCTGCATATACTCTTTTACGGCAGGGATGTCCTGTTCGCGCTTTACGTACACACGCAAAAGGTTATATTGTGAGCCGTTGTTTTCGGCAGGGATATTATCCTTGCTTGTAAGCCTGTCCATAATCTCCATCGTTTCGGCAGCCTGTTCAACAGCGTTGGTGCTGTAGTTGCTACATTCTCCCTTAATGGCTGCTGTGCCCGAGATTAGCACTGTGTTTCCAAGCAAGCGCGCACGCTCGAACTTTGGTGTTGTCTTTTTGCTTAATTGCTCAATAACCTTGCCGTCAAGCACCTGTTGCGAGTAGTTGTGTGCTGCAATCTGCAATGGATTGTCAATGGGCTTGTTTGTGCACTTTTCGCCTTTTATTGCGCATACCTCAACAACTACACCACCGGCATTTGTACCAATCCCTGTTGCGGCAGGGTAGCCGTTGGTCCAGCTGTCGCTACCATAGAATATTGAACGTGCATCGTTGAACTCCTGATAGTTTTGGCTGCCGTCATTCAGCACAGTTATTCCTGGGATATAGTTCCATTGACGATAGATGTTGCTTGGCTTGAAACCATTTGCCGAAAGCATTTTGCCAATGCCTTCAAAGATATTCATCGACTGTTCAAAGGTGCTTCCCTCGGCATTGCTTGGAATTATACCTCCTGTAATCAATTCAGTGCAACCGTTGCAATTTATGAGTCTGTAATTACGGTGGTGCTCAATTGTAACATCCTTGTCTGTGATGTATGTCGCTTCAATTGTAACACCGTCATTTGCAGTTTTTTGTGCTATGTAGCTTGTGAGTGGTGGCTGCTTGCCGAAAATATCCTCAGCAACCTTGTCAATTATTGCAAGGTTCTGTCTGTATTCGCTGTTGTCTGATGCTTTGCCGAAAATGGCTAATTTAATTAGCGCGTCGGTGTCGGCCTGTGACAATGCATTGCGGAACATCTCTTCAAATGTCCCTTTAATAGTTGATGTATATATTCGTTGGATTTTTTCTACCATTTTGCGTAGGTCGCTATTATTCTGCGAATATACAAAAAAAATCCGTTATATAAACTTTTGATGCTTGCTTTATTGCTGCGGTTGCTCCAGCTTGAACCTCAAACGCAATGTGCCATTGTCGAAACTGTGACTTATGATTTTAAATCTCCCGATTTCGCTTGTGTTCTCAACATGCGTTCCAATGCAGGCGCATACGTCATAATCGCCAACACGCACAATGCGCAGTGTTTCACTTGCATCGGCCGGCAATTTGCTCAAATCGACCCCGGCAGGTACATTCTCGCGTGTCACGAATTCAATGGTCACAGGCAACTGCAGCGCAATAACGTCATTCACTTGCTGCTCGATGGCAGTAATCTGCTCCTCTGTAGGTGCGCAGGGCAGGGTATAGTCGCACTTGCTCTTTTTGCGCTCAATGTGCGCATTGCGGCTGCGTTCACACCCGAATATCCTCACCATTGTCTGGTTTAAAATATGTTCCGCAGTGTGCATTGGCGGGTACTCCGCCTTGTTATGGTCATTGAGGGTTGGTGTATCTGCTGTCATTGGTTTTGTTGGTTAATTAGGTTTACAACTACTTTTACCATTATGTCTTTCTCTTCAGTGCGGCTCTCGGCAATCATCAATGTGAGGGCAACAAGGGTGTTGTCGGCAATGCGCTTGCTGCCGTCGGTGCGGTAGAGTATGCCGTTACGTTCCATAAACCAAAGGAACAGCATTGCTGCTATGCGTTTGTTGCCATCGCTGAATGAGTGGTTCTTCGTAACAAGGTAGAGTAGCATTGCTGCCTTTTCCTCAACACTTGGGTATAGTTCTACACCACCGAATGTCTGGTATATCTGCCCGATAGAACTTTTGAATGAGTTGTCCTTTTCGTTTGCAAAGAGGTTGCTCTCGCCAAATTTCTCTTTGAGGCTCAGTATTGCTTCCATCGCATTTTCGTATGTTGCGTGGAATCGCTCCTCTTTGGTGGTATTTTCAATTGTCAGTTGCTGATAGTCGTAGCGGTCGAGGGTATCAAGGGCGTAGACATAATCGGTAACAACTGACAATAGTCCCGTAGATTGTTCATCACTCAACTTTTCTTGTGAATGAACTGTGTTCGCAAGTAAACGGACAACATCTTTGAGTTCATTGTAATGCTCAATTCTAATCTTGTCGCTAATGGCGTAACCTTTTACAATGTAGTCCTTCAGCACTCTATTTGCCCAAATGCGGAACTGCGTGCCACGCTTGCTTTTTACACGGTAGCCGACAGATGTTATCATCTCTATGTTGTAGTGCTCAACTTGGTATGTTTTACCATCGGATGCAGTTGTCGCAAATTTTGCGACAACTGGTAACCCCTCCAACTCTTCTTTTAAGGCATTGTTAATGTGTTTGCCTATAGTTTTTATATCTCTATCAAATAATAACGATATTTGTGAACGGTTGAGCCATACTGTTTCACCGCTCATTTTTACTTCAAGCGAAACTGTATTGTCCTCGCTTGTATATATTGCTATTGGTGATGTGTCAAACTCTCCGTTATGCATGGGTGGGTACTCCTGTTTATGGTCGTTTAGTTGTGGTGTTTCGGTGGTCATTGGTCAATATGAGTAATATGCAAAATGTGCATAAAAGTTATTCTGACAACAAATATAATTCCATTTTTGAACCTGTGCAATTTTTGCACAGGTGATATATCAATACAAAAGTATTAGAAAGATAGCGTTTTTGCAAAAGTAAATTGTCGCAAAAACAATGTGCTACATTCATTGCGTCAAAGTTGCCAAAATTGAATATTGTTCTTATTTTTGTATTCATATAAATAAATCGTGGCTGGTATCATAGCCACAGTAATCTTGCTCTATAATAATGAATCGTAAAGTATAATTATTATGCAAATTTCAGTATTAAGATGCCCGAATTGTGGTGCTCCTGTTCAGTTGAAGGCTAATTGTAACGTGTTGACTTGTGAATATTGTAAGTCTATTATTGCTGTTTCTGTAAACTACAATGCAGCTATGACCAATAACAATTCAGGCGAAAATGCCGATTACTTATTAAGAAAAGTACAACCCGAATTGAAATATCTCGCAAACTACAAGTCGTCTTTCTTCAATGCTCAAGGTGGTTGCTTGTGGATTAATAAGGACGAGGTTCTTTTTAGTCCTCATAGTTTCAATTTTGGTGACTTGAGAGATAGGTATATCCGTATACAGGATGTGGCAGGATACTCAAAAGGATTCTTGACAAACTTTTCTATATGGTCAACAAATGGCAAGGAAATGAAATTGGTCGTGTGGAAGAAAGATGAGATTATCAGGGAGATTGAACGTAGACGAAGATTTTATTATACCAATGCAGGATTGCCTATTCCCGAGTTGAAATACGGAAATGTAAAGATTTGATAACATAAACACTTAGTTACAACAAACTTGCAGTAAAACACTGATGGTGTTGATGACTTTTACAATAGAAGGTGGAAACACAGTAATTGTCGTCAACAGCATAAATGTTGTTCAAGCAGAATGTTTCTACTGCATACAAATTTATTTACGGTAAAAATGATAAAGAGCCTGTTACTTGTGGGTGCGGGTGGTGCGCTTGGCAGCATTGTACGCTATGCCGTGTCGTTGCTATTTGTTCATTTCGCAATCGGCAGCCATTGGGCAACGCTGCTTGTGAATGTCGTTGGCTCGTTTCTGATAGGCCTCTTGCTCCCCGTGCTTTCAAATGGAGCATACCTGTTCGCTGTGGTAGGCTTCTGCGGTGGTTTCACCACCTTCTCTACATTCTCGTCACAGGCCTTGCAACTATTCCAGTCGGGTGAACGCGTGACCGCAGTTGCATATATGGCACTGTCGGTTGTCGTTTCAATACTTATGGTGCTGGCAGGAATGTATGTTGCCGGTAAATTAGTCAAATAGAGCAGTGCCGATGTCAAGGATAGAACAGGAGAAGAGAACTGTTGCGGCAATGGTTGCCATCTATTGCCGTTATAAAGAGGGAAACAGCAACCTGTGCGATGGCTGCCGACAGTTGCTCGAATATGCCAATCGCCGTTTGGAACATTGCAAGTTCGGCGAGAATAAAAGCACTTGCCGCAAATGCCCAATCCATTGCTATAAACCCGATATGCGTGAAAAAATGCGCGCAGTAATGAGATATGCCGGCCCCCGAATGATACTTTTTCATCCAATAATGGCGATAAGACATCTGTTGGCCGAGAGAAAATGAAATCAGCTGTAAAGCGTGCAAGGCCTTACAGCTGATTTTGGCTATTGATGTAACTTTGTCACTCCTTGGCGAAATCTTTGTAATCCACCTCGCAAGTTCCAAGGTTATTGTCGTTAGCATCGGTAAATATATATTGGAGTCTGATATTTACAGCTTTGAAAAACTCGTTTGAATCAATCTCGGCCAATGCGCACATTGATATAGCTTCATAGTATAACTCAATTTTGTTATTCTCTCCAAAATCTTCTATAATGTCCTTTAGCTCATTCTCTGCAATATCATCTTTGTTAATCTCCAATCGATAAATGAAATTATATGTCGATTCGGAATTTTTGATTTCGTTGAGCGTCATAACCTCGTTTATGCGGATTGGAGCCCTCTTGCTCATCTTTTCAAACTCCTCGTTCAGCTCGGCTTTAAAATCCATAATTGTTTTTGTCAATGACAAATCGACGTTGCTGCTTTCGCTTTTATATGTTTCCGTGCTGTTGCTTGACACCTCTTTTGTGTCAACAACCTTTTGAGAAACTGTTTGTGTGGTATCGTTCGTTGTGCAGCGTTGTATGCAGGTCAACAAAATGTTCGCCCCAACCATTAAGCCACCTAGTGCAACCAGTACAATGGGAACAACCTTGGAGAATTTCTTCTCTTCGTGCAATATCCTTTTGCTCAACTCTCTCCTTGAAAACATCGTGAGCCCAATGGAGAGTATCCACACTTCGGGTATAAGAACAGCGACAAGCAAAACATTGGGAGATGACGCTTCAACAACCCCAACGATAATTAAAATAACTCCAATTAAAACGTGGATAACTGCCCAAAGAATAGCAATCAAGGAGTTATAAACGACTTTTTTCATAATTCTCTTTTTTATAGTTATAGGTTGCTTTTCTTTTAATGAAGGGGCTTTGCCAAACTATAAAAAAAAAGCGCAGACCCTCGTCATACGCTGTCTGGGCTCACCACAAGCCATAGTCCAATATGAGAAAGCCTGCACTTATGCAGATTCCTCAATAGAACTATTATTCTGCTCGTTGTGTTCCGAGGTGGTGATTCAGACAGCATTGAGCAAATTATGTAAAATGTATTGTACTCGGTTGTTGCCATAGCACATTGCGAAGATAGGGCAAACTTTGCAGAAAAAGAAATTAACCGGAAAGTTTTTTCTTTCCGGTTAATTTGTGAGGGAGTTTAGCTGCGTTGCGAGCCTGTTCCACGCGGTGCGACTAACACAGCGCTTCGCGCTACTAACTGCTCAAAAAATCTATGTAGGTAATTTTTATAGTAAAGTAGTTGCCCCCTTCGGTGGCATCCCATTGAGGACTTCAATGTTGCCTTTGGCAATCGTACCCCGCACGGCACTACCTTCGTCAGTGCTGCGTGCGACTATATACTCATTGAAGTCCTCGGTAGTCGTGACAAAGAAAAAAGCCTCCAAACATCGTTTGAAGGCTTTTTTCTTTGTCACTCCCATTCAATAGTAGCTGATGGTTTTGGTGACATATCGTAGCATACGCGGTTGATGTTTGGTACTTCAGCGAGTATGCGGTCGGTAATCTTTAGAAGGATTGGCCACTCAATCTGCTCGATGGTTGCTGTCATTGCGTCTACTGTGTTCACGGCGCGGATGATTACTGGCCAGTCGTATGAGCGTGCGTTGTTGCGTACACCTACTGACTTGAAGTCGGGTACTACGGTGAAGTACTGCCTTACTGTCTTGTCCAAACCTGCGTTCTTGAAC
>JAGCMB010000050.1 GCA_017646665.1 Bacteroidaceae bacterium
TTCAAATATGGGTTGTACTTCTTCAACTCCAAACGCTCTGTTGTGTTCTTGCGGTTCTTTGTGGTGATGTAACGTGACATACCCGGAACACCGCTGCTCTTCTGCTCTGTGCACTCAAGGATTACCTGAACACGATTTCCTTTTACCTTCTTAGCCATTTTACTTCCTCCTTTAATTAATCGAGTACTTTAATTTCCTCCCAAGCAACGTGGCCATTCTTTACAGCAGCCTTCAAAGCCGCATCGAGACCTACTCGGTTAATAGTTTTCAACCCCGCTGCACTCACGCGCAACTGAATCCAACAATTCTCTTCTACATAGAAGAATTTCTTCTTGAACAAGTTCACATTGAAAAGACGCTTTGTCTTTCTGTTTGAGTGTGAAACATTGTTACCCACCATAGCTTTCTTACCGGTGATTTGACAAATCTTAGACATCTCTATATATTTTTTGTTTATTCTTTTGATACCTACTCAAAACAGAGTGCAAAGATATACGATTTTACATAACCTTGCAAACAAAAACACAATTATTTTTAGCAGTTTTTTAAATTCACAAGACAAAAGGCAAAGACAACGTCCACGGGAATAATGAGATTAGCACCACTGCAATAAAGTAGGATACACTTGATACATACAAGCACTACATTATATACACATATTTTTACTGGCACCTATTTTTATTTATATATATTAGGTAGCGTTAATTTTTGTTTATATATTTGCCACAGAGACAGCCGAAATGCTCAAGAGAGTAGGCAAACATTTAAACATTTTAAATTATGATACAAGATTTTTTCAACAACGTTGCTAAACACGCATTGTTGCAGATTGTCAATGTAATTCTCTACATTCTTCGCCTTCCATTTGATTTGTGGATAAAGGCTATCACACGCTTGGCACAGCAGAACAACAATGGTTTTATGAAACTGAGCGGCATTGGAGGTCCTTGGCCTTTCTTCTCATTCATAAAGAGATTGTGCCTGGAGTTTGCTTTTGATGCTATCGCCGTACTCTCATATCCTTTGGGAGCATTGGTAACCGTCTACTACTTCTTCGACAACCTCATTACCCCAATCGCTAACGGCTTTTTCAGTATCGAAACATTCTCGGTAGCAGTTATCGCCTTCATCGGAGGACTCATAACCGTATACACATTCCCAATCTTTATGGCGGGCATCCACGACCTCTTGCAGTTCGTCATACTCCCAATCCGCAAGCTCATCAGCTGGTTCCGCAAACCTGCACAGCAGCTTGACATCGATGTAAAGAACAGAGCTTGATTTCACAACATAGACAAAAAACTGACGGTTCACGCCGTCAGTTTTTTTTGTTTATTATGACGAGATATTGAATTACTGCAACATCTCCTTCAACATTCCAAGCACTTCGCAAACAACATTCTCTATATTTGCTTCACGACCTTTGTCCGGCAATTGCAGAAGGCGGACATCCACCCTATCGGCAACCTTTACGGCCACCCACACCGTACCGACAGGTTTTTCAGGCGTTCCGCCACCAGGGCCGGCAATACCCGACGTTGCGACAGCGCAAGAGACACCGAACCGATCTGCCACACCAACAACCATCTCACGCACAGTAGCTTCACTGACAGCCCCATATCTGAACAGAGTATCTTTGGATACACCAAGAATCCTATGCTTTATATCGTTATGGTACGCAACCACTCCACCAAGCATAACATCGGAGCAACCGGGGACTTTAGTAATGGCACTTGCAATAGCCCCACCCGTACAGCTCTCGGCCGTTGCCACCGTCAGCGAACGTTCTGCAAGCAACGTCACAAGTTCCGCAGCCAACTCACGAATAGAACCCAAGCGACACATATTTATATTGTAGTACGCGAAAAGGCCGGCAAATCCATCGCACAGAAATCGCCATCCAAATACTTATAATATCCCACAATGCCTATCATTGCAGCATTGTCGGTCGTAAATCCGAATTTTGGAATAAATATATCCCATTTGTAACGCTTTGCATAATCCTGATATGCCTGACGCAAAGCCGTATTCGCCGACACACCGCCAGACAATGCAATGCGCTTTATGCCAAGAGCCTTTGAAGCCTTATAAAGCTTATCCATCAGCACGGCAACGACTGTAGCCTCGAACGACGCTGCCAAATCCTCCTTATGCTCCTCGACATAATTCTCATTCTCGGCAACAAGCTTACGTAATGTATACAGGAATGATGTTTTCAAACCACTGAAACTATAATCAAAGCCGGGAATGTGAGGCTTGCTGAAAGCATACGCTTTAGGATTGCCCTGACGCGCCAGACGGTCAATTATAGGGCCTCCGGGATAGCCCAAGCCCATAACCTTGGCACACTTGTCCATAGCTTCACCGGCCGCATCGTCAATCGTCTGTCCGATGATTTCCATATCCTTATAGCTGTTCACCTTTACAATCTGCGAATTTCCGCCCGACACCATAAGGCAAAGGAACGGATATTCAGGAGCCGTGTGCTCCACTCCATCCTCTTTTATGAAATGTGCCAATATGTGCCCCTGAAGGTGATTGACCTCAATCATTGGAATGCGCAACGAAGCCGCCAAACCTTTTGCAAACGAAACACCGACAAGCAGCGAGCCCATAAGTCCCGGGCCTCGAGTAAAAGCGATAGCTGTGAGCTGTTCCTTTCGCACACCGGCTCTCTTTAACGCTGCATCAACAACAGGAACAATATTCTGTTCGTGAGCACGCGATGCGAGTTCGGGCACAACGCCGCCATACTGTTCGTGCACAGCCTGCCCTGCCGTAACGTTGGACAACACAACATCGTTTCTCATCACAGCAGCCGAAGTGTCATCACAAGAGGACTCTATGGCCAATATATATACATCTTTCGTTTCCATTTTTAGAATAGCAGTCTGCAGGAACAGACAAAATAAGCTCCAACATAAATAGTGCACACAAAGGTAGTAATTTATTTCTATTTTTTCACTACCTTTACAAAGTAAAAACAGCTAAGAACAGTGCACATAGAGATACACACAAAAAGCGACACGTTGCCAGCACTTATCAGCGGTTCAGTGCTGCACTCGGTACAAATGTTCAGCACCCTTGAACGCAGCAAAGGGTGCAAGCCTTATATGCTCATAGGGTATGACAGTGATGGCAACGAACAGGGACACCTTCTTATAATGAAAAGAAGGAGCATACGCCTTTTCCCACCCGTGTTGGGGAGCTGGTACACCGTCAACGGCGAAGGAGCATACAGAAGCGACATAAGCCCGGCCGACCGTGAAAAGATTTTCACCAAATTCCTTGACAAGATTTTTGATTTCCTCGACTTTAGGCACACCTACATTGAAATTCAGAACATCGACGATTCACGCTTTGCATACAGCACGTTGAGTTCCCGTTGCTTCATACCACGCCGCGACCAGCGCCTGTACATTTCACTGCACAGCAAAGAGCCACAGGAAAGACTCGCACGCGCATACAAAGCACACATACGCAAAGCCGAAGAGAGAGGAGTCACATACCGACAAGCCACCACTCCAAAGGAGATTATGGAGGGGCTGAAATTAATGCGCAACTACTACCGCAGCAAAATACAACGCGAGCTACCATCAGAGAAGACCTTGCGCACAATGCTATACACCAAAGACGGGGAGTTGTCGGACAAGGCAAGACTTTTCATCGTTGAGCACAAAGAGAGAATCATCGGCAGTTCTCTATGTCTGTACGACGAAGAACGCGCCTACCTGGCATATAGTTGTGGACTCAGGAAAAGCCACCCGTTGCTATACCCCGGTATAATGGCCATTTGGGCCGCCATCACCGATGCGCACAAAAACAAATATGCACATTTTGAATTTCTGGAGGTCAGAGCCCTGCCATACTTCAAGCGCAAATTTATTGGGACACTACTGAATTACGGAGGAAAACAGGTAGGCACATTACGCTGGCAACATTTCCGATGGAAATGGATAAATAAAATTTTACGCAAGATATACGTTTAACCACAAAAACACGTTAATAGTAAGAATACCCTGCAAAACAGCAAAAAAATCAATGAGGTTGAGGATATATATTACATTATTGATGCTTCTGATAATCTCTGCCGGAGCAACAGCCCAAAAAGTCACTTTCAAGGGGCGCATCACCGACGAGAACCACAAGCCCGTGGAAATTGCAAGCATTGGCATTTCAGGCGAGCCCAAGGGCACTGTCGCCGACCTCAACGGCTACTATACACTCACTTGCGAGAGCAAAGACAGCATCACCCTCATCTACTCAATGGTAGGTTACCAAACCCGCAAACGCACATTCAAGAACCCTACCGACACTCTTGTTGTCAACGTGATGCTACCATCACTGAACATATCCCTACAACAAGTTGACGTTGTTGACAGAGAGAAGCAAATGGGCAGCACACAAAAAATCGAACTGCCCGACAAACTACGTCTGCAACCATCGGCAAGCGGCAGTGCCATTGAAGACCTAATCAAATCACAAGCCGGAGTAAGCTCTCACAACGAATTGAGTTCGCAATACAATGTACGTGGCGGAAACTTTGACGAAAACAGCGTTTACGTAAACGGCATCGAGGTCTACAGACCACTGCTCATACGAGCAGGGCAACAGGAGGGACTTAGCTTCCTCAACCCCGATATGGTAAGTGCCGTATCCTTCTCCACGGGAGGATTCGAGGCAAAGTATGGCGACAAGATGTCATCCGTTCTTGACGTCACATACCGCAAGCCACGCGAGTTCGAGAGTACCGTGTCGGCAAGCCTGTTGGGTGCAAGTGCCTACATAGGTTGGGGCAACAACAAGATAAGCATTTCCAATTCGGTACGCTACAAGAGCAACAGCTATCTTTTCGGCACATTTGACACAAAGGGAGAATACAAGCCGAGTTTCATCGATTACCAGGCCTACATAGACTGGCGCATAACCGACAAGCTGAATGTCAGCGTCATAGGCAACATATCACACAACCAATACAATTTCACCCCAAGTGACCGCACCACCTCATTCGGCACACTCGAGGATGTCAAGCAGTTCAAGGTCTATTTCGGCGGTTGGGAGAGCGATGTCTTCCGCACCTTCTTTGGCGCAGCATCAATCAATTACACCCCAAACCAATACAACCAGTTCACACTGCAAGCATCGGCATTCCAGACCAATGAGGATGAGACATACGATATTTTGGGCGAATATTGGCTCGACGAGATAAACACCGACCAGACAATGGGTGTAGGACGTTATATGGAACACGCGCGCAACTATCTGAGTGCAAACGTGCAGACAGTATCCTTCACCGGCAAGCACTATCTAAAAAGTAACGACATACGCTGGGGATTAGAATGGAAACGCGAGTCGTTCAATGACAACCAACGCGAGTGGGAGCTACGCGACTCACTTGGATACAATGTGCCCACAATGAACAACGGCTTGCGCCCTGTATATAGCCTCACTTCGCAGAGCGAGTACACAAGCAATCACATAAGCACATACATACAAGACACCTACAAGCTGAATTGCAGCATAGGCCTTATATCCATCAACGCCGGCATACGCCTGTCGTGGTGGGATTGGAACAATGAAGTAATCATCTCGCCACGCGCCAGCGTCGGGCTCATACCCAAATTCTGCGAAGACCTGACTTTCCGTTTCGCAACCGGAGTCTACTACCAGACGCCGTTCTACAAGGAGATGCGCGACACGACAACAGTCAACGGCATAACAACAGTAACACTCAACAAGAATATCAAATCACAACGTTCAATACACTTTGTTCTTGGTTGCGACTACCATTTCAAGCTATACAACCGCCCATTCAAGTTTACTGCCGAAGCCTATTACAAGAAGCTCGACAACCTGATACCTTATAATATAGACAACGTACGCATAGTCTATTACGGCGAGAACTGCGCCAACGGATATGCAACCGGACTCGACCTGAAACTTTTCGGTGAGTTCGTTCCGGGAACAGACTCGTGGCTGACACTCTCTGTTATGGACACCAGAGAGAAAATCAACGGCGGCGACTGGATTCCACGCCCCACCAACAGCACCTTCTGCGCTTCGCTCTACTTCACCGACTATTTTCCCGGCACCGACCGCTGGAAAATGAGCCTACAAGGAACATACGCCGACGGCTTGCCGTTCGGCCCACCCCACAGCGGACGCGAGAAGCACGTATTCAATGCACCGGCCTATCGCCGCGTGGATATAGGAATGTCCTACAGACTGCTCGACAATGAAGAAAGACAGTACCGCACCGGCGTGCGCAGTTGGTTCAAGAATATATGGCTTGGAATAGACGCTTTCAACATTCTGGGCATCGACAATGTCAACTCATACTATTGGGTAAAGGACATCAACAACAACAATTACGCCGTGCCTAATTACCTTACCGGCCGACTCATCAACGCACGCATACTGATGGAGTTTTGATTCCATTAGAAACCTTAAAAAACACAAGAAGACGCATCGTCTTTCTCGCCTTAATTCACCCAAAACGCCCATTTTTAAAGACACTGACATTTTGTTAACAAAATAGCGATTTTGTGACCCCCACTGCATTAAACGGTTACTTATCGTATTTTCACCACATTCTATTTTACAAAAAGACATAAAAAGATTGTATAACAGTATTTTTGCAGCCCCTTTTCGGCGAAAGGGTATTTCTTACAGCCGAAAACATAAAGCAAATAAAGCAAGAAGTGCTTGGCAATGCCAAGCACTTCTTGCTTTATTATGAATTGTTTCTTTTACTTGAAAGCATCAAGGTTATGCTGCTCATAGAGCACCTTGCCCTCGGCTGTGTAAAGAATATCAATACGCTCCTGATAGAACTTCTCTACCTTACCACGAACAACCTTCATTGTACTGTTCATCATACCGTTCTGCTCTGTGAAAGCCTCGGGCAATACGGCAAAGCAACTTGGCAACCAGCGCTCGGGGAACATTCCGGCATTCTCGCCACCCTTCTTGAATGAATCGACATCGGCCTTCACAAGGTCGCACGCAGCCTTACGTCCCTCCTCGGTTGTGAGGTCAAGTCCCTTCTCGGCAAGCGCGCGCTTGATATTGTCCTTATTAGGAACAATGAGTGCAATGGTATATGGCGACTGGTTGTTATAAAGAATCACCTGGTCTATTGTAGGACAAAGGCTCACAAAAGCCTCCTCAATACCCTCGGGGCTGTACTTCTCGCCGTCACTTGAAATCAACAGACTCTTGAAACGTCCCTTCACGTAGAGCAAGCCCTCCTCGGACATATATCCAAGGTCACCGGTGTACAGATAACCGTCGCGCACTGTCTCGGCCGATGCAACAGGATTCTTCCAATAACCGGCCATAACATTCTCACCCTTCACAACAATCTCGCCAAGTTCACCGGTAGGCAACTCCTTGCCGTCGGCATCACAAATCTTCAGTTCGATTGGCTTCACAAGCTTACCGCTTGAACCAAAACGATAGAGGTCGGGGCCGTTTGATGAAATGACAGGAGTAGCCTCGGAAAGACCATATCCCTGATACATTGGCATACCCACACCAAGATAGAAGTTCTGCAACTCCTTGTCGAGCAAGGCACCGCCACCGACAAAGAAACGCAATTCACCACCAAAGTTCTCACGTACCTTTGAGAATATAAGTTTGTCAAAGAGAGCAACCAAAGGTTTCAGGAATATGCGCATACCCTTTGAATCGAGATTGCTTTCGCCATAATATTTCTGACGGATAGCCATACCCATATTGAACAACTTCTCAGTAGTCTTGCCCTTGGCACGAATAGCACCCTCGATATTCTTTTTGAATGTCTTTGCCAATGAAGGTACAGAAAGGATGAAGTGAGGACGAACCTCTTTGATATTCAATGGAATATTCTTCAATGTCTCAAGACCGGTACGGCCCACCTGCACTGTTGCTGCTGTAGCACCCTTTGACATCATAATATAGAAGCCAACAACGTGTGCAAAGCAGTGGTCGAGTGGCAGAATGATGAGTGTACGCCAAGTCTGGTCGATATGCACAAGCGTCAAAGCCTGCTCGACGTTGGCTGTGTAATTGCGATGTGTGAGGACAACACCCTTTGGATCGGCTGTTGTACCGCTGGTGTATGTAATTGTTGCAATGTCATCGTTTACAAGTGACTGACCGACAGCCAAGAACTCCTCAAGAGTATGAGTCTTCAAGAACTCGTCACCCATTTTCAGCACTTCGTCAACGTGCATTTCGCCCTCTTCCAATTCGCCGGCATTACCAAAGACAATCACCTTCTTGACGTCGGCGAGTTTTTCCTTGATTGCACGAATTTTCTTAAGTTGGTAATTCGATACAAGAATATATTTTACATCACCGTGAACAAGACGGAAGAGAAGGTCATTGCTCTCCTCGAGTTTTATTGAGAGAGGCACATTCACAGCACCTGCATAGAACATTGCAAGCTCGCCGATAACCCACATATTACAACCCTCACTCAAGAGCGCCATATTATCGCCCTTCTTTACCCCAAGAGCCTGGAAACCGGCACCCAAACGGTAAACCTGTTCCTTGACCTGAGTATAAGTTGTTGGTTTAAAACCCTCTTTCTTATCTGTCTTTTCCAAGAGGAATGTATTATTCGGATACAATCTTACCGATTCCTCAAAAAGATCAACCAATGTTTTCTTCATAACAGTTCTATTTTATGAATAAAAGACAATAGTCTTTTTTGTTAAACAGCTACGAAGATACTAAAAACCGAATATATAATAACAACTACTTGCAAATTTGTTTACCCACAATCCTTTTTTTTCGCAAAAAAGGACAAAATATATAAAAAAAGCAAGGCAACCGTTGGTTGCCTTGCCATTATTTGGATTTATAGACAGAATCAAATGCCCATAGCCACTTTCATAGCCTCGATGGTCTTGTCGGCTTTAGCGCAAGCATCAGCATAGCAGTTTCGGCAGCCCATCTTGCCCTTCGCCTCCATATAGAACTTAATCTTAGGCTCTGTTCCCGAAGGACGTACCGACACCTTGTTACCGCTCTCGGTAAAGTACTGCAATACATTTGAAGGCTCCGGCATATCAATATCCGTTACATTGCCGTCGGCATCGGTCTGCTTCATAGCCTTGAAATCCTTGTAGCAGACAACCTTCTCGCCCGCCATCTCCTTGAGAGGATTTGCACGGAAGTTCTCCATCATCTGACGAATCTCGTCGGCACCGCTCTTGCCGGGCTTAACCACGTTTACGGTAACCTCCTTTGAGAAGCCATACTCAACGTAGATATCCATAAGCATCTCGTAAAGAGTCTTGCCATTGTCCTTTGCCCAAGCAGCCACTTCGGCGATAAGGCTACAAGCCGATACAGAATCCTTGTCGCGGCAGAAATCCTCGGCCAAGAAACCAAAGCTCTCTTCGCCACCACCGATATACTGTGCTATACCCTCGTTGTCGCGGATAACCTTTGCAATCCACTTGAAACCAGTGTAGCAGTCATACATCTTGATATCATTCTTCTCGGCAATCTCCTTTATAACCTCTGTGGTAACAATTGTCTTAACGACAAACTCCTTGCCTGTCATCTTGCCCAAAGCACGATACTGAGTGATAATATAATAGAGGAATATCATACAGGTCTGGTTACCGTTGATTATTACCCACTCGCCCTTGCTGTCCTTGCAAGCGATGGCAAGACGGTCGGCATCAGGGTCGGAAGCAAGAACCAGGTCGGCATCAATCTTCTTCGCCAAATTGACAGCCATTGTCATAGCCTCGGGGTTCTCAGGGTTAGGAGAGATTACCGTCGGGAAATTACCATCCTTTACCATCTGCTCCTCAACACAGTGGATATTCTCAAAACCCCACTGACGCAACGATGCAGGAATGAGCACTCTACCGCAACCGTGGATTGGGGTGTACACAATCTTCAAATCCTTGTGACGTGCAATCACATCGGGAGCTATGGACAATGTATGTACCTTATCAAGAAAAGCCTTGTCAACCTCCTCACCGATAACCTCAATGAGCGCAGGGTTTCCAACAAATTTGATATCCTCGACCTTTACACTCTCGACATTCTTGATAGTGTTTACATCGTGTGGAGAGAGCATCTGTGCGCCATCATCCCAATAAGCCTTGTATCCGTTGTACTCCTTGGGGTTGTGACTTGCAGTAATATTCACACCACTCTGGCAACCCAAATGGCGGATTGCAAAAGAGATTTCAGGTGTTGGACGCAAATCCTCGAAAAGATAAACCTTGATACCGTTTGCCGAGAAGATGTTTGCTGAAATCTCGGCGAACAGACGGCTGTTGTTACGGCAATCGTGACCAACTACAACAGAAATCTGCTCCAAATCCTTGAAGCACTCGTTCAAATAGTTGGCAAGGCCCTGTGTTGCCTTACCCACAGTGTATATGTTCATACGGTTGCTGCCGGCACCCATAATACCACGCAAGCCACCTGTACCGAACTCCAACTCACGATAGAAAGCATCTACCAGCGGAGTCTTGTCCTCGTTGTCAAGCATTGCCTGAACTTCTTTTCTTGTTTCCTCGTCATAGGCTGGAGAAAGCCACTCTGTAGCCTTTTCCGTTACCATTTTAATAAGTTCCTGATCCATATTCTAAAATTTACTCAATTTTAATGTATTCAATGACTAGAAGCCGTATTATGGTGCGAATATACAAAATTATCCGATATTGCAAATTAGTTGCCGTTTAATTTTATCAGCCCCAAGCACCATAAAAAACCCAAACAGACAAAACATCCAAGCTTTTTACTTTGAAGCGGGTATCAGATAACGGTCACCAGTCTCCTCGACAACCTTTTTCCAATATTCGGCAGGATAGCCGGGACGGGTAATCTTGCCAGCCAATCCGCTTTTTGAACGCTCTATTTTGCCGTTCTTCTCGCTCTTCACCACCAAGTCGTTGTACTTTACAATGATTTTCTCGCCGAAAGCCTTCCAAGCGGCAAGAGTCTCCTCGCCACTTTGGGCAGTGAAGTCGGTAAGCATCCTTACGGCATAGCGTGGCGATGTTTCAATCACTGCTAAAGCCTCAGCCTCAACAACCTTGCTCTGCTCATACACGGCACTCTCAAGCGCACTCTGTACAGCACGCATATCGTCTATCACCAATGAATATTTAGGATAAATCATATTAGACACCCAATTAAATACCCAAAACGAAGACTTCCAAGAGAAAACAACAGGGTCGGCATATTGTTCGGCATAACAGTCGGGAACAGATGTCGCGCAGCAGTATACGGGAGTATATACAACCATATTGGAATCATCGGTACCGAACCACATCACACCACCGATAGCATTTGGCAGGTAAGAGCGTAACTGTGCCACAAAAGTAAACGCTGTCTGGAACGTAGAGATAGGACGCTCGTTGAAATACTCCTTGCCATCGACCTTGAAACTCAATGGCGATGGACGATAAGGCATATTGTAGGCACCTGCACCAAGGTCGTTTGTGATATCGAACGGAGTACCCTCGTAGTGGTCGCGCATACCACGCTGAACATCCTGAAGAGTGAGCGGAGCCTTTGGCTTGAAATAGAGAGGCATTGGCTCGGCTGTAGCATCGCCCGACGCCCACGCAAGATACTTGCTCATATCCTCATCGGCATACATATTAAAGAAACTCCACACACGCGCATCACAATAGCGCAAGCCGCCAAAGTCGGCCGGACAATATGCTGCAGCAAAATCAAAATCCTCGTCCTTGCCATTGAAATAACCCATTTTGCGTGCAAACTTTATCACATCTTTTGAATAGCGCACGTTCTCTTTGTCCTTCATATCGAACTTGCGTATGCGCGCCTGATTGGCGTGAGCCGAGATACAATCGTCAGGGATACGTATTGCAACCCAAACAGCACCCTTCTCCTTGCCGCCTTTACCAACCATCTCCATAATCCAAGCCTCGTTCGGGTCGGCAATAGAGAAACTCTCACCGCTACTGTAGTAGCCATATTCAGCAACAAGCGATGTCATCACATCGATAGCCTCACGGGCTGTACGTGAACGCTGCAATGCAAGATATATAAGGCTACCATAATCAATTATGCCGGTTGTGTCAACAAGTTCCTCACGCCCACCGAATGTCGTTTCGGCAATAGCTACCTGATGTTCGTTTATGTTACCAAGAACATTGTATGTACGACGGGCCTCACGAATTTGGCCAAGATACTCGCCCTCGTCCCAATTGTATATATCGCGCATAGTACCTTCGGGATACACAGCTGCAGGAAAGTGGGCTACAAAACCACTCATTCCATAACTGTCGGCGCTGTATGAGATAAACACCGAGCCATCGGCAGAAGCCTTCTTACCCACAATAAAGTTGGTACAGGCCACACCTTCTGTCACAAAAAGCAGCACTGCCGCCAAAGTAAACAAAATCTTTTTCATAGTATTTAATTATTAATATTTTACACTCTTCTCAAACACGGCACTGTTTCCACAAGCATCGGTTGCGACAACCTTCAATTTATGAGTTCCTCGTTTCACATTCTCTTGTTTAAAGTCAAATGTCAAGCGACGTTCCTTGCGATTATACTTGAAAAGCACAAACTTACCGTTAAGCGTACCGCGGAACGATGTCATTCTTGTCTCCTTATCGTCAAGATAGAACTCCACCCTTGCGTTCTGCTCCCAGACAGCCTCATTCAAAGGATTTATCACCGGCGGAATTGTATCAACAGCAATATCATACACGCCTTGTGATGATATTGTAGCTGTCACCCAACCGTCGGAATATTTTCCACCTACCCAAGATGCGCCATCGGGAGTCTTTTTGCAAATATACAGTTTTTTGCCGGCAACCCCTGCAACATCATCACCGGCTTTCAGTGACAATTTTGCTCCGTGCCAAAAAACTACATCTTCATCGGTGGAGAAGCATCTACCCGACAAAGTACAACTATCATCATAAACAATATTCAGATAAGCATCGTCAAACATTTCGCCTTTTGGAATACGCAAGCGCGCGCCGGCCGTCTCTAGAACATTCTCCCTGTTCCACATCAGCGGTGCAGAAGCTGTGTCGGGCAACGCTATGCCACAACTGTCGCCACGCACAACAAAGCGGTATAGGCTTTCATTCCCGTGGTAATCTGCCAAACGACACTCCACATTATACAATCGCTTTTCGTTAATGTTAACCCATCCGCGTCCATCACCGGTAACATACTCCCCAAAAGGATTATTCGGCATTTTGAACATCTTGAAGAAAGTGCCCTCATCACGTCGTTCACGTCCTTGGTCAACACAAGCAAGAATCAGTTTATTCTCGCTGAAAGAGAAACTATCCATTCTCGATTCAAAACACAAGACACTGTCAACGAACAGCTCTACACTATAAAGGCCATATTTATTAGTTGTATTGTCCATATAGTCAAGTGCCTCAATAGCAAAGGCTATATCACCCCAGGCATTTATAGTATCGGCAAGCACTCCACCTTTAATCGGAAAGCTTTTCGACTCCTGGCCAGCAAACAACGCACCACCTGTACGCGGATAAACAGCCACTGCTGTCGCTTTAGGCGCACGTGTATCGGTTACAAGATGTTTATAATAGGGCAACGGATTGTAGAGTCTGTTACCGGTATTGTCGCGTAGTTCAAAATGCAGATGCGGGCCAAAGGAGTAGCCTGTATTGCCGGCGTAGGCAAGGAACTCGCCACGCTTCACAGGATAGTCACCGGGCAAGAAGTAGAGGTCGACCTCGAAACGTTCCTTGTCATACTGATATTTGCGCACGCGTTTGGCAAGGGCATCGGGGAAACGGTCGAGGTGAGCATATACCGTCATAAAGCCATCGTGCATAACATAAAGAGCCATACCATAGCCGGCCGCTTCAACCTTTGCACGGTAGATATAGCCATCGGCGACACACTTGATGGGCTTTCCCACCACGCCACCGGTCTTAAAGTCAAGTCCCGAATGAAAATGATTTGAGCGCAACTCGCCATAGCTCGCGCTCAACAATATGTCAAAGTCAAAAGGTGAACGCAACTTCTCGTCGGCTGCAGGCTGCGCAAACAGACAACCCACAGCAAAAAGCATAGCCACCACAAGTAATATTCTATTGTAAAGATATCTCATTTGAATTTCTTGAAAATCCGTTTTAGTATTGAAGTCATAATATTACCGCTGCGCGACAGACGATAAAACGACAGAATAACCGTCAGTACAGCAACCGCAAAACCGGCAAACTGCAGCCAAGGGAAATAATCGGCACAGAAAATCGACAGCACAATTACCGATGCGGTGGCCACGGCCTGCACAAAGCCCCACAACGCCCTACCCGACAGACGGAAGCCATAGCGCAAACGGGCTATAGAATAGACAACCGACAGGTCAATCACCCTTGCCACAACCATACCGATACCGGCGCCCAACCATCCGTAGTAACTGTATCCAAACACTGTAAGCGATACAAAAGCGACATTATACAGTGTTTCCTGCAAAGCAAATGTAACCGTATCGCCCTTAGAAACAGGCAAGAATGATATTGGATAGGTCATTATGTGGAACAACAATGCAAGAACAGCAATCTGCGTCATTTGCAGTGCCGGCATCACCTCCTGAGAGAAAAATAGCGGGAACAGCCAAGGCAAAAGCAGCACCACCCCGAATATAACAGGCACCTGAATGAGCAAATGCGCCTCGATATGCTCATTGACCATTGCATTACGTTCATCCTTGCGTGCAAATATGCCCGACAGACGGGGGTAATAGTCGGAATCAAAGGCAGCAAAAAGTATCGAAGGCAACATACCAACGAGCAAATAACCCGCCGAAAATATTCCAATGGCATCTTCACCGCCTATCCGGGTTACAGCCTGATACACAAGCCACATAGCACCCGACACAAGCATTGAGGCATAAATGTATCCGGCACCCAACTTTATAATATCCAATCCCTCACGTAACAATTTATAAGAAAACGGATTAGCACGATAAGCATACAATTTTGTCGAGAAGAACAGAGCACCTGCCATCTGCAGCAACGCAACAAGGAATATCGACGGGAATACACCGCCCACGCCAAAAAGAAAATAGAGCGGGATTGTAGCCAACACGGCACTGCAGGCCGTCCACAATGTATAAAGGGCAATCTTGCCGGGCTGTTTCACGCCACGCAATATCGCAAGTTCGCCACCCGAAACAGCCACAAAAAGGACAACAGGCGACAGAAGGGCAAGACGCAGTGTATAGTACCCATCGCCATCGAATGTAAATTGCGACACCAAGGGCGAAAGCGACAACATAAGGAACATACCCACCAGGCCTGTAAGCAGCGCAATGCTTCGCACCACCTTAACGCAATGCCTGACAGAGTTCTCGTCCTCATTGCTGTAAGCATCGGACATCCGTCGCACAGCACTCAACGAAAGGCTCAAACCGGTAAAATCACAAAAAAGCTGCACTGTGCGGTTGTAAAGGGCTATAAGACCAAAGCCCATAGCACCGAGCAACACAAATGCCACCTTGTTACGCAGCATCGCAAGCAGCACCGACACACCCTGCGCGCCACCAAATATACCAAGATATTTGACAACACGTCCGTAGTTATTTGCCGAAGATTTAGTTTTATTTCCTGTGCTGTTACCCATTGATTTATCCTAAAAGCCGCAAGTACAGAACCAACAGCCTTAATAGATGCGAAGATAGCGAAAAAGAGCGAAAAACCACCTACCCGACAGAGGATTTTGACAACAGAAAAGAATTAATTTGGAAAATAGTCAAAAAAACGTCCTTTTTATCAAGAGAATATAGTGGTTATTTCGTATCTTTGAGGTAACCATCGAAAATAGACTGCACTCGCTGTGTAAAATACTGAAGCAAGCTTCGTATTTTCCGCTCGTTTGTTGCTATCTTTGCAATAAATAAAAACAACAATGAAATTAAGCATCATAGTACCGGTATACAAAGTAAGACGTCATTTGCAGAGATGTATTGAGAGCATCCTGCAACAAACCTATACCGACTACGAGCTCATTCTTGTTGACGACGGCTCACCCGACAACTGCGGAGCTATATGTGAACGCTATGCCCAGGAGTGCGATAAGGTCAGAGTCATACACAAGAAGAATGGCGGCCTATCATCGGCACGAAACGCCGGAATAGCCGCAGCACGAGGAGAATACATTACATTCGTCGACGGTGACGACACCGTTGCTTCGGGAACATACTACTACAATATGCACATCCTTCAAGCAAACCCCGACATTGACATTCTCGAATACCCTATAATCAAATACTACGAATCGCCACGCAGCGAAGTAATCTCGTTCAAGCCCGAGAAGGTCAAGGGCAACGACAATGTCTTCTCCGATTGGGTAAAACGCAAGGGCTACGACCACTGTTTCGCCTGCAACAAGATTTACCGCGCAGATATGTTCATGTTCATCCGCTACCCCGAGGGCGAAGTGTTCGAGGACATCCTCATCACCCCACAGCTATACGAGAGCAGCGAAAACGTCTACTACTCCGATTGTGGCTTCTATTACTATTACGACCACCCTGAAAGCATATCGAACACACACAGTTTCAAATCAAAATTCTTCATATACAAGAATCTTGTACAGCTACACGACAAGGTGGCAAAGAACAGCGAACTCAAGGAGCAGGCCTACGATATACTCTTCCATTGCACCGACAACCTCATCGACCTGCTACGTTGCAAGGACGGTGAAAAACAACAATACAAAGAGGCTGCCACAATGATTAAAGGCAGGAGCATCTCATTGACAGAGCTCTACAAGCTAAACATAAGCATAAAGCGCAAAATAAAGATGACCACTCTGGCGCTTTTTGGAGCAAACATACACTGCCATCTGTACGCCCTTTTGAAGAAAAAGCTAAACTGACATAAAATGTTCCTGTCAATCATAATTCCACACTACAATCTGCCCCGAGAACTGCTCGAACGATGCATTGCAAGCTTTGTCAGGCTGGATATTAAGGCCAACAGCTATGAGATAATAGTTGTTGACGACGGTTCGCCCGAGCCACCAAGATGGGTAGAGGACTCTTTTCCAGGGACAGAGATAAGACTCATCACGGCAGCACACGGTGGCCCGGGAGCAGCACGCAACCGCGGTATCGACGAAGCCAAAGGAACATATATAGAATTTGTAGATGCAGACGACACACTCATTGCAGACGAGAGCTACAAAGTGTGCCTCGACAAGCTACGCAGCGAAAGACCGGACATTCTGCACTTCCGCTATCAGGTGGTAACCTCGTCAAAGGATATTTCGCCAAAGAACACTGCCGTGACAAACTTCAGCAACACAATAAGCGGCGCAATGTATATGAAGAGGTTCAACCTCTCGGGCAGTCCCTGCTGTTACTTTTTCCGTCGTGAACTTGTCATAAAGAGAGGTGTCCGTTTCCCTGAAAATATTTTTCACGAAGACGAGGAGTTCAACACCATACTACACTACCACGCTAGAGCACTGGTCTATTGCGACGCAGTACTCTATAACTATTGCATACGCGAAGGCTCAACCACCGCCAACAGTTCAAAGGATTTCGAGGAGAAACGAATCGAAGACACGCTGCACATCATTGAAAGGCTGTCCGATTTCAGGAACGCACAAAAGGAGTGCAGCAACATACAAGCGAAAGGCTTTGAGCACAAGTTCACCATGCTTTGCGTTGATGCCATACGGAATATGCTATACATTGGAATGAGCGCAAGAGCCATTCACGGCAAATGCCGCGAGCGCCTCGCTCCGCTCGGCGCATACCCACTCCCCGCAGCATCCTACTCAATGAAATACAGGATATTCCGCCTGCTTGCCAACAGCAAATGCGGTATGAGGATACTACGTCTGGTGACACCATCCCACAAACCCCAAAAAAGATGAAGATACTACTCATTGGCGAATACAGCAACGTGCATTGGACACTTGCCGAGGGGCTACGCGCCCTTGGGCACAACGTATGCGTGGTGAGCAATGGCGACTTTTGGAAAGATTACAGACGCGACATATCGCTTGTGAGAAAATATACAAAATCCGGTGGCATCAAATACCTGTTGAAGCTCTATACCCTGTTGCCCAAGATGCGCGGATATGACATAGTACAACTCATAAACCCTATGTTCCTTGAGCTAAAAGCCGAGCGCATAGCACCAATATACCGCTATCTCAAGAAACACAACAAAAAAGTATTCTTGGGAGCATTTGGAATGGATGCCTATTGGGTTGAGGCCTGCACAAGCACACCACACCGTTTCCGTTATTCCGACTTCAACATTGGACAACAGAAAATCACCAACGATTACATCAACGAGCAGGAAGCCGACTGGAAAGACACACCAAAGGCACATCTTAACCATCACATAGCCAACGACTGCAACGGAATAATCGCCGGCCTATACGAATATTACGCTGCATACGCACCGAAGCACAGCAACAAGCTGACCTATATTCCATTCCCCGTACCGAGCCACAGCAACGCACAGCCCACATACACGACGGAACGCAAGATACGTTTCTTTATAGGAATACAAAAGGCGCGCAGCATATACAAAGGCACCGACATCATGCTCCGCGCGCTCGAACGCCTTGCAAGCGACTACCCCGATGATTGCGAGATTTTAAAGGCCGAGAGCGTACCCTTTGAACAGTACGCAAAGATGATAGATGATTGTGATATACTACTCGACCAATTATATGGCTATTCGCCTGCAATGAACGCACTGTTGGCAATGTCAAAAGGCAAAATCGTCGTCGGTGGCGCCGAGGAGGAGTGCTACGACATCCTCAACGAGCAGCACCTTCGCCCAATGATTAATGTCACCCCAAGCGAGCAAGACGTATATGACAAGCTCGAGTGGCTCATAAAGAACAAGGATAGAATTGCCACAATGCAACAACAAAGCATTGAATTTGTGGCAAAGCACCACTCTCCCACAAAAGTCGCAGAGCAATATATTGAGTTCTGGAGCAGGTAAACCCGACTTTTATAACATTTGTCAAAAAATAATTGCAATAATATTTGCACAACCCAATAATTCGCACTACCTTTGCACAGCAAAATAAGAGAGGAGTAAGCTATTCCAAATGGAAGTTTGGGTGAGTGGCTGAAACCAGCAGTTTGCTAAACTGCCGTACGGGTAACCGTACCGGGGGTTCGAATCCCCCAGCTTCCGCTTAATTTTGCAAATGGCGCTTTCGTCTAGTGGCTAGGACACATGCCTCTCACGCATGGAACACGGGTTCGATTCCCGTAGGCGCTACAAAGTAATGCAATTACGGTGATGACGGGATTACTCCTTTGTGAAGCTAAAGCTTCAGTCGTCGCAATCAACGCTCCCCCGCGTTGTTCCCGTAGGCGCTACAATGAAGCTCAA
>JAGCMB010000051.1 GCA_017646665.1 Bacteroidaceae bacterium
CAAACTCGAGCTTGCCGTTGCCCTCCTGCATCTCGTTAAACTTGTCGGCAGGAACCTTACACATTGGACAACGCTCGGGAGCTGAATCACCTTCGTGTACAAAACCACATACTGAACAGATATACTTTTTCATAGTCGTAATTTTTTTAAGTCTTATTATTATCTTTTTTGTTTTTAAATTTTTGTGTTTGCACTTCATTTCTGAAATCATTGCAAATATACAATCATTTTATTTTACTCACAAGTATTTCCGCTCTTTTTTTTACTTTTTTCTGTTAAAAAATGCAAAACGGGAAAAATGGGTGATAAAAGAAGAACAAAAAAGGCTGCCGCGGAAAGTTCAGGGAGATAAAATTCAAAGCACACACAAAAAAGGAGCGAATTTTATTTTGCCATTATAAAATAATGATATAAATTTGGAGGATTAATATAAATTACAAGTAGGAAAATAAAATTAATTAAACATAACCCAGTATGAAAAAGTCCTTTGGAGCCAAAATGAAGGTTTGGGCGTTAAGCGCCTTGACAATTGTTGCGGGTGGTACATTCACAAGTTGTTCGGACGAGATTGCTGAGAGTAACCGTTTTACTTTCACAGGAGAGTTGATTTCCAACCACTTGAAAAACAACCCCGACAAGTACAGCAATTTCTGTAAGATTCTCGACCAGGCCAAAATTGGAAAGAAAGCCGGAAGTATGCTGACAACATTGTCAACATACGGTTCGTACACCTGCTTTGCACCAACCAACGAAGCTATCGAGAAGTACATCAACGAGAAGTACAATGAATACCTCGAAAGCAAGGAGTTGAATGCAATTGACCCAACAGTCAAGATTGTAAACACCGGTATAACATCGCCCTACCTCGAGGATTTGAGCGACAGTATGGCAACCGTCATTGCAAAGAACCACATTCTTGAGCAAGGCCTCACAACAATTGAAGTCGGCAACGGTGCTTTCCCAAAGAAAACAATGAACCGTCGCAGCGTAATGCTTGGCTGGACAACCGACTCTCTCGGCTTCCCTGTTGCAACAGTTGACGGTATTGAAATTGCCGAGCAGAACATTGAGACAGAGAACGGTTACATCCACTGCATCAAGGGTGCCCTTTCACCATCGGACCAGCCGACATCAGCATTGCTTGCTTCACAGCCGGCATTTACACTGTTCAGCGAGGCATTGACAAAAACCGGTTTCGACGAATACCTTACAAAATACGAGATTGACCCCGACTATGATGGTTTGGGCAAATACGGTCCTCCATTCAAGACACAGAACAATCAAGAGCCCCCATATCCCGAGACTTACAACCAAGGATTTACACTGTTTGTTGAAACAGATGAATTGTTGGCAGACCCCAACAAAAACGCGATGGGCCTTTCAATACAATCAATCGATGACCTTGAATGGTTTGCAGCCAACTGGTACGGCAACATAACAAACAAGGAGAAACAGGAGTTCGACTACAAGGGCGACTACACTAACCCCAACAACCCATTGTACAAGTTTGTAGCATATCACATCCTTGACCGCAAATTGCTCTACAAGTCAAGTAAAGGACCCGGAGGTTTCTTGATGGAAGACTACCAGACTGTTAAAGAGGGTGAAATTGACAAAGACAAGTTCGACTCAGAAGAGAATATGCCAACATCTTATGACCGCTACGACTATTTCGAAACAGCACTACCTTATACATCTATAAAGATTACAAAGCCATTCTCAAACCAGACAACACAATACACAAGTTACAGCGGAGAAACTGGCTATCTCAAAGATGAAATCATAGTAAACTATGCACAGGAGATGGGTACACGCTGTGTAACACCTGCGATGAATTATCATATCAACGTTGTAATCGAAGACGAAACAACAACCAGAAGCCGTACAGGACTTGAGAATTTCCAGCAGCAGGCTGTCAACGGTATGATATACACTATCGACAAGATTCTTGTATATAACGAAACAGAAATGGCAGGTAACATCCTCGACGAGCGTATGCGTTGGGACGTATTCTCACTGTTCTCGGAGCTCACAAACAACGACGTTCGTTGGATGCCCGAGGATGCAAAATACACACTTGTCTATATCCCTGAAAACTACTGCAACCGCTTAAGACACAGAAACACCGATACAAACATCTACTATTTGAGGCCTCACAACGCTACGTATAACCGCGGTTATGCAAACTACCAGGGTGACGAAATGCTTGTAACAGGCAAGTACGACTTTGAGTACCGCATACCTTATGTTCCGGCAGGCACATACGAACTCCGTTTCGGATTCTCTTGTAGTGACGCTCGTGGTGTAGCACAATTCTATTTCAACGACAAGATTTGCGGTATTCCTTTGGATATGCGAGATAGCAATCTCGACTTTATGGGCTGGTTCGAGGAGAGCGAGTCTGAAGACGACAACCGCAAGAACGACAAGGCAATGCGCAACCGCGGATTTATGAAGGCTCCAGCAAGCATCTGGTTGGGCGATTTCGATAAGAAAAAACCAGACTTGAGTATGCGCCACGCAGATCGGGCTTTCCGTCGCATCATCGGCACCTACGAACTTGAGTATGGAAAGGACTATTGGCTACGCTTCAAGGACGTAACAGAGGGTGGTACAGACCTCAAACAAAACGAGTTCAACCAAGACTATTTGGAGATTGTTCCGGTTGGTATCCTGAACAACCCTGCAAAACCCGAAGACATCTATTAATAACAATACTAAAACGATTACTGTCAAGTGGCAGTAATCGTTTTTTATAGGATATTTTTAGATAAATTTGGATACCATATAAGAATAAATACATATTTTTGCAACGCGAGTACCTTATATATATAATAAAAGAAAAAATCGCTGATAAAGATATGAAATACGGATTTGTAAAAGTAGCAGCAGCATCACCGACAACAACCGTTGCCAACTGCACAAAGAACGCACAAAGTATTATAGAGCAAACAGCAGAACTTTCAAAGAAAGGAGCCGAACTAATCCTGTTCCCCGAGCTGAGCCTGACATCGTGCAATTGCGGTGACCTCTTTACACAACCATACTTCATTCAGGCTTGCAACAATGCCATAGCACACATAGCAGAAAGTACAGCCGGACAGGATAGCATCATAATATTTGGTGCACCTGTCGAGCACCGGAATTCTCTGTACAACTGCGCAATAACAATGCACAAGGGTAATATCATTGGCGTTACACCAAAGAAACACCTGAACAGTAAAATCGGCGAAAACAGATGGTTTACCGGTGCCGACAATCTGCCCCAAGAGAGCTACGCTACTATAGCAGGCAAAAAAGCACCGTTCATAAAAAACGGGCTCTTCACCACATCGGCATACAGTTTCGGTATAGAGATCGGCAACGAATCAGAAGCGCCGATAGCTCCTGCAGCCAATCTATCAACAGCCGGTGCACAAATAATACTGAACCCCACAACAGAACGCGCAGTTGCAGGCACACAAAAGAGCACACAGCGCCGTATAGCCGAACTGAGCCAAAAGTACAAAAGCGGATATGTATATGCCGGATGCGGTTGGGGAGAATCAACAAGTTCGGCCGCATACACCGGTTACTGCGCCATTTCAGAACTCGGGGATATAATAACAGACAGCGAGATATTGACACCGGAAGCACACTGCGTCATCACGGAAGTGGATGTCGAGAGAGTATCGAAGGAGCGCAAAGGCGACTGTAACTTTGCACAGCAAAACGACATCACAGAAATCCACATACCACAAACGGAAAACCACGATTGCACATTGACACGCCATTTTCCGGCTCAGCCATTCATACCACAGGACTACACTATTCAGGAATACTGCAACGAGGCATTCAACATACAAGCCGCAGCACTTGCAAAACGTATCACGCACATTGGCGCAAAGAGTTGCATCATAGGCATATCGGGTGGACTGGACTCTACCCTGGCATTGCTTGTCACCGCCAAGGCGTGCGACATAATAGGCAAGCCACACGACTGCATCACAGCAGTTACAATGCCCGGATTCGGTACCAGCGACCGCACATACAACAACGCTATGTCGCTGATGCAGGCCCTGGGCACAAACATTAGGGAAATATCAATCAAGGATGCCTGTACACAACATTTCAAAGATATAAATCACGACATCAACAACCACGATGTAACATACGAGAATGCACAGGCCCGAGAACGCACACAAATCCTTATGGACATTGCTAACCAAGAGAACGGCATTGTCATTGGTACAGGTGACCTTTCGGAGCTTGCACTCGGCTGGGCAACATACAACGGCGACCAAATGAGCATGTATGGAGTGAACGCATCCGTTCCAAAGACGCTGATGCAACATATTGTACGCCACATTGCACACAACGAAAACAACAAAAATGTCAAAAACACACTGCTCGACATTGTGGATACACCCATCTCGCCCGAACTGACACCGGCCGACGACAACGGTAACATAAAACAAAAAACCGAAGACTTAGTTGGCCCATACGAATTGCACGATTTTTTCATCTACCATTTTATACGCTACGGATTTGCACCCGAAAAGATTCATTTCATGGCAGAAAAGACATTCTGCGATACATACGATAGCGAAACAATAAAAAAATGGCTCACTACATTTACACGCCGTTTCTTTACCCAACAATTCAAGCGCGCAGCAATGCCTGACGGCCCACAAGTGACCTGCTGCACACTAAACCCACAGAACGGCTGGATAATGACTTCGGACACCTGCTACAATCTATGGACCGAAAATTGTGAGAAAATCAAATAAAAAAACTACTCGACCAAGAGTATAATTTAAGAATAGAGTTATTGCGCTGACATTTTGACTTAAAGTGAGTCAAAATGTCAGCGCAAACATCATTGGCGCGATATTTGTTCTATCCTTTATGAAAGGAGATTACAAATATGGATTTCAAAAAATTTACAATCAAAGCCCAAGAGGCAGTTCAAGAGGCTGTAAACCTTGTACAGCAACAGGGACAGCAAGTAATAGAACCCACACACATATTGAGCGGAATTCTAAAGAGCAGCGAACAGATAGCGTCGTTTCTCCTGCAGAAGGCCGGTGCCAACTTTGAGAACATCAAGCATCAGACAGCGGAAGCACTCCGCTCACTCCCCAAAGTGAGCGGCGGCACGCCCTACCTCAGCCGCGAGAGCAACCAAGTCATCACCAAGGCGCAAGAGAAAGCGAAACAGATGGGCGACGAATTCGTGTCGGTAGAGCCATTATTATTGGCACTGCTCGAAGTCAACAGCCCGGCTGCAAGCATACTCAAAAATAGTGGGGTTACAAAGAACGAGCTTGAGAAAGCAATACACGAACTACGTCAAGGCTCAAAAGTCAGCTCGCAATCGGCCGAAGAGAGCTATCAGGCATTGAGCAAATATGCCATAAACCTCAACGAGGCGGCCAAAAATGGAAAGCTCGACCCTGTTATTGGTCGCGACGACGAGATACGCCGCATACTTCAAATACTGAGCCGCCGCACAAAAAACAACCCCATTCTCATAGGAGAACCGGGCACAGGAAAGACAGCCATCGTGGAGGGTTTGGCCCACCGCATCGTACGTGGCGACGTCCCCGACAACCTACGCGACAAACAGGTTTATTCACTCGATATGGGCGCGCTCATAGCCGGTGCAAAATACAAAGGAGAGTTCGAGGAACGCCTGAAGGCCGTCATTGGTGAGGTGACAAAATCTGACGGACAGATAATACTGTTTATTGACGAGATACACACCCTTGTCGGTGCAGGCAAGAGCGACGGTGCAATGGATGCCGCCAACATATTGAAACCCGCGCTTGCCCGTGGCGAGCTACGCTCAATTGGCGCAACAACACTCGACGAGTACCAAAAATACTTCGAGAAAGACAAGGCGCTTGAGCGACGTTTCCAAACAGTGATGGTAAACGAGCCCGACAAGATGAGCAGCATATCTATTTTACGTGGCCTGAAAGAACGCTACGAAAGCCACCATAAGGTACGCATCCAGGACGACGCAATAATTGCAGCCGTAACATTGAGTGACCGCTACATCACCGAGCGTTTCCTCCCGGACAAAGCCATCGACCTCATTGACGAAGCCGCATCAAAACTACGTATGGAGCGCAACTCCCTCCCCGAAGAGCTCGACGAGATAGAGCGCCACATCAAGCAGTTAGAGATTGAGCGCGAGGCAATCAAGCGCGAAAAGGACGAAGCCAAGCTAACACAGTTGAGCAAAGAAATCTCGGTGCTGAAAGAGCAAGAAAGCACAAAACGCGCCAAATGGCAACAAGAAAAGGAGCTTGCCGACAGCATACAGAATGCCAAACACGAGATTGAAGAGCTCAAATTCGAAGCCGAGAGAGCCGAGCGCGAGGGCGATTACGGCCGCGTAGCAGAAATACGTTATGGCAGAATCACAAATCTCGAGGAGGAGATTACAAAAACACAGACCGCACTACGCAACGCGCAGGGAGCAAACGCAATGATAAAAGAGGAGGTGACAGCCGAGGATATTGCAGACATTGTATCGCGCTGGACAGGAATTCCGGTGAGCAAAATGCTTGAAAGCGAACGCCAAAAACTGTTGAACCTGGAAGAGGAGCTACACAAAAGCGTAATAGGACAGGACGAGGCCATACAGGCAGTCAGCGACGCAGTACGTCGTAGCCGTGCCGGCCTGCAAGACCCCAAGCGCCCAATCGGCTCATTTATTTTCCTTGGCACGACAGGAGTGGGAAAAACCGAATTGGCAAAGGCTCTTGCCACATACCTGTTCAACGACGAAGCATTGATGACAAGGATTGACATGAGCGAGTACCAGGAGAAATTCTCAGTATCGCGCCTCATAGGAGCCCCTCCGGGATATGTCGGGTACGACGAAGGCGGACAACTCACCGAGGCAGTACGCCGCAAGCCCTACTCTGTTGTACTCTTCGACGAAATAGAGAAGGCTCACCCCGACGTATTCAACATACTTCTGCAGGTACTTGACGACGGACGCCTCACCGACAACAAAGGCCGTGTGGTAAACTTCAAGAACACCATCATCATAATGACCAGCAACCTTGGCAGCAGCTACATACAGGAGCAGTTCGACAAGATGAATGACAAGAACAGGGAAGCAATACTTGAGGAGACAAAAGAGAAGATTATGGAAATGCTCAAACGCACCATACGTCCGGAATTCCTCAACCGCATAGACGAAACAATAATGTTCACCCCACTCAACGAAAAGGAGATTGAGCAAATAGTACGTCTTCAGACAAGCTCTGTTGCCACGCTACTACACGAGAGCGACATAACGCTGGAAGTTACCGATGCAGCAATACAATTCATTGCCCAAGCCGGATTTGACCCGGAGTTCGGTGCACGCCCAATAAAGCGCGCTATACAACGTTACCTGCTCAACGACCTCTCAAAGCAGTTGCTTGCCGGTGCAATAGACAAGACAAAGCCAATAAAGGTTGATTCACAAGATGGAATGTTGACATTCAACAACAAATAATCTATAACGACAAAAGGATACGCTTAAGCGTATCCTTTTGTCGTTATATCTCTTTAAAGTTAAAGAAGCTGTTACTTGAACAGATTTCCAAGAGAGAGCTTGCTACTGCTGCTACTTGTTGTTGTACTGTTAGTTGTGCTTGTGCTGGCAGCTGCGGTTGCGCTTTTAGTCAATTTTACACCAAGCATCAAACCATCATAATTCTTCAACAAAGAGCCAAATGCACCAACGGCTTGTGTAAGAGACTGAAGCTGACTCTGCTGTTCACTTGATGTATCTTGAGTAGATATATATGAAGCGATATCCTTAATCAAAGCAAGCAACTTATCAGCCTTGAACACAACATTCAAGTTCTGCAACTCATAGGCAACGTAAGTCTTTACAGGAACCTTGTCAAATACAAAAGAGAAATTGATTACCTTCTCACTTGCATTGAGCTCATATTTTCCCGACAAATTGTATCCACCCAAATTTATAGTGCAGCTACCGTCTTTGACAAAAGTAAAAGAGCATTTACCTTTTGAAACGCCCACTTTTGTAAGCATATCATCGAGTTTTGATTCCAAATTACCGGTAACCAAAGAACCACCGACATTTGAAAGAGCATTCTCGCTTTCAAGGATACACGCAACACCCTCGTAGCTCCAAGTACCCTCCAACAAAGAGTTTGACAATGTCAACGAATTACCCAGGAGAGTACCCAGGATATTAGTCACAGCACTGCCTGTATCGCTGGATGAAACACTACCGGCCACCTCGCTGGCAGCCTTGCCCAAAAGATCCTTCCACGACTGAGCCGATACACCCGAAACAACGGCGAGCATCAACATCAAAGAAACAAATATCTTTTTCATAGTATAAAGAGTTTATCATTCAGCATTTTCAGCAGGCTCACCCTCCTGCTCCTCAACAACAAAATCGGCAATACCGTTACCCACAAGAATATTGTACCAAGAGAACATCTTCTTGATATGTGTCAAATAAACACGCTCGCGGTCATAATCGGGAATGATACCCTCAAAATATTCAACCATCTCTTCGGGAGTAGCCATCTTCAAGTCGAATGGCAATACACCACCCTCTTTCTCATACATCTTAGCAAATACGTTTCTCAAAGGAATCTCCTCGGTATCGGTGTAGATAGCTATATCATCAAGCATAACCACCTGATCACTGTTATATACAGGTACGCGCTTTTTTGAAGCATCGACACACTCAACTATAAACATATTGCGTCCGTGTGACAACAGACGGTACAAGCCCGGTTTACCCGAAATTGTCAAAACTGTTTCAAACATTTTCATATAGATATTTTAATTTGTGTTACTATTTTCAAAATCATCGCTAAGATACGGAGTGATTTCCTTTTTACAAAATATTATACATTTTTTAATATATATAATATACCGCTAGGAAAGAGATCAATCCTTTTTCAATTCATTGAGCAACTCCACCACATCCGGCATAACTGCATTGTTACCGGAATTATATATAGAATAATCAGACAGCAACAACAAATCATCAGTTGTCATCTGTTTCATCATACGGGTAAGCACCTGTTCGCGCGACATTCCGCTGCGCGACATCGTACGCGATATAGCTGTTTCCACATCGGTCCAGACAAGCAACACCTTGTCAACAACCTCGGCCATCCCCGACTCATAGAGCAAAGCCGTTTCAACAGCCACCACATCACAGTCCTGTCGTTCGGCCCACGCACAAAAATCGTTCTTGACAACAGGATGCACCAGAGCATTCACACGCTTGGTATTCCTTGCATCAACAAAAATCCTCGAAGCAAGATATTTACGGTCCAATTCCCCATTGGCATCATAACACTCGTCGCCGAACATACGTCTCAGTTCCTTTACTATAAAGGAATCACTCACCATAAGCTCTTTGGCACGACTGTCACAATCATACACAGGCACCCCCATTATCTCCAACATACGGGAAACAACAGATTTTCCACTACCTATACCACCTATAACAGCGAGTCTAGTCATAAAGCTGTAGCTACAGAATTAAAAAAAGAAGCCGTGTCAGAACTCTCAACACCAACCACCTTCGCTTTCCTTACAAAAGGTGAGTTTGTAGACACCTCGAACCTCTTTTCGAGGTCACCTCGTTTGCCAAGAACTACGCTATATGCATAATCATCGAACTGCAGTTGAACAGAGAAATCAGAAGGTTTCACCTTGCCCGAATCGGCATCTAGCACCTCATAGACAACATTCACGTCCTGAGGCAAGAAACCAAGATTTACATTACTTGGAAATTTCACATACTCCACCGGAACAGCGACAACCTTGTTCACATAGCGCGACACACCAACAAGCACCTTCACCTTTTCTGGCTGCACATTAATGTACTTTCCAGGCAAGAAGGTCATTTCAAAAACAGTATCACGCTCCAGACCGTCACAAACAAGAACCGGAGTCCTCACATCCTTTATTTCAGAAATTTCATCTATCAGTGCTGTAACCAGCACCTCTTCGGGTTCATACTTCACCGACACCAGTTCACACCCTTTTGCCACTCTCAAATCAAGACGATTCTTCTTCACCGGCACAATAGCCGTCACTCGCTGCACAGCGGCAAACAGCGAGTCATCAACAAAATCTTTCAACGACAGCGACGGGTCAAGCTGTTCCACCACCCTGCCTCTTATTGTGTTTGCAGACATCGCCAAACGGCCACCTTTTCGAGAAAATTCTGAATAGTCGGCTGCGACAACAATACCATCGTCAAAAATATATCCAAACAAGTCCGTTCCATCACCACGCACAACCACGCTGGTCGAGATGCCATCGGCACATTCAAGTTCAATGCCATCAGGGACATTCTTCACCTGTACAGACACAGAAATATTGGTTTCGTATACTCTGTTCAGCGTCATCGACAGCCAAAGACTACACGAAACCAATAAGAAGAAAAGGAAAACAATCAAATTGTTTCCCCTAGCTTTTTCAAGCGCTTTTTTAAAGGAATTTATATCCAAGTTACGCAATAATTACTTGCCCTCTTCCTTCATCGCTGCAGGATTGGCAAAAACCACCGAAATATCCACGCGAACGTTTACATTGTGAGCAATCTCAACAACCACAACATTGCCATCAATCTCCTTGATTTTGCCATAAATACCACCACTGGTAACCACTTCCATTCCCGGCTGAAGACCACGACGGAAGTTCTCAATCTCCTTCTGACGCTTGCGCTGTGGGCGAATCATCAGGAAGTACATTATTGCAATGATGATAACAAACATAAACAAAGGATTACCCAAGAAAGCGGCGATGCCGCTTGGCTCCTGAGCAACAGTGTCAACAGCTGTTTCAACAACTGTTTCGGCTTGCATAAATACCATAATTCAAAAAATTTAATTTATCAATAATTTTTACTTGTTTATCTTACCAGCCTCGCGCAAGCTCTTTGTAATGGCATCAAGCAGACCATTGACAAACGAGCCACTCTTGGCGGTGCTGTAATGCTTTGCAATCTCGACATACTCGTTCAAAGTAACCGAGAGAGGAATATCATTTTGCGTCATAAGCTCGGCCAAAGCAACCTGCATAATCACAACATCCATAAACGCAAGACGCGACATATCCCAGTTCTTCGAGTTCTCGCTCATCATCTTGCGATACTCCTCGGCATTAGCAATGGCATTGCGGAAAAGTTTGCAAGCAAACTCCTTATCCGAGTCGTCTTTATATTCAGGCAACAACAGACGGTCACTGTTCGCATCCTCAGTAAAACGCTTTATTGTCTTCAACACAAAAGTATCCACAATTGGTTTGTCATCATTCCAATAAAGGCTATGCTCCTCAATCAAGTCATCGAGTTCCTCATTTTCAAAGATAAAGGTCTTGTAAAGTTTTTTCCACAAATCTCTATCCTCTTCATAACTATCCACGCCCGATTCCATATACTCTTTGTATATGTCGCTCGCCTCAATCTTGTCGAGCATACGACGCAAGAAATCCGAATTATCCACCCAGTTGAGCTTGCTCTTCTCGGCAAACTTCACAAGCTGTTCAATCTGCCCAAGCTGAGCAACGAAACGGTTGTTCACAAACTTAAGATTTGGATTCTTGTCGCTCTCTGTGGGGCGCACCTTCATTCCGAGAAACGAAATTCTGTCTGCCGCATAGTGTGTTATACCCGGCATCAGCAACAACAGATAGTGATATAGATCGTATGCCTTTGAAAGGCTGAAAAACATTTCGTCCTCGGCCGCTTTCAAACTTTTACCACTGTTTTTGTAGTATGCATAAACAATCTGCACAACCTTTAGACGAATAAGAACTCTATTAATCATAAAACGCTTTTTCTGATATACGGGCAAAGGTCGCATTTTATTACGACACACACAAGAAAAAACAAAAATAATTTCATACAAAAAGCACAACGATTCCACGTTGTCACGTAAAAGAACAATGCCGGCGGCAATAAAGTTCAACATAATGAAGCATATATGAAGAATGCACATTTTTTACACCCATCATAGCTATACATATTATTATTTTATATAACTTTGTAGGAATTACAAAAAGCACGCACGCCAAGCGGTGCGCAGATTGGCAACAAAGAACCACGGAGCCACACAGCTGTTTATTATACCGAAATTTACAAAATATGAAAATAGCAGTAGCAGGTACAGGATATGTAGGACTAAGCATTGCCACGCTATTGGCACAGCACAACGAAGTCGTCGCAGTTGACGTCATCCCCGAGAAGGTTGAAAAGATAAACAATCGTATATCGCCAATACAGGACGATTACATCGAAAAATACCTGACGGAGAAGAGCCTCAACCTGCGTGCCACGCTCGATGCCAAAGCTGCCTACCGCGATGCCGAATTCATAGTCATTGCAGCCCCCACCAACTACGACCCGCAGAAGAACTTCTTCGACACCCATCACATAGAAGATGTCATAGACCTTGTACTCGAAGTCAACCCCGAAGCCACAATGGTCATCAAAAGCACCATACCCGTAGGTTACTGTCGCAGCCTTTATGTAAAATACGCAAAAAGATTCAAGGATATGGGATGGGATTCGACACACAAGTTCCGTCTGCTCTTCTCCCCTGAGTTTCTGCGCGAGAGCAAAGCCCTGTACGACAACCTCTACCCAAGCCGCATCATAGTCGGTTATCCCAAGATGATTGACAAGTTCGACGAAGAGAACGATGCCATCAAAGCCATCGCCGGCAACCATTTGAAAGAGGCCGCACAAACCTTTGCATCACTGCTACAACAAGGCGCAATAAAAGAAGATATACCGACACTGTTTATGGAGCTCAAAGAGGCCGAAGCCGTCAAGCTCTTCTCAAACACATACCTCGCCCTGCGAGTGAGCTATTTCAACGAGCTCGACACATACGCCGAAATAAAAGGCCTCAATTCAGCAGCCATAATACAAGGCGTAGGGCTCGACCCACGCATAGGCACACACTACAATAACCCCTCTTTCGGCTACGGTGGCTACTGCTTGCCCAAAGACACCAAGCAGTTGCTCGCAAATTACCGCGACGTTCCGCAAAATATGATGAGTGCCATCGTAGAGAGCAACCGCACACGCAAGGACTTCATCGCCGACCAGGTGCTCAACAAAGCCGGATACTACGACTACTTCAGCCGTGGCGACTTCAACATAAGCAATGAGCGCAAATGCACCATTGGTGTTTACCGCCTCACAATGAAGGCAGGCAGCGACAATTTCCGCCAATCATCAATACAAGGTGTGATGAAGCGCATCAAAGCCAAAGGCGCTGAGGTCATCATATATGAACCAACCATTGAGGACAACACCACGTTCTTCGGCAGCCGCGTAGTGAACAACCTCGACGAATTCAAGACTCTGTCGCAGGCCATCATTGCCAACCGCTACGACAGCACACTCGACGATGTAAAAGAGAAAGTCTACACCCGCGACATCTTCCAACGAGATTAAACAGACGCCAACAATGCAAACAAAGGAAACAACAAACGGCAACAAGGCCCACGCGCCACTCATCGAGCTTTTCTTCAGCCTCATCAGGTGTGGCATAGGAAAGCAGAATACCCTCCCCCGCACACCCGACGCCGAGGAGTGGCACGAGTTGTTCCAGATTTCCCAGAAACAGACATTGGCAGGCATAACCTTTGCCGGCATCGAGCATCTTCCACAAGAGCAACGCCCGCCTAAAGAGATACTGTTCAAATGGCATCAGCTATGCAGTGTCATTAGAAAAAAGAATGCCGAGCTCAACAAAAAAAGCGCAATTGTAGCAAGCAAATTCAACAGCGAAGGATTTCCCAACTGCATCTTAAAAGGACAGGGATTGGCGCAGCTATACCCCGACCCCACCCTGCGCACACCCGGCGATATTGACATCTGGCTCGAAGGGGGTTGCAAAGAAATCATTAGATACGTAAAGAGCTGCACCCCACAAAGCAGCCCAACATACCACCACATAGACTTCCCGATAGCACCGGGATTTGACATTGAAGCACATTTCACCCCATCGTGGATGTACAGTCCGATAAAAAACAGACGCCTGCAAAAATTCTTTGCAAGCAACGCCAAGCAACAGTTCAGCAACACAACGCAAACCCCCGAAGGCAGTTTCCCGGCGCCATCCATAACATTCAACAGAATATATGTACTGCTGCACATATACCGCCACCTATTTCAGGAAGGCATCGGGCTACGACAACTGCTCGACTATTATTTCATACTCGACAAAGGCTTCACAAAAGCAGAAGAAAAAGAGTACCTTCAGACGCTGCGAGCATTGGGATTGAGAAATTTTGCTGCAGCTACAACATATATACTAATGGAAAAATTCGGGCTTCACAGCGACAAATGCCCAGTAATGCCCAACAAGAAAAGAGGAGAATTTCTGTTGAACGAAATAATGACTGCCGGAAATTTCGGCAGATACGACAGCCGTTACAACATCGTATCCAAAGACAACGAGTTCAAGCATTTCCTCAACAGCATGCAGCGCATAGTGCGCCTCACCGCCCAGTACCCGAGTGAAACACTTTGGAGTCCATACTTCAAGATATGGCACTACATTTGGCGAAAGCGCCACCAATAGCAAATAAAGAATTGTAAACAAATTTCAACAAAATAACACTTTTTAAAATACATAATAATGAAAACAGTAATGCTTATATTCGGTACCAGACCCGAAGCCATCAAAATGGCACCCCTGGTCAAGGAGTTTCAAAAACACCCCGAAGCATTCAAGACAATCGTTTGCGTAACAGGCCAGCATCGTCAGATGCTCGACCAAGTTCTGCAACTATTCGAAATAATCCCCGATTACGACCTCAATATAATGAAGCAGGGACAAGACCTCTATGACGTCACCGCACGCGTGCTCACAGGAATGCGCGACGTACTCAAAGAGGCTCTCCCCGACATCGTGCTCGTACACGGCGACACCACCACAAGCACAGCCGCAGCCCTCGCCGCATTCTACCAGCAGATACCGGTGGGACACATTGAGGCAGGACTACGCACACACAACATATATAGTCCCTGGCCCGAGGAGATGAACCGCCAGATAACAGGCCGCATCGCAACCTACAACTTTGCCCCAACCCCATTAAGCAAGGCAAACCTTTTGCGCGAGGCCGTAAACGAGGAGAGCATCAACGTAACAGGCAACACCGTCATTGATGCACTCTATTGGGTTGTAGACCGAATCAAAAAAGACAACACACTCGACAGCGAGCTCAAAAAACTGCTGTCACAAGCCGGCTATGACATCAACCGCCTCTCAGACGGCAAAAAGCTGGTACTCATTACCGGTCATCGCCGCGAGAACTTCGGCGACGGTTTCATCAATATGTGCACAGCAATCAAAGACCTCACCATCAAATACCCCGATGTCGACTTCGTCTACCCGATGCACCTCAACCCCAACGTACGCAAGCCAATCCACGAGGTATTCGGAGAGGATTTGAGCAACCTCAACAACATATTCTTCATTGAGCCACTCGAATACCTGTCATTCGTCTACCTAATGGAAAAGAGCACCATCGTACTCACCGACAGTGGCGGCATACAGGAAGAGGCTCCCGGCCTTGGCAAGCCCGTACTCGTTATGCGCGACACCACCGAACGCCCCGAGGCACTTGAAGCCGGCACTGTAAAACTAGTAGGCACAAACTACGACAAAATCGTCAACGAAGTATCCGCGTTGCTCGACAACAAAGAACACTACGACGCAATGAGCAAAGCCGTGAACCCATACGGCGACGGCCTGGCTTGCAGCAGAATAGTAGAAGCCCTAAAGGGATAAAACAAAGACTTTGCAACGCTCACTATTTGTAATAACTTTTCAAAACCTTAAACAATAACAGACTACCGATTGTAAAAGTTAATATTTGTTAAACAAAAGAACAAACAGACCTCCAAAGTATTATATTTGCAAAGAAAAACCGATATATCACCACCATGGTATATATATAAAAAAGCAGAAGACGTTAGGCGCAATCGCGCCTAACGTCATTTTATTTCCAAAGAAAAAAGCAAACCTCTGAACGCATCATCAAAGCCACAAAAGAGATACAACCGCAAATAAATTTGCTTTTTAATAATAAATTATTAACTTTGCAAGAAATAGCTTACATCTACCTAAAGACGCAGAAAAACACAGCAACAGAAACCGTCCACACCATAGGGAACAAGCACTTAAAAACACACAAGCAAACCGTTCAACAAAACACAACAAGCAATGAACTCGCAACAAAAATACAGGATAGGCAAAGTCTACATTTCGCGTACCACTCCCCAAAACACCATAGCCAACATCAAACAGGCTATCAACGAGGGACGCAACGAGTATATCTGCGTATCCAACGTGCGCACTACGGCGTTCGCCAATAAAAAAGCGAACAAGGAGTACCGCGACATTATGAACAACGCCTATATGTGTACCCCAGACGGAATGCCACTTGTGTGGATGGCTCGCTTGTGGGGGCTAAAGGACGTTCAGCGCACCGTTGGCCCCGACCTCTTCACAACAATGCTCAACGACAAGAAAAGCGACATAAAGCATTTCCTTTTGGGTGACACCGAAGAAACGCTTGCACAAATGAAGGAGAAATACGCCACAGAAGGCGCCAGCATCGTAGGGAGCTACTCTCCCCCATTCTGCAAACTCGACAACTTTGACTACGCCGGCATTGCAAAACGAATCAACGACAGCGGTGCAGACATAGTGTGGCTATCACTACGCGCTCCCAAACAAGATTTCTTTGCCGTGCGCCTGCTACCATTCCTTGACAAAAAGATATGCATTGGCGTTGGCGCGGCATTTCGTTTCTCGTTAGGACAGATAAAACACCCTCCAAAGATTTTCAAGAAGTTGGGCCTCACGGGACTGTTCTGGAGAAAAATGAACCTAACTAAAATCATTTGGTATTTCCATCACTTTGCATTGCTGTGCAAATGGGCTTGCGGAATACTATCATCAAGGCTAATAGGAAAGAAATACCACCAATAGCAAACCAGATATGGCAAAAAAACTTAGCACAACATACAAAATTCTACGCAAACTCGGCTTCAATTACAGCGAAGAAGAGTACGGCGACGTCACATTAGGAAAGGTTTTTGGTAAATTCTTCGGGAATATATACCGCAAACGTTTGGAAAAAATGATGGATTGGCCCATCCTCCACCCGATAAACCCAAGAAAATTGCGCCCCATATTTATGCGAATGATGGGATGCAAAGTCGGCAAGGAGTGTTTTATAGGCGACTATGTACGTATAGACCCAGGACACGCCGACATGATAACGTTGGAAGACCACGTATCCATTGCAGCCGGTGTCCGTCTTTTGTGTCACCAGAGAGATTTCAGCGATTACCACGTTGGGGATGATTATATGGACCTAGGATATGTAGTCAAGCCAATAGTCCTAAAAAAAGGTTGCCTGGTAGGAATGGAATCTTTTATCATGCCTGGAGTAACCATTGGCGAAGGTGCCATTGTCGGCGCTGGTTCATTAGTAACAAAAGACATCCCGGCTTGGTCTATTGCAACAGGACGCCCGGCAAAAGTAATCAAACAAATACCCAAAAGAGAAGCACAACAATGAACATACTCACATTCGACATAGAAGAATGGTTCCATCTGCTCGATTTTGACGCAACGCGCACCGAGGACAAATGGGGAAAATACGAAGTACGCATCCACGAGAATCTGGAGCGCATACTCCGTATACTTGACGAAACCGATACGAAAGCTACATTCTTTGTCATCGGTTGGATAGCCAAGAGATACCCCGAGGTTGTACGCAGGATTGCCGAGAAGTACGAGATTGGCAGCCACACAATGACACACCAACTCGTGTGGCAACAGTCACCCGAGGAGTTCAAGCAGGATGTCGACACATCAATAAAACTGTTACAGGACATCACAGGCAAGCCCGTCAAGTACTTCCGCGCACCGGGCTACTCAATACGCGAGAGCGAAGCTTACGCATTCGAAACGCTCGCCGAACAGGGCATTGAGATTGACTGTTCTGTATTCCCGGCTGCGCATGCCCACGGTGGAATGCCAAAGTTTCCACAGGCAGCACCGGCCATAATTGAGCACAACGGCATCAAGATGAAAGAATTGCCAATCAGTTTCGCAAAAGTTGCAGGCAAGAACATCATCTTCTCGGGCGGTGGTTATTTCCGCCTATTGCCGTACAGCCTCATCAAAAAGCTGACAACAAAGAACACGGACTACAACATGGCATACATCCACCCACGCGACCTCGACCGCGGACAGCCCGTCCTCAAAGGACTGCCACTGACAAGACGTTTCAAATCATACATTGGCATAAAAGGCGCCGAGGAGAAGCTACGCAAATACCTGTCCGACTTCAAATTTACCGACGTGGCAACTGCCAACAGGCTGATAGATTGGGACAAAGTGCAGAATATTAAGATATGAAACAGTTTTAACACACAAATACCAAGCGACACACCACATTAGTGCATAATACACTCATTTTGACAAACTCACATTATTGGCATAAATTTGTTACTTGATAATAATATTGTTAATTTCGCAAGAAACCCGAACCTGATTATTCAGTCGGTTATATTTTAAAAAGCGGCCATGGCACAAGAGTGAGAAAAGCCCCAAAATGATACTATCGTAATGGTTTTTATTAAAATCTGTATTAGAACTTGACATAAGAGATAAAGAACACCCCTAATACAACAAAGGGAACAGAATAATAAAATTAATTATAACAAACAATGAGCAAAACAGTTTTGGTAACAGGCGGAGCAGGTTTTATCGGCTCCAATTTGTGTGAAGCACTTTTAAAACGTGGCGACAAAGTTGTATGCCTTGACAACTTTGCCACAGGCCATATGCACAATCTCATACCATTGATGAACGAATATCCCGACAGATTCAGCCTCATCGTCGGCGACATCCGCAACATTGAGGATTGTCGCAAGGCAGTAGATGGAGTGGACTATGTCCTACACGAGGCAGCATTAGGTTCAGTACCCCGTTCAATCAAAGACCCGGTTACAACAAACAATGTCAACATTCTCGGATTCTTGAATATGATTATCGCTTCGCGCGATGCCGGTGTAAAACGTTTTGTCTTCGCCGCCAGCAGCTCAACATACGGCGACAGCAAGAGCCTCCCGAAGGTTGAGGATGTCATTGGCAAGCCACTTTCACCATATGCAATCACCAAATACGTTGATGAACTCTATGCCGACGTCTTTGCACGCACATATCAAGGCTTTGAATATATCGGTTTGCGCTATTTCAATGTCTTCGGACGCCGCCAGGACCCCAATGGTGCTTATGCTGCCGTAATTCCATTGTTTGTAAAGAAATTTATGGCACACGAAGCTCCGAATATCAATGGTGATGGCGAATACAGTCGCGATTTCACTTACATTGAAAATGTCATCGAGATGAACCTGCGTGCAATTGACACAGACAACCCGGCAGCTGTAAACCAGATATACAACACTGCGTTTGGCGAGCGCACCACACTTAACCAGTTGGTTGCCGGCCTCAAGGAGTTCTTGTCGGAGTTCGATCCAGAAATTGCAAAAATAGAACCTACACACGGCCCCAACCGCGCCGGCGATATACCCCACTCACTTGCCTGCATCGACAAGGCCAAGGAGTTGCTTGGATATAACCCACAGTATAGCATGCGCGACGGCTTGCGCGAGGCCTGCAAGTGGTATTGGGAGAATTTGAAATAAAAATATTAAATAAATAAAATCAATGAACAAGATTAAAATTTGTGTAATCGGCCTTGGTTACGTTGGTTTGCCCTTGGCGCGCCTTTTCTCAACAAAGTACAAAACCGTTGGTTTTGACATGAACGCAAAACGTTGCGAGGCACTTATGGCCGGCCACGATTCAACACTTGAGGTCAGCGACGAGTTGTTGCAGGACGCAATCAACAACCATGGATTTGTCTGTACAGCCGATATTGAGGCTATACGCGACTGTAATTTCTATATTGTTGCAGTACCAACCCCCGTTGACGAGAACAACAACCCCGACCTCACACCACTCTATGGTGCATCAACAACAGTAGGTAAAGTCATCTCGAAAGGAGATATTGTCGTATATGAATCAACAGTTTATCCAGGCGTAACAGAAGATGAATGCATCCCTGTTGTAGAGAAAGTGTCCGGAATGAAGTTCAATGTCGATTTCTTTGCAGGCTATTCTCCCGAGCGCATCAACCCGGGCGACAAGTTGCACACCGTTGAGAAAATCAAAAAGGTAACAAGTGGTTCAACACCCGAAATTGGCAAGATTGTTGATGAAGTATATTCTTCAGTTATCACAGCCGGTACCCACCTTGCACCAACAATGAAAGTTGCAGAGGCTGCAAAGGTCATTGAGAACTCACAGCGCGACATCAACATTGCATTTGTCAATGAACTTTCAAAAATATTCACAAAGATGGGCATTGACACCCTCGACGTTCTTGAAGCAGCCGGAACAAAGTGGAATTTCCTTCCCTTCCGTCCAGGCTTGGTTGGTGGCCACTGCATTGGCGTTGACCCCTACTACCTTGCACAATGTGCACAGCGCTATGGCTACAACCCCGAGATTATCCTCGCAGGTCGCCGTATGAATGACGGTATGGGCGAGTACGTTGCAACCGAAACCATCAAACATATGCTCAAGAAAGGCATTCAGGTTTTGGGAAGCCACATTGTCATCTTTGGTTTCACATTCAAAGAGAACTGCCCCGACGTACGCAATACAAAAATCATTGACATCTACCGTGCTCTCAAGGAATACAATGTAAACATCACGGTTTACGATCCATGGGCCAATCCGGCAATTGCAAATCACGAATATGGCATTGAGGTGACAAATGAACTTCCGACAGAAAAGTTCGATTCACTCATTATGGGTGTAGCGCACAACGAGTTCAAAGGACTTGATGTTACCCAGTTTGTCAAAGAGAAACACGTAATCTTCGATGTCAAGGGCACACTCCCTAAAGCAATCGTTGACGCAAGACTCTAAAAGAAGAAACGGAAGCAACCGCACAGGTGGGGCCTACAAGTCTGTGGTTCAATACCACCGGTTGCTACAAAAAACAAACATCATATTATGGCATCAAAGAAGAAACAGGTAATAATGTTATATGTGTCATCACTGGCGGGTGTTGCAATAGGAATGCTCAGTTCAGTGATTAACACCAATGCTCTCATTCCCGAGCAATACGGTGATTTCAGATATATACAGAATATCATTTCATTCATTTCCAGCCTACTGCTATTCGGTTATTTCACATCGGGCAGCAGGTTGCTGGCACTTTCGAAAGACGAGGAATACAGTCGCCGCATACGAGGTGTCATGTGTACGATATTGGGCTGTGCGCAATTGGTTTTGATGCTGTCAATGCTTGTCCTATATTTTGTCAGTGACAGCAACAATGAGAATATAGCCCCGTTGTTCCTGGCAGCATTACCAGTGTGTGGAAATGTAATAATGCTAAATTACATAAACACCACAGCGCAAGGCGATAACCATATTGGCAGAATTTCAATGGCAAGGCTATTGCCAACATTCATTTACGTCATTGCGGCCTATTTTATATACCAAGAGTTCAGTGCAACCCCAATGCTAATGTTGGTATTGCATAATGGTATTGCGGCTGCAATATTATTAAGCATCATTATTTCTACAAAGCCAAAATTCAAGGACCTCAGAGGCTCATTCAAAATACTTAATGAAGAAAACAAGAAGTATGGTTTTAATGTATATATTGGTTCGCTGACGGCTGTTTCTACTGGATATATCGCAGGTATCACCTTGGGTATATTTTGTAAAGACAATACAGAAGTCGGTTTCTACACTCTCGGACTCACATTGTCCGGTCCATTGGCAATGTTGCCTTCCATAATAGGTACAACATATTACAAGAAATTTGCCAACGAAAGCAGAATAAGCAAGAAGGTAATGCAATCATCAATATTGATAACAATCATTAGCCTTTTTGCATTCATTCTACTCATTGACTTCGTTGTGGACTTCCTTTACAACGACAGCTACTCACAAGTAAGCAACATCGCAATATGGCTTGCAGCAGCAGTAAGCATTCACGGTTTCGGAGATATGCTGAACCGCTTTCTTGGAGCACACGGCAAAGGAAAGGAATTACGCAACGCAGCATTTATATGTGGTGGAATATTGATTATCGGTAATATTCTATTTGTATACTTGTGGGGAATTACCGGTGCCGTCATTACTAAAATCGCAAGTTCAGCCGGTTACTTTTTTACTTTGTTATACTATTATTTAAGTTATACTAAAACAAATAAATGAATATCCTAAAAAAAATATCAAATGATCCCCGTGGGTATATTGTTTCAAAATATATCTCATATAAAAACCGCATAATAGAATTTTATTCAACGATAAAATGTAGGATAATAATGACCATAAAAGGGGTGGAATATGGCAAAAACTCAAAATTCCGTGGAACAACAAGGTTTCACAGAAGTCCAGAGTCTATAATTAGGATTGGTAATAATGTTACATTCAATTCTTCTTCAAGGTTCAATTACAGAGGACTTAACCACGAATGTATCTTGCAAACCAGCTCTAATGGTAAAATCACAATTGGAAATTATTGTGGTTTTTCTGGTGTAAGCATTGTTTCAAGTATTGGGGTTGAGATTGGCAATAATGTTATGTGCGGTGCCAACGTAATGATTGGAGACAGGAATGACCACGAAGACAAATACCCGCAGTATCCGCCTGCAAAGATTGTCATACAAGACAACGTTTGGATTGGAATGAATTGTGTCGTGATGAAAGGTGTTGTAATTGGAGAAAATTCTATAATTGGTGCAAATTCTATCGTAACAAAGGACATTCCCGCCAACTGCATTGCAGCAGGAAATCCTTGTAGAGTAATAAAATACAGAGAATAACATTTGCCAGAATGATAAAACTTTTAGATAATAGCAAAATAACAAGGTTCAACTACTTCTATATGATGTGTATGATGGTATATCTAGGATATGCCACGGTTTTTGCACGCAATATGGGAGATATAACAACTTGGGGAAACGCATTTGCAATAATCATAACAGCAATACTGGTTTTTAAAAACAAAATAAAATTCAGCAGTTCATATTTTGCCAGTATTGGGGTATTTTTTATATATGCAACAATAACAACAATCAACAATGAAATCATAAATCCAATGTGGATTACGAAGTGGATAATATGGCTAACCATTTCCTACTGCATTTGCAAGACATACAAAGAAAAGTTGTTTGTTGTCTTTGAAACGTTGATGTATCAGCTTTGCATCATTTCGCTAATTTTCTGGACATTACATATCATAATGCCATCTGTAATTGAAGGGCTAATTTCAACAATCCAATTCTCAACGCCTAGTGGTGGTGAAGATAGTAATGTTGCCGGCAACATCATTTTCTACACAGTCGGTAGAGTGATTGATTTTAATGATTTCACATACGTCCAACGTAACGCAGGATTTGCTTGGGAACCGGGTGCTTTCGCGTCATACATTTGCTTGGCAATAGTATGTAATAGCCTGCGTAAAGATTTCAGTTTAAAAAACAACAAGGTGTTCATTGTTTTCATTATCACTCTATTAAGCACCCAATCCACAACCGGTTTAGTAACATTCATTGCCATGCTACTTGTATGGCTAGTAATCAATCGCAGAGGATGGTATGCATTTCTGATTATCCCCATCGCGATATATCTCTTTCAACTTCCGTTTGTACAGGAAAAGATGCTGGCAGAATATCACGGACTTGAAGTTTTTGACCTATCTCAGACATCAAACGACGGTAACTACACGTTGGGACGAATGTCATCATTACTTCTTGACTGGCAAGAATTCCAAAGACACCCAATTCTTGGACTAGGAGGATGGGAAGGCGGAACTTGGCTTAAGCAATTCGGATATGACAACGTTTCAACAATATCAGGTATCGGAGAAATGATATCGATGTATGGAGCCATTATAACATCTCTGTTCCTGTTCTTGCTGATTAAATCGTCACATCATATAGCAAAAAGAATATCCAAGAATGGTTATTTGTTTATAATTACGATTATTGGTATGATGGTTAGTTATGCACTATGGAAACATCCTGTGTATATATGTTTTTGGATGTATGGCATATATTGCGTAGAAAATAAATTAAATAAAAAAACAAGATGAAAATTTACTTTGTTACCCGCCAGCCATATCCTTTTGGTGCAGCTATGACAAATAGATTATATTGCTATGCAAAAGGAATTGCAGACAATAACTGTGAATGTGAAATTGTTGTATGCATACCAACTGAAACCGACTCAAATATAAGAAATAAAGAGAGTGTAGGAGAATATAATGGAACATCATTCCGCTACTCAACTAATAACACAATAAGAAGCCGCTCATTTTTCAAGAGAAGAATTGACGATATACTGGGCTATACAAAGACCTTCTTTTACTTGATCTCAAAAACTAAAAGAGATGATGTAGTTGTTGAAACTTCAAAAAGCAGATTGTGGTATTTCTTTTTATTCATCGCTCGTTATTTCCGTTCATTCAAACTTGTATATGAACTTAATGAATATCCTTTAGTTACAACAAAGCAAACCAAGAAAATTGAACTCAAACGAAAAAAACTTGAAAAGTTTGCTTTCAGCAGGCTCAATGGAGTAATTGCAATTTCAGAGACATTAAAGGAATATGCAACCGCTATCACAAAAGCCCAAATAATAAAGGTGCCGATAATCATAGATAAAGATACAACTAACAATATAACGCTTGACACACCACCAATTGACACTCCATATATCTTTCATTCAGGAACACTGACAGAGAGGAAAGATGGCGTGTGCGGTATGTTGGAAGCTTTTGGTATTGCAAAACCATCATTGCCACAAGATGCAAGATTCATACTCACTGGGAATTTGGAGAAATCACCAGATAAGGAAAAGATGAAAGAGATAATAAGAAAATATGATATTGGAAATTCAGTAGAGTTTGTAGGTTACCTTGACCTCGAAACACTACGCCGCTATCAAAAGTACTGTTCATTAGTTATAATAAACAAATACCCCACTGAGCAGAATAAATATTGTTTTGCAACAAAAACAGGTGAATATTTGGCATTCTCCCGCCCAATAATAATGACTAGGGTTGGTGAGGCTATGAACTACTTCAAAGATAAAGAGAATGCATATATTGTAGAACCAAATGATTCGAATCATATTGCAGAGAAAATAATTGATATATTCAAACACCCTGATGAGGCCAAAAAGATTGGTGAGCGAGGCTTCTTACTGACTGAAAGTGACTTCAATTATAAAACACAAGGTAAAAAAATGATTGATTTTTTCAAATCACTTTAGCTCCCAACCAATCGAATAACAATATCATACATTTATGGACAGACAAAGCATAAAAATATTCATTGCAGGTGATGTAGTTCCACGTAACAAAACTGTGGAGTTATACAAAAAAGCCAAGGTTAATTCCCTATTTGAAGATTATAAAGAAATACTGGAATCAAGCGATATCAACATTGTAAATTTTGAAGCACCTATTATAAATGGAGCAATCACTCCGATTAAAAAAAGTGGTCCAAATCTATTTACAAGTAAAACAACCTTGAAGACATTGAAAGATGCAGGATTCAACTGCATTACTCTTGCAAATAATCATTTCAGAGACCAAGGCAATCAAGGTGTTATAGACACAATCAATGCAGCGAAAGAGATGCAAATGGATTTTGTTGGAGGCGGAGAGAATATAAATGATGCAAAGCAAATAAAATACATAAAGACAAAAGAAAAGGTTATCACATTGATTAATGTGTGCGAAAGCGAATATTCAATTGCGACAAACGATTATGGCGGTTCAAATCCTATTGATATAATATCATTATATAATGATATTAATGAGGCAAAAACAAAATCAGATTATATTATCGTAATATCACACGGAGGCACAGAATTGTACAATTTACCAACTCCCAGGATGAAAAGGCTATTCAGGCATATTATAGATCTTGGAGCAGATGTCGTTATCAATCATCACCAGCATTGTTTTTCGGGTTATGAAGTATATAAGGGAAAAACCATATTTTATGGACTGGGAAATTTCAATTTCGACAGTAATAAAAAGGTTAACGAATGTTGGTTCTATGGATACAGCGTTATTCTGAACATTGGTAAAGAGGTAAAATTTGACATTGTACCTCATGAGCAGTGCAAAGAAGACGGACAGACAAGGATTCTTAAAGACCAGGCTGAATTCTGGACAACCATTGGACATTTGAATAATATTATTGCTGACGATGATGAATTGCAGAGTAAATTCAATGACATGGCAATTATGAAAGCAAAAGGTTATTTGACTAACTTTGAACCTTATAACAGTAGAATACCTAATAAATTATTCAGAATGGGACTGTTACCCAAGACATTCAATAAGAACAAATTATTAATTCTATTGAATTATCTGAGGTGTGAAAGCCACAACGATGTATTAAAAGAAATACTTGATTACAAAATCAATAAACAATAAAAATATCTAGTATGAAAATAGCTATTCATAAAAGAGAAGGTTCATTTTCGGATGATTGGATCAAATATTGCGAAAACAACAATGTAGATTATAAGATAGTAAATGCATACAGCAGCAATATTATAGAGGATTTAAAGGATTGTGATGCATTTATGTGGCATCATCGACATGGTGCCCCCAATGATGTATTATTTGCAAAACAATTATTAGCATCAATACAGGCTTCTGGTAAGGCCACTTTTCCAGATATAAATACAGGCTGGCATTTCGACGATAAGGTTGGCCAGAAATATCTTTTGGAATCAATTCAAGCACCACTTGTGCCATCATTTGTATTTTATTCGAAAAAGGATGCTGTAGAATGGATAAACACCACATCATTCCCAAAAGTTTTTAAACTCAGAGGTGGTGCAGGTGCAGTCAATGTAAAGTTGGTGAAAGATAAGAAATCTGCGATAAAGCTTATAAATAAGGCATTTGGCAATGGTTTCAGCCCAAGTAACAGTTGGAATTCTTTTAAAGACAGGATTTCCGACTGGAGAAAGGGTAAAGCACCATTTATCCATGTAATAAAAGGATTCATAAGATTGTTATACAAGAACGAGACAAACAAGTACCTTCATCGCGAAAAAGGGTATGCATATTTCCAGGAATTCATTCCAGATAACAAATATGATACAAGACTCATCGTTGTTCATAGAAAAGCTCTCGGCGAAAGACGTTTTGTACGCAAGAATGACTTCAGAGCTTCGGGTAGTGGCGAGTTCAGTTATGACGGCATTGACGAAAGAATTGTAAAAGTAGCTTTCGATGTTGCAGACAAACTAAAACTTCAATCTGTTGCTTTTGATTTTGTAAAGGACAAAGAAGGCAATCCACTGATAGTAGAAATGAGCTATTGTTTCGGCACCAAAGGTGCAAAACGTTGTCCCGGATATTGGACAGATGATATGCAATGGCATCCTGGCGAGAATATTGATTTTTGCGGTTGGATGGTTGAAAATATTATTGAAGAAGTTAATTGTAAAAACAAACTATAACGATATATGAAAATCACTCATATAATTGACACTTTCGGTGGTGGTGGCAAAGAACGTCGCTGTTTGCAATTGATTCAAGGCTTGAACAAGGCCGGATATAAGGATATCCAAGTAATCATTGTAAATAATGACATCGCATACAAAGAACTATATGAATGTGAATGTCAAGTCATCGTTATTGACCGCAAAAACAGAGGACTCAGTTTCTCTGCGACAAAAAAAGAGGTAAAACGGCATATAAGCGCATTCTCCCCCGACATTGTACAGGCTTGGGGCATGATGTCGGCTTTGTTTACAATGGTGGCATTTCCTTTTATGAAGTTTAAATTCATATGCAGTTACATTGGCAGTATTATAAGCCCAAAATTCCCATCTGAATTGTGGTTCATAAACAATTTTTGCAAAATACGAAGCAAGGTTATCATTGCAAACACCAAGGCTGGAATCAAAGCATTTGGAATTCCTGAGCAAAAAGCCAAAGTTGTATACAACGGTTTTAACGAGGACCGTTTCTTGAACATTGTGAACATCAATGAAAAAAGAAAAGAACTTGGAATTGACACCAAGTATGTAGTAGCGATGGTTGCAACATTCTCTAACAACAAAGACTATCCATGTTATATAAATGCCGCTAAATATATCATATCCAAAAGAGATGATATAACTTTTTTGGCCGTTGGCTCGGGTGCTTTATGGGAAGAGATAAACAACATGCTGAATGAGAATGACAGAAAAAGAATCAAGTTACTTGGAAGGCGCAAAGATGTTGACGAAATATACCAAATTTGCACAATGACAGTTTTGTGCTCAAACACGATAACAAAGGAAGGACTATCAAATAGTATTATGGAGTCTATGGCTTTTGGAACTCCTGTGTTGGCAACGGATGGAGGTGGAACCCCCGAAATTATCAAAGATGGCAGCAATGGATTCATTATCAAAGAACAGACACCTGAAAAAGTTGCAGAACAGATACTTGGTATTATTGATGATGAAAAATCATTAGGAGAGACATCTGTCAAATCTAAAGAAACTGTCAAAAGTGACTTTTTATTGTCAAGAATGACAACCGATTACATTAAACTGTATAATTCGTTAAAGTAGTTAAAGGGTACACAATGAAGAAGGTAATCACATACGGAACATATGACCTTTTACATCAGGGCCACATCAATCTTCTTCGCCGAGCAAAAGAACTTGGCGACTATCTTATTGTAGGTGTCACCAACGACAACTTCGACCGTGAACGTGGCAAGCTCAATGTCTGCAACAACGTGCTTGAGCGTGTTGAGGCAGTCAAGGCAACCAGCCTTGCCGACCAGATAATTATAGAAGACTATTTTGGCCAGAAGATTGATGACATTCAAAAGTATGATGTTGACATTTTTGCCATTGGCAGCGATTGGCAGGGTAAGTTCGACTACCTGAATGAATATTGTAAAGTTGTTTACTTACCACGTACAGAGGGAATTTCTTCGACAATGCTGCGCGAAGAGAAGCAGACATCAATCAAGGTGGGTGTTGTAGGCTGTGGCAACATCGCCAGGCGCTTTGTCCCCGAAGCAGACTTTGTCAATGGGATAGAAATCGTTGGAGCATACGACAATGACAGTGCAGTACTCAACGAGTTTGTAAACATCAACAGCCTGCAGAGTCCATACGCATCATTTGAAGATTTGCTCACCGATGTAGATGCCGTTTACGTTGCCACTCCACACCTTAGTCATTACACATACTGCAAACAGGCTCTGCTTGCAAAAAAACACGTATTGTGCGAAATACCGCTTGTGCTTGAAAAGGCGCAAGCCGAAGAATTGTATAAATTGGCCGAGGAGCAGGGTGTGATACTTATGGAAGCAAACAAAACCGCCCACTGCCCGGCATTCAACCACCTTATGGTGATGATAAAAAGTGGAGCCATCGGTGAGGTTGTTGACATTGAAGCATCACTCTCGCGTCTATTGCCCGACAAGACTCGTCGCGAATTTGACCCTGCACAAGCCGGTGGTTCAATGTACGAATCGGTAGTATATCCACTATTGCCAATATTCCGTATATTAGGAACAGACTACAAAAACCTGAACATATATTCCCGAATGGAAAATGGTGTTGACATATACACAAAGGGAGTATTACGCTACCCTACAGCTGTATGTTCATTCAAACTTGGATTGGGCGTAAAGACCGAGGGAAACCTTGTTATTTCCGGAACAAAGGGATATGCCTATGTCCCAGCCCCCTGGTGGAAGACCGACTATTTTGAACTGCGTTATGAAGACCAGAACCAAAACAAGAAGTATTTCTACAAGTGGGATGGCGATGGTTTGCGTTATGAAATACAGGAGTGGATGTCGTGCATCATAAACAAGCGCTTCAGTAGCGCACGCCTACGCAGAAGGGAAAGCATAGCCATGACAGGTGTTATGCAACAGTTTACCGAACGTAAAAACTTCATGGAGATATGAGAAGAGCATTGATTGTTGGTGGTGCTAATGGGATAGGACTTTCTATTGCAACTAGTCTTGCTAAACGCGAAGAGTTTGAAAAGATATATATTGTTGACAAGACGGTCATCGATAATGAGAATTGCAATCCCAAATTCGAATATCATCAGTTCGATCTTACAAATAGTGACTATTCCTTATTCGACCGGTTTAATGACATAGACACTTTGATGATAACAGCAGGCTTTGGCAAACTTGCACTGTTCAAGGAAATTAACGAGAAACATATCATTGATTCTATGAACGTGAATGCCACTGCTGTAATGCGTTTGATACATCACTTTTACGGCAAGATAATGAGCAATACCGATTTTTATTGCGGTGTAATGGTGAGTATTGCCGGGTTTATGTCATCACCATTCTTTTCTGTTTATGCTGCAAGCAAAGCTGCGCTCAAGATATTCATTGAGAGCGTAAATATTGAACTGGAAAAAGAAGGTACCAGCAATCGTATTCTTAATGTTTCGCCCGGAGCAATCAAAGGCACAAGTTTCAATCATGGAAAAACAGACTTGGAACAGACAGCAACATTAGCACGTAATATAATTAAGAACCTTGAAAAGAAGAACGACTTATTCATCCCTCAATATGACGAGATATACAAGAATGTCTTGGCTCGCTATCAACAAGATTTTCGTCAAGAAGGAAGACATAGTTATGAATACAAACTCACAAGATACACCAAGCAAGAACAATAGACGCAATACATACTATAAAACAGCAACAGACCGCTTAGCGGTCTGTTGCTGTTTTATGTGAACAACATTACTCTTTCCAACCATTTGTTTTACTACGCCAAACAGAGCAGCTACCTGAATAATCCCAATACATTTTACCATCAGTTGTTACGCCGTCTACTTTGAATATAAAACCACTCCAAGGAGCAGTAAAAGACTCAACATCGCATCCGTTCTGCCGTATTGTTATAATCACATCATCGGTAATGGTATTACCATTAAGATTGGCAAAAACATCACGTTTATCACCCTTCAAACTTATAAGTTTATTGAGATATTCCTCAGAATATGTATCAGCTAAAAGACCAACCCTCACTTTGTCTGAATTAGCAATAACCATTTGCAATATCGACAAGTTGTAGCTTATGAATGTGGAGTGTTTCTCCATTCCATACAGCCTTACCAAATCAAACAACTGCTTAATCTGTTCTGCCGTTCCGTTTTTAAGTTCAATATAAGGTTTCAGTCCAAGCTGCTTGCAAAGAAGAATAAACTCTTCAAACGTAGGAATCTGCACACCTGCGTAGTCTGCTGAGAACCAAGAGCCGAAATCAAGCGCGCGTAATTCTTCAAGTGTCATAGTACCAACACTACCACTGCCGTTAGAGGTGCGGTCAACCGTATCATCGTGCAAACACACAGCAACACCATCAGCAGTAAAACGTATATCTGTTTCAACATACCTGAATCCTTTTAATTTTGACAACTCAAATGCAGGTAAAGTGTTTTCTGGTGCTTCACCGTTGAAACCACGATGGTTAATTACCCTCATTGTAGCCAAAGCGTCGGCATCTATCGGGAGAGTCTTTTCATATCTGCGTTCACCTCCAACGATACTAACTCCACTAAGCAAATCGAATTTTGACGAAAGAGTGCTTTCACTAACCCCGGAGAGTAAAATTTTGTAATCACCTTCGGTTACAATGGTAAATTCATTTGTTACCCAAGATTTGACATCATAAGTATTCCCAACGCGGAAACCAAGATAAGCCCTTACTCCATCAGGTAACTTAACCACATCACCAACAAAAAGATGATAGGTAATTCCAGCCTTCATACGGACACGACTGTCTGTATTATCTTTATACGACCACCCTGTTCTGTCTATGGTGATTCCACCTATCTCAAAATCTTCGTAGTTCAGAGTGTTTGGTTTACCTAAACTTTCTGTCGCATTTTCAATAGATGTGACACGATTATTTACATTAGAAACATCTTGCCATACAGTATCTCCATCATACAATATGGAGAAATCACTTATCTTTGAAGTAGTTGTTGCAATTCTTATATAAGTAGGATAATCATACTCCAAGGTGTATTCCACATCAGTGCTAACGCCTTGTCCTTTAACTATGTGTATTACGTTGTAATTTGTATCATATACGCAAACAAATGCATAGTTAGCGTATATACGACCTTTAACGCTGATTTTGGTTTTTGCAGGAATATAAAAATACTTCTCGGTTGCACTACAATCTGAATGACTGGAAATGTTACCAGAGGCGTCCAATCTCTTTCCTTCGACAAAATCATCAGTAGTAGGCAACTGGAGTAAAGTACGTGTTAAATCGTCAATCCTTGCATCTCTTGTTATATTATCCCTTACCAATGTGCCTATAGAATATTTAGACAAATTCAATATTTCTACATCGTATGCAACAGCAACACCGTTGCTTGCGATTGACATACAAAGGTATTCTCCACCATCTGCTGTACATTCATAAATAATTTCACGCGGTCCAGTTCCTTCAAGTATTCTGCCAATGCCGTCTATAACAGTATTTTCTTGATTTCTCACACTTAAATATGTTGTCGCAACATTGTCTTCTGTTAAAATCCTAAAAAGATAACTACATCCGTTCTCAAACTTATAAGCAAATTTTCTGTTTTTATAATCATCGATACTACCAGTAGTAAAATCAAATTGTGCAAGGGCCGTTCCTTTCAGTTCATTCTCAACAGCTGTTATACGGATGTTTCCTGCTTCAATCTCGTCATGGAGACCATCGGCTGTTTCAACCAAACCAGCAAGAGCAGAAATCATTTCCTCAGTAGTAGTAATATTATCAACGACATCTGTACCGACAAACGAGCTCCACTTACTCCACATCGAATTGGAGAATGTACGTGTATAAATTTTCGTATCCTTGTTTTTACGTGAAGTAAAAGTCAACATTTGCCCAATGAGACGACTTTCTTGTCTTAACCCTTTTGTACCACTATCTGTTACCACAAGGTTTCCGACAATATAATGCTCATTGCCACCTTGTTCAAATGGTAGCCCCACATTGGCATCAATATTTTCAATCTCTACAGTATAACTGCCGGGGTCCAACATTGTATCAAGATTGCTACCCCATTTCAACTCCGCGTCATTCTCATTCACGAATGACTTGTACCTGACTTTCATCTGTTTTTCCATTGTTTTTTACACAAAAGTATCAACACAAGCGAATTACAAGGTTGCCAGAATAACACTATTTTATTTTTAAATACAGCTCATCCTTGCACGTAAGAATCAATTCTTTATACCCTACTAAAAAAACAGGCTAATATTAGCCTGTTTCCATTTTTTTCATTACCTTTGATAAGATATGTATAAAATGCAGTAAATCTATAACAACAACATTCTATCGCAAATCACATTGTAATGTTATGAAAAAAATAGATATTAACGAATGTCATAAACTACTATTGGGAATAGCAAAAGAGTTTGATGCAATATGCACCAAGCACAATATACCTTATTATATGCTTGGCGGCACAATGCTTGGCGCCATCCGCCATAAAGGTTTTATCCCTTGGGACGATGATATGGACTTTGGAGTGCCAAGAACTCAATATATCAAACTCATTGACATATTAGAGAGAGAATTGCCTGCACCACTCAAGTGTTGCACATACACAAATTCAAAAGCTGTCAAATCGCCATTCGCAAAAATAGTTGATACTAGAACTATCATAGATGATCCAAGAATAGACCTACCTGTTGAGCAGCAGATTGGCATAAACATTGATATATTCCCGCTTGACTGTTGCGATTTGAACGACAATAAAATCAATACAATAAGAAAGTGGGAAAAATTAAGCCAGCTAGTATACATAAATCCTCCACATAAAAGTTATACAAAATTACTCATAAAGAAGATACTAAGGCTCATTTGCCCGTTTTCGCATAAATACATCTTGGACAAGATTTGTAAGTTAGCATTATCTCTTGAGAAGGGAGAATTCTTGGCAAATATTCACGGACGATGGAAAAATAGGGAAATAATACCAGTTGAGTGGTATGGTGAATATACCAGATACGATTTTGAAGGAGTCAAATTGTGTGGTATAAAAGAGTATGACAAATACTTGTCCAAACTATACAATAATTATATGCAGCTTCCTCCTGTTGAAAAGAGAATTGCACATGTAGACAACATTTATATGAAAGACAAGGAATCATGAGAATATTATTTATAGAACTATGCAATTTCCATGACTACCCCACTGGTGGACATCTGTCTTTTGCTCTTCATATGTTGGGCGCATTTGGTAATGAATTGAAGTTGGTGGGTATAAACACTGCCGGTGAGAGTGAAGTTGGCAAATGGTACAAGAAGGAGATTGATGGGGTTGAATATGACTACTTCAGTGTTGCCAACGTTGAGAAACGCTCTAAAAAGCCTTTAATACCGGGGCGCATAACTGCATATTTCCGTTTGAAAAAATATATTAAAAAGGTTTTTGAAACAGAATACGACAAAATATTGATACAGACACCGGAAGTTTTGTTTGCTATTCCTAAAAAACATCTGCATAAGACTTGCCTCATTATGCCGGGTGTAGGAAACCCCTTGAGCATCTCAAGATTTAGGTTTGCCAAAATATTCGCAGGCATATACGACTGGTTCTTTTTTAGAAAAGCACAATATGCCTCAGTCATATTAGCCGCTGCAGACAAGAATGCTATGGCGAGTTTTGTGGCGCGCAGCAAAGGAAAAATCAACGCTGACAAAGCACGCCAATTCCCTACACGTTATGATGCAACGATATTCAAGGTCAAGGACAGAGCAAGATTGCGACAGGAATATGGGATAGATGCCAATACAATCCTATATGTGACAGTCGGAAGACTCAACTGGTTTAAAGGATGGAAATTTATGATTGATTGCATAGAAAAGTTGAACAATCCTTTAGCTAAATTAGTATTCATTGGCGACGGAGAAGACGAACAGAAGATAAAAGATTATATTGCCGAGCGTAAACTTGAAAAACAGATTGAGCTGATTGGCCGTAAACCATTAGATGTAATTTCGGACTATGAGAATATGGCAAATGCATTCATCATGGGTTCATATACCGAAGGTTGGTCAACAGCTTTGGTAGAAGCGGTGGCTTGTGGAACACCTTGTGTCGTAACAGAGTTCAGCAGTGCATCGGATATGATTGAAGATGGCGTAAATGGCTGGGTTATAAAAGACAGGAATGAAGAGGATTTCACCAAAAGATTAAAGGATGTTCTTCTGCTTGACAGATGCGGTGTAGAGAAAAAAGCCAAGGATATATCTAATTTGTCAGTACAGAATATGCACAAACAATTCTTGTCAGATGCAGGATGGGATGAGTGAGCCACGAATATTATTCTTGACACCACTCCACCACTTGTACACGGGCAGCAATGATAAAATATACAATCCTGCGAGATTATGTAAACCTCAACAGAAAGGAAACATTCAATGGCTATGACACAATTATCAAATAAAAGAGTAATAATATGCAGCATTGTAAGGAATGCTGAAGACGGGCTAAGGAAAAACATACCGGTTATTGACAAATTGTGCAGTTATTTCAAAGACTACGACATTGTCGTTTATGAGAATGATAGCAAGGACAAGACAAAGGAAATTTTGAAGAATTGGCAAAAACAGGCTCCAGACAAAATCCACATAAGCATTAACGACACCGATTCCGGGAACACCATTCCACAAGCCTCTGAAGTTCAATCGAACCCATTCTTTAGCCAAAGAAGAATTGGCAAAATGGTGAATCTCAGAAATAAATATATGGATTATATCGAAGAGCATAAATTGACAGCCGACTATATGATGGTTGTTGATCTGGATGTTGCTCAATTATATCTTGATGGGATTATCTCCTCATTCAAAAGCAATATAGAGTGGGACGCCGTGACTGCATTTGGATATTCGACTTCGCCTAAATTAAGACGCAGATACCACGACACCTACGCACTTACAATGTGGAGAGATGAAAATAACCCACAGACAGAAGAAAAAATAAAGAAGAATGCCGATAAACTAGGAAAACTCAAACCGGCAGACAATTGGGTAAGAGTGTTTTCTGCATTCGGTGGTTTGGCAATATACAGGTTCGAAGCCGTCAAAGACATCAAATACCAATTACTGAAAAACGATGACAAACGGGTTGAGGTTAAATGCGAGCACTTCAGCATAACAAAACAAATGGCCGAGAAAGGATACAACAGATTCTATATAAACCCCTGCATGCAACTTAAATATCAGAAACTTACCTTGAGTATAATTTTCAAGCGCATCAAGAATCTTTTACATATTAGATAAATATAGACACGGATGAACAGAAATAACCATATTGTAATAATGGCCGGCGGTATTGGCAGCCGTTTTTGGCCTATAAGCACAAAAAAATGTCCTAAACAGTTCATTGATATATTGAACTGTGGCAAGACATTAATACAAGATACTGTCGAGAGATTCAAAGATATATGTCCCATTGAGAATGTTTGGGTTGTGACATCGGAGCAATATGCCGACATAACAAAGAAACAGTTACCTGATATACCAGAGAAGAACATACTGCTTGAGCCATGCCAAAGAAACACTGCACCTTGCATTGCGTATGCAACGTGGAGAATAATGAAGGAAAATCCGAATGCCAACATCATAGTGACACCAAGCGACCATTATGTGGCCGACAAGGACAAGTTCAAAAAAGTTATATCAGCTGCACTTGATTTTGTATCAGACAATGACGTAATTACAACTATTGGCATTACTCCATCACGCCCCGATACAGGATATGGTTATATTGAAGCAGAGCCCAATTCCGACAAGGAAATAATCAAAGTGCTGTCATTCAAGGAAAAGCCCAACTTGGAAACCGCCAAAGAATATATCAGCCAGAGCAATTATATGTGGAATTCCGGAATCTTCGTATGGAATGTCAAAACAATTTCGTCGGCAATCACTCGTTTTGAGCCAAAAATTGCAGAGATTTTTGAAGGAATCAAAGAATATCTGGGAACAGCAGCAGAACACACCTATATTAACGGACATTTCCCAAACTGCCGAAACATATCCATCGACTATGCGGTTCTTGAACGCGCCGACAATGTATTTGTGTGCCCTGCCGATTTTGGATGGAACGATTTGGGGACCTGGGGCTCTTTATACGACTTCATTGAACACGACGATAACGGAAATGCAAAGGTTGAGTCCAATATCATTTTGGAAAAAACCACCGATTGCATTGTACATACATTAAATGAGAAGAAAGTAGTGCTTATAGGTATAAAGAATTGTATTATAGCAGAGCATAACGGATATTTATTAATCTGCGATAAAGAGAACGAACATCTTATCAAGCAGTTCTCTGAATAATAATCTTGACAACAAATGATTGTGTCCAATATTTGAATGACAACACAAAAGTGATAAAAACCGATATTCAGAAGGTTATATCGTTTACTACCGTTAATTGATAAATTAAAATTTAAATATACTTTATTATGTCAAAACAAACACAATCCAAGCCTGATAAACTACATTCACAAGCACTTAATCTGTTGCGATTTCCATTGGCTATAGTAATTATAGCAATGCATATTTTTACTGATATGCCAGCAGGATACAACACCGATAATTTTCCCATATTCAGTGCCGCAATATCTTTTTTACGAGCTTTCTTGCAACACCAGAGCGTACCAATTTATTTCTTCATATCAGGCTTTGTATTTTTCTTAGGTTTGAGAACTTGGGATACCGATAAATGGATAAAGAAGATAAAGAATCGTAAAAAGACCCTTTTGATTCCTTATTTGCTTTGGAACTCAATATGTTTCCTACTCTCTATTTTATATCACCGAGATTTTACAAACCTTGACATCATCTCTTTTATTAAATCTATAACCATTACGCCCAGCAATTATCCGTTATGGTTCTTGAAGGATTTGATGATTGTTGTACTGTTTACACCTCTTTTATGGCAACTTCTAAAAAAAGGTGGCAAGGTCGTGCTATTTTCTTTTGCAGCTCTGTTTCTGCTTAAATACTTCGGAGTGATAAAAATTTATTTCCCCGCTCAGGGTCTGTTTTTCTTTTCATTTGGAGCATATATGAGTTTGAATGGTAAAGATATGATTGCAGAATTTGCCAAAGTATCTAAATTCTCAACGTTTTGCTATCTTGTCATAGGTATAATTGCAATGTATTTTTACAACACAGATCCTCAGGTATTCAAGATATTGAAATTTGCTTTAATCATATTCGGTTTATTCTTTGCATTCAATTTATCAGCCTTGTTGTTGAAAAAAGGCTATTGTAAGGTAAATAATTTTCTTTCGTCTGCAAGTTTCTTTATGTACGTAAGCCACGCATTGGTAATTTCAACCATCCAAAAAATTTTAGAGATAATCCTACATCCTGTATCAGACATTTCTTGGCTTGTCGTCTATATATTGAATTTAGTATTGACTGTTGCTTTATTATTATCTGCTTATTATTTAATGCAGAAATACCTACCTAAGCTCCTTACTTTGCTTACAGGCAAAAAAGGTTAATATTTTATGCAAGAATACTAACAATAGGAATTAATTATTCCCGGCTATTGCCCGCTACACGGCCGGTAGTCGCCTTCACTGCTTGTGCGGTTAAGCTAGACATTTATCAAGAAGAAGCTATTACATCTCTGTCCAACGACAAAATATTTTCAAAGTGGTTTTCAAGCATAAGTCCGTGACTTCTTTAAAAGTCACGGACTTATATCAGACAGCAGACATCACAGAAATAGACAACTGAAATAAAAAAAATTGATATGTATAGAGTATATGGCAAGAATTGTGATGCCCGCTGTCAAATACATTGCAAATATAGATGCTTACAAAGCGGACAAGGTTGCTGTTTTGACACAATAAAGAAATAGCGGAGCAAATAACATTCCCGAAGTCAAGACCGATGTTCTTACGCGTGAATTTAAAACTGTTTAACTTATTAAACCCGGTTTTGATTAACTGTTAACATTAATTCACAATTGAATTTCGTTTTTTAACAAGCATTATAAATATTCATTTACGCAAAGGATTAAATTTGCAATAGTTAATTAAAATATTTTACAACAACTAAACATAAACACAAAATGAGAAAACTGGCAACATTAATTATCGCGACATTATGTACTGTGATGACATTCACCAGTTGCGAAGAAGTAGAAAAGAGTGCAAACAATCTTGTTGGAACTTGGAGATTGAGCTCAACAGAGATTTATTATGAAAACGGGAGAATAGAAACCAAGATGCCACAGAATGGAGTGTGGGAAGAATACACATTTACGCAAAGTTTAATAACAATAACTTCAAATGAAGTTCCTAATAGTATACCTGCGCCATACACTGTAGAAGGTGATAACATTGTTATTGGCGTTGGTGGCATAGGTCTAAAGTTGGAGATTACGACACTCACAGACAACACACTGAAGATAAAGAAAAACAATCCTCTTGAATTTGAAGGTGGAGTCGACTTTACAATCAGTACATACAATAAAATTTAAACGGTAGTCGACATACAAAGCAGACAACATCCACATCTTATGATGTGGATGTTGTTTTTTATATACAGTCAACAAGTATATAAGAGAAAAAAACAAGCGACTCACTAATGTGAGCCGCTTGCCTATTATATATGTTTCAATTACTCTGCACGGAGTGTAAAACGCTGGAAGCCTGTAGCTGTGAGCTCCTTGTCGAAGCCCTTCAAGAACTCAGCAACAGAAATCTTCTCGTTCTGGCAGTAGCCCTGCTGGAGCAAGCAAACCTCCTTGTAGTACTTCTGGATACGACCGTCAGCGATG